>CAZCTN010000010.1:0-28430 GCA_964501655.1 uncultured Syntrophomonas sp.
CCATATTTTCGGCTTTATCCAAGCGGTTTTTCTCTCTCAACTGTCAAAGACAGGAATGCCTTTTGTCCCGAAGCGCAAATGGAAACTATTCGCACCATCAAAAAATCGAATTGAAATCATGGAACAATTGCCGGGCTACCAGCAGCAGGTTTTTTCCCTCATCGGTTCTGAGCTGCCTCTGGTCCAGATCGTTGATCCTGACCCGGTCCAGTCCGTCCGCGTCTTTAAAGATGTCAAAGAGCTCCTGGCTTTCCTGCAGATCCGGGAGAGCATATTGGGGCAGATGCTCCCGGGCCTTTTGATCGTTGATGCAGTGGTTTTCTATGATATAGCGCAGTATTTCCTGGTCAGAGCTTCCCAGCAGGTTTATCAGCCCCATCTCCCGAGCCCTGCGGAAACTCTCCACCCCGTGCCCGGGATCGACATTGTCGTTGATCCGCCCTATATCATGGTACAGGGCAGCGGTGCAGAGTATGTTCAACCGGCGCGGGGAGATATTAAGGCGGGTGCTTAATACTAGATTTAGCATAAGCACCCGGCGGGTATGCATGATGCCATGAGTGCCTTCCGGTCGGTAGAAATATTCTTTCTTCAGCCGCTGCGCATAGTAATGATAGCGCTCAATGACTCCCCGGCGCTCCATTTCGGGCTTCAGGTCAGCAATGCTGAGTAGTTTGACCGGTTCTATGTCTCGAAGCCGGCCGGGATAGACCACTATTTCTTTTTCGTTTTTGCGCTTGATATAAGCGGCGGCATCCTGTTTATCAATCAGGGCTTTGTAGACCCGGGTTTCTCCTCCCTGCTCCACCGCAAAGCGGATGGCGGTATTCAGGTCCACGGTCCAGGAATATTCTCTATGGATGGGGGTGGATCGCGGTTCGGATTGCCCCCGGTATATTTCCAGCCCCGAGTGATCGCCGGGCATTTCCAGGGGACCGGTCCGGAAGCGCTGGATTTCTTCGATATATCCGGGGGGAAAGTCATCCAATCCCAAGCCGCAGCGGGAGTAAATGAACCAGAAATGGTCATATTTGTCCTCATCGGGAATGGAGTCAAAGAGCTCTTCAAAGACCAGCAGGGCTATGCGTTTATCTGCAATGTAAAACACGGTTCTGAAGTCTCCCCGGCTGATGCAGTCTTTGACCCGTTGTTCTTCAAATTCGATTAATTGCATTATCTGAAATGACTCCAGGCCTTCCCGGGTAAAAACGGGAATATCTATCCATACCAGATCCCGGTAGTAGCAGAAGCAAGCAAAGGGATCATCCCGTTTGAAGTAGAAATGGGCCAGTTCCAAACCCGACGCTACGATATATTCGGCTGCTTCCTGGTACTTCAGCTTGTTGAAATACTGCCGCAAATTCTGCAATTCCACCACGGGAATCAAAGCATTTACTGCCGTAAATGACGGGCTGCCTATCCTGTCCCGACCTGTCACCTGCATCTCTCCTTATCTCTCTTTAACAACGTAAGAAACTGTGGATCAGTTACAACCCACCGCGGCAAAAAGACTATTGGTTGCGGTAAAGCCAGCCCAGGTCAAATCCACCCTCCATGGTTGTTGGATTCGCCTTTGATTAACTCGCCATTGCTCCCACGGGTATAACTGTGAAGTTCCCCCAGTATCCAGCCTATGTATTCTCTCCAGCGCTGGGACCGGAAGACCAGTTCCAGTCCTTCCTTGATTTCTACATCTTGGGCCACATTGCTCCTTACGTTTTGTAGCTCTAAATAAAGTATACCCATATATTTACTGTTCTCCATGTTTTCCCGTAATACCTGCACCCGGGCTTGAATAGTTACGGCCAGGTCGCCGCCGCTGATAAATGTGAGGGCTATCCGACCGCTGCGGCAGGCGTTCAGGAAGGTGACAGAACCATTCTGGACCGCCATCAGCATGGTCCCGGGGTCCAGAGCATAAAACATGGACATGGGAGCGCCATGGGGAAAACCCTCCTCGTCCACCGTAGATGCAACTCCGGTCATGGTATTCTCCTGGAAATACCTGTACAGCTTGACCGGCAGTTCTTTTTCCAACGGCCTATCCATATTTTCCTCCCTTTCCGGTATATTATTTCAACATCGCAAACTTAAATTCGCCGCCGTTTTGCCAGTAGGAATCCCACCCTCTTAAGAAACAAAGCACATCTTTTTGCCTCGTCATAACTGGCTTATGGCTTTTTCCAAACTCATCAGGGTGGAGCATTCAAAAACCCGGGTACAGTGTTTCTGATATTCATAGATCCGGCTGTCGCCCACTCCCCATCTCCTTTCGGGTTCCGGGTTAAACCAGAATATCTTGCGCACATTCTTCTTCATTTCCTGCAAGACCCAGCTCTCGTCATTAAACCAGTTATTGCGGGCATCGCCAAAGATCAACACCGTAGTTTTGTGGGTCAGACAGCGGCGGTAGCGCTCATGAAAAGACTTGAATGACATTCCGTAATCAGTATAGCCGCTGGCTCCAACTACCTTGGCGTTCTTCAGCACATGAGTGCGCAGATCCAGGGGATTGCCAGACGTCAGCAGCCTAGTTATTTCGTCTATTTCATCAATAAAGGCGAAGCAATCAATTTTGCGAAAAAACCTTTCCAGTGAAGCGATCAGGGCCAGGGAAAAGCAGCTAAAAGTCATCACCGATCCGGATACGTCGCACAGAGTAAGGATAACGGGTTTTTCCCGGGATTTTGTGATCGTGAACAGGTCTATCGGCACGCCTCCGCTGGACATGCTGCTGCGGATGGTGCGGCGAAAATCGATCATGGCCATATGGTTATGCTTGCGTTTTCGCACCATTTTGGCGGCTAGACGGCGGGCTATGATGGGGAATACTGCTTCCAGCTTGTGAATATCAGCCAGGCTGTCCAGGCTAAAATCCTGGTCCAGGGGATTTTTGCTGGCACCGGGTGATTGAGCGGCTCCTCCTTGGCTGAGAGAATTTCCCATAGCCATCTGTCCCCCGCTGATGGAAATCTGCTCAATGAAATCTTCCGGTCGGTAGACTACCGGAGCAATATTTTCTTTTTCCGGGTGGCGGTGTTCCTTTCCCGGGATAAAATAGCGCTGAAAAACCTGGTCGAAGGTTTCCTGATGGGCAAAGTCTTTTATCAGGGTGCTGAACAGGGCAGAATAGAAGTATTCCTCCCGCTCCCAATCCACTTGCATCACTGCCTGGCAGCAGTCCGTGGCCTGGCTGGGGGTAATGAGAACTCCTTCCCGACGCAATTCTGCAAAAAATCCCTGCAGATTATGAAGTACAGTCATATACTCTCTCCCCGCTCTTTAACGGAATTCCAAGTCCTGACGGATGTGCAGCAGGCGTTCGATTTTCTCCAGATCCTCGTGATGCTTGACCAGGGTATTGAGGGTCTGCAATAGGGTTTCAACATCCACATCGTCTTTCCCCAGCCACATCAGGGAAGCGGCCCAGTCAATACTCTCGGCGATACTAGGCAACTTTTTCATTTCTACTCCCCGCAAGCGGCGTATAATCCCCGCAACTTTCCCGGCCAGCTGTTCAGGTAAATCAGGAACTTTCAGCAGCAGTATCTGTTCCTCCATGTCCCGGGAGGGAAAATCCAGGTACAGGTACAGGCAGCGCCTTTTAAGCGCTTCGGACAATTCCCGGGAAGCATTGGAGGTCAGGAATACATAGGGTATATGCCGGGCTTTGATGGTACCCAGTTCAGGGATGGTTATCTGAAATTCTGACAGCAGCTCCAACAGCAGGGCTTCAAATTCAAAGTCTACTTTGTCTATCTCATCAATGAGCAGCACGGTGGGTGTGTCGACGACTATGCTGTTTAACAGTGGACGGCTGAGCAGGAAAGTTTCCGAGAAGATCTCCTCTTCCACCTGTCGGGGGTCCTGGTTGACAGCGGCCTGTATATGCAGCAGCTGCCTTTTATAGTTCCACTCATACAGGGCTTTGGATTCATCTATCCCTTCATAGCACTGCAGCCGCATGAGAGGAATCCCTTTCATACGGCTGAAAGCCTGAGCTATGGCGGTTTTTCCCACACCTGCCGGCCCCTCTACCAGAATAGGTTTTTGCAGGGCTTCGGCCAGGAATAGTACGATAGCCGTTTTGTCATTACAGATATAATCGGCCTTTTCCATACTGTTTTTCAGCATCTGTATCCTATCCTGCATCTTCCCATCCTCCCACATCAGTTTTTGCCCGCTCGGGATTTGATCAGGCTCATTTATCAGAACCTGATGGCTCCGCCCCAGGACCGATTTGGATCATATCCTGCAGCCATGCTGCCTTTACTTTTTCTACTTCTATTCCGTATTCAATGATCCTGATCCGGTAATAATCTACTCTCTTTTGGATCATCTCTTCCCGTGCCTCTTGGAAACGGCAAAGCCGGTTCAGACTGATGTCCAGCTGACTCTGAAACTTGAGCCTGGCCTTGTCCGGCGGCATATGCCGGTAATAATTGACTTTACTTAAAAAAGGATACTGTTTGAAAAAATCAAACTTGGTATTGTCCTCCTCCTCCAGGCTGGAATCCAACCAGGCCTGGAACTCATCCAGCCCCTGCTCGGTAATATAGATTATCTTTTGGTCCGGCAGGTCATTCTGGACCCGGGTTTTTCTCTCTATCAAGCTGTCTTCTTCCAGTTTGTTGAGGGTGGTATACAGTCGCCCCTGGTTGACCCGCGGGCCGGCCGGGAAAAAATCCATAAAGCATTTTTTGATTAAATCGTAACCATGAGCAGGATTGTCCACGAAATATCCCAGAACAAAATGTTTAAACCCCAAATTCATCACCCGTTATATTAATATTATGGTACCTTAATATTAAGGTATGTATTATTTCAGGTCAAGCAGAAAACAAGGGGACGGTTCTTTTGTTTGCTGGAAGCAAACAAAAGAACCGTCCCCTTGTTTTCTGTCACTTATCTTCCTGCTGATGCTCTTCTTTCATATCCAGGTTTTTTCTGTTCTTACTAAAAAATCGCAACCAATCCTGGGGATATATAATCTTTTTATCCGGATCGGGATAATTTTTTTCGCGCACACCACTACCTCCTTGTCAATATATTAATAGTTCCAACAATTAGTTATGTTTGTAATTTTTCCTGGCCAACCCCAAATTATACCTCAGCAAACAAAAGAACCGTCCCCTTGTTTTCTGTCTGGATTTAGAAGCCCGCCAAGTAGCAGGCATATTCCATAGGGCGGGATACGGCGGCCTGGCGCAAATCCTGGCTGATTTCACGGAAGGATCGGCGGCCGGGTTTAGGATTGGCTTCCAGAAACCATACCTTGCCGCCAGTGTCGACTAGAAAATCCAGTCCCAATTCACCCAGTGTCTGGGCCTTGCTGTCGATGATTTGTGCTATTCTCAAAGCCAGATCCTCCAGGTCGCCTTTGATAGATACCACCTGGCTGGGATCAAACCCCATTGCCAGCAAGGCAGATTCGTGTTCCCGGGCTTTTCCCCCGGCATGAAGGTTGGTGATGATCCGGCCGTTTGCTCCTAATCGGCCCGCTATCCCGGTTACTCCCCACTTGTTATACCGGTTTTTCTGCACCAGGACTCGAAAATCGGTATGCTGTTCATGACCGGCAAACCTGATGCTCTGCTGGATGATAGGCATGCTGCTGTCTATACTGGCCCGAGTTTTTTGCAGAACTTCTTGAGCCGTTCGACAGAAATAACTGCTTCCATCGGCGGTCAGAACCAGATAGGCTTTCTTCTTTCGGCTTACCCGGACGATGCCTTTTCCTTTACACCCGCTGGGGGGTTTCAGATAGACCTCCTGGTGCCTCTTCAACATCCCTGCAAGAACCTTAACGGAATCCATCAACCGAGTTTCGGGCAGGTGGGCAGCCACGTCACTGTTAGGCATCAGCAGCCGGTGTACAGCCCATTTGCTGCCAATGGATTTATTGAAGGTTTTCACCCCATGGCGGGCTAACAAGGCTATACTGTTGTAGGAGCCTGGAGAACCACCCTGGCTGAAATAGCGATTGTAACATACATCGGGAAAGGGAAAATCCATACGTTTCCAGCGCTCGTCGCCTTTCCCGCTCAGGTAGTAGGCATATATGCTTTTACGCTCACTGCTGACATCCGGGGGGCAGAATATGAATCCGGTTCCATGCAGACGATCCAGACTGCCTAACAGACTGCGAAAAAAGCCGTCCTGGCTGCCAAAGGAATTGCGTTCTTTACTGTATCTGCCTGCCAGTACTCCGACTAAAGGACCCAGGCGCAGCATCTTCCCGCTTCTGATAATATTTAAACGAATTCCTGTCGGCAGACCCATAACTGCTCCCAGTTCTTCGCCCACATCAATGGTAAGGCCATCACCACTGCCGTTCCCGGCATCGATTTCCTCCACCCGGATTTTGACCATTCTTCTCCCCGCTGCAATACTGCAGGCTTCTCCGGGAGATAAACCCAAATGTTCCATGGCCTGCCTGGCCAGCAGCAGTTTTAGTAACTTGTTCTTCATTAGGTCCATTTCCTTTATATATGTTTGTAATTATTAATATGAATAATAGCCAATAAAGGTTATCCGGGGACGCGGAACAGGGGGACGTACTTTTTGTTTCCTAGAATTAGGAAACAAAAAGTACGTCCCCCTGTTCCATTGGGGGGTAGGATTATGCAATAATAAGTATAAGGAAGATATATGCTGATATTTGCGGATAACGGGGATATCTGCTCCAGGTATTTTCTACGATGATTATTATTATGTATTTTTTCCATATTATGGTTTGACTTTTGCCCCGTGGGGACGCAAAATGTATACATATCCATGTATGTACTATTATTCACAATTATGGAAGGGAAGTAATTGGATGACTGCTAAAGAAAGAAACTTGATGTTTGATGTATTAAAGGGTCTGGGTATTATCTCGGTGGTCTTCAGCCATGTTTACCGGGGGGGCAAGGACCCGGTGGCTATTTTCATAAGAGAACTGGCTATGTGGTGTGTGCCTATGTTTTTTATGGTTCAGGGCTATTTCATGTACAGCCCTTCCTATAAAACCTGGTTCAAATCCACCTGGAAAAAAATCAAGAAGTCCTACATTCCCTACCTGATCTGGGCACTCTTTTATGGAGGATTTTATTATTATACGGTGGGAAAGGCTTTCACCCTGATGGATCTCATCCTGGGCAAAACTGCTTTGCACCTGTATTTCATGTTCTATTACATTGTTTTTGCCATTTTCATGCCCTTGCTGTATTTCTTGCCCAAGCTATGGCGCAAGTACATACTGATCTTTATGATATTGAGCAATCTCTATGTCACCTTTATGCTGGAAATATCAAAGACCTACCACTTTCACTGGATCAGCTGGCCCTGGCCGATGCCTCCTAAATGGTGGGGATTCGTGGCTATCGGTATGCTGCTGGCCGAGTCCCCCCGGATTAAGGAGTACATAACCCAGCACGCCCGGGCTTTTGCCATTGGAGCTCTGCTGGTGGCCACCATCGGCCTGGTTGAACCCTATTTGAACAATACTGTGGGATACCTGTTCAACAAAGTAGCCCTATTCCCGCTCTCGCTGGGGCTTACCCTTTTCCTGGCCATCTATTACAGTACTTCCAACCCCCTGGGGGAAAAATTCCTGTCCTATGTGGGGCAGCGTTCCTTCGGAATCTATCTTATGCACTTTATTTTTGTGGATTATCTGCGAATCACTTTAATACCCGGGGATCGAACCCTGGTAGCTCTGATTATATTGTTCCTCTGCCTGGCTATACTGGAACTTCAGGATCGGTCCAAACCGCTGTTGCAGAGATTGCGAGCAGGATAGTCCTATGAGATCGGCGCCTGGGACTCATTTTCGCCAAGATAAGTTCCAGGCTGCCACTCTCCCCTTGACCGGCATAAAGCTGCCGGATGGGGCAAAAAACCGGTAACGCTGCCTGAAATCGTATTTATTCTCCAGGATGTTTCTTATCCATTGCAGGAGGTAATCAACCTCATCTTGAGTATTATATCCGGCCAGGCTGACCCGGACCATACCGGGTATTTTATCATTCCGCTTCTGATCATAGAGTTGAACATGCGAGTGATTTTCCTCCAGTTTCAGCAAATTACGGACATAGTTCTGGGCGCAAAAACACCCCGTCCGGGTTCCTATGCCCGCTTCATAACATAGAATAGCTCCCACCAGGGCATGGGGAAGTCCGTTAATATTAAATGAAACGACTCCAATCCGCTGGGCCCTTCCATATACGGTAACCCCGTCAAGGCGGGTCATTTGTTCCAGCAGATAACGGGTAAGACCTTCTTCATGTTCCTGCAGTTTATCCATCCCCAGCTGCTTCAGGTAAGCCAGGGTCCGGGCCAGGGCATAGGTGCCGCTGACATTGGGGGATCCGGCCTCATCCCGATCCGGGGGATCTGCCCAGTATACCCTTTTCTTCATAACTACCTTGACCGTTCCTCCCCCGGTAAAATGGGGCGGACTCCCGGCAAACACCTCCCGGGGACCTATCAATGCTCCGGCGCCATAGGGGGCAAATATTTTGTGGCCGGAAAAGGCGACAAAGTCAATATGCCCCGGATCTGTATGGGCTTTCATATCAAAAGAACAATGCGGTATCAGCTGGGCTCCGTCTACCATGATCCGGGCTCCGTACTCATGAGCCATCTCGGCCAGCCGATGAATATCGTTAACATGCCCGGTAACATTCGAGGCCCCGCAGATGGTCAGCAGCCTGACCCGAGGCCAGCTCCGCTTAAGTATAGCAGCCAGGTGCTCCAGGTCCAGCATCCCATCCTTATCTACCCTGACATATTCTACTACAGCCTTTCCCCGCCAGGGCAGGTCATTGGAATGGTGTTCCATATCACTGCTTATTACCACATCTGAGGGTTTCAGCTGCAAGCAATGTGATAGTTTATTTATGGCTTCGGTGGTATTATTGACTATAATTACGGAATCCCGCTCCGGGTCAGCATTTAGAAACTGCCCGATAATACCATGGCTTTCATCGTATGCCCTGGAACTCAGCATCGATTTGTGCCCGGTTCCCCGATGTACCCCGGAATACCATTCCAAAAATTCACCCAGATCATTTAATACCGATTCCAAGGCCGGGGTGCTGGCAGCATTATCGAAATGGATGTATCTCCTCCTTTTTTTCCTGGTCAGCGGGACCTTAAGATTAATCCCCTTGATGTTCTTTCGCAGCCTCTTTGCTGCCGCCCCGGAATCAGATTTGTTCATAACATAATGCACCCTTTGCTAAACATTTTTAAGCATCGGAAGCACTCAGAGAGCACCACCATTGGGGTTCCCAGGCTCAAAAGTATAAGAAGGAAACTGCGAAACAGTCTCTTCCCCCCGCTGTAACCAGACCGTAAACGCCGTCTCGTTGGTTGTCAGGAACTTAAGCACTTTGACAAGCAGGGGACATATTTTTCGCCTCTTTATATATACTATGTTACCGGGGTGCATGAGTTACAGATTTCTTTCAGCATACTTGTTCATCCCGTTATGCGATAGCCGAAAATGACTTTTGACTGTTTTGGGACAACTCAGATGAAATACTGCGCATTAGCCCTCATGGCATCTTCCAGATAATTGGTAACCTCTGCTGTCTCGATCCCTGGCAGCAGTTCGTCGAGCTCGAATCCCATTATCTCCATAGATAATTTGCAGGCGCAGAACTTAACTCCCTTTTTTCGCGCCCCTTCCAGAAAATCCTTCAAATGCGGAGTTTTCTTATCATCCATCATGTTCAGCAGCATGGCTTTGCCCACTCCGGCAAAATTCATGCGGGACAGCGGCAGTTGCTCGGCCCCGGCCGGAGTAAAGGAGGCAAACATCTTCTCATAGAGATCTTTGTTCTTAATATCCATTTTTTCTGGATCTCTCAGGATCAACAGACCCCAGAAGGCACAAAAAATGGTGACTTGCATTCCCATCCCAGCGGCTCCGTTAGCCAGGATGAAAGCGGCCAGACATTTGTCATAGTCACCGCTGAAAAGGAGGATGTTCAAGTGTTTTTCTTCCATGGTTTATCTCCTTAATTACAATATTTCTTGATTTAGATTGTGCGTTTTTATAGCTTTTAAACCGGTGAAGATGAATAAGCTCTCCTTCCCTCTGGCCTTCAGAATAAAAGCAGGGGGACGGCTGCCCAGCTACACAATACTGTAAGCAAAGCAAACGTCCCCCCTGTTGATCACTGCTCACCACATTCCAACGACAACTGGCTAATCTCTAACCCCTCTGATCATCCCACATTATTACCGGTTAAGTTCCAAATCCTTTGAAAAGCCCCCTTTAATATAATGTCGAATCACCCGGTGCGGCTATCTGCCGCTGGCTGCGATTGGTTTTCAGCCTTGATACTCAGGATCAGTATTTCTATCTCCCGGTTAAGGGCGTAAAAATCCTTTTCAATTCGGGTGGCTCGTTTCAGGTAAGCGTTGATTATCCTGTGCAATGGATCTCCGCCTTCTGACCAATCCCGGGCGTTTTCTGTTTCAATATCTAAACTGCGCATAGATCTACCTCCCATGAGTAGTTACTGAATGATCGTCTGTGACTTTTCAAGTTGTATCATATCTTTGGTTTTTATTTAAACATCTCTGCTCCACAGAGAGCACATGGCTGGTCCGCCGCCCACACAGAGGGATGCCCCGCCGGTTGCAACTCCCATTTTCACCATCTGGTAATAGAGGCTGACCACAATACGTAAAGCTGTACATCCCACCGGGTGCCCCAGGGCGATTCCCGATCCATTAACGTTGCAGCGGTTCATGTCCAGTTCGATCCCGTATTCTTCTTTCAGCATCCGGCCCACTCCCAGGAACTGCGCGGCAAAAGCTTCATTAATTTCCCAGTAATCCACATCTCCGAACTGCATACCGGCCTGCTCCAGACATTTGGGAATGGCTGCAGCCGGTCCCAGTCCCATTACTTTGGGATCCACACCTGCATGGCCTATTTGCAATAATTTCATCAGCGGCTTGATCCCCAGCTGATCAGCCTTTTCCCTGCTCATAATTATCACTGCTGCAGCTCCGTCATTGATGCCGGACGCATTGGCGGCGGTAACAACACCTTCTTTCTTGAAGGCCGGAGGTAATTTGGCCATGGTTTCCAGATTGGCATCGGGTATCATGTGCTCGTCTGTCTCATAGAATTTGCTGCCCTTCTTGCTTTTTAATTCGACGGCTACAATTTCATCCTTGAAGGTGCCGCTCTGTACGGCGGCGGTGGCCCGTTGATGACTCATCAAGGCCAGCTGATCGCATTCTTCTCTGGTAATACCGTATTTTTGAGCTACATTTTCCGCCGTTATCCCCATATGTCCGGGAACCATACTGTCATATAAACCATCATAGATCATGGAGTCTTCCAGGCTGCCTGCATTCATACGATAACCCATCCTGGCTTTCAGGGCCAGGTAAGGGGCATTGGTCATGCTCTCGGCGCCGATAACCAGAGCCACATCATTGTTTCCCACCTGTATATTGCGAGCGGCCACTTCCAATGCTCTCATCCCGGATGCACAGTTTTGGTTCACATTGCAGGCCGTACTGCTGACCGGCAAGCCGCAAGCCATGGCTATTTGCCGGGACACCAGTGATCCCTGACCATGCACATATATCATACCCAGGGTTAATTCCCCTATTATGGCCGGGTCAATGCCGGCCCGATTTATGGCCTCCCGGCCAACAGTTATAGCCAGATCTTTGGCCTGTACATCTTTTAGACTGCCCATAAATCCACCAATAGCTGTCCTGCAAGCACTAACCACTACAATTTCCTTAAGATCCATTCTTACTCCTCCTCCTGTTATTAGGTTACATTAGACATCTGTCTGATTATTGATTCTGTCGTTACCACTATCGCCACCCTTCTTTGGTATATTTACCTGAAATAGTTTTTCTGGATAATAGTTTTAGAAACTCTGTTAGGTTCATAATGTCAATATTCATTGTGCAAATAACATGCCACTCTTTCCGCCGGGCGGTCAGGAACAAAGAAAAGGCTATCCGAAGGGGGTTAACCCTGATAGCCTTTTTATCCCATTATATATTTGCACCTTAAAATGGTGCCAATTTGCTACCCGCCGCAGCATATAAGCGCCGGGCCTTGATTATACGGGTTGCAGAAAGCAACTCCCGGTCTCTTTTTTAACTACCCCAGATTTTATTATTCATAACGATTTGGAGTAAACCTCCTAGTCCATCAGTTCATACTTCTTCAGCTTGCGGTAAAATACTGATTTGTTCAAACCCATAAGCTGAGCGGCCCGGGCTTTATTATTTTCGGTGGCCGAAAGGGCATTTATTATCATCTCTTTCTCCAGTTCTTCAATGGCTTGATTCAGGTTGTAGTCGGATGCTTTTCTTTTAGCGGACAGAGCATCTAGATGGTTCAGTGAGGGGAAATGTTGTATATCCAAAATTCCTTCCCCATTGAAACAGGCCAGATTCGCTGCCCGTTCCAATAAATTTTCCAGCTCGCGAACGTTCCCCGGCCAGGAATACCTGGTCAGCAGAGCCAGTGCCTGCTCGGATACACCTTTCACCTGTGCCCCCAGAGCGGCATTAATCCTTTTCATCAAAACCGTAATAAGCACCGGTATATCCTCCATGCGGTCCCGCAGGGGAGGTAATGACAGCCTTACCACGTTGAGACGATAGTACAGGTCTTCTCTGAACAGCTGCTGCTTAACCAGTTCTTCCAGATCCCGATTGGTAGCCGCTATCACTCTTACGTTGATAGGTATCGGCCGGGTTCCCCCGATCTTTTCAATAACCCGCTCCTGCAGCACGGTGAGCAGCTTGGTCTGCATGTTCAACGGCATATCCCCTATTTCATCCAGAAATATAGTGCCCCCTTTGGCCAGTTCAAACTTGCCCGGTTTCCCGCCTTTCCTGGCCCCGGAAAAGGCACCTTCTTCATAGCCGAACAGCTCTGATTCCAGCAGGCTTTCGGGCAAGGCGGCACAGTTTATCCTCACAAAGGGGAAATGTTCCCGGTTGCTGGCATTATGGATAGCCTGGGCGAACAGTTCTTTGCCGGTACCGCTTTCCCCGGTTATCAGAAGGGTGGAGGTAGTGATGGACAGCTGGTGAGCAATAGATTTTATCAGTAAAAATTCATGGCTTTTGCCTACCAAATCATTGAAATACCACTTGGCTTTATATATCTGCCTGACCTCTTCCTTATACAGGAATAATTCCTGTTCCATATCATGCAGGCGGTTGACCAGCAGTTTGGCTCCTGACATATCTATAAACAGGCTTTGCCCGATGGCACCCACTATCTGCCCATCTCTTATTACCGGAGCCCGGGTTATTATAGTATCCTGTCCATTAACCTCCCATAAATCCACTTCGTGAATCTGCCCGGTTTCGATTACTTCCGGCAGCCGAGACCTGGGGGTTATTTCATGAATATGCTTGCCGATAACGTCCTCCAGTTTCTTGCCCAGCATATCCAGGTAGGTTTGATTCATGAAGGTTATATAGCCGTCTTTATCCACTATCACGTATATCATGTGGGGGCTCTGCACCAGGGCTTCGGACATGGTGTTAAATGTTTCCTGCAGTTTATTCAGCAGGATATGTACGCTGGACATCTCCAGGAACAAGCTCTGGCCGATAGCTCCCACTATTTTGCCGTTTTTGACTATGGGAAGCCGGGTAACGATGGTATCCCTCCCCATAATGGGCCATATATCGGCCTTGTCTACTTTTCCCGTTTTCAAGACCTCGGGCAGCTTGGATTGCGGGGTCACCTCCAGAATATGTTTGCCGATCACATCTTCCTTGTTCAGTTTCAGGATGTTCAGGTAAGTATGGTTCATCATGGTAATGCATCCATCCTGGTCTATTATCACATAAGCCATATATGGACTCTCTATCAGCGCATCGAAAATCAGGCTCAATTCCATGTCAAAGTTTTCCTGCACTTGGTTGTCACCTCCGCCCACGGCTGTAAATGTCTGAAATTCCTCGATATTAATATTTAATATACCATATTTAATCCGGAGAAGTCGCTTTTTGCTCCTCACCGGATCAAGAAGCCAGCAAAATGGACCGTAATTACGGTTTTAACCGGCATCCAGGATGAAACCATCCCCCCGATTGGGTAGGGAAAAAAGCTCTATTATCGAGGGACCAATTTCCCGACTTAGCGCGAAATGGGAGGAATGTTCATTTCTTTTGTCGAAACCAATAGACATGTCTATGTGAGGGAGGAATTTCATGTGAAAAAGGTTAAGCTGCAAACAGGCCTGCTACTGATGCTGACTCTCCTATTCTGTGCGGGAGCCCCGGCTTCTTTATATGCTGCTCCATCCGTATATCTAAACGGTCAGGAGCTCTCTTTCGATGTGCCTCCAACCATCGAGAACGGCCGGACCCTGGTGCCCCTGCGGGCGATTTTTGAAGCTATGGGAGCCAGCGTGAGCTGGGATAACGATACCAGAACAGCTACCGCAGTCAAAGGAGATACTACGGTCAGGATCACCATCGGCTCTACTCGTCCTACCATCAATGGGGTAGTTTGTCAATTGGATGTTCCAGCTCAGATCGTAAATGGCAGAATCCTGGCTCCGCTTCGTTTCGTGGGTGAGGCCTTCGGGGGCAGCGTAGATTGGGATGCAGCAACTGAGACCATCAGCATCTCCACTTTGCCGGATATTTTTATCGAGCCCCCCGGTGAGAACACCATCATCTATCCGCCTGGGACGGATATCTGCATCGAATTCTTGCCTTAATCAACCAGAACATATCCCTAAATATAAATGATAAAATACCATTAGTAATGTCGATCTATTGATAGCTTTGAGGGGTAGAACATGGACAGCACTTACCGGGCTGAAACATTAAAGCTGCTTAAAAGACTCCGGCCGGCTGGTATTATCATTACTGCCTTGCTGGGAGCTCTGCTGGCTCTCTATGTGCTGGGACCGACCAGTTATACCCTGAATGGCCTCACTTTCTCGGTATCCGCACTACCTTCCCGGGTCGGCAGCACTACCATAGATCTCTCTCCACTGGGCAGTGTTTCTGCTTCAACCCATGAGCAGCCGCTGGCGGTTAAAATTCGTTTGACCTATATTGGCACCGGATCCGATAGTGACACGGCCCGAGAAGCCGTAAGTTCCATCCAGGGCTGGAACAATATGTACCAGGGGCTGATCAGCCATGTAAAACCGTTCATAAGCCGGCAGCTGATAGTAGTATTTGGCGGAGCTTTTCTGTTTGTGCTGCTATTATGGCGCAGCCGCGTGAGTACCGCATTTATGTCCGGACTGTTGTGCAGCGCTCTTATGGCCCTGCTCCTGTTCAGTACTGCTCATAATTATAATGTCCAGGCTTTCAGGGAACCAGTGTACTGTGGAGTCATTGCTCTCGCGCCCCAGCTGATCCCGGAACCTGGTGAATTTATGGATCGTCTGGAACAACTTCAAGATGATACCCGCAAAGTAGTTGGCAGCATAAGTGTTTTAATGAGCAATTCCAACGGTCTGTCCTTCTTTTCCAGTCCCATGGAAAATGGAGCCTTTAAAAAAGTTCTGCTGATAAGCGACCTGCACAACAATCCTCTGGGAGTCGAGTTTGTTAATGCCATCGCCGCTGCTTTCCAGGTAGACCTGATCCTGGATGCCGGAGACCTGACGGATCTGGGAACCTCTCTGGAAGCTGAGTATGCTGCCCGGATAGGGAATATCCAGGCCCCCTATGTATTCTGCCCGGGCAATCATGACACACCGGAAATTATTGATTTGGTAAGAAATCTTGAGCATGGCGTAGTTCTGTCTGGAACCGCAGTAGAAGTATCGGGAGTTAGGATACTGGGGTCGCCTGACCCTCTGGCCGGGAATTTTGAGGTGGAAATGAATGATTCCCAGGCCTGGGCAAGTCTAATGCAGGAACAGGGTTCACTGTTGCTTAAGGCGGCGGAAGAAGATGAAGGGGGTCTGCCGGATATTGTAGTGGTTCATAATCCCCAAGCCGCCCAAAAACTCTCCGGGGTTTTGCCTCTAATAGTATACGGACATACCCACCGACAATCCATAATCATTAATGAAGGCAGTATTGAACTCAATCCTGGAACCGCCGGGGCGGCTGGACTTAGGGGCCTGTACGCCAATCAGGCCGTACCTTATTCGGCCATGGTCCTTTACCTGACTGGGGATGGCCTGGCTGCGGCGGTGGATACGGTAAAATATGAACCATTCTCCGATCGTTTTTACATTGAACGCAAACTGCTGCACTCGGACTGGAGAAAACAGCAGCTGGTGATTAATGAAGATACCCTGGCCGAAGATTACCAAGATGACTCCCTTTCTCCACCGGAAGAAAGCCAGTGATGGCAGGGCCTTCCAGATCAAATCAGGGTTTGGGATCAATTCCTGCGGGCCGGACCTCAGGTTGACAGCCTTTGCTTATTCACCTATAGTAGGGGAAAACTGCATCAATTCAGCTGCTGTATGGCAGAAGCACAGGCTGGCTTTATCGAAGCCGGCTCAGGCTGCACAATTATTATGGAGCGGGGGATAATCACTTGACTCGGAATGAAGAACTGCTCAGTTATTGGGTCAACCCGGAAGACAATTACACTTACCTGCGGGAGGTAATGAAAACCCATTTCAAGCTTTCGCATTCCCTCTTGACCAAACTTAAACAGCAGAATAAGATCCAGGTCAACGGCCAGATCACTCTAACTGATTACCGGTTGCAGCCCGGCGATCAGGTCACGGTAGACATCGCCCTGGAGGAATACAATCCTATTGCACCGGAAGCTATCCCCCTGGATATAGTCTATGAAGACCCGGATTTGTTGGTCATTAATAAGCCGGCCGGTCTGGCAGTCCATCCGGTGAAAAGAATTCCGGGAGGGACCCTGGCCAATGCGGTGACCCATTACTGGGTGCAGCAGGGCAAATCGATATTATTCCGTCCTATCAATCGCCTGGATAAAGACACCTCGGGACTGATGCTGATCGGCAAGAGCCAGTATGCTCATCAGGCAGTATTTCGCCAGCAGCAGCAGGGACTTATTCACCGCCAGTACCAGGCCCTGGTGGAAGGCAGAGTGTCCGGGGAAAGCGGCATCATCGACCTGCCCATAGCTCATCCTGATCCCCGCTTATGCACCCGGGCTGTTGATCCAGCAGGGCGGCCAGCGGTAACCTGCTACCAGGTCATAAAGCGTTTCCCATCATGCACCCTGCTGGCGCTGACTCTGGAAACCGGCCGCACCCATCAGATACGGGTTCACCTCCGTCAAATCGGCCATCCCATCTACTCAGACAGCTTATACGGACAGCCATCCCCCCTCATCCCACGCCAGGCTCTGCACGCCGCCCAGCTTACCCTGCAGCAGCCCCGCACCGGAATCCGGCTTCAGTTTAAGACCCCGCTGCCGGAAGATATGGGCCGATTATTGGAATACCTGAGCTGATCCCAGCAGCAAAAGCATTGATTCCGCTTAATGCATACTCCAGGCCGGAACCCTCTTGACTTCACCATTTTCCTTCCCTGGCAGCAGCCGGTCAGATTTTTTATAGATTCTTGGTACATGGGGGCGGTCTGCCTTTAGGCGGTGCTTTGCTCCAGAGGGTAATATAGTTCACCCAAATTCATGGTTTATCAAACCAAAAAAAGGGCGGTTACTTTACTAACCGCCCTCTAACATGCCTTAGTACTGCAGCCGTCTGATACGCTCATCCAAGTCCGGATGAGTTGAGAGCAACTGCCGCAGGCCCATTTTCTTCTCGCCAGCGATCTTGAAGGAAGCCAAGGCTTCCTGGCTGTTATCTACCAGGTGTACACTGTTCTTCAGAGAAGTCAGAGCCGTGATCATCTTGGTCTTCCCTACCAATTCTGCTCCCCCGCTGTCCGCCGCGAACTCCCGGTGCCTTGAATAGGCCATAACCGCGATGCTGGCCAGGATGGACAGCAGTATCTGGAATACCAAAATACTGATAAAATGCACAATGCCGCGAGCTTCTTCCCGCACAAAACCAGAGACAACATAAGCAATAATACGAGACAGGAACACCACAAAGGTATTTACTACTCCCTGTATTAAGGTCATGGTTACCATATCACCATTAGCGATGTGAGCAACTTCATGAGCCAGGACTCCTTCCACCGCATCGGTACTCATGCGGTTCAGCAGCCCGCTGGAAACTGCCACCATGGAATTGTTCCTGGAAGGGCCGGTGGCAAAAGCATTTACTTCATCCGAGGAATATATACCTACTTCCGGAGTCTTCTGCAGACCGGCTTTTTTAGCCAGGTTATCCACCATGCTGAGCAGCTGCCGCTCTCTGGAACCCAGGCTGCTGTTGGGGTCCAGCATCTTTACATTCATCATGTGTTTGGCCATCCATTTGGACAGGAGCAGGGAGATAATTGACCCGCTGAAACCTATGACCGCCGCAAAGATAAACAAACTGTAGTAATCAATCCCGCTGGAAGTAATATAGTTATTAACCCCCAGGATCGAAGTCACGATAAGTATAGTGGTCAAAACCAGTACATTGACCAGTACAAACATTCCTATTCTTTTCATTTTTCACTCTCCTCCCAAAACAAAACAAGGGGACGGTTCTTTTCTTTGCTTGCAGACAAACAATCCAGCCGCAGGAAGTAAGCCATATTGGCAAGGAACCCCTGCCTCGGATCAAGCATAAGGAATCATCCTCTGATACCGAACCTCTTATTTGCTTTTATGCCTTGAATACAATATTTAGACCAACTCCGGTGATCTTGGCTACCTGTCTCATGGTGGTTCCTTCTATCTGTTTTATCCGGTGCAATATTTCATCGCGTTCCTTTCTAGCCATAAGATGAAGCTCGCTCAGTGGCCTGTTATTCATTATCTGCAATATTTTCGCCTGCAATACCTCATCCTTGATCCGGGTCCGGCCTTTATCCTCCAGGCATGTATCTTCATTGCTTGCTTCCATAAATTCACGCATACTGTCCCGGGCTTTTACCTTATCCGGGCTGAACATTTCCAGTATCAGACTACTTTCAACCAGATCTGTGAAAACTTCGGCGCTCCCATAGTATGATCCGCAGCTGCTCCATAAATACCGGTCCGGTCTGTCTGTCATACCAGCTTTGACCGGGTTTTGATGAATATACCTCATAACCGTTAATAAATACTGATCGTCCTCTACACATTCACTTCTATAGCGATCCTGGAAGACATGCCCGGAACGCTGATACTTGCTGTTGTAATACCAGGCGTAACTGGTGCCCAGCTTTTTCATCACCTGAGATATCTTCTCTTCCCCTTCTTGCAACAATAAATGGACATGGTTCACCATCAAGCAATAGGCCAACACCCGGGAATCACTGTCTTTCTTGACCCGCTGCAGAATCCCTAAAAACCTTCTGCAGTCTTCGTCATCATGAAATATTTGCTGACGGTTTATCCCTCTGACCATTACATGATAAACCCCGGTTTTGCTTTTTTGCCTGGCTTGCCTGGACATCCTTATCTCTCTTTCTTTTTTCTTTAGATAATACCATCCCCGCCCCCAGAAAACAAGGGGACGGTTCTTTTGTTTTCTGGCCAACAGACAAATTTGCTTTAGATACATTGCTTCTGCCCGCTTCAGGCTTGCTTATGATCTTATCCTGGTTAAAGTCTCTAATATTAAGAGCCCACTAGAGAACCTTCTTTCTTGATAATGAGTTCCCGGTACAGCCAGACCCCGGAAATGAGGGCTGAACCCAGGTCGGCGAATGGGGCGGTTATCCATATCCCATTAAGGCCCAAGAAGCAGGGAAAAATCAGCAAGGCTGGAATAAACAGCAGGACCTGCCTGGATAAACTCAAAACCAAAGCCTGCCGATATTTGCCTACAGCTTGAAAATATCCTGATCCCACTATTTGAATCCCAACTACCGGAATCAACAGGGTAAAGATAGTCAGACCATAAGCCCCCACCTTCAGAAGTTCGTAATCAGTCTGGTTGAAAAGAGCAATTATCGGACCCGGGAAGAACCGGGTCAGGAGAAAACCAATGATCAGGATAGTGGTTGCTGCCATTAGGGCAGTTTTTACCGCTTCTTTCACCCGGTCATACTGCCTGGCTCCGTAATTATATCCAATGATCGGCTGGGCTCCCTGATTAATGCCAACAATAGGCATAACCACCAGGGTTACAATACTGAAGATTATACCCATGGCAGCTATGGCCGTATCCCCTCCATAGAAACCCAGACTCTTGTTCAGAATCAGCTGCTGCAAGCTGTTGGTAAGCTGCAATACAAACATGGGCATGCCTACGGCCATAATAGTTTTTACTACTCCCGGCTCCAGCCTCAAGTTAGAAACCCGAATCTTAATCAGACTATGGCCAGACCAGTAATAGTACAACACCCACAAGGCCGAAACACCCTGGGAAATGACAGTGGCCGCTGCCGCTCCTCGAATGCCCATACCCAGGGGAAAAATGAATATGTAATCCAGTATAATGTTAACTATAGCACCGATTATCATGGTATACATAGCCATCTTCGGATTGCCTTCAGCCCGGATAAAGTTGTTCATACCCATGCCTATCCCTGCGACTACCGTTCCCAGCAGGACAATGCTCATATATTCTGCCGCGTATGGCAATACCTGTGGACTGGCCCCTAACAGCTTGAGCATAGGGTAAAGGAATATCAAGCCCAGTGCTGATATCACAATAGAAATTATTAGCAGCAATACCGTAGCGTTCCCCGCTATCAGTTCGGCTTCTTCTTGCTTTTGCTCTCCCAGTCGTATGGATATAAGGGAGGTAGCACCCATTCCGATAAGCATAGCAAAAGCAATAGTAATCAGCATTATAGGAAACCCGATAGTTATTCCGGCAATAGCTAGAGAGTCAACTCCCCGGCCGACAAATATTCGGTCTACTATGTTGTACAAGGAATTTACCAGCATTCCCACCACGGCCGGTACAGAAAATTTAATCAATAGTTTAGTAATGCTCTCTTGACCTAACTGCTTGGCATGATCCATTAACCTTACCTCTTCTCCTGCTATAATTTTTTCAAGAAATCCACTACCTCTTTAAGACTGTGATTGAATCTCTCTATCTCGTCAGCCGGTTGCTCGGCCAGGATTTCTGTCAGATGCTTACGGTAGGAGGCTGCCATATTAGCAAAATACTGCTCGCCCTGTGGAGTAAGAACCAGCAAAGTCTTACGTCGATCAGTTGCATGAGGTTCGCGTAAAACCAGGTTTTTCTCCTGCAATCCGTCTATGAGAGAAGTCAAACTGCCCTTTTCCATGTCCAGCTGTTTACCCAGATGGGTGGCGGTAATTTTGCCCTGCCTCTTAATCATGTGAATCGCTCTATTCTGATTTTTATTACAATTTAGATTCAGATGGTCGGCCCTCTTGAAAATAATACCCAGTTTCTCAAAGTACAGAGGGATCAGTTCAAACAGCAGCTCATGGGTGAAAACAGTATTTTCCTCCAAACCAGCACCCTCCTTTTTTTAATTAGATTGCTTACTGTTAGATTTCTAACCTAATCAATTCTACGACATATCCCGACTGAAAACAAGCATTTTCCGACCAGCTGGGTAGGGCAACCGCAGACGCAACTGCTGTGCTTTAGGGTAGGTACAGTATATGCCAGCATATATACCAGCCCATTCGCTTATATGGTTTGTGTACAAGCAAACAAAAGAACCGTCCCCTTGTTTTCTGGGGGAGTTGGGGAAAGCTATGTAGTAAGGAAAATCGGTACAGGAGGGAGAGTATAGTGGCAGTAAATAAGGAAAAGGAATTCCATTGCTTGGATAAACATTTGCTGGAGGATGAAAAGCCTTCGGTTTATCTCAGGGATATTGGACGGAGCAGGTGGTTTATGGAAAGCTATCCTTTCACCCTGCTGGGTGACTTAAAGCGGGTGGAACAGTCCCCGGTTCACCATCCTGAAGGCAGCGTGTGGAAGCATACTCTGCTGGTAGCAGACCTGGCCGCGGAGGGACGACATCTAAGCGAAAACCCCCGGGTCTTCATGTGGGCGGCTCTCTTGCATGACCTGGGCAAAGCTCATACCACCAGAATCCGGCGGGGCAAAATCACTGCCTATGATCATGATAAGCACGGGGCGGTGCTGGCAGCCGCCTTTCTGCAAGAGTTTACTGATGATCATGAGTTTATCCGGCAGGTATCACGGCTGGTTAGATGGCATATGCAGATTCTGTTCGTGGTAAAGAAGCTGCCCTTCGCTGAACTGGATAAACTGGTCCAGGAAGTATCTCCCGGAGAGATAGCTCTGCTGTCTATGTGCGACCGCCTGGGCCGGGGTGATATGACTGAAGAGATGCGTCAAACAGAACTGGAAAATATGAAATATTTCATCGGGGAGTGTCGGCAGCATCAGACTAATATGTTATACCTTTAGTTAGAGTCAGCAGAATAGGCTGGAGGATATCTCCCTTTATTGCCACCCGAGACACGGTACCAAAGTCCGTGTCCCCTGCTGGATCAAGGGCATCAACTTAAAACCGCAGGCTGCTCTATTTCTTTCTTAAACAATTTTCAAGTCAAAACCCTCACACAGGGTGAGGGTCCATAACCAATATTTAATTATCATAAATGATCGGAAAACCTGTCTTACTCTATTTTGATGAGGAGTTCTCCGTTTTTGACCTGCTGGCCTTCCTCTACCATGATGCTAACTATTTTGCCGTTTAGCGGCGCGCTGATATGGGTTTCCATTTTCATGGCTTCGATAATCATCAGACTCTGGCCCTGCTTAACTTCATCACCGGGTTCAACCAGTATCCTGCTTACAGTACCGGGGATGCTGGCTCCTATCTCGTGCGGGTTCCCGGGATTTGCCAACAGGGTAGTCTCGGCTGGTTTCCCGCTCTGGTACTGCTGATCCAATATGATAATTTCCCGGGTATTGCCATTTACTTCAAAATCAACTCGACGCACTCCATCTTTGCTGACTTTTCCTATCTCTACCAGTTTAATAATAAAGACTTTGCCTTCACTGACTTCAACTTCGCAGACTTCGCCTTCGCTGATGCCGTCAAAGAACACCGGGCTGTTCATACGGCTTAGGTCACCATAGGTCTTTTTGAAACTCATATACTCTGCAAAAACCCGCGGGTAAAGGGCATAACTCAAAATGTCCTGCCGGCTGGCCTGCAGCTGGTACTCCTCCTCCAGGTGTTTGCTAATGGCATCAAAGTCGGCTGGTTCCAGCAGTTCCCCGGGACGTCCGCTAACCGGCTTTCTGCCTTTTAATACTATTTCCTGCAATTCCCGAGGGAATCCTCCCAGAGGCTGACCCATCATACCCTCGAAGTAGGATACCGAGGAGTCAGGAAAAGCCAGGTCCTTCCCTTTTTCCACAATGTTATTCGGAGTCAGATCATTCCGCACCATGAAAATAGCCAGATCCCCCACCAGCTTGGATGAGGGCGTGACCTTCACGATGTCACCCAGCATCTCATTTACGGCTTTGTACATTTCCTTCACTTCTTTGAATTTATGCCCCAGGCCAAAACTCTCCACCTGCGGTTTCAGGTTGGAATACTGTCCGCCGGGAATCTCATATTTATACACCTCAGCGGTGCCTGATTTCAAACCAGACTCAAACTGGCTGTATATAGGCCTGATATCGCTCCAATAATCGGAAATCTCCTGGATGTCGTCCAAGTTAATACCGGTATCCCGGTCAGTGTTTTCCAGGGCAGCTACTACTGAGTTCAGGGCTGGCTGGCTGGTTAAACCGGACATACTGTTGAAAGCAGTATCAGCTATATCGACGCCGGCTTCGGCAGCCATAAGTACGGTGGCCACTCCATTGCCGCTGCTGTCATGGGTATGCAGGTGGATGGGGATGGATATCTCGTTTTTCAGAGCCCGGATAAGTTTGTCGGCGGCATAGGGCTTCAGCAGACCCGACATATCTTTGATGCCCAGGATATGGGCCCCCATCTTTTCTATTTCTTTAGCCGTATCCACATAGTATTGCAGGGAATATTTGTCCCGAGACTGATCCAGTATGTCGCCGGTGTAGCAAATACAGGCTTCGGCGATTTTACCGGTTTTCAAGGTTTCATCAATGGCAATCTCCATCCCCTTCAGCCAGTTGAGGGAATCGAATATCCGGAAAATATCGATGCCGGCCCGGGCCGACTCCTGAATAAATGCTCGTACCACGTTATCCGGATAGTTGGTATATCCAACCGCATTGGCGCCCCGGATCAGCATTTGGAACATAATATTAGGAATCTTTTCCCGCAGTTCTGCCAGTCTCTGCCAGGGAGATTCTTTCAAAAACCGGTAGGCTACATCGAAAGTAGCCCCGCCCCACATTTCCAGTGAAAACAGGTCCCGACCCAGATATGCTGTAGCTTCGGCTATTCTCACCATGTCAACTGTTCTGACCCGGGTAGCCATCAAAGATTGATGCGCATCCCGCATGCTGGTATCGGTAAGCAGCAGCTGTTTCTGAGCTTTTATCCAGTCCACCACCCCCTGGGGCCCTTTGCGGTCCAAAAGCTGCTTGGTGCCGGAAAGCTTTCTCTGGTGGTTAAACCGGGGCACTCTGGGCACATCGTATTCATGTCTGACCCCTTTGCTCTCATTGACTACCTTTTCCCCGATATATTTTAGTATGGCAGCTTCCTGGTCTTCCCGCGGGGTTATATCAAACAGTTTGGGGGTTGAATCGATAAAGCCGGTATCACACTCCCCCCGAATAAAGGTAGGGTGGGACAAGACATTGAGTAAAAAGGCTTCATTGGTTTCCACTCCGCTAATGGTAGTCTCCCGAATGGAACGCTGGCATTTGCTGATAGCATCCTCAAAGGTCCTGGACCAGGCTATAATCTTAACCAGCAGGCTGTCATAATAGGGGCTGATCATGGATCCGGTATATCCGTTGCCTCCATCCAGGCGGATACCGAAGCCGGAACTGGTACGGTAAACATCTATTTTACCGGTATCGGGGGCAAAGTTATTGGTGGGGTCCTCAGTAGTCACCCGGCATTGTATGGCATATCCCCTTACCTTCACCGCTCTCTGGCTGGGAAGCCCGATTTCCTTGGATTTCAGCCGGTAACCCTGGGCAATGAGTATCTGGCTCTGCACGATATCAATGCCGGTGACCATCTCGCTAACTGTATGTTCCACCTGAATACGGGGATTCATTTCGATAAAATAGTGATTCCCCTCCCGATCCAGCAGGAATTCTACCGTACCGGCATTCCGATAGTGAACCTCCCGGGCTATTTTAACAGCGTCCGCACAGATCTCTTCCCTTTTTTCCCGAGAAAGAGCCAGGGCCGGGGTAAATTCGATAACCTTCTGGTGGCGTCTCTGGATGGAGCAATCTCTTTCATATAAATGAACTATATTGCCGTAATTATCACCCAGAATCTGAACCTCAATATGCTTGGGGTTCTCCAGGTATTTTTCGATAAATATCTCGTCGCTGCCGAAAGCCTTTCGGGCTTCGCTGCGGGCACTATGAAATTCCTGCAGCAAATCGTTTTCGTTTCTTACGATCCGCATACCACGTCCCCCGCCCCCGGCTGATGCTTTAAGCATTATCGGGTAGCCGCATTTTGCAGCAAATTCCACTGCTTTTTTATCTGACTTGATGGGCTTCTCTACTCCCGGGATGGTAGGCACCCCCACTCTCTGGGCCAGCAGTTTGGACTTTATCTTATCCCCCAACTGATCCATCATTTCCGGAGTCGGGCCAATAAATTCTATCCCGGACTCGATACATTTTTGAGCGAATTCCGGGTTTTCGGCCAGAAAACCATAACCAGGATGAATGGCATCCACACCTTTTTTCAGAGCCAGGCTGATTATCTCCTCTATATTCAGATAAGTTTCCACCGGCCCCTTATTGTAGCCTATTAAATAGGACTCATCCGCCTTGGTCCGGAACAGGGCCAGTTTGTCTTCCTTGGAGTATACAGCCACGGTCCTGATATCAAGTTCTTTACAGGCCCTGATTATCCTTATGGCTATTTCTCCCCGATTAGCAATCAATATCTTCTTGAAGTTTCTCATCAGCAACCCCGCCTTGCCTGCGTTTTTTACATAACATTTCAGCTTGGTGTCTCCCAGATCAGAATTCCACTCCGTCGGTAATACTGAATATGGATGAGCGTGATTTTACCATGTTATCAAACATTCGATTGACATCTCTCAGACCGTCAGCATCCTTGACCATAACATGGGCCGCGATATTCTCCACAAATTGGTTTACATTATCAGCCCGCTTAAATGTAACCAGATCCAGTCCATAGACAACCGACAGCTCAAATTGTGAGGTGCTGGTGAACAGACTGCCTTCCACATTCACCCCCCATCCGCCTCCTTTGGCGCCAGCCTCGAATTTCTTATATTTCTTGGTTGTAAAGTACTTCTGTACGGCTCCGGTAACAACCGATATGGTTCCCACCGATGGGTCATTGATTAAATTCTGGCATATGCTGTTATTCAGCCACTTGGCAATAGCCGTATCCCATTCATCGCCTTTATCCACCACTCGGGCCACCGCGTTGTTAATCACCCGGACTTCAAGCAGTTCGTCTGCGGCAAGCTCAGCAGAAAGGAAGGCCAGGGCTTCGGCTTTGGCCTTGATCTTCGAATCAACAATAAGCTCAGAAACTGTCTGGGGAGCCGATAGCCTGGAATTCGGATCAACTGCGGCCGCGATTGAGATAATGAAGGGTATCAGGGTATCGCTGCCCATCTTCTCATAATACACCCGTCCCAGGATGGCACTTATATCCGCAACATAGGTGTCGTTTTTTATGTAGCGCAAAGCATCCCGCATAGGAACAGCCTGGTTCAGATCGTCAATGGTGGCAATGGGCCGCGCTTCGGCCACTTCCGTATTCATCGCTTCATTAATGTGGGTGGTGGTCATGCTTTTTCCCATAGTATCATCTCCTTTAGATATCATTATAAAGGGTGATTAATAAATAGTGTATCAGAATCAGTCGTAATCATAACACCCTTTTTAAGGGCTGTCTGCTCCCTTCCCCGATAATCCTGCCCCATTTAATAAATTCCTTCATGTCCAGGGCTTAACAATAGAAAACAGCCCCTCCAATATGGAGAGGCTGTTTGAGTTTGCATCATCGGTTCTGTTTGGGTATACCCTATATATCGCCCCAATCCAGAATCGGATAATAGATTTGGGTCCAGATTTCGAAGTCAGCAGAGGTTTCACGAGTATACAGGTGGCTGTTTATTGCTTCCTGCATGGCTTCGTAATACCAGCTGCCTGCTTTAAGATCCGGGAACTGCCTGGCGTCGGGCAGGATGTTTTCCTCCAAGACTCTTCTTGCCAGGACATTGTTGACCAGAGTAACAAATTCGGCTCTGGTAATGGCCTGATCCGGTTTAAAGGTTCCGTCCGGATAGCCGTTTACCCAACCCTTCTGGGCTGCCGAGTTGATGTACTTGTTGGCCCAATGTCCAAAAATGTCCGAGAAGCTGTTGGCTTCAAAGGGGAACAGTTCGTCGAACCTGGAGGCTATGGTGGCCAATTCGGCCCTGGTCACACTGTTTTGCGGCCTGAAGGTTCCATCCGGGTAACCCTCAAGAATACCAACCTTGGCCAGGGTTCCAATGTGCTTGGATGACCATCTGTCCAATCCCACGTCCGGGAAGTTGTTGTAGCTGGTCTTGACTCCATCTCTATACTCTGCGTCCAGGAGACGGTAGAAGACTGCAGCAACTTCTTCTCTGCTAATATAGCCCTGGGGCCTGACCGTATTGTCAGGATAACCCTGGACGTAAGCAAAGTGATCTTCCCGGTTCAGCGGTACCGTAGGTTCCGGCTCGGGAACTACGATGGGTTCCGGATCGGAACCTCCTCCTCCGCCTCCGCCGGATTCACTGTTAACTCTCAGCAGACCATTAACATATTTAATAGCGTAGTTGCCGGTCACATCCTCTTGGGCTGCGTTCCTGATTACGGCTGCGCTGACTACATTGGCACTGCTGCCAACCTGAGTCTGTGAGCCTTTTACCGATACGCTTTCTATGCTGTCTCCTGCTGCCAAATCATTGTTGGTATATTCGTTCTTGATCAGCGGGTTGCCGTCATAAATCTTGCTGGCACTTGCTGCCGTAATCGTTATCGGCTTGGCGGTTATGGTTACAGTGCCGGTTCCGTTACGGTCGTCATAGTTCTGGTTGACAACTTTCACGTACACTGTGGTTTCAGCCGTCACATCGGTGAACATGGGGAGTTCTGTACTCCAGTCTTCTCCGTTGTTGGTCAGGCTGTAATACACGGTGTCCCCTTCTATCAGGTTGTTCACCTGAATGCTGTGATCGTCTGCGTCATATACTCCGCTGTAGTTTGTGATATAAAGTTCTTCTCCAGTGGCTGCGGTGATGGTCATGGTTCCCTTAATATAAGTGATAGCGTAGTTGCTCAGACCGTTGCCAATTG
>CAZCTN010000010.1:28530-50341 GCA_964501655.1 uncultured Syntrophomonas sp.
TAAGTCTTGCTCTGGTCGTTGGCGGTGATGGTCAGGGCCTTCTGGTTCACCGTCATGGTTCCCTTAATATAAGTGATAGCGTAGTTGCTCAGACCGTTGCCAATTGCTCCGCTTATCTCGATATCGTAGCTGTCAACTGCTGCTGAGGCTGCCGCACCGTCACTGGTTAGGGTTGCTTCCGTTACACTGTCGCCAGCTTCCAAGCCGATTACGCTGTATTCAGTTCCCGCAAAGGTGAATGCAGTACCGTAAGTCTTGCTCTGGTCGTTGGCGGTGATGGTCAGGGCCTTCTGGTTCACCGTCAGCAGTCCATTAACGTAGCTTATATCATACATATAAGTTACATCAGTGCTGTCGTCCATTATTATTACCGGAGTCCCGGTGAAGGTTACTGGATAGGTTCCTACATTGGTCCCGCTGCCGGATGCGGTAACTCCGATAACTGTATGACCCTCCAGAAGTCCGGTCGGAGTAAATCCGCTGACTGTCTTAAGGGTGCCGTCATAAGTTTCGGTACCGCTGTTGGCGGTCAGGGTTAAGTTAATGATTTCTGTCCACTGGGCATAAACGATAATGTCGGCTGAAACAACAGTACTGGCATCAAATGATGCTCCGCTTCCATTAGCCGCAGTGTTCCATCCTGCAAAGATATGGCCTGATCTAGTCGGATCGTCAGGCATCTGGGTTCCTAATGATGTATCTTTCTGGGTCGTCCGATCATATGGATCTGGGGCGCCAGAATAATTTTCATCAAAAGTAACCGTAACATCCGTTATCTCCTTGTAGCCAAACCATACAATCTGGGTAGGTGCTGATGATTGCAGGAAGACATCAAGCGTTTCAGCAGTTCCGCTTGCTTCATTCCAGACATATTTGACATATTGATAGCCAGTTACTCCAGGTTGTGTAACCTGATAGGTCTGGTTATATGACAATGGACTATCTGAGTAGGTGGTGTCATACAACCTTTGGGCCTGGTCTGGTCGGTCAACCACTACCCCCGATGAATTAACCGGCTGACCGTCTTCATTTACCCGATAGCCCTTCATGAGGATGCTGCCGCCGCCGATAGATACTTGCGGTATCTCAAAATTATTTGATGCGGGCTCCCCGTAAACATCGGTATAGCTGAAGGTGGTGGTCTGATTGGTGGGATAGTTGATATTGGCATCGGCCCCGTCTTTTATCTGTATGATATAAGTCATGGTGGCCGGGGTGCCTTCAACAATGTTGCCTACATTCCAGTTAATGGTATTGGCCGGGTCAATAGTAACCGATCCCTGAGAAACCGTAATTTGGGATACATTGCTGACCAAGTCAAACATTGCTCCCATGGGGTCTGTTACCGTTCCATTGCTGGCCGCATACGCAATTTGGCCGGCAATCTCTCCGAACACCCCACTTAGGCCGCTCAAATCAGAGCTGTTAAGTGGATAGTAGCCGCTGTCCTGGCATGCATTCAAAACAGTATTCCCGTTGGTCCCTGCCTCCAGGGCAACAGAATAAATTTTGGTGCCTGCATCCTTGGCCAGGCCGGCTTCATAAATGGTAGGAATACCATTATTGGCCGGGAATTCCGTTGCATGACTTCCATGGGTTGGACAGGGTATTTGATAGCGATAAGTCTCACTGAGGTTGTAAGAGCCTCCGCTCCCCACCCTTTCACTGTAATTGATAGCGGTTATCTGGGGATTGTCATAGCTGATTACTGGAGTCTGGTCCCACCAACCCGTATGTCCAGTCAAGGTAATCCCGCTGGCATCGCTGACCCGGAAGCTGTAAGTGGGTTCACCATCACCCAGTAAAACCATGATTTTATTGGTAGCCGATGAAGCTGCTAATAATATCTGGGCCTGATGGATGCCGGCTTGTATGTTGGTTCCTCCATTGGCTGAAATACCGTCTATAGCCGTTTTCAATCCTGCTTTGCCGGTATAGTCGGTAAAATCAGCAACCAGATGCTGATCGCCATCGAAGGAAACCACAGCGATACGAGTAGCTCCATCTGACAGCAATAGCTGATCAACAAATTCCTTGGCGGCCAGTTTGGTGTTGGTCATCCTGCTGCCCTTCATACTGCCGGATTTATCGATTACCAGCACCACATCACTGGTAGTTTGTATGTTCTTGCCCTCGATGGTTAAGGTCATCTGCCACTGGGTTTCTGAGCCCGGAACCGGCTGGGCGGTTTTAGTCAGGTTGATCGCTCCCGGATTGGGCCAGGTCAAGTCACCGGTACTGTTCAGCATCATTGACTTCATCATCCTTAATGATGGGGGATAATAGAAGTCGGCTGCTTTGGTTATACCGGTGGAAAACTCAGTCAAACCATCCGGGTTGTCTTGGATGATCTCTTGTTCTTTTTCCTGATAGTACAGGTCAATATGGTTTTCTTCCTTGTCCAGGGTAATTTCTTCAGGATCGCTGCCGACGAATGCCAAAGAGTCATAGTCCTTGACAAAATCTTTTCCGGTATATCTCGTTCCTCTATTCAGATCTTCTATAATTTCTGTATCTATGAGTTCTTCGCTTCCATCATCTGAAACCAGGACATGTTTTACCGTTAAGCTTGCCTGATCGGCTGAAACTGTCGGTAGCGCTTCAGATGCCTGATAATAGATAATTACCTGGTTCTGCTCCGCATCTTCGCTGATTACCATCTCTGCTGCTTGATCGTCCACAACCTGGTAACCCTCTGCTTGTGGATACGGAATGATTACTGTACTGCCGATCTCGGCAGAACCACTAATTGATTCCGATCCTGGAACCGGCTGGTCAGTATCCTGCAGCAAATATTGAATCTGGTAAGTTTGCTGCTCTATGGTGGATGCTGGTTCCTCTTGGTCTTCGCAAGCCGCGTAATAGACTGCGACCTGGTTTAATTCAGGATCATCACTAATCAATAGTTCTTCGGGCTGTTGGTCCAATACCTGGTATCCTTCTGCCGCTGGATGCGGTACGGTGACAGTAGTACCGACATCAGCATAAGCTGTTATTGGACTCAGGCCCGGAACCGGCTCGTCAGTATCCTGCAGTAAGTATTGTATTTCATAGACTTGCTGATCCGGCCCCGTGTCTTCATACAATTGTGTCTGCCCACCAGCTTCTTCAGCAAAACTGTAGCCCGGGAAGACACTGAACAAAAGCATCAAAGCCGTCACTAATGCCAAATACTTTCTGCCCTTACGCTTCATCTCCTCACCCCTTTGCTCTTTTTTCGAAAATGAATGATTGCCTCATTCCAGCTATTCACAGCAGTTCTTACCACCTCCTTAAGATTGGTATAAATATAAAAGCCTGTCCACCTGCTGGAAGCGGCCCAGGAGGTTCACCTCCTTTCAAGATATTTATTACTTGCTTACATTGGATCAGCATTATCCGAGCAAAGCCCCCGAATGCTGCTCCGATTGGTCCTGATGTTGTCAGGCCCTTTGACCCAGTTTAATCAATGGCAATCACAAATGAGTCACGTTTGGCTTTTTGGAAAAAATAAAAGACCGCTACATTAGCAGCGGCCGGTTGCGTCTCCAGCTAACCATGGGTAAGACGCCCACTATAAAACCCATGGGTTATGGCTTCCGCGATAAGTCCAATAGGACTCTTGGGTAATATTGTCAGTTCTTAGGTCGGGATATTTGTCTCTCCATTATACAATAGTTTTGGGTGGCATAGCATGACAAAATCCCTATTGATTAGCTTTTTTTATATTATTATCCTTTCCTTTTTTCGGGATCTTCCTACCAACCGTTAACTGCACTCAGGGATTATGAAATGTCCTCAAACACATCCTAGCCGTCATCCAGGGCTTCCTGCAGTATGCTGTACTCGGTTATGCTCCCCTTGTGCTCTCTGCAGTTTTTACCCTTCAGCAGTCTTCCCATCCCTGGCTCAATCAGGATAATTATCAGCTGCCCACCGAGTTTAATTTCCTCTCTAAACAGCAGTATACAAAACACCAGTGACATGACATTGTCACTGGTGTTGGCAATTATTATTTTTTTTAAAGGAACTCCATCCGCGGCTTATTGTTGCGCTTTTTGGTAAGAAGTCGGTTTCCTGCCCAGAACCCAGAGGCAGCATTCCAAGCCAATCAATGCCAGCGCTGATTGAACTTTTCTACTACCTCCTGCAGCCCTGCATCAAGAAGATGCCAGGCCTGCTTCACTATAGGTTTCGGTATATCCCGGTAAAAGGCCTGAGCGATGCCTCCGGCTATGCAGGCCATGGTGTCGCTGTCACCCCCCAGGGATATGGCGTTGCGCACCGCATCCTCATAGTCTTCAGACTCCAGAAAGGCAATAATAGACTCCGGAACTGACCCCTGGCAGCTTACATCAAAGCTGTAATGAGGGCGAATTTCATCCAGAGTGCGGCTCAGATTATAATCGAAACGGGTTTCTATCTGTTTCTTTATTTCCGGCTTACTCTCGCCCTGTCGAGCCATCCAAATAGCCAGGGCGGTGGCCTGGGCACCTTTGATCCCCTCCGGATGATTATGGGTTATCTGGGCTGTGCGGGCCGCTTCGGACAGAACCCGGTCCTGACTGTCAAAGGCAAAACCCACCGGGCTGACCCGCATGGCAGACCCGTTGCCAAAGCTGCCATAAGGCTGCAGATCGCCGCTTCTCAGCCATTGAGCAAAGGAAGCTCCGTATCCGGCCTGGGGATATCTGCGGCCATATTCCCATATAGTGCGGGCATAGTCTTTCCGGTGCAAAATAGCATCCGCTACCGCCACAGTCAGAACCGTATCATCTGTGAATCTGGCCTGGGGCGAAAAGAGCGGAAAATTATGGCTTTTCACCGGATTCCATTCATAAACCGATCCGATAATATCCCCGATAATTGCTCCCAGCATATTTGTCCCTCCTTGGAGAAACAGGCCGCTACATATGCAGCGGCCGGTTGCGTCTCAGCTACTATGGGCAAGACGCCCATTTTTCAAACCCATGGATTATAGCTTCCTCGGATAATAATATCTAGACTTTCCGCCTAGTGCTTTTAGGCATTTGTCCTGGTTTTTCTATTATACAACAAGATAGAATGGAATATAATCCATAAATTTGCAATAAATCCATTTATAATAGCAGCTGCTGCTTCCATGCTTCCAGGATGGAATTTATCGGGTATGAAAGGGGCGCAGGCAATAATAACAGCCGTCATAGCCTTGATCCAGGGCTTCCTGCAAGCTGCGGTATTCAATTCGGTTAGCCGGGGCAATATGTCTAACCCGGCTGCAGTTGACGGTGTGTACTTCCATTTTGCTGGGAGATTGGTTAGCGACATACCTCTTCTTATCCGGCCGGGCGATCTCAGTGCTGCCCAGTTCCGGGGGCAATGGCTGGTTTTCCGATTCCAAAGGGACTGAGTAATGTTTAAAATACAAGTCGTCATCCCCGCTTCCCACATTATCGATCATAAGCAGGTGAACCTGCCCTTGGATGCCAGGTGCAATTCCACCATCCAAATCCAGCACGGTTATGCCTTCCAGTTCTTCCCGGGTATAACCCAACAGCGAAGGATCATAATCCACCGGTATCCGGCTCACTCGTTTGCCGGTGGCCGGGTTGATTACCATAATTCCCCCGTTTTCATCGGTGTCAGATACCAGGTATAACAGCCCGGTACGTTGGGAAAACGCCCCTCCTTGGAGCCGTTGCAGCTGCAGGGGCTGCCCTTTCTCATCATACAGTGGCAGGTGGTGGGAAAAAGGCATGGTCAAGTACAGTCCGTTAACGATCTCGGGAGCGTATACCTGCAGGCTTTCTACATTATTAAAAGCTGAACTCAATAGCAGCCCGCTGCGTGAATCAATAGCGCACCAGGGTCCCTTGGGGCTGTTCAAATAATTGTAGCTTACCAGTTCCAGGGTGTCAGCTCGATACATGGCCACCCGGGCCCGGAACAGGTTGTTGGCCGGTTCTACCGGCACAAATACAAAGCCATTGTAGTAATCCAGATCACCCATGTGGTTATAGGCACCCTTCATGGCCAGGTATCCATCCAGCTGGGTCATCAGGATGCCCCGCTCTGGATCAGCCCTGGTTATTTCCTTATTTAGATCATGGCTCAAGGGGAATTTCCACAGTTTATTCTTCTGGGCAAAATACCAATTCTGCCCATCGCTGCATACGCCCTGTAATTCCTCACTCCAGCCATTTTCCCTGTCTTTGGGGTAATTACCCAGATAATTGTGTGTAAACAAACCCTTTTCCCCTTTCTTAGGAAACAGGGGGACGCACTTTTGGTTCCCTTCCGACTTCCTTATTTAAGGGAACAAAAAGTGCGTCCCCCTGTTTCCCCTGGAATTTTAGCTTAAATTCGGTTCTTACCTTTGCTTCGCTTTCAACTGTAATATCTATATCATGACGGTCGGCTATCTGTTTGGCTATGGCCAGCCCCAGCCCGGTTCCGGTTTTGTTATGCTCGGAACGAGATTTGTAAAAACGCTCAAATATGTACGGCAGGTTGTGGGCTTCTATCCCTTCCCCCCGGTCAATGACACTAATTACCTTTTCTTTCAGGATCAGGCTTACCTCAGCATCCGGGGGTGAGAATTTAATGGCGTTGTCCAGAATGATCATCAGCATCTGCCGGATTCGGCCGTAGTCACCCCGGTAATGATCCAGGCTGTCATCTTTGCTTGCTTCCAGGCGTACTCCGCGGTCAGCAGCGATTGGGGCCATACTGCGGACAACATCATCTATAATATCAGCCAGATTAATATCCTGGCTCTCTATGGCAAAATCCATGTTCTGCAGCTGGGCTAAATCCATCAGGTCTCCTACCAGCCTTTGCAGGAAACGAGTTTCAAATAGTATCTGCTCCTGATAGCTGCGGACCTGTTCCGGTTCACTTACCACTCCGTCATGAAGGGCCTCCAAAGAGCCGCGGATAACCGTAATGGGGGTTCGCAGCTCATGGGATATGTTGGCTATGAAATCGCTTCTTAGCTTTTCCAGCTGCACTCTATCCTGCCGGGCCTCTTCCAGGCGATCACTCAATATATCCAGGGCTGTGGCCAGTTCACCCAGTTCGTCCTTTTGTCTGATATGGGTTTGAACCGAATAATCTCCTTCGGCCAGCAGCAGGGCGGTGTTCCTCATCCGGTTCAGAGGCCGGGTAAAGCTGATGGAAAACAGGATTGACAGCAGCAGAGCAAGCAAAAGAGCAACCAGAATGCTCAGGGCCAGCAGGCCAAAGCTATCATCGGCAACCTGCACTATCCCCTCCACTGGCGAGTGGAGCAGAACCACGCCGATTACTTTCCCACCGGGGTCGGTAATAGGAGTACCAACCGTCAGGGTAGGCGAGTTGAGCAGTGGGCTGAAATCCTGGCTGAATGCGGTCTGGCCGGAAAATACCTGGGCAACTACCTGGTCAGCGTTAGCAGGTAGATCCGAGTATTTATAATCCATACCCCTCCCGCCGGCTCCCTGCCCCCTGGTCAAAAGGTTCAAATCCTGATCTACAATCCATACATCAGCCATGGCTATATCGTCGATAAACCTCAGATATGCCCCGTATCCGGACTGCCTGCCGTATCCGCCTGCAGGCATCAATTCCGACAAGCTCTCGGCTATACCAGCGGCCCTTTTTCCCAGCTCTTCCTCATGCAGCTGCATGGTATAGTTTCTGAACAGCACCGAAAACACACCGCCGATCACCAGGGAAAAGGCCAGCAGGGCCATAGCAAAATATATGAACAATCTGACTGCAATCCGGTTCTTAATTCTTAACCTCAAATTTATAGCCAACTCCCCATATAGTTTTAATCTCCCAGTGAGGATGAGGCAGTACATCCAGCTTGGAACGAAGCCTTTTAATGTGGGAGTCAACCGTGCGGCTGTCACCGTAATAGTCTTGCCCCCACAGACTGTCCAGGAGGTTGTCCCGGGAGAACACCTTGTTCTTATGACTAGCCAGGGCCCATAGCAATTCAAATTCTTTTTTGGTCAAAGATATACTGATATTGTTGATAGTCACGGTATAATCTTCCAGGTTTATAACCAGATTTTCCAGGCTCAGAATATGATGGTCGCCGGAATCTTCTCTTTCTATCCGACGCAGAATGGCCCTGACCCGGGCCATAACTTCAGGCGGGGAAAAGGGTTTGACAATATAATCATCAGCCCCTATATCCAATCCCATAATTTTATCATAATCCTCCCCCCGGGCAGTCACCATAATAATGGGAACATTGGAAGTTCTGCGAATTTCCCGGCATATTTGGAAGCCGTCTATTCCCGGCATCATAACGTCCAGCAGTATTAGATCAGGTTTATTTTCCCTGAATTCCTGCAGGGCTTTTATGCCATCCAGAGCCACTATCACCTGGTATCCTTCCTTTTTCGCATAGCCTTCCAGGATCGAAGTGATCTGCTGATTGTCATCTGCTATCAGTATAATAGGCACAGCTTCCACCTCCATTTATTAAATTATATAGATTTTCAGCCCTCATGTCTTGCCGCCACAAAATCATCATATCCTGAACACAATTTTGCCATATTTAAGGTTTATTATTTAAACACAGGTTAACTAATCTGTAGAACAGTAAAGTAGATTCTATTCTTCAAAAAAGGAGGGAGGTAATGAATACCATGAAAAGATTCATCGCAGCGGGAACAATAATTTTGACCATCGGTGCAGTATCAGCATCAGCCCTGGGCGCATCTGCCTACAATAACCCGGCAGAAGCGGTGGCGGGATTAACCGGCAGAACCCTGGAGAGCGTGACCCAGGAAAGAGCCGAAACGGGCAATACCTATGGCACTATAGCTAACCAAGCTGGGGTTCTGACTGAATTCCAGGCTGAAGTCCTGGAGATCAAAAAAGACCGGCTGCAAAGCAGGGTCGAGGCTGGGACTATGACCCAGGAACGAGCTGATGCAATTATCGAAGCGGCAGAGGAAAACCAGGCCAACTGTGACGGTAGCGGATCAGCCCGGATAGGCCAGAATCAAGGTGCGGGTTTCGGTGCTGGCAGCGGAATGGGCCAGGGCCATGGTGCAAGTCAAAGGCTGGGTAAAGGTTCCGGCCAGGGCAATGGTGCTGGAGCCGGACTCGGCCAGGGTGGTAATGGTATGGGGCTGCGCGATGGTTCCTGCCTCAACCGCTAACTTTAAATACCGCAGATGGTAATCCACGGGGACAGTGCCTGGCCCGCTTTCAAAAGAGCCAGGAAACCTGTCCCCGAGGGTTGATCACCCCACTAGAAGTCTCTCCTGCTATATATGCGCACTGCCAGCAGATAGGATAACAGCAGCAACACCAGTAATGTGACTAAAGAAGATACCGCCAACAGCCAGGGGTTCTGCTGGGCTAAATCAATCAATTTCTGCAGCCCGGGTTGATGCTGATTTTCCAAGACATAGCGGGCGATCTGAGCCGGCGCAAAGAAGATCAGCATGAATACAATGATATTTATCACCCGAAGCCACTGGGCTCCAGTCTTGAAATATGCCGGAAGTGATACCGCCGAAAGTAATAGGACCGAAATCAGAGTAATTAGTATATCATTGATGTTGATCAATCTATGCTCAAAAGGAAGCGGAGCCAGGTGAAAAAACAGCCCTATGATGGCAACTATTAGCAGCGCTATGCCTGCGAAGACAAATATTGTCAGGTATTTGGACAATACGATTTCCCTTCTGCTTATTGGCAAGCTGTTGAGAACAATATCGGAATTATTTTTGTACTCAGTCTGTATTGCGCCAATTATGGCAATGTAAGAAATACCGAAAGCCGTCATAATGTATACAAAATCTCTAAAAATCGGGTTGGAAAATACCATGAATAAGAAAATGCTATATGCAAATCCAAACCACAATATTTTTTTCTGCAGCATTATTTCCTTCCTAATTAGATGAGTCATGTCTATCCCTCCTTACTGTATAGAGCATTATCTGATCCAGGCCGGGTTTTTCATAAACAACCTGATTCCCCAGTAATTTATGCATTTGACCCGGTTGATTGGTTAGCCCTTCGAAACCAAAATCACTTGCTCGAAATCCCAGCAGCAAACGGCGCACGTTTTCGTTTAAAAGCTCCTTCGCTCCTTTAACCAACAGATGGGTATTTATGATTTCCTCTCGTGTTGCAGATAGAATGATATGTCCTTGGTTTATAAAACATATATAATCCGCTATTTTTTCAAGGTCGGACGTAATATGGGTAGAAAAGAGAATCCCCTTCTTGTCGTCCTTCATCTCCGTCTGGAGTATATCCAGGAGTTCACTGCGAAAAACTGGATCCAGTCCGGAAGTTGGTTCATCCATAATAATTAATTCCGCCTGGTGAGATAAGGCCAAAGCCAATGAAAACTTGGTTTTCATTCCCCGGGACAGGTCTTTAATCTTCCTGCGCGGTGGCAACTCAAAGTCTGCCCGGTATTTGCGGTAAAGCTTTTCGTCCCAGTTTCGGTAGAAAGGTGCTATGATGCTCTTCATTTCCTCTACAGTTAAGTCTTCATAAAAGTAGTTTTCATCATAAACAAACCCTATTTTTTGTTTGATTTCTCTGTGGTTATTTAGGTTATCCTGACCCAAAATATTTATCTTTCCGCTGTCACGTTTTATCAAGTTCATTATGAGTTTGATGGTAGTCGTCTTTCCTGCTCCGTTAGGACCGATAAAACCCATTATATAACCCCGGGGTAAGGTAAACGAAATCCGATCTAATTTAAAATCGCCCAATGATCTGCTTACTTCCTGCAGCTCTAGAATACTAGACATAATATTTAAACCTCCTTGTATAACAGAATCAACATTTCCTGGAGTTCCTCCAGGCTGATATCCAGGATTTTGCTTTCGGCAACTAGGTCCATAAGACTTCTTTCTATTAAACTCATTCTTTTCTCTCTTAGCAGTTCAGGTTTTTGCGGTGCCACAAAAGATCCCTTTCCTGACACGGTTTCTATGAAACCATCCCTTTCCAGCTCTTCATAGGCCCTTTTGGTGGTAATAACACTGATTTGCAGCTGCTGAGCCAGATGTCGAATAGAAGGCAACGGCTCTCCTGGTTCAATTTCTCCTCTTAATATATGGCTCCGGATCTGCTGACGAATCTGTTCATAAATTGGATCCGGGGAAGCATTGGAGATGATAATATTCATTAGCAATCCTCCCTAAGCATAAACCTTAATAATTTATTTAGTTTTGAAACCGGGGATATACTCTTGGCTGCTGCCCCCCAGACAAACAAGAGCAGACAGCAGGAGCCTTTGGCATCCCGGGAGAGTATATAGCATATATACCGTATATATTTGTTATATACAGTATATATGTTCTTGTATGCACCGTCAAGACTTTGGGGAACAGTCTGAATGTATACATTCAGACTGGTATTTTTTGTGGTAGAATTAATTTTTGGTAGAGGCTAAATATTAATAACAACGTTGAAATAAGGAAACATTAATACCAATGGGGGTAGAATATGCCAAAGAGAACTGATATTAAAAAAATCCTGATCATTGGATCAGGTCCGATTGTGATCGGACAGGCCTGTGAATTTGATTATTCGGGCACCCAGGCCTGCAAAGCCCTGCGAAATCTGGGGTACGAAATCGTCCTGGTCAATTCCAATCCTGCCACTATTATGACCGACCCCGGCATTGCTGATGTTACCTACATTGAACCCCTCAATCTGAAAAGTTTATCCGACATTATAGCTAAAGAAAAACCCGATGCCCTGTTGCCCAACCTGGGCGGCCAGTCGGCCCTAAACCTTAGCTCGGAGCTATACAAGAGGGGGGTCCTTGATCAGCATGGGGTTAAGGTAATAGGGGTGCAGGTAGATGCCATTGAACGAGGGGAAGACCGTATTGCCTTCAAAGAAACCATGAATCGTCTGGGCATCGAAATGCCTCGCAGCCAGCCTGCCTACTCGGTCGAGGAGGCGGAAGCTATTGCCGCTGAATTAGGATATCCGGTAGTAATTCGCCCGGCCTATACTATGGGAGGCACCGGCGGCGGCCTGGTCTACAATATTGAGGAGTTAAGAACTATTGCCAACCGCGGTATTGCCGCCAGCCTGGTAGGGCAGATCCTGGTAGAGGAATCCGTACTGGGCTGGGAAGAGCTGGAGTTGGAAGTGGTACGGGACGCCAAAAACCAGAAAATTACGGTTTGCTTTATTGAGAACATTGATCCCATGGGAGTTCATACCGGGGACTCCTTCTGTTCCGCCCCCATGCTGACTATAAGCCCCGAACTGCAGCAGCGCTTACAGAAGTATTCTTATGATGTAGTGGATGCTATCGAGGTAGTAGGGGGAACCAACGTCCAATTTGCTCACGATCCTAAAACCGGTCGGGTGGTTATCATAGAGATAAATCCCCGCACCTCGCGTTCCTCGGCTCTGGCCTCCAAGGCTACCGGTTTTCCCATTGCCCTGGTATCAACCATGCTGGCCGCAGGATTGACCCTGGATGAGATACCCTACTGGCGGGATGGAACCCTGGATAAATACACTCCTTCCGGAGACTATGTGGTAATTAAATTCGCTCGCTGGGCTTTCGAAAAATTCCCTGGTTCCCATGATCGCCTGGGTACCCAAATGCGGGCAGTGGGTGAAGTTATGAGTATCGGCAAAAACTATAAGGAGGCTTTTCAAAAAGCCATTCGCTCCCTGGAGATCGGTCGATATGGACTGGGATTCGCCAGTGATTTTAACCAGCGCTCCCTGGAGGATCTGCTTTCCATGCTAATAGAACCCAGCAGTGAACGTCAGTTTATCATGTATGAGGCTTTGCGCAAAGGCGCCGAGGCAGATCATCTTTTTGCCCTCACCCATATCAAGCCCTGGTTTATCGATCAGATGAAGGAATTGGTAATGGTGGAAGAAGAGATCCTCAAGTACCGGCACCAAGGCCTGCCGGATGATCTGCTGTCCCAGGCAAAAAAAGATGGTTTTGCCGATCGTTACCTGGCCATGCTTTTGGATCTGCCCGAGGAAGAAATTCGTCAGCAGCGTACCCGGCTGGGGATAGTGGAGGGATGGGAAGCGGTCCCGGTAAGCGGGGTAGAAGATGCCTCCTATTATTTCTCTACTTATAATGCCGCCGACCAGACTTCAGCCAGTGACCGGCCCAAAGTGATGATCCTGGGCGGAGGACCCAACCGTATCGGCCAGGGGATTGAGTTTGACTATTGCTGCGTACATACTGCTTTTGCCCTGCGTGATTTGGGATATGAAACGGTCATCGTTAATTGCAACCCGGAAACTGTTTCTACCGATTACGACACCTCGGACAAACTGTATTTCGAACCCCTTACCACGGAAGATGTTTTGAGCATTTACGAAAAGGAAAAGCCTTTGGGGATAATCGTGCAGTTTGGCGGGCAGACTCCTTTAAATATTGCATCCGAGCTGGAAAAGGCGGGAGTAAAAATCCTGGGCACCACCCCCAATACCATCGACCTGGCCGAAGATAGGGACCGCTTCCGTCAGATCATGGATAAACTGGATATTCCCATGCCCGAGTCAGGCATGGCAGCAGATCTGGAAGAGGCCCTGACTGTCGCTGACAGAATCGGTTATCCTTTAATGGTACGCCCTTCCTATGTCCTGGGAGGACGGGGCATGGAAGTAGTGCATGATGAGGAAATGCTGCGGCAGTATGTGGAAGCAGCCGTAGGAGTTACGCCGGAAAAACCTATTCTGATTGATCGTTTTCTTAATAATGCCATCGAAGCCGAAGCAGATGCCATAGCAGATGGTAACAATGCTTTTGTGCCTACGGTTATGGAACACATTGAATTAGCCGGTATCCACTCAGGAGATTCCGCCTGCGTGATCCCCCCCATAAGCATTCCAGACCGACATATTGCCACTATTGAAGAATACACCCGCAGAATCGCTAAAGAACTTAATGTTGTGGGATTGATGAATATGCAGTACGCTATCGCAGATGACAAGGTTTATGTACTGGAAGCCAATCCCCGTGCTTCCCGTACCGTTCCCTTGGTATCCAAGGTCTGCAATATCTCCATGGCCCGTATTGCCACGGAAATCATGATGGCGGCCCATAGCGGTCAGGAGTACTCATTAAACGGCCTGGTTTCCAAAAAGATTCCCCATTTCGGAGTAAAAGAAGCAGTGTTCCCCTTCAATATGTTCCAGGAGGTAGATCCCATATTAGGACCCGAAATGCGTTCCACGGGTGAAGTGCTGGGAATAGCTGATTCCTTTGGATTAGCCTATTATAAGGCCCAGGAAGCCACCCAATCTTCTCTGCCCTTATCCGGGACGGTACTCATAAGCGTCAACGACCAGGATAAACCGGCTGCCCTGGAAACTGCCCGGGAATTCGAGAAAATAGGCTTTGAAATCCAAGCCACCGGGGGAACGTATAAATACCTGCAAGAAAACGGAGTAAAAGTCAAAAAGATCAAAAAATTATTTGAAGGCCGTCCCAATATAGTCGACGGCGTAACCAACAAGGAACTCAACCTGGTTATCAATACCCCTTCAGGTAAACGCAGCCAGCATGATGACTCATATATTCGCAAGACCGCCATCAAGTACAAGGTACCATATATAACTACCATGGCCGCTGCCCTGGCCAGTGCAAAAGGCATTGCGGCTTACCTGAGCGATCCCCGAGAAACTCGTTTGAAATCTCTGCAGGAATATCATGGGGATATCGAGGGTCTTAACTAATACTATGTAACAAGAGGGGATGGTTCTTCCATATCAGAAGAACCATCCCCTTGTTTCATCTCGTTTTTGAAGCTTACGCTTGGGGCCGGCAGAATTTAAGGGTCTTGGTCATCGAGCCTCGAATGAGCGGATGTGGATTTTTCAATCCCGGAACCTCTTATATAATAGACGCTGCTACTCTTGTGTATTCTCCTCTTCACCAGCGTCTTCCGCTTCTTCATCATCTGCTGCTTCTTCGTCTGCTGTTTCTTCGTCTGCTGCTTCTTCGTCTGCTGTCTCTTCATCGGCGTTTTCATCTATTGCTTCATCGCCGGCAGCATCTTCAGCAACTGCAGTACTAATTAATACGGAATAGGTTGCGCCGTCCCAGTTAACGGTTGCGCCTAGAGCCTCAGCTGCATAGCGGATAGGAATACAGGTTCTGTTTCCGGTCAGAACTGCCTGGGTATCCATTTCTTTTTCCACCCCATTGATGGTATAGGTAGTACTGCCGATAGTAAACACTACTATGATTTCACCTTTTTCAAAGGTCGCCTGCTTTTTGTCCTGATCCCAGCTGACTGTTGCGCCCATGGCTTCCATTGGTGCTCTCATGGGAACCAGGGTCCTGCTGTTGCTGTCTATGTACGGCTGCTGATCCACAAAGACTACAGCCTGTTCGTCAATAACTACCTGTACATCTGCTGCTGATGCAGGTATAATACACAAACTTAACATCATCAAAGCCAATAAAACAATAAATCCTTTTCTCTTCATGAAAACCTCCTTAATACTGTTCAGACCCTCTCAAATCCAGCCCGCGTCAGCTTAAAATCATATCAGCAGCCATCAGCCTTAATCCCAGCCAAGATGCAGCCTATTTACTGCTTGCTTGACCAGAATATTCGGTTTTTTTCTGCTAATTCTGCCTGCTGCCGCAGCAGAATACCATCCCGCTCAGGTATATAAACAATATATACTATTGGTATATTTTGTTCAATACTGGATATTATGACCCAGGGGGCGGAGGTTGTTTATGAAGCGGTTTACTTTTTCAGGGTTTTTGCGGCCCGGATGGTCTTCCACCCCGGTCAGCACATCAACCGCATAGGGGTTCACGTTTTCCACTATTGCTCGAATATTATCCGGGTTTAGACCTCCGGCCAGGATAAGGGGAAGACGGCTGACTCGATCAATGGCGGAAAAGGTCTTCAGGTCGACTTTTACTCCGGTTCCTCCTGCCAAGGTCGAGGTATAGGAATCCACCAGTAAGGCTGCTATGCCCGCAGAATGCAAGGCTTGAGCTGCAGTAGCCGGATCAGGGATTTCAAAAGCACACCTGCCCTCTTCATCTATACGCAGGGCTTTGATAGTCTTGATACCCTGGCGGCGCAGCCTTACGGCAATTTTAGCTGTTTCGTCCAGGGTTTCCCGGTGATGGAGCTGTATTATGTCGGGACGAGCAGCTTGGGCTACTGCTATAATTTTTTCTGCGCTTCCCCCGGTTACCACACAGGAGCAGACCATGGGAGGTACGGCTGCTATGAGTTGCCGGGCCTGAGCTGGGCTCAGGTTCCAGGGTACCCACTCGGGATAATCGACTACGAATCCCAGGGTATGTACCCCGGCCTTAACACAGAGGTTCAGATCTTGGCGGTTCATAATACCGCATATCTTGACCCTGGTCACAGACCTGTCCCTCGGGATATGGTTAAACGACAATACATTTGAGCCGGGTCCGGGGCCTGAAGAATAGCAGTTCCCACCAGTACGGCCTGAGCTCCGGCCCTGGCTGCTTTTTCCACCTCGACCGGGGAGGAAAGTGAACTCTCACTGATTACCAGACTACCGGGCTGAATGAGACGAGCCAGTTCTTCAGTGGTGTCTACGTTGCCTCCGTCCATCTCCAGGTTTACTATGTCACGGTTATTTATTCCTATCATGTCCAGTTTCAACTCCCGGACCGCATCTATTTCTTCCCGGCGGTGGGTTTCTACCAGGGGTTCCAACCCCAGCCGGCAAGCCTCTTCAATCAGCTCCAACAAGCGGGCCTTTTCCAACATGGAAGCAATAAGCAGTACTGCGCTGGCACCCAGTTCCAGGCTCTCCTGCAACTGATGAGGACTGTTGATGAAATCCTTGCGCAAGACGGGCAGCTTGGTGGCCTGCACCACTTTCTGCAGCAGCATGGCTGAACCGCCGAAATGAATCGGCTCGGTCACCACTGAAATAACCGGCGCCCCTGCATCTGCCAGAGCTCGGGCTATTTCCGCCGGATCACGTCCCTGCAACAGGTCTCCGGCCTGAGGCGACCGGGGCTTGATGTCAGGAATGACCGGAATATGTCCCCTATGGTATTTATTCCACAGAGCCCTGGAAAACCTTTTCTCCCAACTGCTCATGATACCCTCCCTGCCCCGACCGACTAGACCAGATTTTGATATTTCCGAGACACTTCTATAAGCTGGCCGAGCTTATCCATTGCTGCTCCGCTGTCGATAATTTCAGCCGCCAACTTTACGCCCTCTGCGAAGGAAGCTGCTTTATCTCCAACATACAGCGCCCCCGCCGCATTAATTATCACTGCCTCCCGGCGCGGCCCCCGATTTTGACCGGAGAAAACATCAAGTATAACTCCGGCATTTTGCTCCGGGGTTCCGGTATATATTTCCTGCAGAGTACAACGGGTAAGACCATAATCTTCGGGAGAAATCTCATAAGTTTTTACTGATCCGTTATTAATTTCATTGATCCGGGTTTTACCCAGGAGAGATATCTCATCCAATCCATCCAATCCATGAACAAAAAGGGCGTGCTGGTAATCCAAGGATAGTGCTACTTCGGACACCACGTCTAGCAGTTCAGGCTTATATACCCCCAATATGTGGCGATTGGCCCGGGCGGGATTGATTAAGGGGCCGATTATGGTATAGAAGATGGTCTTAATACCCAGCTCCTGTTCCGGGGGCAATACCTTGTGCATAACCGGATGGAACAGCGGAGCATAAATAAAGCATATACCGGCTTCTTCGATGATCCTTTCTACCGCCCGGGGGGATAGATTTATTTCCACCCCCAGTGCTTCCAATACATCGGCACTGCCGGATAAACTGGAGATGGAACGGCTGCCGTGCTTGGCTACCGGAATACCAGCGGCAGCTGCTACCAGAGCCACGGCGGTAGAAATATTAAAGGTACTTAATCCTCCTCCGGTACCGCAGGTGTCCATCAGATCCCCCTCCACCCGGGGAGAGATGGATTCGCAATTGTCTCGCATAGCCCGGGCAATAGCGCTTATTTCCGTAATGGTGGGTCCCTTCATTAACAAGGCCACCTGGAAACCGGCAATCTGCACATCACTTAATTCATCATTTTTAATGGCCAGTATCAGGCTGTAGGCCTCTTCGAAGGTCAAATCCTCTCTTGCGGTCAGTTTTCTTAATACGCTGGCTACCAACTTGCTCACTCCTCCATTCTGATATGTGGATAATGGCTGATATTTTCCCGGCTGTTGAGCCGGGAAAGGTACATATAGAGAGAAACGAGCCATTGGGATTCAGAAATTATAAAAGGACCAGGCTTAAGCAGCCCTGGTCCAGCATATGCATGACTTAGCTCAACTCACAGCTAATCTCAAACTCATCTCATCTCGTCTCATCTCTGCTCTTATTTAATTATTATTAAGCTTACTTCAGGCCTCCTTTTCTGTCAACTGCTTTTCTTAAGCCTTTAGATTGTTAAGATTTCTTGATAAAAACTTCAGGCCATCTTGACGACTTGTATCATATAATTGTCTACAATATTAGTTAACCAGGTTAAAATGGGGTATATCCTGCAAAAACCCGGGGAATTCAAGGAAGATTTACTATCATAAACTGGAAAGGACAGGTGATGCTGATGAGGAGCAAGAGATTATTATCAGTTTTTATCTGCATTTGTCTGGCCGCAGCCTTCTGGCCGGTGGGACAGATAACCGCATTAGCGGGGAATAGCTCGGAAACAGTGATCCGTTTGGCCGATGACGGCATAACTGTAGATGGAGCAGCCATCTCCTCTGATCCAAATGCCGCAGTTCATACCGCTGCGGATATCGTATATTACCAGTCGGGGTACGATAGTTCTTACGGTGAAGGCACTACAGTTGACGAGCATAGCGCTCAGGAAGCCCAGCGGCATACCGTGGTTACCATCACCCAAGCCGGCAGTTATCGTATAAGCGGCGCTCTTTCCGCCGGTCAGCTGGCTATTGACCTGGGCTCCGAAGCCAGGACAGATCCCAGTGCAACGGTGGAAATCATTTTGGATGGAGCAGATATAAGCTGCACAGTGGCTCCTGCAGTCATTTTCTATAATGTGTGGGAATCTGGCAGCAGCGAAACTGCCGGAGCCATTGTAACCCTGGCCGATGGGTCTTTTAACCGGATCAAGGGGTCCTATGTTGCCCGCATTTATAAACCAGGAAGCACCAGCAAGCTGCACAAGTATGATGGCGCCTTCTACAGTAAACAGTCCATGCTGGTACAGGCTGGGCAGGCCGGTACCGGCAAGCTGATTATTGAAGCAGATAATGAAGGATTGGACAGCGAAATGCATTTAACCATTAATGGCGGAAACTTCTGGATCACTGCTCAAAATGATGGTCTTAACGCTAATGAAGATGAGGTGAGCATTATAACCATCAACGGAGGATATATGTATGTCAATGCCGGAAACGGGGTTGAAGGTGACGGAATCGACTCCAACGGCTATCTATATATCAATGGCGGAACTCTGATTTCTCTGGCCAATCCCATAAGTGGTGACGGCGGCATTGATGCCGATATGGGCATCAGGATCAACGGCGGTACAGTAATTGCACTAGGGAGCCGCAATGACGCAGTCAGTTCTGAATCCTCCCAGCCCTTTATGGAATTAAGCTACGCAGCCACCCAGGCTGCCTATACTATAGTCCGCATCACTGATGCAACCGGCAGTGAGATCCTCACCTTCCAACCGGACAAAGCCTACCAGAGCCTAACCTTCAGTTCTCCCGCTCTTAGCCTGGATACCGTCTATTATGTCTATTACGGGGGTGAAGTCAGCGGACCTGCTGCATTTGATGGATTATATCAAGCAGGAGGTATTTACCTGGGGGGAACGCAACAGCAATACAGTGGCAGCTCTGGTTTTGGCCGGCCTATGGGTGGCGGAATGGGACCCCAAGGGGGGACTGACCCGTTCCAAATCCCGTCCGGCCTTGACCAATGGCTGGCCAGCGCGGACGTCCCTGCAGATATTAAGGTTTGGATCGAAAATGCCCGGGAGGCCGGAAACCGATCCCCAATGGAGCCGGAGGCAGGAGCCGTTAATAATCCTCCAGATATAGATAACAACCTAAATATAGCTGTGCCTGACGGATTGGAACAGTGGCTGGCGGACGCGGATATTCCCACTGACATAAAAACCTGGATTGAAAACATCCGGGATGCCAGGTCACGTATGCCGGAAGCACGAGACAGAGCTGACCTGGATGGGCCTGCTGGTATGGAAGGGGACCGGATGCCCGGCATGGATGCTAATCGGATGCCTTCCGGCATGACTGGCAATCAATCTGATATACAGGCTTCGATCGATTTTATCATCAGCCAAGACCTTCACAGCTTTGGCAATGTAACGGACTTTGTTCAGGGGCAGTCCAACCTCAGGGAAGAGAGTCAAATATTATGGCCTTTCAGCGATGTAATGGAGAGCGACAGTGTAAACTGGTATTACAGTGCAGTAAAATATGCTTATGAAAATAGCTTAATGAAGGGTCTGGACAGCCAGACTTTTGCCCCCGATGAGCCGCTAAGCCGGGCAATGCTCAGCACTATCCTGGGCCGAATGGCAGAGGCCGAAGTAAGGGGAAAACAGGCATCTTTTGCTGATGTGACCGAAGATGGCTGGTCCAGTGGCTATATAGCCTGGGCCGCCGAAAATAACATCATGTCCGGATACGCCGAATCTCTTTTCGGACAATATGATCCGGTCACCAGGGAGCAAGCTTGCCTGATACTGGTCAACTACGCCAGCTTCTTGGGTATGGAGCTGCCAGCCATCACAGATGCTGTCAACTTTGCTGACAGCTCTCAGATAAGTGAATGGGCCGCCGAAGCAGTTGAGGTATGTCAGCGGGCTGGTCTGATAGAGGGTTTGCCCGGCAATCGTGTCGATCCCCAGGGGATCCTCAGCCGGGCAGAAGCTGCATCCCTTCTCATGCGGCTGGTTCAAAACCATATTGATTAGACCTAATTAGAATACCGGGTATGTCTCGTCACACGAGGTATACCCATTTATCTAAAGGATATCAGGAAAACTCGATACGGTTAATTGAAATTGGAGGTAGGCAAAATACTGATTTCAATAACATCCTATTAATTTAGTGGGAATCTTAATTGCCTCCAGGTCTTTCCCTCAAGATATCCTGCGGGGCAGGATGATTCCCTCCTGCCCCGGATTGCCATGAATTGACGTTATGGAAAGTACAGAAGCCGAGGTTCCCCTCGGCTTCTGTATAGGTGATCAGATTATGTATCTGGCTATAGCTTAATAGCTTATCTATTGATTCTTCTGATAATCAGCCCGCTGGCGGCCAGGATAAGCCCTATTCCGCTGCTGATAGGAGCCGCAGCGCCAGTTTGGGGCAGTTCCGGAGCGGGTTCAACTACTTCCATAATCTCTGCCGGGAGTTCTTCCAGCAGCTCTGGTGCTGCAGCCATTACTTCTTTTTCCTCAGAAGTATTGACAACTTCCTCTTCCCCTACTTCGTCAACGGTGGATTCATAGGTTTCACTGGTAATGTCGTTTATACCGGTTTCGCTGCCTGGGCTGCTTCCTCCGCTGCCCTGGTTGCTTCCTTCATCATACAGATCATTTCCTTCGTCATCCTGGTTGTTTCCTTCGTCATCCTGGTTGTTTTCTTCGTCATCCTGGTTGTTTTCTTCGTCATCCTGGTTGTTTTCTTCGTCATCCTGGTTGTTATCATTCTGTCCATGATTGCATCCGTTGTGATTATCATGCTTGTCTTTTTTACCGGGTTTGTTGTGGTCTTTATCTTTGTCATGCTTATCATTCTTGTCGTTATTGTCGCAGTTGCCGCCGTTGTGGTCATTACTGTTGTTCTGGCCCTGGTTCTGGCCCTGGTTTTGGCCCT
>CAZCTN010000010.1:50441-91616 GCA_964501655.1 uncultured Syntrophomonas sp.
GGTTCTGACCCTGGTTCTGACCCTGGTTCTGACCCTGATTCTGGCCCTGGTTCTGACCCTGGTTCTGACCCTGGTTCTGACCCTGATTCTGGCCCTGGTTCTGGCCCTGGTTCTGACCCTGGTTCTGGCCCTGGTTCTGACCCTGATTCTGGCCTTGGTTCTGACCCTGGTTCTGGCCCTGGTTCTGACCCTGGTTCTGGCCCTGGTTCTGGCCCTGGTTCTGGCCCTGGTTCTGACCCTGGTTCTGGCCCTGGTTCTGGCCCTGGTTCTGACCCTGATTCTGGCCCTGGTTCTGACCCTGGTTCTGGCCCTGGTTCTGACCCTGATTCTGGCCCTGGTTCTGACCCTGATTCTGGCCCTGGTTCTGGCCCTGGTTCTGGCCCTGGTTCTGGCCCTGGTTCGGTACCGCAGCTGCCATACTTACACTAAACACCATACATATCGACATCATCAGGGCAAAAATCAGCAAGAATTTACGCGACTTTTGTATTCTCATTATTGTACCTCCTCTAATTTGTTAATTTCTTCTAATTATTATATTGGGGTTCAAGTTTCGTCTTTCTGTCCGCCTGACATGCTGATGCTTTTTTCGTCCCATGCCTTTTGCAGCAAATTCATCATTTCCAACACGCTGGTAAATGAACTGTATTTCTTGTTCTCCAGCCAATGGATACGTCCCTGCCAGGTAGCATTCTGGCGAAATTGCACCCTAACTAAAAAGGTAGCGATGGCTGCCGGTTGGGAAGATGGCTCGGCAATCGGCCTCCTGCTCCCTCCCTGCTCTATAATTATCTGGATTCCCTCCTTTCTCAATGCTGGCTGCACACGCTGCATCCAACAGCTTAATGCTATATTAGTAAACGGCAGTTACAAATGAGTTACAAATAAACTTTTATTAGCAATTTATAGAAAAATATTTATTTTGGGCCAGAACGGAAATGTTCTGCCAATAAATTGTGGGTATTAGTGCTGCAGTAAGGAGGTTGAAAATGTACTCGAATAACAAGATTCTGGGGCTAAAGAAATGAGATAAGGAAGAAAATGATCCGAAGAAGGCAACGGTAGCCTGCATATGGTTTTGCATTCAGCAGATAATCGTTTTTCGGAAATTAAAAAACCTGCCGTTAAACCGGCAGGTTCCCAAATTTCAAATATTATTCACAGGAAGAACAGGAGTCACAGCCTCCGCTGAATGGCACCTGTTTTTCACCCTTCAGTTGTAGGAATACTTGAGATCCACTTTTAAATGACGTAAGTACGAAAGGTCCAAACCTGTCAAACAATATATTTTCTACAGCAAATCTGATACCATCGTGTTCTTCTACCCGGTCACCTTCTGCTGGTCCATCCAGGACCAGATTAAATGACATGCCCCCTCAGCCTATTTTGGCTGTAATACGCAGATCGTTAGTGTTGATGTTCTGTTCTGCCATCACCTGTCTCAAATCTTCAATGGTTGACGATGCAGTTTTGATGATTTCCATGCTATTACCTCCTTCGCTTATACACACCTTGGCAAATATATAACCCTATAATTTAAACATGGTATTTGTTGAGAATTGATACAAACACCTGTCAATATATATTGCCCTATCCAACTGCTTAAAAAGTCACGGTTAATTCTAACATTCTTTCCATATATAAATAAGGTCTAACGAGCGGGTATAATATTATGGAAAACTTATTATAACCACAGACCATAAGGGGGGGAGGTTCTCCTGAGGCATAAGCAAATCTTATGCCTCAGGAGAACCTCCCCCCCTTGTTGCGTCAAGCTTATTTAAGCATATTAGCTATAACGGTTACGGCTTGGGCCCGGGTAGCATTACCCTGGGGCTGGAAACTGTTGTCGGGGTAACCGCTTATAATGCCGTTATTTACCGCTGCCGTTACGCTGCTTTGAGCCCAGCTGGAAATTTGGGCATCATCCTTAAAGGAAGTTGGCCCTGAAACCTGGCCGATCTGCAGTGCCTTGGAGGCCATTACCGCCATCTGTTCCCGGGTAATGTTGTCTTCCGGGCCAAAGTGCTCTTGGTCATAACCGCTGACTATGCCCCAGGACTGGGCAGCAGCTATGCTGTCCTCTGCCCAGTGGCCGGCAGTATCGCTGAAAACCTTTCCATTATTGCCGGCATTCTTCAGATTCAAGGCTTTAACCAGTATGGCGGCAAACTCAGCCCGGGTTATCGACTGTTCCGGCCTAAAAGACCCATCCGGATATCCGGAAACTGATCCTTGGGCTACCAGCTTCTCGATCTGTTCCCGGGCCCAGTGGTGGGAAATATCATTCAACTCCGTCTTTTTCCCTTCCGGGGCTGCCGGATTTTCCAGCATGGCCATAAGGGCAAACACGGTAAAATGATCTACTGTTACGCTGATAGTGTTGCCTGATACGGTTCCCGGCAGTTCAACCCACCGGGATTCGGCGGCATCATAGTAATATACTGATGGACTGACTCCAGCGGGAAGCTGCAGAGGATCAAAGCTGAAAGTCAGCGTAACCGGTTTATTAAAGGTGTAGGAGCTTTGGCCTCCTACGGTCATTTCGTATACCTGGCCCAGCAGCATAAAGCCGGAAGGTTGGATCGGAGCAGTATCGGTTTTAGTTATTTTAACCGTAACTCTGGAATTGCCTTGCAGGGCTGAAGCCGGTATATTGATTGCTGCTTCGCTGCCCAGACTGATTACCCCACCGGCACTGGGAGTCACCGAAGCTTCTCCACTGGAACTTACTGCCGGGGATGGAGCCAGGGCAGAACCGCCGCCGCCGCCTGCAGGGGTGCTGCTGCCGGAATTGGTAAAGCTGACCAATACCTCCTCATCCGAGGCCAGGCTGTCAATGATAAAGGTCAATTTATTATCGGCCAGAGTTCCATTGACCACTCCGCTCCAAGCCTGAACTATCTTACCGGAATCGGGCTGAGCGGTAAACACCACCCGGCTGCCGGCCGGGACCCATGCCCCGCTGCTGATTACCTGGCCATCGGCCTTGGCGCTGATATTGCCGCCATTTCCGGCCGAGAAGGATACCAGGTATTCAAGGGGTTCATCAGGAATTTCTTCAAAGTATACCCGTATATACTCAGGCTGGCTGAGGGCCGGGATAGTATAAGTCTCATCCATACCGCCGTTGATCTTCTCACCCCTTACCTGCTCCAGTCCTCTGTACCAGGCCTTTACCCGGAAGCCCTCTTCCGGTTGGGCCTGGAAAATCAGTTCACAACCCCCGGGCTGGTCGGTTCCAGAGCTTATCTGGCTTCCGTCTGCTGTGGCTTTTATGCTGCCATGGCTGTCGGCGGTAAAAGTAAGCGAATAATATTGCAGCTGGAATTGAGCGGTAATCTCGGTATCCTGTTCCATTACCAAGGTGTAGGAATCACCCTGTTCTCCATCAATGAGCGCTCCATCCCGATACCAGGCATGGAGCAAATAACCTGCAGGCGGGACCGCAGTCACAGTTACGGTTTTGTCACCCTGGACGGAACTGCCCTGCAGATCATACCCTTCCACACTGGCCAAGAGGTTTTCTCCCAGAATTAGAGTATAGTATTCCCGTTCAAATTCTACTTCTACATAACCACCGTTATTTGCGATCAGAGTATAGGAATTGCTATTGTCCTCTGCCCATTCTCCGTTGAGCCGCCATTCCCGAACCTGAAAACCTGACTCAGGAATAGCTGTAAATGTAACCTGGGTGCCATCAGCAACCGGGGTGCCGCTGATTATATCCCCGTCTCCGGTTTCAGCATTGACGCTGCCATTTCCTACTGCCGCAAAGCTTAAAGGATTATCTCCGGGAGCAAATTCTACCGTTATTTCATAGTTAGCCTGGACGGATTCAATGGTATAAACTGCATCTGTACCAGTAATTGCTGTGCCATCGACAGTCCAGGCCGAAACCGTGTAGCCGGCATCAGGTATGGCGGTTAAAACTAGCTTGCTGCCCGCTATAATGTCATCTCCGCTGCTGTAGTCGCTGCTGGCCCCACTATAAATCATCCGGGCCTTCAGGTCCCCATTTTCACCTTCAGCCGTTTCCGCTACCCGATAATCAACCTGATAGGTATCAGTGGATTCGAATGCTACTGTAACAGTAACACTGGCTTTGAGTTCTTCCAGGGTATAGCTGGTACTGCTCAAAGGAAGTCCTTGCTCATCCTGAATTACCGTGGAGCCCAGTTTCCACTGCTTAACCCGGCAGCCTTCGGGAGGATAAGCGGTAAAATTAATATCTGAATAGCCCTTGACCTGATCACCGCTTTTAATCTCTACCCCATCCACCTGAGCGGACAGAACTCCTTCTCCATATCCTATGGCCCCGAATTCCACTTTGTAGGTAATGGCATCAATAAAGACTACCTGTACCTCCAATGCTTCCTGAATGTTTCGAGCGGTATATACCCGGCTGTTGCCCTGCACCACCTGCCCATTGACTATCCACTCTTTGATCATGGAATTGTCATCCTGGGGAACCGCAGTAAATATCACCTCGCTGCCTTTTAACAGCAGGCAGCCGTTATCCAGGGCTGATCCGTCAGGGTTTTCGGCCGCAACCTGGCCATTACCCACGGCCGAGTAGTTCAAAGCCACATATTCCGCCGGGGTAAAGAATACTTTGATGTCCGTATTCTGAGTAACCGTATGATAATAAGTAGGGCTGCTGTTATCACTTACGGGAGCATTATTCACTTTCCACTCTTTGACCATATACCCTTGGTCGGGCTGAGCCTGAAAACTCACCACGGTCTGGGATGGCAGCACTGCTCCCGAACCAATCTCCACGTTGCCTACCCGGCCTTGCAGGGTACCGTTATCACCTGAGCTGAAGCTTATTTCGCACAGATCGGGCACAAAGAAAACCTCTGCCGTTATATGGGCTCCCAGGCTGGCGATGGTGCTGTACAATGAGGTATCATATTCACTCTCGCTGCCTTCTTTCATCTTGGTAAAACCATTTATTACCCATTTTTCCACCCGGTAACCCGGATCAGGAATAGCATTAAAACGAATACTGGCTCCTTGAGCTATGTCATATCCGGTGCTGAAATTTTCATCCTTCATATTCCATCCATTGACCAGGGCAGTAACCTTGCCATTGGAAACACCATGGAATTTCACATTATATTTGGGTCCTTCAACTATCACTCTGCCGTTTTCCATCTCCAGTATTTCATAGTTGCCCAGGGAGGCCCCGCTGATACCGGTAACAAATATATTGTAATTACCGGGCAGGGAATTTTCATCTGCTGTGCATTCATATTCAACCTGAAAGCTGCTGTTCAGGCTATCGTCCAGTTTCATTTCTCCGGCGCTAAGTTCCAGTTCAAAGGGCTGGGGAGGGTTGCCCTGGTATATCACCTGCTCCTTTACCGCCAGGGATATCTGAGCTGGGTAAACTTCAATGTTTTTGCTGACCTGCAGGGATGGAACCCCGGTATTTCTAGCCACCAATGTATAACTGCCCGCTTTTTGAGCCGTTAAAAGCCATTTGGGACTACTGCCGCTGCTCTTGCTTACCAACAAGCCTTCCGGGTCCGATACCGTAAATTCCACTTCATCAGCTAGCAGGGAATCTACCTGCCCGTTCCTAAAAACACTGGCCCCCAGTATAACTTCATCTCCATATGTCAGGGTGTTATTCTCAATGCCGGTGATTCTCAAACCGACCGCAGAGGCAGAAGAACTGTCAGCACAGGTGAAGCCTCTGGTAGCCGAGATACTCTTGTGGTAATTATCATCACCCAGGTATACCGCGGTTATATCATAACTCCCATATCCGGCCGGAGTCCAGTTTGGCACTTGGGCCAATTTATTTCCAATCAGGGGCACTTCTTCGGTGGTAAACACCGGCTCCCGATAGCTGAACGGATCACCTTCATTTTCCCCTTCCAGGGGTTCCGCATAATAAGTGATCAGGAAGTTTACCTTTCCGGTGGGGGAAATGACCATATCCGCATTATTCAACTCTGCCTTCAGAGCCAGCTGGGTCCCCATATCACCATGATCTATTACCGGGTCCAGGCTAAGCTTAACCTCCAGGTTGTTTTTATCCACCTTGAGATTCACCGGATTGGAATAAACAGTTATGGGCGCGCTGCCTACATATTGAGAAACTGCACAGCGATATCTTCCGGCATCCCCTTCTTTAACCCCAGTAATGCTCCATAAACTATCTGAGGCATCTTGAACCAGTTGCCATTTGCCATCAACATAACGCTGCCAGCGGTAAAATATCCGATCAGCAACGGATGCATTGGGGGCTGGTTGAGCAATAACCTGAAAAACTGCGGTGCTGCCTGCAGCCACTTCCACCGACTCAGGCTGCTGCACGATTACCGGGGCATCAGAAACCGGATTGGTACGAGCGGTAAGGGCAGGTCCCAGTACACTTGCAGTTTGCCCCCACCCATAGGGTTTGCCTACCGACTGAATTCTGTAGGTGTAATGGGTGTAGGGTTGTAAATCCGTATCAGTATAAGTGGTGGTACCCACCGGCAATACATCTCCGACCTTGTAATACCCGGCCAGGTCTCCTTCGAAATCATAATAGCGGTAGAGCTGAAAACCGCTGACATTAGGATCAACATTTTCCCAGCTTAAAGTAATACTGTTCTCAGTGGAGTTTTGCATCTCAAAATTTTGTGGCAGAAGAGGAGGCCTGCGCACTTCCTGCACTGCGTAATACACCACCGGGAAGTTCTGAGAGACACTCTCATAGGGGTAGGCGGCCAGCTTATAGGCATAGCTGTATCCATAATCTTCGGCTTCCCCGGGCATATTAAGGATGGTGCCGGTATAGCCTACATTGTTTATGGTGGTAGTGGCCCAGCCACCACCTCCGCCGATTTCAAAAATAAAACCAGCGGTGGCCCCGGCTACTCCGCCTCCCGCTCTCCAGGCCAGCGAAGCCGAAAAGGTATGGGAGTTGGTCTCCGATTCACTTATTTCTATGCTTTGGGCAGTATAAGCATCACCGTAGCCCACCGTGGTAAACAGATCATACTCCACCAGATCCTGGACATTAAACATTTCTTCACTGCTACCGGGGTAGGTTTCCGGTTGGCCCAGGGTATGGGTAAAAAGCTCTCCCCCGATCCGGGGCAGACCATGTTCCCGGCTGGCAATATGGTTGTATTTATCGGCTGAAATAACTACATAGGCAACCGGGTAGGGGAAACAGTGGTTCATAGGCTGCCAGCTCCCACTGGCTCCTTCTTTGCCGGGAACCCATATCTGATATTTATACACATCCATAGGGATAGTATAGACAGCTACACTGTCCTGTCCCCCGAAGGTACCGTAGGTTATAGCGGTGGACACTTCCTTTTCCCGGGAGTAGTCCCAGGCATAGCTGGCAGTCAATTCCTGGGAGGCTTCAACTTGACTCCAATTGAAGATTATATTGATTTCCTGCTGCAGGCTGATATAGGCGCCTGCGGTAACGGTAACATTGCCATGAACTTCCGAAGAGCTGCCCTCTCCGGAGGTGATTTCGGTGGCACTGCATCCGATATAGCTGTCCCCTCCGTCCAGGTGGGCCAAATCCTCAAAATAGGGCGGGGAGGCTAAAGCGGCCAGGATAGTAGGATAGGAGTACTGCAAATCGTGGCCCAGGTATTTTATGATAATGGTATCCTCATCCATATTGGGAGTTGCCATGGCCGCACAGCTGGTATCTCTGCCGTAATAGTCATCAGAATTAAAATTACCATAAACTACTGTACCCGAATTAGTAAGACCATCGGTATTGAGCAAATTGCCCGGAGCCAGAGCAAGCGAATAGGAATGAATCCTGCTGCTCACCCACTCATTGTGATAATTATAGTTTCCGGTATCAACCAGCACTCGGAAGGTTTCCTGCCCTTTGGCATGGCCGATAAAATTACCTGCCACCACCCCGGTTATCTTGCCAAAGCCCCTGCTGTTCAAATAACAGTCGCCTGGCTCACCATATCCGGCACCTCCTACCGGCTTCCATACGTAACCATCGAAGAATATCCAGTCGCCTCCAATGGATTCATAACCAATCGGGTAATCCCCAGGTTCACCAGCACTTAACCTGCCGCACTCCAGAACCGGCAACTGGCTGTAATTATACTGTCCCGGGGAAGGAATGCTGAAGCCTTCTCCCAGCACGTTTTCAAAAGTTTCTCCATTGTATGCGCTGTACCAGTAGCGGGCATAGGGTTCAGAAGAACCGCTTTCCGGCGGAAACCCGCTTTCCTCTGCTTCGGTGAATCCGCCGATAACCAATTGCCTGTGCCCGTTATCAAATAAATCCCCTATGGCTACGGCCACATTCTCTATTTCACCACCGTACTGTACCGCCTGGGGTTGGGCCAGGCTAAAGCCTCCGTCCTGCCCTTTAAAGACCAGTACTTCACCCCGGCAGCTTACTATCAGATCATCAATATTGTCACCGGTTAAATCCCCGGCTTTCATGGACAGGAAGGTGGAGGGAACTGCATCATCTCCCAGTACATATATCTGGGGGTCGTTTATTATGATTCCATCCTGGATTTGGTATAGGGCAATATGGGGATGGCCCGACTGGGGAATATAGACGGCCAACTCGCTGTAGCCATCGTTGTCAAAATCCCCGGCAACCATAGTCATATAACTGTGTTGGTCAGCATAGGTGGTAATCAGGGCATTCTTGGTGTTGCCCGGCCACTGATAAGTCTCGCTGAAGATGGGAATAACCGGCAGGCCTTCTGAGCCGCCGCTGAAATCCGGAAAATCATTAAACTGGGTGGCTACATCCAGCAGGGACAGGTACAGGCTGCTGGTGGTATGAAGATGATTTGCCCCTTCTTCCAGTCCTGTTTCTTCAACGTAATACATCTCAACTACGGCATGCTTTTTGCCGGCATCCACCGCATCCACCGCTACGGTCTGTACATAAAGTACATCGGCCTCGGTTTTAGCGGAATAATACTGGTCTCTCAAGTTCTCATCGCTAACTCCGTTATTATCGCCATAAACGCTTCTCTGTAAATAGGTCTTATCCTTGATTGTTCCCTGTTCGCTAACCTGCTGGGTTATAACATGCAGCATATAACTCTCGGGAATCGAGTTTATTTCTACAGTTCTACTGCCATAAGGATGTTTTTCCGAACGCTCTTCATAGTTCTGTAGATCTTCACCACTGGTACTGAATCCTAAATCGGTGAACACATCAGCGTTGGCTGCCGGTGTTGACCCCCAGGATAGGCCGGCCAGTATCATGAATATGGCCAGAACTACTGCATAAATCGACTTTTTCATCTATTCTCCCGCCCTCTCGATAAATTGCCCTGAATAAACTTTCTGCCGTATGGCATAAATATGGTAATTATAAGCATAGCAAAGCCATCTTAAATTTTCTTAATTGCGGGAAATGGGTAATTAATTGCATTAATTGGGATTATACCGGACATTAGGAACCCTGGTTCCTTGCCGCTGACTACCGTCATTTTTTTCAATTGCCGGTAAATTTCCTACAATTAACTGCATGAATAGCCCGGGAAGCTTTCTTTTTACTGTTCCGGGAGACCTGGCTGAAGGCCAATAAATTCCCCTTACAGTCAAATCATCATGTAAATCTCCTACTTTAATCCCACAGGACTATAGTATTATTTTCTCCGAATGGTGTTGTAATAGCGAGTATATTGGGGGGGAGGGGGTTCATCCAGCTCACTCTTGAGCATGCGGGAATATTGTCGATAAACCAAGATAAACTCTTCCTTCTGCTTGTTTCTTATATACAGGTCCAGGAGGCCGGTGTGGCCCTCATCCGACAGAGGGTTGCGGGAGATAAGATCAAGCAAGACCTTTTCCGCATCCCTATATCGTCCACTGCTGTTATACACTACCGCCAGCCCCAAAGCTATACGTTGGTATTCCAAATCCACTGCAGCCGAACTCTGCTCTGCCCACGGCCTGGCCACATCCTGCAGGTAGCGGCCCTTGCTCAAGCCCAGTGCCGCTTCAGCTTCCCCGGCATTAGCAGAGTTTATCAATGGATTCTGCCGGGCAAAATTCATAAAATCTATATAGTCGCAGATGCCCGGGGTTATTTCCAGTGCCAGGTCATTCTTAAGAATTAACCATTCGCCGGCAGGATCGATAGATTGCAGCAATTGACGCAGTTTATGGATAGTTACATATAGATTGTTGGCGGTCTTCCTATCATCTTTTCCCTCAAACAGGGCTGCCAGCAATTCATGGTGAGTTATGGATTCACCGCAGCGGTCAATTAAATACATTAATAACTCTTTTACCCGGCGGGTTCCCCATTTGATGGTTTCCTTCCGCTCTGAAACGCTCAGCTGAAATCGCCCGAAGCATTGAATATGGACGGTATTTTTTTTCACCGGCGGTTTTTCCTGAAGCAGGTGAAGCTGCTCCCGCAGCTGTTTCAGCGTGCTGTCCAAACGAAATTCTTTTAGGGGTTTCAACAGGTAATCCAGGGGATGGACCTGAAAAGAATCCAGGGCGTAGGAGCTGTAGGCAGTAAGAAAGACAATCTCCAGTTCCGGCTTTAGAGCCAGCAATCTCACAGCGGTTTCGATTCCATTGAGTTTCGGCATGTCCATATCCAGAAAAACCGCCTCCGGAATGGACTCCCTGTCGGCCAGGCGCATTTCCATATACTCAATGGCCTGGATAGGATGGAGAAATGCCGCCAGCACCTCTACATCAGGGTATCTGCTCAGCATATAGCCCATTTCATCCAGTACGTGTTGTTCATCATCAACCAGCATGATTTTCATGGTTGGTCACCTCCTTGAAGGGAATCTCCAGGTATACTTCACAACCACCGCCGGCCGGAAAATAATATTTTAAGCCTGTGCCGTAGAGTTTGGCCAGACGCCGGTTTATATTTTCGATAGCTATTCCCAGACCAACCTTGTCCTGGTGGTTTCCTGGTTTAAAACCCAGACCGTTATCTGTCACCCCTATTCTCACCATCCTATTCCTGCGTCTGGTATATACTGTGACCCTGCCCCCTTCTTCCTTGCCTCGCAGCCCGTGGACCAGAGCATTTTCCACCAGGGGCTGCAGGGTAAGAGGAGGAATCAGGAAATGGTCGGCTTCCAGCTGGTACTGTACCTGAATCCTTTCCCCAAATCGCGCTTGCTCCAGTTTAACATAGGTCTGTACTATTTCCATTTCCTGTTCTATAGAAATGAAATCCATATCGCTATAAGAATATCGTCCCCGCAGGTAATCACTGAAGTCAATCAGCAATTCACGGGACTGCTCGGGATCATGGCGTGAAGTGGAGATTATTGCCGACAAGGCGTTATGAATGAAATGAGGGCGAATCTGACCCTTCAAAGCGGCCATCTCCACTTGCTGGGCTGACTTATATTCCCGGGCTAGAATCGTACACTGCACCAGAATCAATATCCCAAAACCCAGTCCGCTGCCGGCAAATATATAATAGAAAGGCAATATCTGACCACTGAAATAACTGACTGGAATCAGAGCTATAACACAGCTCAGAAGCAAGAGCAGCACCCCAGATCCGGGGCGTTTTTCCAACACTGCTTGCAACAGCATTATAGCCGTGGCAACAATAATCAACACCATAATCCCATCCAAAATATAGGCCAGCTCAGATACATAATCCGGAGCAATCCATACCGCTGCTATAAGACCCAGGCTGTAGATGAGCAAGGAAGGCAGGAACCAGCGCGGAAAGGAAGCCGGATAGAGTGCAGCTATGGAAGCAGGAACCAGAAACTGTATCCCGTAGGCGGCAGAATAATCAAGCTGATTAAGAACTCTCACCGGTAATTGCGGCCAAAGATCGGCTACCAGGATCTCTTGAACAATCAGCACCCGAATCAAGGTAAAAATACCGAAAACACATAAAATCAACAAGGCTTTTTCCCGGGGCAGAATTAACCAGAAAATCAGCAGAAGCAGACTGAGAGCCAGCAGTGCCCCGACAGAAAGATGATTAATTATGGAGACAAGGCCCTCGAAACGATCCAGGGCTTCATAATTACCCAATACCACCGGCCATTGTGCCAGGCCCCGGTCATCGTAAATATTGGAAGTCTGCAGAATAATCTCGAAGCTGCTTTGATCATTGTTTATAGGCGAGGTCTGAAATCGGTAATTTGCTATAGCCGCCCATTCATTGTCCCCTGCTTGCCCATTGGCGGCAATGAGGCGGCCGTCCGCATAAAGACGGTAAGCTGAATCCAGCTTGCCCACCCGGATGCCTAAATCCTCTTCACCAGGAGCATTAAGCACCTTAATCCTGTAGGTAGCAAGATTCCATGCCGAGGGGGGCTGACCTTCAACATCCTTATTATAGGAATGGGATGGCAAGGTAATCATCTGCCCTTTATCCGAAATGCTGTTTATGTCTTCTGCGTCTATCAACCTGTCGGGATATATTTCCCAGTCACCCATCATTTGAAACCAGGGATAGGTCTCTTCATCCCAATCCTGGAGATCCAAAACCCCATCAACTACTGCTGGTGCCGAATATTGGGCAGATTTTAAACCCAGGAGTAATAATATAAGCACCGCCGGAAGCAGCAATAATATAATCCTTAAGCTCCGATCTTGATTCATATCTTCAGCCCCGTTCTGCCTTCAATACCATATTTATCTGATTTTTCGACTCTGCTGCCTGATAATCCTGTAATACAGGTGTTTTTCTTATGACAAACAGCAGAAGATTCTTGTTCTCTTGATTTGCATGAAAAAACCCCGCCATTAATGTCTTTAATTAAACGGGGTTTTGAAATAACTCAAGTATGATCTTTTTATATGGAATGGCATCTGCCTGTCATTTCCTTTATCAATACCTATATATCATCGCTTCTTAGATATGCCAGGGATAGCCCCCGGGTTTATAGCTTCCACTAATATTGTTTTTTACAGCATCATGTCCCGGCCGATCTATTCAACCACGGCTTTTAGGAGCAAGCTGCTGGAAAAGCCATCCCCGGTCAGTATCTCCAGTTGATTTACTCCGCTTATATCAAAGGTGAATTCTTTGGTCTTATCCTGAGCGGTAAGGTTGGTAGTCTTTCCTATGGATTTGCCGTCAGCCATAACACTTAGGGCTCCGCCTCTTTCAGCACCGATCAAAGTCTGATCATAACCGGCAGTGATGGTAAGCTTGGTGTATTTACCCTGCAAATCCCACTTGGCCCAGGCGGTATCTCTGAACCACAGGGCGTCGGTATACTCAATCCGATCAATAATGGGAGACTTTTTCTCTATATTATAGGTAGTAATTGGAGTAACTTTAGTTAAATCAACTATTACAGCTCCGATATATATGGAGTTGGTAGCTCCATCCCAGGTTACGGGTTGGCCCAGAGACTCAGTCAGCCAGCGCAGGGGAACATAAGTGCTGCCGTTGACAATAAAGCCCTGCTGATCAGCCGGCGGTGATTGTTTTATTCCATTAAAATAGTAATTCAGCTGTACCCGGCTGATTACTTCATTAGCCGCCACAGCTACCCCGGAGAACAACACCGCTCCAATAATAAAACCGGCAATAAAAGATTGATACTTTTTCATTTCCAACTCCTCCTCATGTGCTAAGCATTTTATTTGCTAAGACCTTCTGATTAGAAATCCGACAAAGAAACTAAGCGAAAATACTCTTCCAATTATTTCTATTTTCGCTATGAGATTCTCCTTTTATATCTAGATTTCCTGCTTTTTACTTTTGATTTTTAATTTTTAACTTACAAAACCCAGCAGCCAATCAATGAGAAAGGTCAATCCCAAAAACCATAGCACTTTTTTTCGATTTATTCTCATACTCATCCCCCCAGATCCCTTGTCACTATCAACAGAAGGCATTAATTATCTGTACTAATAATATTAATACAGATAATACAAGCGGTCAAGAGAAGGGTGGGCATATTATAGAAGGTCCTGCCACATTACTTGATTTCTTCCCTGGTTTTTGGCCTGGTAAAGCATCTGGTCGGCATATTCGTAAAATTTTTCTGCCGAGTCTAAGTCTGAAGGAATAAATGAAACTCCGCCAATGCTTACTGTTAGCACGTTAGTGTCTGCGGGAGAATAGCGGTGTTCTATGGCCAGACCGGATGCGGCGGCCCGGATGTTTTCTGCCAGCTGATATGCTCCCTGGGCTGAAGTTTCCGGAAAAATGATGGCAAATTCCTCTCCTCCTACCCGGGCAGCAAAATCCGTCGACCTTTTTATCTTTTCACTGAGTGCCACTGCCAGCTTTTTTAAGACTATATCTCCCATGGCATGCCCGTAATTATCGTTGTATTGTTTGAAAAAGTCCACATCAAGAATTGCCAGCGATAGGGGAGTTCTGTCACGAATCGCTCTCCTGAATTCCAGCTTCCAGCGTTCGCTGAAACTTCGCCGGTTGGGTATTTCAGTCAACCCATCCAAAAGTGCGTATTTTTCCAGCAGTTTCCGCTGACGAACCAGTTTCATATGATTTCTTACCCGGGCTTTGACAATGGCTGGATTAAAGGGTTTGGATATGTAGTCAACCGCTCCCAGCAGCAGGCCCTTTTCCTCATCTTCCAACTTGCTGAGAGCAGAAACGAATATTACCGGTATATCTTTTAATTGTTCATCGTTTTTCAATAAATTCATCAACTCATAACCGTTGATATCCGGCATCATCACATCCAGCAAGATCAGGTCCGGCATTTGCTGCACAGCTCGCTGCAGGGCTTGGCTGCCATTTTTGGCAAACAACAGGGTATAATCGGTCTTGAGTATGCTGGCCAAAATACTGATATTGATATGCTCATCATCTACAATAAGGATTTTCTCTGCTTCTCTTATACTCATCTTGCACTCCTTTAGTATATTATTGGACAATTCTTCACTCTATTATCTGTTCCAGGGTATCCAGGGCTTCTTCAAAATCATATTTTTGTATGTGTTCAATCAATTTTGTGACCAGGCCAAGATTATCCCCTGTCGGCAGAGTGCTTCTTATCAAAGGAATAAGATCTTCTGCCTCAATGTTGCCGGCCTCAAGCAATTCTTTCAAGCTCCGGCATAGTTCCATAACTTTAACTTCAGCGGCAGTTTCCAGGGTTTTCAATTCCCCGGCTGCAGCATTCGAATAAAGCGGACGCAGTTCATCCAGAACCCAGGTCAATTCCTTAAGCAGCGTTTCATAAAACGAGCTGATAGCTTCAGGATCTTTGTTCCCGGCCAGGCTGTTTTCCAACTCCCCGGCCGCCTGGTATAAAGAGGCTGCTCCAATATTACCGGCAGTTCCTTTTATAGCATGGACCATAAACTTAAGCCCAGTATATTCCTTCCAGATAAACTTACTTTCCAGTTCTGGCAACACTTGCTGATAATTCAGATAGAAATCGGCCAGGATTTTGCTGTACAGCTTTTCGTTCCCTCCCACTCTCTTTAGCCCTTCAAGGGTATTTATACTCTTAAGGTCCAGTGGGGACTCTGTCATTTCCTGTTGGTAAAGGCCGGACTTGCATGCTGCAGCTCTGCTGTCCAGATTAAGCCAGTGTTTGATGGTTTGTATGAAATGGAGCGGATCTATGGGCTTGCTTATATGATCATTCATTCCTGCCGCCAGGCTCTTCTCGCGGTCAGCTGGCATTGCATGGGCAGTCATAGCTATAACCGGCATATTATCCAAGCGCTGTTGCTGCCTAATTCTTCTAGCTGCTTCCAGACCATCCATCTCCGGCATTTGAATATCCATCAATACCAGATCATACATCTTGCGGTCCAGAGCGGCAATAGCTTCCAATCCGTTTTCTGCCAGATCAACCTTTGCCCCCACCTGTTTCAGTAGCTCCATTGCCACCTGTTGATTGATCTTATTATCCTCTACCAGCAGAATACTGGTTCCGACCAGATCTTCGACCTTTTCCATCCGAGGAACTTTCAGAGAGTCCCAGGTTTGGCCTTTGCTTTCGTCCAGTAAATTAATGACCGCCTGTAACAGTGAGGATTGATTTACTGGTTTATTCAGGAACCCATCAATATCATTAATCAGTTCATTGTTCCTTAATTCTTCAGTATCAAACCCACTGATCAGGAGGACAGACTGCACCCCGTACAGGTCTGGATTAGACTTGATAATATGTGCGGTATCCATACCATCCAACCCCGGCATCTTCCAATCAATTATAATTAAATCAAAAGGATTATTTTGTTCAGCCCTTTTGCCCATTACCTCCAAAGCTTCTTCCCCCGAGGCAGCTGTACTGGCAGCCATGGAAAACGAGGTAATCATTGAACTGATTACTTCTCGAGCTGAATCGTTATCATCCACAACCCGCACCTTGGTTCCCCTCAAGTCCGGTAAAATACGAGCTTCTGTCTCAGCAGATTCCTGTCCCCAGCCGAAACTGGCAGTGAAATGGAAACTGCTTCCTCGATCGGGTATGCTCTCCATCCAGATCTTTCCTCCCATCATTTGCACCAAATGCTTGCAAATCGCCAGACCCAGACCCGTACCTCCGTATTTTCTGGTGGTGGTTTCATCAGCCTGATTAAAGGGTTCAAAGAGTCTGGCTATTTGCTCATCATGAATACCTATACCTGTATCGCTTACGGTAAATTTCAGTGTGACTTGCTGCTCATCCTGATTATCTAGAGTAACTCGCAAACTTATTTCTCCGCCATCGGTAAACTTGATTGAATTGCTCAACAGATTGGTCAAAACCTGATTCAGCCTAAGGGGATCCCCAACAAGATCAACCGGAAGCTCAGGATCGACAAAGTATATTAGCTCGATAGATTTCTCCTGGGCATGGATTGCAAATAGATCTGAGAGGGTTTCCAGAATATCAATCAGTTCAAAATTGATTTCCTCCAGGCTGATTTTGCCTGCCTCGGCTTTGGAGTAATCCAGAATATCATTTATCAACTCCAGCAGAGCACCGGCAGCACTATCTATTTTCATGCTGTAATCGGCCTGTTTGGGGGATAATTCGGTGTTCTGCAACAGATGATTCATCCCAATAATGGCATTCATGGGAGTTCTTATTTCGTGGCTCATACGGGCCATAAAATCGCTCTTGGCCCTGCTGGCTTCTTCTGCATCTTCACGGGCTTTGCTCAGTTCCTGGTTGGACTTAGTAAGAGAAAGAGTATATTCATCTATTTTTTCTTGATTCCTGGCCAGGGTTTCAGTCATTTCATTAAAGGATCGAAGCAGGGTTCCGATTTCGTTGTCTTCTCCCTCTATCACCCGACTGGAAAAATCTCCCGCGGTTATCTTTTTCATTTGCAATGAAACCGAGTTGAGAGGACTGACCAATTTGTGACTGAGATAAGCTATAAGGCCGACATACAAGAAGATACTAAGGATTGATAAAGCCAGGGTGCTGGCCTGCAAACTCCTGGTATGCTGATATACATCATCATAAGATATATATGCGGCCAGATATAAGTCGGAGTTTTCCCCAGGTATTGTTCCCCCATATTCATCCTCCCATATACTGGGATTATCAGTATCAGCATTAATATTCAATCCTTTAACATCAATTACTGGTCTATAGGCAACAAAACCGTTAATTTCTCCATAAAATACCATATTTTCAGATAACGATAGGTCCTCAAACAAAAAATCCAGGTGTTCATTTTCTTTGCTTTCAGCACCGAATATGGTTTTTGAATGCTTATTTATCAAGAATAGGTCCGCACTCGGTAAACCCCGTTTTTTTAAATTGTTTTCTATATATGCCATCTGAATATCTAACTCCGACCAGTCACAAACAGCTAATAGATATCCGACCGGATTATGCTGCTCGCTTAAAAGGGGCCGGGCAAAAACGAAGGCTCCCGATCCAATAAACGGTTCGCTATTTACCATCACTTCATCCAGGGAAAATACTATATAGGGCAGATTATCCAGGTCGCTGTTTGAGGGCCGGGGAAAAATCTCTCCTGGATATGGCGATTCACTGCCGGATTTAATGCTCTTATCACCTGGGGCCTGCATGGCAGCACTATTGGAATCGATGGAATTTTTCCAGTCATAATATTTAATCATTAATTCCTTAAGATAATCCTCTGGCAACAAGGTCTGCCCTATAATTTCCTCGGGCTGGGAATCAGCCAGGATCTTGCTGCTTTTGCTGAATATCACCTTTCCGTCTTCATCAGTAAGAATCAACCGAGAAAAACCCCGATTGCTGTTCATAATATGGTCCAATTCATAATCCATATCAGAGTAATCTACTGCATTTGTTTGTCTGGCAACAAACACTGTCAGCATTCTGAAAGTGTCATCTTTCAGCAGCAGGTACTGATTGAAATCCATGCTGCCTTTTTCCAGTGCTACGGAGGTTATGTCCAGTAATTGCTGCTCTAAATTGTTCCTCTGGTATGAATAACTTATAAAGCCTAATAACAGCAATGAGATTAAAACCGGAGCTATCCATAACATGATTTTATTGCGTAGTTTCATTATTTACCTCAATTAAGTGATTTTGTCTGCTCGCAGTATTCTATATACATATCGATAATTGCCGGGAGTTGCAACAGGGGTTTATTGGAAAGATGGCTGTAATCTGGGAAAACCTATGGAATTCTTGTGATATGATGTAGTATGATGGCGTTGAATGATGATTTAAATTAGTCTGGCCTGTCCTAAAGACAGAGGCCACAGGAGGAGCAAATGACCATACTATCTTTTGATGATTTTGCCGAATTGCTGGATAAAGCGGTGAATCGTATTCCACCCAGGTTTTGCCGTGGATTGACCGGTGGTTTTAATGTCCAGAAACCAAAAAAGCGCGATGGCCAGTATTATGTGCTGGGTGAATATATAGAGGGTGATCACCTGGGCAGTTTCATCGTGTTCTATTACGGCTCCTTCGTCGAGGTGCTGGAGGATGAACCCCTGGAAGTATGGGAAGCAGAAATCATTGACACGCTTCTGCATGAATTGCAGCATCACCTGGAATCCCTGGCCGGAAGAGAAGATTTAGCCCGCAGCGAAATGGAAGAACTAGCCCGAGCCCTGCGACAGGCCTGAAAAAGCAATAAAATCACCCGGGTCAGGCTTTCTGGTAGTACACGACTCCATTTTTCAGGCGGTTGGTTACCATTCCTGTGAACAGCAGGTGGGTAAGGTGGGATAAAGCTTCTCCCGAAGCAAAGATTTTTTGCGCCATAGGGAATTGCTCCCAGGTCTTGACATCAATGTCCCATTTCATTTGACTGGCTACTTCCGCTCCGCTCATGGATTCGCTGCCCAGGATATCAAGAATATTCTGCAAACGATTATGGTGATGCCTTCTTAATTCCGTAATTCTCCGGTAACAATCCCTCACCAGTTCCCGGTGACCGGGCAGAGTTAGTTCAATATCCAGTTGGTTGATGATATCCAGGCTCTTGAAGTATTCAGCCAGATAATCAACCTGGATCTGCCAGGGTACCCCCCAGATAGTATTGTTGGGAGTGATTTTGCCCAGGATATGGTCGCCGCTGAATAATATTTTGTGCTTCTTATCGTAAAGACACATATGGTCGGGAGCATGGCCGGTAGTGTTGATGCACTGCAGCGAATAGTCCCCTGCCGATATTATATCTCCATCCCGAACTACTGCAACGTTGCTGATAGCTACGGTCCGGAACTTGTATCCCGGATGGATGGAAACATCGGTGCTAAGCCCCATATCCAGAAGACCACTCTGCTTGATTAATTCTTCAAAATAAGCCATGGTATTGGGATTGCATAGTCCATCCCGGGTGTATTCCCCGGTATAAACCTGCCTGCCGGGTCGGGTCAGGTATCCTGCCAGACCGGAATGATCGGAATGTATATGAGTAATAAAAATATCGGTTTTGTCCAGGGATATATCCATATCTATAATGGCCTGATCCATGGCATCCCGGCATTCATCCCGGTTGAAACCGGTGTCAATCATCAGATTTCTCTCCCGGCCCCGTATAAAATAAGAATTCAATGCCCGAAGAGGGTTCTGGGGCAATGGGATTTCAATCCGGTATATATCCTTCATTATTTGTTCGATCATATTCGGACCCCTTTACAAATATTTTTAAGCATCGGATGCACTCTTCGAGCACTACCATTTGGCTTCGCTGGCTCAAAATTATAAACCTATTTTATTTTATCATAGTAATTTTTGTGGACGCAATATTTTGCTGCTGTGCTACCAGCTGTTTCACAACGATTTTCAAGCCGCTGACGCAAATCTCCGGCTCCCCGGAAACACAGCCTTAGGGCAGGCAACGATTGTATTATGTCAGTATTTAAGATAGGATTCAATAAAAGGATAATCTTGGATGACCAACCATCCGCCAATATACTTGGTCATCAAACATTGCCAGTTATTCAGCTTTCCATATTTATTGAGACAACATTGATGATTCTATTACAGCGCGCGGATATACTCTTAAAGGATCTGCTTCTGAGGATGCCAGGATCAATTCATGAATAAGATAGAAGCGAGCAGAAAATAGGTTTTTCGGATCCGTTGTCAGAGGAGGAATTCGTTTTGAACCCTCATAGCACCAGTATTGAGCAGATACTGGCTAAGTTTCAGGTTGAATCAGATAGTGGCTTGAGTTCAGCCGAGGCTGCCAGGCGATTGGCCCAATATGGCCTTAATCATCTGCAGACCAGGAAGAAGAAAAGCATATTACAACGATTTCTCGATCAGTTCAAGGATTTTATGATCATCATACTTATTATTGCGGCCGGGATATCTTTTGCCGTGGCTTTTCACGAAGGCGAAGATTTTATCGAGCCGGTACTGATTGTTCTGATAGTTGCATTCAATGCCATAATGGGTGTTATGCAGGAAAGCAAAGCCGAGCAAGCTCTGGAAGCACTGCGAAAGCTTTCATCCCCCCATGTCCGAGTAATGCGGGAGGGGAAAGATGCCATTATTCCCTCCTCGCAGTTGGTACCAGGCGATATCATCAAAGTAGAAGCCGGCGACTACATACCGGCGGATGCAAGACTAATTGAAGAATCCAATCTAACGGTCGAGGAAGCATCTCTGACAGGTGAATCGGTCCCCAGCAAAAAAGATGCCCGGGCCAAAATAGAGCTTGATGCACCTTTAGGAGACCGCTTCAATATGCTATACTCCGGTTGCAGCATAAGTTATGGAACCGGCATGGCAGTAGTAACCGCAACCGGCATGGCTACCGAAATGGGTAGAATCGCTGATTTGCTGGAATCAGAACCCGAGGCCCCAACCCCCTTGCAAGATAAACTGCATGTTCTGGGTAAATACCTGGGGGTTTTGGCCTTGGCGGTCTGTACCGTTATTTTTCTTATCGGTCTGCTCTCCGGCATGCACCTGGCAGAAATTTTCATGATAGCTGTTGCATTGGCAGTTTCGGCAATTCCGGAGGGACTGCCGGCCATCGTTACTATTATACTGGCTGTTGGAGTACAGCGAATGGCCAAACGCAACGCTATTATCAGGAAACTCTCAGCAGTAGAGACTCTGGGCAGTGCTTCGATCATTTGCACGGACAAAACCGGTACCCTGACTAAGAACCAGATGACTTTGGTAAAAGCGTACCATGCGGGGGCCTGGCTGGAGGAAGATATTAGCGAGCATAACTCAGATCCTATCAGAGAACTTCTGCAATATGCCGCCCTGTGCTCCAATGGGGTGGTTGAGGTTGAGGATGGCCAGGTAATTCATATCGGTGATCCTACCGAAACCTCCATAGTCCTGGCTGCATACAGGAATGGTATGTCCCGGGATGAATTAAACCGAGTTTATCCCCGCTTAGCCGAATTGCCCTTCGATTCTGAACGAAAGCTTATGACTACTGTCAACGCTATTGATGGAAAGAATGTAGTTATAGTTAAAGGAGCCTTCGGGGCCCTGGCGGAAAAGTGCATAGCCGGCGATGTAGAGGCCGGGCGGCAATATACCGAGGATTTCAGCCGAAAAGCCCTGCGGGTCCTGGCCCTGGCCTATAAGAAAATTGACGCGTTGCCGGACCCTCCCGGCAGTAATGAACTAGAAAACCATCTCACTTTCATGGGAGTGCTGGCCATGATCGATCCCCCCCGGCCCGAGGCCCGGGAAGCAGTATCAACCTGCTGGCAGGCGGGAATCAAACCGGTCATGATCACCGGAGATCACCTGATGACCGCCTCGGCCATAGCTAGCGAGCTGGGTATATTGCGGGAGGATGATGACGCCATCACCGGCAGCGAACTGGCCTTGATGTCAGAAGCGGACCTGGCAGATAGGGTAGCTAATATCGCTGTGTATGCACGGGTGGCTCCGGAAGACAAGATCCGTATTGTTCGAGCCTGGCAGCACCGGGGGGAAGTGGTAGCCATGACGGGAGATGGAGTCAATGATGCTCCGGCCCTGAAAGCGGCCGACATCGGCTGCGCCATGGGCATAACCGGTACCGATACCGCCCGGGAGGCCGCCGATATGGTTTTAACCGACGACAATTTTGCCACTATTGTGGATGCGGTACAGGAAGGCCGATCCATCTATGACAATATCAAGAAGACGGTAGGATTTCTGCTGGGAACCAACATCGGAGAAGTGCTGGCGGTATTTGCAGCTATGCTTTTGTGGAAAGTATCGCCCCTTATCGCCGTTCAGCTCCTGTGGATAAACCTGATCACTGATAGCTTTCCGGCTATAGCCCTGAGCATGGAAAGGGGCGAAAAAGATATCATGCACCGCCGGCCCCGCCCCCGGGGAGAAAGTATCTTTGCTCAGGGCTTGGGAATCCGCATCATATTGCAGGGAACTTTATTTGCCATATTAACCCTTACCGGCTTCTTTACCGTTTGGAAGAACACCGGGGATATACAGGCCGGACGGACTATGGCCTTCCTAGTTCTAGCCTTATCCCAAGTTTTGCATTCTTTTAATATGCGTTCCAACCACTCCTTATTCTCAATTGGTTTTTTTAGCAACAAATATCTGAATGCCGCAGCCTTCATCTCTGTAACCCTTACTATTATGGCCGCATTCATTCCGCCAGCGGCCGCCGCCTTCGGAATGGTAAGACTTCCGGTTAATTTTTACCTGCTGGCCCTTGGCCTGGCAGCGCTGCCCATAGCAGTCCTGGAACTGTCCAAAGCCATGGGCTGGCTGCAGCATCAGGCTGAGTAGATACCGGCTGGAATACGGTGTAAATGAAGCTGGGGCCATCCTTTTTCCTTTCTTATATTTGGGTTCACGAAAATACTTCTGGCTGCAAAGGTCTGGATAGTCGGGATAAAACAGATTTCCGGTAATAAAATTAGGCAGTTCCGCAAAGAATAAATTTATTCCTGATACGAAAGCAAGGTATTATCAATGATTCTGGTGATTATCCGAACCCTAATATTATATCTCACTACCGTTATCGCCCTTAGAATCATGGGCAAAAAGCAGATTGGCCAGCTGCAACCTTATGAACTGGTAGTAATAATAATGATTGCCGAGTTGGCTGCCATACCTATGCAAAACACCAATATTCCTTTAATCAATGGCATTATTCCGATTTTCATATTGTTTGCCGCTGAAATCACTCTGTCTTATATCTCCTTGAAAAGTGAAAAAGCCCGGGGGGTGATCTGCGGCCGGCCCAGCATCCTGATAAAAAACTCTCAAATAATGGATGATGAGATGCGGCGTCTGCGTTATAACATCAATGACTTGCTGGAGCAGCTGCGGCAAAAGAATGTGACTAACATTTCCGAAGTAGCTTTTGCTATCCTGGAAACCAGCGGACAGCTAAGCGTTATACTCAAATCAACCCACCGGCCGCTGCAGCCCAGAGATATGAATATCTTTCCTCCCCCGGAACTGCTGCCAATCACCCTGATTATCGATGGTGAAGTTATCAGCGAAAACCTTCATAAACTGGATCTGAGCCTGGACTGGCTCCAGGGAGCATTAGCCAAGGATCAGATCTCAAACCCTAAACAGATACTATTCGCCTGTCTGGATAGCCAGGGCGAATTTTTCTATCAAATCAAATCATAAAGCAAGGGAGTCTTGGACATGCGTTTGTTGATATCATTGCTGATAATCTTAAGCTTTATTGTGGGCCTGGGATTCTGGGCCAATAATTCTTTGCAAGCATCGACCCAGCAGTTAACCGAACAGATTGAGACAGTAATACTGGAAATAAAGGATAGCAACTGGGAAGCAGCCGCCCGGGAAACCGCAGAATTGGAATCAGGTTGGGATAAATCAGCCCGATGGTGGCCGGTTTTCCTGGATCATCAGGAAATGGATAATATCGAGTTTTCCCTAGCCAGGGTCAAGGCTTATGTCAACAGCCGCGACAGCGCCCTGGCCCTGGGGCAGTTGGAGGAGCTGAGTCTGATGCTAAAACATATCCCGGAAAAAGAAGCCTTGAGCATAAAAAATATTTTATGATTTTTTCAAATAGCCCAGCTTATCCCATCATTAATATACCAATCTTAACATGTAGGGGCCGGGGAAGAATATAAGAGACTAATTAAAAGGGAAAAGATTATCCAGAAAGCAGCGAAGAGCAAAAACTTAGATTGCGCAAAGAAGAATTGGATCTGGCTAAGAACAAAGTCCACATCGGCAAGGTAGAATTCGGCAAGGAAATAGTACTGGTTATTGATTATCTGACCAGCTTGGATTGGGAGAAGTCCAAGCGGTAAAAAAAGGCTGCTTTTTCAGTGGTCTCGGACCGTCCCCTTATTTGGTTTTTGTTTTTACATAATAAAAGCAGATGCGGTTAATTATAAGCTATATATAGGTAATACGAAACATGCCAGGAGGACGCAAAATGGCAAGGAAATATAACCATATCCCATTATGGCAAGATGTTACTGAATCAGAGTGGAATGATTGGAAATGGCAGGTAAGCAACCGCATAACTGCAGTGGAGGAATTGAAACATGTCATCATGCTCAGTGAAGAGGAAGAGGCAGGCATAAAAAGCAGCCTGGAAAACCTGCGAATGTCTATCACCCCTTACTATGTCAGTCTAATGAATCCTCGTGATCCCAATGATCCCATCAGGAAGCAGGCCATCCCGATTCCCATGGAAGCAAAGCAAGCCAGTTGTGATCTGGAAGATCCCCTGGAAGAAGACAAAGACAAGCCGGTAAAAGGAATTACCCACAGATATCCGGATCGGGTATTATTCTTGATCACCGATCAATGCGCTATGTACTGCCGGCACTGTACCCGGCGCAGGATGGCCGGCGTTACTGACCAGACCATGCCCCGGGAGGACCTGGAGAATGCCCTGGATTATATCGCTCAAACCCGGCAGATCAGGGATGTACTTATATCCGGGGGGGACAGCCTGCTGGTCCGGGATGAGATTATAGCCCACATATTAGAAAGACTGCGGAAGATAGAACATGTACAGGTGATCCGATTCGGTTCCCGCACTCCGGTTGTATTACCTCAGAGAATCACCGACGATCTTTGTGATATTCTCAAAAAACATCATCCGGTCTGGTTCAATACCCATTTCAATCATCCTTATGAAATTACTCCGGAATCCAAAGAAGCCTGCAGGAAATTAGCTGACGCTGGCGTTCCGCTGGGAAATCAGACTGTATTGTTAAAGGGAATCAATGACTGTCCCTATATCATAAGAAAACTAATGCATGAACTGGTTAATATGAGGGTTCGGCCTTACTACCTCTATCAATGCGATCTCTCCACCGGTATAGAACATTTCCGCACCCCGGTGAGCAAGGGCATTGAGATTATGGAATTGCTGCGAGGGCATACCTCTGGCCTGGCCGTACCCACTTACGTCCTGGACGCGCCGGGTGGAGGAGGTAAAATTCCGGTTGCCCCTCAATACCTGATCTCTCAGTCCAATGATAAGATCATCCTTAGAAACTATGAGGGGATCATCTGTGCCTATGCGGAGCCTGAGGATAAAAGCAGTTCATGCCAGAACTGTGGTTTTTGTGATGAATACAAACAAGACCCCGCTAGGGGAATAGAAAAATTATTCCTGGAGGATAGGATAAACCTGGTGCCTAGAAGTAATATCCGCATGCAGCAGCGGGAACTGATGGAGGTTACTTGATTTTGCATTTAGATTATTGTGATAAAAAGGAAGCCACAGCAGTAAGCCATCACCTCGAGTACCTATCTGATTATTATAGCAATAGAATTTTCCTGCTGGATAGAAGGGGTGATATTGATCAAATCATTCAAAGACTGAAGACTATTTCCTATAAAGAGAAAGCCGGTAAGATTATAGCTTATGCTCGAGAACAGGAGACAAGCGCTTTTAAGAAACATGGCTTTGTCCGGGAAGGAACTATTTCCGGTTATTTCCGGGGGGAAGATGCTTTCTGTTATTCATACTTCAGCGATCCATGCCGAAGTTTCAGTGCCCGAATAATCAAAGAGGAGCGAATAATAAGAGAGGCCCTGACCGCGGTCTGCAAAGACCTTCCCGTATCTGGGTTCAAGGACTATGTTATAAGGACTGCATCAGAATCCGACGCAGAGGCCTTGGCAAATTTCCTGGGAGATAACTTTACTACCTATCCGACCCCGGTACATCATGCCGATTATATCAAGGCGATAATAAAGGAAAAAGCCCTATTTAAAATCGCCCTGCACCATGGGCAGATCATATGTGCAGCCTCAGCAGACAGAGATTCAGGCTTCCTCAATGCCGAGATCACTGACTGCATAACCCATCCCGAGTACCGGGGCAAGGGCTTGAGCTCTTATCTTATTCATCTATTGGAGCAGGATCTGCAGGCTGCTGGATATATATCACTCTACAGTTTGGCCCGAGCCATATCTCCCGCCATAAACCGGGCTCTAAGAAGAAACGCTTATGAATACGGGGGACGCCTGATAAACAACTGCTGTATCATGGGCAACATTGAGGATATGAATATCTGGCACAAAACTATCCATAATAATTAAAACTCAGATTTAAATCCACTTTATGTTCATTCGAAGATCTAATTCCCTAAAAGATCCCCGGGAAAAAACCTGCCTTTTGGTTACAGATTAACCGATAACCATCCCAGCTCTTCCATTGGTCCCTTGATCGGAACGAGAGCCCAGAAGCCTTTGCTTATGTATCAGTACAACCGTCCCCTGTTACGTTGGGAGGTTTTACAGTGAATTAGAAAAAAGTTCGTGAGAACCTCCGATCTGGTATCGGGGCCATGTCTCCCGCCAGATGGTCTTTTCCCATCCTTTTTCGGCCATCTTGAATTACCTTCCAGCCAGTGGTATGATTTGCCTAAGCGATTTTAATCCCATCCGGCTTCCAGGCCTGGATATCAGTTTATTAAAGAGAGGTTTGGTATTTATGATAGCAAAACAAATGCAGGAGCAGGTTAAAAATAGTTCGGTGATCAGGGCCATGTTTGAAGAGGGCAAAAGACTCTCCGAGATTTATGGGGCGGAAAATGTATTTGATTTCAGTCTGGGCAACCCCAATGTCCCGGCTCCGGAAGCAGTAAAACAGGCCATTTTGGATATTGTAAACCAGGAAGATGCCATGAGCATCCATGGTTATATGAATAACTCCGGTTATGAAGAGGTGAGAACTGCCATAGCCGAATCGATCAACCAAAAATTTGGCACAGCTTTTTCCCAGGACAATATTATTATGACTGTGGGTGCTGCTGGTGGATTAAATGTTATTTTCAAAACTCTGCTCAATCCTGAAGATGAAGTTATTGCCTTTGCACCCTTTTTCGGGGAATACCGCAATTATGTATCTAACTACGACGGCCGGCTGGTTATAGTATCTCCCCATACCGCTGATTTCCAGCCTAACCTCCAGGAGTTTAAAAAGAAAATTTCTTCCCGCACCAAGGCGGTTATCGTAAATTCACCCAACAATCCTACCGGGGTCATCTACTCGGAAGCTACCATAATGAAAATGGCTGATATCCTGCGGGAAAAACAAGAGGAATTTGGAATAGATATTTATCTTATTTCTGATGAACCGTACCGGGAATTGGCTTATGATAACACTGAAGTACCTTACCTGAGTAAATATTATGCCAACACTATTATCGGCTACTCCTTCAGCAAATCTTTATCATTGCCCGGAGAGAGAATCGGTTATCTGGTGATTCCCGATCAGGCAGCTGATTTTGAAAATGTTATTTCGGCTGCCAATATCGCAAACCGTATTTTGGGTTTTGTCAATGCTCCTTCTATGTTTCAGCGGGTTATCGCCCGCTGCCTGGATGCTAAAGCCGATATCGATACCTATAATAAAAACCGGGAACTGTTATACAATGGTCTCCTCTCCTTCGGCTATGACTGCATTAAACCCCAAGGAGCCTTTTATTTGTTTGTTAAAGCCCCTATTGAGGATGACATGGAATTCTGCCGCCTGGCCAAAGAGAAAAATATACTCATCGTTCCCGGCACTTCCTTTGGCTGCCCCGGTTATGTCCGTATCGCGTACTGTGTAGCTTATAAGACCATCGAAAGATCCTTGCCCGGTTTCAAGGAATTAATTGATGAATCCAGGTAACTCTTTCTGATTATTATGAACTAAAGAGGAGGATTATTCCTGGGTCGGCCTGTACCGGCCAGGGAAAGCGGTGTGGGATGGGACACTCTAAAATATCGCTGTTGCTTGCAGATAATCACGGATTTCCCTGAGCAGGGCCTCCGACCCCACGTATATAGTAGATCCAAGCAAACCCATAGCCAGTATACTGACGCTCATATTAATCCAGAGTAATTTGCGATTGCCGTTCAACAGAGTCAAACCTATCAGAATGACTACTATGGCTGGAAGGCTGTTTAGAAATGAAGGCAGCATTATAAAAAGGCTTAAAAGGACCACCGCCAGCGATGCCAGACGTATCTCGGCTTCTTTCAGCGCCGTTGTCTGTTTGCCGGTCATAATATATCCTTCCAGTTTTCTGCACAAGGGTATGGCTTTATTTTCAATTTTTTCGATGATTTCCCGTGATATCACCTTTCGGCCAATAAATTTTGGCAGCCATATGCGGGTTCCCCCCATTGCTCTCTGAAAAGCCCAAACCAACAAAAGAACCGAAGGAATAAAGCCCACCCCAGGAGGCAAGGGAACGGTTAAAGGCAGGGCTATAATTATAAACATCAGACCAAAACCCTGAGAACCAAAAGCCTCTATTAAATCTTCAACTCTGATGCCGCCTCCCTTTTGGCTGATAATATCGCTAATTAACCGGCTGGGTGGCTTGCTTTCCAATAAATCCATAAAATCCATTATTACTCCTTTATCCAGTCTTGGCTTGATTCTATTATAACCTATTAAACAGTTCAACTCCAAATTCTGTAAAATAGTCCCTGGAGAGGCAGCGAACTCTTTTCTCATCATTTGCATAATATGCTATGCTTATCTGATTATTATGCCACTAACCTGGTCCTGCCCAATAAAAAAGCCCTATGCAGGGCTTTGACCACTTAAATTATCCATCTCTCTCTTGCAGTTTGGCTTCCATGATGACGCCCTCTTGTCCAGGATACACTTATCCCTGAGAGGACTGCCCATTCCCTCATCTTTAATCTCCGATCTGCGAAAATGGTGTCTGGGCCGCTTTTATGGCGGTTTTTAGATTTTCATGCGGGGTGTCCGGAGTGCAATCACAGCCAAAGGAAAAGAGGAAATTGGGATATTTTTTCATGCTCCTGAGCAGTTCCAGGGTATGTTGGCGAACCTGGGAAGCCTGCATTTCCCGCAGTACATAAACCGGGTCCAGGTTCCCAATAATGACTACTTCTTCAGGAACATGCTGGGCAACCTGGGGCAGATTCATGACCTGATCGAGGCTCAATCCCTCCACTCCGCTGCTTAACATCTCCTGCATGATATAATTGGTGTCCCCGCAGATATGCAGGACCCTCCAGACATGTTCCGGCAAACTATCATAAAGGGTTCTCAAGCGCTTTACTACCAGTTGTTCAAAGCGGGCAGGCGACAATATTACTGCCGTTGGCTCGCTGATGCAGAGTAGCCGCACCCCCGCTTCCGCCACTGCTTGGGCATAATCGCTAACCAGATTATGAGTATAATCCAGCATCTCTTCCACGAAATCCGGCCGGCGGATAATAGCCCGGGCAAAATCACCCACCCCGGCCAGCTCAGCCGCCAGGGTAAAAGGGCCCTGCAAGGAAATGGCCAAGGGTTTATCAAATCGCCGGGAAATCAGGTTTAGAGCCTCCAGGTATTGTGGCATGCGCCCGTCGGAATACGGATCAAGCCGCTTGAGCCTGGACAGGCTTTCCGAATCTTTTATTGGGTTATCCAGGGTGCTGGGAAAGTCATAATCGGATTGCATAAGAGGCAGACCCAGAGATTCAACAAATATTGCCCCATCATCCAGGGGGTAAACAAAATCAGCTTCAAATTCCTGGTCCATAGCTATGGCTAGCTCCAGGTGTTTTTGCGGAGATAAGTAAACTTCCCTTAGTTTATACCCGGTCAGCTGCAGGCCGATGGTTGCCATCCAGGGGAAAGCCAGCCGCCGATGGTAGTTGGCGATGTATTCGTGTAACCTCATCAAAATTCCTCCCAACTGCTGGTATGGTGAAATACTCAGACTATTCTATTGCCGTTTTCCCGGTCAAACAGATGCACCTTGTCAGAGCTAAAATATAACTCAAATACTTCTTCCATTTTGATACCTGTTCCTGGATGTACTTTAACGGTCAAATCTCCATTCTCAGTGTTAAAATGAACGTGTAATTCGGCTCCCAAATTTTCTATTACGTCAACTATGCCGGTAATGGGTACCATATTAACCGAAGCTCGGGAAAGCATGATGTCTTCAGCTCGAATTCCCAGAGTAACTGATTTTCCTGCATAGCCTTTCGCTTCAACTGCGCTTTTATGTTTGCCTTCCAGCAACAGGCTGCCCTGCTGGAAAGAAACCCGCAGCCCACCATCTTTTTTTATAATCTCGGCATTTATCAAATTCATGGGCGGCGTGCCTATGAAATTGGCTACAAAGGTATTGGCCGGTCTTTGATATATGTTGCTGGGGGTATCCGCCTGCTGGATCATACCCTCCTGTAAAACCACTATTTTGGAGCCCATGGTCATGGCCTCAGTTTGGTCATGAGTCACATAAACCATGGTAGTCTTTAATCTCTTGTGCAAACGACAGATTTCAGCCCGCATTTGTCCGCGCAATTTTGCGTCCAAATTGGACAACGGCTCATCCATCAGGCAAATCTGCGGCTCCCGGATGATGGCGCGTCCCAGAGCCACCCTTTGCCGCTGGCCCCCCGACAACTGCCGGGGCTTCCGTTCCAAAAGATCCTCTATTTCCAGTATTTCGGCTACTTTATGGACCCTTTCCTCGATTTCTCTACGGGGTGTTTTCTTTATTTTCAGGGCAAAGGCTAAATTATTGTAAACATTCATATGAGGATACAGGGCATAATTCTGAAAAACCATGGCTATGTCCCTGTCCCCAGGCGAAACATTATTTACCAGCTTATCCCCAATATATATATTCCCCCCGGTAATCTCTTCCAAACCTGCAATCATCCGCAAAATAGTAGATTTACCGCAGCCTGAAGGTCCAACCAGCACCAGGAATTCCTTGTCTTCAATGAGAAGGTCCACGTCCTTGATGGCCACTACCTTGTTATCATATATCTTGTGCAAATTCTCCAAGCGTAATCTAGCCATATCTTTTATCACCTCCAACGCTTTTCTCCTATATTACATTTTTCTTTACTCTTTAACCGCTCCAACCGTCAAACCTTTGATGAAATATTTCTGCACCATTACGAAAAGACAATATACCGGTAAAGACATGGTAACACTGGCCGCAGTCAATAGGGCATAATCTGTTCGGTAATACCCCAGGAGGGTTTGCAGCCCCACTGCAATAGTACGGTTGGAATCGCTGGTAATCAAGTTGGCGGCGAACAAATATTCACTCCAGCCCAGAACAAAGGAAAAAATGACTACGGTGGTGATTCCTGCCAAAGAAATGGGCAGGATAATCCTATGCAATACCTGCCAGTATGAACAGCCATCAACCAATGCGGCTTGAACCAGCTCAGCGGGAATTGATTCGAAGAAGGTTTTTAACATCCATACGCTGAATGGCAGAGAAAAAGAAAGATAAGCCATAACCAGGCTGAACTTGGTATCTATCAAATTCAAGCGATAACACATTATAAATAGAGGAATAATAAGGAGAATCTGAGGGAACATATAAGCCGCCAGAATTCCTTTGGCAACCAGTTTGCGGCCAGGAAATTTCATCCAAACGATGGCAGCTGCCGCCAATGATGAAATCATCAGTGACAAAATGGCTGTAAACGAAGCTACCCATAAGCTGTTATACATATATTGCGGGAAATTCCGGACTTTAAACAGTTTTATGTAATTATCCAGGGTAAAATGCTGGGGCAGTAAAGTGGGAGCAGCTGTGATTACCTCACCAATGGGTTTCAGCGAAGTAAAAAAAGTTATTACCATAGGAAAAATAATGATAAAGGTTACTATGCTTAACAGTAAAAAGTACCCTATGGATTTTAGCCATGTACCTTTATACTTCATAATTCTGCCTGCTCCCCATCACTCTGAAATACAATGCCGTAAAGACAATAAGAAAAATAAACATAATCACCGCCAGGGCCATGCCATAAGCCATATCTTTAGCCGGAAATGCCTTTAAGTATATATATAGGCTCAATGTCAGGGTTTCATAGGCCGGGCCACCAGTGGTCAGCAAGAATACCAGATCAAAGGCGCAAAACATCCAGATAGTTTCCAGTATGGCCACAATAATAATGGAAGGTTTTAAGGAGGGCAAAGTAATATGCCAGAACATCTGCCACTTCGTAGCACCCTCCAACTGGGCAACTTGATACAGGTTTTTGTCAATAGACTGCAAAGCAGCCAGCAAGAAAACCATTACAAAGGGATAATAACACCAGATCAGAGGAATCAGAACTCCAATCCAGGCTGTTTGTGCGCTGGCTAAAATATTGAATGGCATATCAATAATATGGTATTTCAGCAATATATAATTGATATAGCCGTAAAAGTCATTGTACAACCAGCGAAAAGTCAAGACCACCACTATGGACGGCAAAGTCCAGGGCAAAAACAATAACCCCCGAAAAAATGCCACATATTTTTCCTTGCGGTTCAGCAATAAGGCCAATAAAAGACCCAGAAGCAGGGCTCCAAGTACTCCAACAGCGGTGAATTTTAGGGAATGCTGCAAGGAAAGCCAGAAAAGATCATCCTGCAGCATGCGCAAATAATTTTCCCAACCTATGACTTGATACCTTTCATAGGTAAACATTTTATTGGTAAAACTCAGCCAAACCCCATTAGCAAAAGGGTAGATCAATACGCTCACGATGCACAACACCAGGGGTGTAATGAATAAAATGCCAGTTATGCTTGTCTTGGAGTGTGCTGACTTCATACTGTACGATTCCCCTTAAAACAATAATCAAACAGGAATTGAATAGTCCCCCTGTCGGAGGCTGTCAATTCCTGTTTAATATTTAATTCGCCTTTCTATCCTGCTGACTATCCTATACTAAATCCCGATTCACCATTTTAGTGGTTTTTAGCATTTTCAATAGCCGCCGCCGTGTCTGCCTGTAATGATTCCAAAGACTCGGCCGGAGTCATTCCGCCCTCAATCACGTCAACCACGGCTTTGGAAATACGATAGCTGGTGGTAATGGAATCCATACCCGGGACATAGCCATAGTCGTAGCCGTAACTGACTGCGGTTCCGGCTTGTTCTGCCACCGCTTTATACCATCCCATGGAAGTAAGTTCCGGATCGGAAGCAACACTCTTAAAGGGTGATACGTTGCCGGATATTTTGCTCCATTCTTTGCTTATTTCTTCACGGCTCATAAACTCAATGAAAGTTTTAGCTTCATCCGGATGCTTGGACTCACTGAAAAGGAAGAAACCGCCGGACCCGGTTTTGGTGCCGGACTCCCCGGAGGGGCCTACCGGAATGGTGGTGAAGGCAATATTATTGTAGTCTTCCGGGAACATGACTTCCAGGAGGGTGCCATATCCGCCCCATATAAAGGCCATGGCTACTTGCCCGGTACCCAGAATATTAACATCATCGCCATATTTCCAGGTATTTGCACTGGCCGGAACAACTCCTGCCTTGATTAAATCGGTCATATAAGTCAGGGCCGCTATGTTTTCCGGACTGTTAATCACCAGATTACCCTCTTGGTCAAAAATCTTACCGCCGGCAGCCCTCATAAAACCTACTAGATGCTGCTGGGTCATTATATTTTCTCCGGTGAACATAGCCAGGCCATAAACACCGTCCTTGGTCAGGGCCTTGGACATAGTCATCATTTCATCCCAGGTTTTGGGAGGTTCACTGTAACCTGCCGCTGCCAGCAGATCTGTACGATAAGCCAGAACCGGACAAGCAATGCAGTTCGGAACACTGTAGTATACTCCATCTTGCTGGAAAGCCAGGCAGTCTTCGGAGAATTTATCCGGACCACCCAATGCCTCAACCACATCAGTAATAGGCAATGCCCTGCCGCCCAAACCATATTCTACCGCATCCGCACCATCGCAATATCCGATATCAGGGGTATCCTTGGTGGACCAGTACCCTTCCCATTTGGTGTAAACATTGTCCCAGCTCTCAACCGTCATATCGATTTTTATATTGGGGTTTTCTGTCTCAAATTGGGCAATGTACTTGGACCAGAAAGCATCCTCGGCTTCTGAGTCATATCCATAAGGAGGATATGAGAAGCGTACCGTAACAATATCCTTATCTGTTTCCTCCCCCTGCTGACCACACCCCGTAAATGCAGCCATGCTCATCAGCAGCACAACTGACAACGCCACCAGAATAATACTCTTTCTTCTCATCACTGTTTCGCTCCCTTTATATTAGATTTTTTATTGGTTAATTCTTTACTGGTTTAGAATAATTGATAAACCAAATAAAGCTAAACAATAAACACATAATAATTTGGCTTTTTTCTACATTTTTCCAATAATTGCGATAAAAATAAGCTATTTAAACTATAATATATCATTATTATTCGTCATATCCAATAACAATTTACTAAATGCTTTGCTGGACCTTAAAAAGGATGTTATCGGGTAACACCCAACAACTCCTGGACCGCTTCCCTAACCTGCCACTCCTGCCATTTCTCCAGCCAGGGTGAAAGGCCCTACCAAGGCCACCATTTCAGGCTTGTCTATTTTCTTGGCAATCATATTAATCTCCCCCGATTGCCCTGGTTTATTTATTCCTTGCATAACCAGATATTATTATCTTTAGTTCCATATAATTACCTTGGGGTTGCGGCAATGCTCCTAATTCCAAGAATACTTGGGATTTAGGCAGCCTTTTTATAATTAATGGTGAATACTTGTATGACAGTTTGGCTTCATGCGTTGACATCTCAATCGATCAGCGTTTAAGATTAATATCATAAGATATGTATCTTGCCGGGAGGATCAATTAATGAATTATGTAGGCATCGATATTGGATCAACTGCCGCTAAAACTATTGTTTTTGACGGAACACGGATAGTATCTTCTTTTATTTTGCCCACCGGTTGGAGCAGCAAAGAGACTGCCGGACGAATCAGGGACCAGCTGGGAAAGGCAGGTTTCGATGTGGGTTCTGATGACACCAGGACCATCGCTACCGGCTATGGACGCATTTCGGTGGAATACGCCGACAAGATAATAACCGAAATAAGCTGCCATGGGAAAGGCGGATCTGCTCTTCTGGCCGGAGACGGAGTCATTATTGACGTAGGAGGGCAGGACACCAAGATTATTACGGTGGAAAAGGGAGTTGCCGTCCGTTTTTTAATGAATGACAAATGCTCCGCCGGAACCGGTAAATTTATTGAGATAATGGCCAACCGCATGGGGGTGGATATAAACGAGCTGTTTGCTTTGGCTCAAAAGGGCCACCCTATACCCATTAGTTCAATGTGTACAGTTTTTGCCGAATCTGAGGTTATCAGCCAGATAGGTGCCGGTAAAGCCAGAGAAGATATTACCGCCGGGATTGTGGAATCAGTGGTTTCCCGGGTAGCTCTCCTGGCCTCCAGGCATGAAAAACCAGAAAAATATATCCTTACCGGTGGCTTGAGTGTTAACCCCTATTTTGCCCGACAGCTATCCCATAAACTTGGACAGAGGGTATTCACCTGCGAAATGGGGCAATATGCAGGAGCTCTGGGCGCCGCACTGTTGGCAGCCGAGAAATTGCAATAGGCTTCCGGACTCATTTTCAGCATATTATGGGAGGAATTGATATTGTTAAATTTGCCTGAGAATTTTCAAGACTATTCAGAAGCTCGCCAGCAAGGATTTATCAAGGTAAAAGAACTGAAGGAAAAGGGCAAAAAGGTGGTAGGTATTTTCTGCACCTATACTCCTGAAGAACTGATCCTGGCTGCCGGAGCGGTGGCGGTTGGTTTATGTGGGACGGGGGATGAATCCATCCCCGTTGCAGAGAAAAGCCTGCCTAAAAACCTATGCCCCCTTATTAAATCCAGTTATGGTTTGGCAGTGACCGACTCCTGTCCCTATTTCTACTTTTCCGATATAATCCTGGCCGAAACCACTTGCGACGGCAAAAAGAAGATGTACGAATTGCTGAGTGAACTTAAATACACTCATGTCATGCAGCTGCCCCCGGGCAGAAGCGGTAGTATGGCCCTGGAAAGCTGGAAGAGTGAGATGCTGCGTTTGAAAGAAGTTTTGGAACAGCAACTGGGGACCGTGATTACCGACGATGATCTGCGAAATGCCATCCGCCTGAAAAATCGGGAGAGAAAAGCCACGCTGGATTTTTTTGAAATAGGAAAATTGAAACCCTCCCCTCTTTCCGGCTATGAAATCAACACCATTATAGATGCCAATAGTTTTATTTTTGATACTGAAGAAAAGATTTCCCTTTTGGAAGAACGTACCGCCCAGTTAAACAAGGATTACCAGGAGAATTTGGCCGGGAAACCTTCACGGCCCCGGATCTTGATTACCGGCTGCCCCGTCGGGGGGGTTAGAGATAAGATTATTCGTCAAATCGAAGAATTGGGCGCAGATGTTGTTGCCTTTGAAAATTGCTCCGGCCCCAAGGCTCAAAAAGATCTAGTAGATGAAGACAAAGATCCATATTTAGCTCTGGCAGAAAAGTATCTGCGCATTAATTGTTCAGTAATAAGTCCCAACCCCGGAAGAATTGAAGCCCTGGGAGAAATGCTGGATGAGTACAGTATAGATGGGGTGATAGAGGTAATCCTGCAAGCCTGCCATACTTTTGCCATTGAATCGTACCTGGTGAAAAAATTCGTTACCGAAGAAAAACGCCTTCCCTATCTGGGTCTGGAAACTGATTATTCACAGACTGATACCGGGCAAATAAACACCAGAATCAGCGCCTTTTTGGAAATAATTGCTCTATAGAAGGATAAAACATAATCCTTCACTTTTCCTGGAAGTAGATTAATGGCGCTTATGTCCAAAGCCAAAGAACTGATCTTGCCATAAGAGGAGGATTAATAATAATGAGAAATAAAGCCGAGTTGTTAAAGGTGCTTTCGGACTGCGTAGTTGGTATGGAGGACGAAGCAGTAGTTGAGGCGGCCGAGGAATATATCGCTGCCGGATACCCTGCTATGGAAGGCATCTTGAAGGGTCTGGCGGACGGCATGCAAAGAGCGGCGGTACTGTACGAAGAGGAAGAATATTATATCCCCGAACTTTTAATTTGTTCAGATGCCATGTACAATGGTCTGGCTGTTCTGCGCCCACATGCCGAAAATACTGACAGCCAGAAGAAACACCGGATTGTCATCGGAGTAGTAGAGGGAGATACTCATGACATAGGTAAAAACCTGGTACGAATCATGCTGGAAACAGCCGGGTATGAAATACATGACCTGGGCCGGGATGTAGCGCTGCAAAAATTTGTTGATAAAGCAATAGAAATTGATGCCGATGTGGTAGCCATGTCCAGCTTAATGTCCACTACTATGTCAGGTATGGCTGAGGTTATCAAAATGCTGGAAGAGGCCGGTATCAGGAACAGGGTAAAAGTCATCGTTGGCGGCGCCCCGGTTTCCCTGGCCTATGCTCAAAGAATAGGAGCTGATGGTTATTCTGCCAACGCCATAGAAGCGGTTAAGCTGGTGGATAGGCTCATGGGCGCTGATACATCATCTCTGGGCATAGCCACATGAATACCATTACCCCCAGGAACCGATTGCTGGCAGCGGCCAAAAAACTCCCGGTTGACCGGCCCCCTTGTATTTGTCCCGGCGGTATGATGAACATGGTGTTCCAGGAGATCATGGAAGAATCAAACTGCCCCTGGCCGGGAGCCCATACAGATCCCCAGAAGATGGCCGGTCTTACCTTCGCCCTGAATGAGGCGGGAGGGTTTGAGAACTATGGCCTTCCTTTTTGCATGACGGTAGAAGCTGAAGCAATGGGAGCCACGGTCAACCTGGGCAATCTGTTTTTTGAGCCTCATGTACTGGAATCTCCTTTAAATTCTTCCGCCGAGGCAGATCTATTAAGGCCCTTGGATGTAGATGCGGGAAGAGCCCGGGTAGTTATCGATGCCATCAAACTCTTGAAAGCTGCAGGCACTGATGTACCCATCATTGGCAATCTTACCGGTCCGGTAAGCACGGCCGGGACTCTGGTTGACATGTCCATATTGCTGAAAGAGTTTCGCAAAAAGCCTGCCGAAGCCCAAAGACTGATGGAGTATATGGTGATAAACCTGGTGAAGTTCGGCCAGGCTCAGATCCAGGCCGGGGCCGATGCCATTTGCATTTCTGAACCCAGCGGCACCGGAGAGATACTGGGGCCTCAGCTGTTCAGAGATTATACCCTCAAATATATTAATCAGCTAATGGATGCTCTGGATGATGCCCCAGTAAAGATAGTCCATATTTGCGGGGTTTTGAAAAGCGTATATCATATCATTCCGGAGTTTAATTGTGATGTTTTCAGCGTTGATTCCATAGTTGGGCTGGATGAAATCAAGAAATTCATTCCCAACAAGGCAGTTATGGGTAATATTAATACTCATGCCCTGGCCGTAATGCCGCCGGAAAAGATAGCTAAACTGACCAGATATGCCATAAGCAGGGGGGCAGATATTGTGGCCCCGGCCTGTGGATTATCCACCACCACCCCATTATTAAATGTACAAACCATGGTTAGAACAACCATAGCCGAGTCGGAATCAGCCAGGCGCAAGTCGGGAGAATAATATGCCCAGGATATATGTTAAGCAATCAGATGGAGACGCAACTCAATTCGAGATGAACAAAGAGCAGAACCTTTATCAAGGCCTGGCAGAGAAGGCTTTGCTGGACGCTCCCTGCGGCGGCCTGGGCAGTTGCGGAAAATGCCGGGTCAGGATATTAAATGCTGATACGGCCTGGCAGGAAACCGAACAGGACTTTTTTTCCGAAGAGGAGCTTTACGAAGGATGGCGTCTGGCCTGTCTTCATGCGGTGGAGACAGACCTTACTATTGAATTGCCTCCGGAAGAACCAGCCGGCGATATTATCAGCTCGGGATATTTAAGAGAATTCAAGATAGAACCTGGTATTTCCAAAAGCCTTGATTCCAACGGCAATACCCTGGTATGGGCCGGGCGTGAACTTGCCGGCCGGGAGACAGGAGACAGCAGAAACCGGCTCTGGGGTCTGGCTATAGATATTGGCACCACCACGGTGGTGGCCAGCCTGGTTGATCTGTCAACCGCCAGGGAACTTACCAGTGTGTCATGTTTGAACGGGCAAAAAGCCTTCGGGCAGGATGTGATGAGCAGAATTCAATATGCCATAAGCAATAACAACGGCACTGTCATCCTGCAAAAAACTATTCAAAAGGATCTGAAGAACTTGATCAGGGGAGCTATATCCCGGTGCAGCCGGGATTTATTCGCTGCTGAAGAAGATATTTACGACATTACCGTGGCTGGCAATACCACCATGATTCATCTCCTGGCCGGAATCAATCCTTCTCCCCTGGGAAAATCTCCATATTTACCATCTTTCAGCGGACCCCTGATTCTAAAGGCCGCCCAAGACCTGGGATTGCCGGTTTCCCGCCATTGTCAGGTTTATTGCCTGCCTGCTGTTTCCGCATTTGTAGGCGGCGATATTACCGCTGGAATTCTGGCCTGCGGAATTCATAATGACCCTCGCAATATCCTTTTTATTGATATAGGAACCAACGGTGAGATGGTTCTGTCCCGAAAAGGACAGCTGACTTCCTGCTCCTGTGCGGCCGGGCCTGCCCTGGAGGGCATGAATATCAGCTGTGGCGTCAGAGCAGCCCGGGGTGCTATAGATGAAGTGGAACTCAGGGGTGCGGGAGCCGATATCGAGGTAGAATATTCTGTTATTGGAGATTCACCGCCAGTTGGGCTGTGCGGCAGCGGTTTGCTGGCTCTGGTGGCCGAACTGCTGCGCCAGGGGATATTGCATAAAAGCGGACGGCTACAGGATCACCCGCTGGTAGAAAAAGCTGCCGGTAAGAAGCGCTTTATTATCGACCAGGAAAAGGGCCTGTTTCTGACTCAGCAGGACATAAGACAGGTGCAGCTGGCTAAAGGGGCTATTCTCTCCGGTATCCAAACCATGGTTCAAGCCAATAATCTGTCATTGGGGGAAATTGATGAGATTCTGGTGGCAGGGCAGTTTGGAGCGCATTTAAAAGCGGAAAGTTTAACCGGCGCCGGAATTTTACCCAAAGAGCTGGAAAACCGAATAAGCTATGTGGGCAACACTGCAAAATCAGGTGCCTATCTTTGTTTGCTATCCTGCCAGGAAAGAGAAACCGCCCAAAAGATAGCACAGGATATCGGCTATATTGAATTAACCCAGGTGCCGGGTTTCGAGTCATTATTTGCCCAAGCCATGCACTTCGACTGATCTTTAAGCATCTCATCGGCAGCCCCGTGTCATGGGGACGGGGGTGCTGGCACGCCTTATCAACCTGACATCAATACTATCGTCTGATGCAATCTATTTTAACCATTCAGTAAGATTAAAGCGGAACTGCTCTTTCAGTTTAGTTGTTCACGACTTGAGCACGGTAGTACAATCGTTCGTGTCAATGATCTGACGTGGATCTTGAAATCTGCTGATATCTCCAACTTCGCCCACAAATGTTGCTGCAGTGCTTAAACCCTATTTAGCCCCCTAACCGACTTGGACAAAGAGCCTTAATCTGGTACCTTT
>CAZCTN010000011.1:0-83476 GCA_964501655.1 uncultured Syntrophomonas sp.
TTCTGCGCTTCTTGCTCCCAGGCTCAGGGTTTGCTTCATGCTCTCTCTCCTTTCCCTATACTCGAATCCTTGGCGCAAACACTATTAAACTAATTAATAAGCCTTTAATCCTAACCTGTCTTGTATTCTATTAACGTATCGCCCTTTATCCAGTTCAATAAATTTTGCCTTATAGGGAGCCTTGTTTATCCTTACTGCATCCTTGCTTGCCAAATTGTATGTTTCCCGGCCGTCAATGCCTATTAAACTGCATAACTGGCAGGGATCATCGCAGATAATTTCGATGGTACGATCGAAACTAAATACTAACGGCTGCAAGGAGGCTATCTTTGAGCATATAGGTGTCACAATAACGGCTTGAAGCAGTGGATCGATTATGGATCCGCCGGCAGAAAGTGAATAAGCAGTCGAACCGGTTGATGTAGCACATATTATTCCGTCACCTTCATAGGCAGACAACATCTTGCCATCAACTTTAAGCAGCTGGCGACATGTTTTTAAGCGAGTAGATCTAATTACCAGGTCATTTAATGCATAATAATTGAATAATTCTCCAGTGCCGGTGCTCAAGGATATTTGCATTACCGCCCTTTCTTCCACCTGGTATCTCTGGTTTAATATTATGGGCAGATAAGCAAGAATTTCTTCAGGTTCCATAGCACTTAAAAATCCGGTCTTTCCAAAGTTAACGCACAATAATGGTATCTCATATTTTCCAATCTGACTAAAAGCTTCCAGCAGGGTTCCATCCCCGCCAATTATGATTATTAAATCTGTATTTTCCAGCTTATCTGGTATATCTGGACCCAGCCACACTGTCACTTGTCTTTGCAGCAACAGCTTTAGCAAGACTTGTGCAAATTGCCGTGCCGGTTCTTTTTCCTTGTTGATATAAACACCGAATGTTTTCATATTTATCAGCCTTTTCCCGCAACTACTAATATTATTAAATGCAAAATATATGCCAGCACTAGAACTGATGTACCGGCAATGCCCCTTTGAGCAGTATTTCTGCCCGCCGCACCCTCTTCCGATTGTTTCTTTCTGACACAGAATGGTATGTGTAAGTGTTGCATATGTTACATAGGATGTATCATTATGTTCACAAATGTTTATCAAGCAATGAAAAGCACATAGTAGTATCCGAAGCTTATAACTGCTAAAATCCATACAATAGCAATAATAAAGTGAAATACCCGATCATGCCGTTTCAGGCATATACTGCACAAACCAGGCTGATCAATTTGTTCACCGCATCTTTCACATTGGCAGGCCAGTTCAGCTAACATGTTTTCACCCCATAACATTTTTCGTCTCGGTCATTAATGAACTTCCTCGTCATAATTCACTGGCTATTTCCAAGAGTTGTTTGGAGATAGCAAAAACCTCCCTGGTGCTGGCGGATAACTCCTGGGACGCAGCAGCTTCTCTCTCGGTTGATTCAATTGCCTTTTGGTTGGCTACGGTCATCTCTTGAACCGCCCACCGGATTGTTTCCATAGTCTTTCCAATATCAGCAGATATGTTAGCTACATTATTGGAAAGACTGCCAATTTCTTTGGCAATAACTTGAAATCCCCTGCCATTTTCTCCCACATGGGCTGCTTCTATAGTCATGTTTATGCCCAGCAATTTGATGGTCTGGGAAATATCCCGGATATCCTCCAGCAGCTTTTCTATATGTACATTTATTGATTGTATCTCTTGGTTCATTTCCAGGTTTTTCATGGAATGCATAAGGATTTCTTCAGCACCGGTTGCTACGTCTTCCGAGGCTTGAGCCAGGTTCTCGATAAATAAATTTAGATCCTGGGCGCTTTTATTAACCTGATGCTGTATAGCTCTGCTTCTGGACAGACCTATTACACCCATAACTTCACCATTATCTGAATTCATTATCGGTACCGCAGTTACGTTAGCTTCATAACCATACACTTCTTTAGGAAGCTCGACATAAACAGCTTTTTTTTCATCAATTGCTTTCCGGGCAGAACCCCCGGCCAGGATGGGATCTCCTACATTGAAAGCGTCTCCCGGAGATTCTTCACCTTGAACCTTGTAGATAAATTTCTCTGTATCGCACATCCAAAAACATAGCCCCCGGGTGCAAAAATGCTTCAAAACAGAGAAAAAATCAGCATAATCCTTCCAATCACTGTTGTTCATTGAATTACATCTCTCCTTGCTTTGAAATGATATAGCAGCTAATCATCTATCATAAAAATACCTAGCTTTTCTTTCAATTTTTTAGTTGCAAAATATATGCCATTCGCCGCCGTATTGACAGCCCAGGTATTATTGCCTGCTTTGTCTCATTCTTTTCATCGGTTCGCTTGCCAGTGTTTCCTTTTTATACACAAATGCTATGACTGACTGTCGCGAAAGTACACATCTTAAGATTTTTACTACCTTTGGATAATTACCGGCCCATAACAAAAAGGCTCTCGCAGCCACGGAGCCTTTCTGTTAATTAGAAGGGGATTGTAGTATAGATATTTACTTTTTAATATGGTGAGCATGCCGCCCCTTATACAAGTGGTCTATTTACAATACAATCGCTTGGCCTGAACATATACTGCTACTTGTAAGAATAAGCTGACAACGCCCCATATCACCCAGTAAATAAGCATATCAAGAAAACTGGTATTGCTATCCGGACTAAAATTATATGAATATAGTACTGTTACACCAATAAAAATAAGAATAGATGGTATATAAAACAGTGGGCTTTTAATAATCTTCAAGGTTTTCTCCATTTCAACCCCTCCTTTGGAACCTATAATCATAACCTGGTTGACACTTGATGAATACTTAATTCGTTTCCTCATATGGTATGGTATTGGTCAAGTGTCTTTCTTGGTGGGCGGCAGAACCATGGAAGCTCTGCCGCCCATAATTCCAACCCTGCAATATCCCGTTTAGGCTGCAGCTGCTTTTTTGACCTTAATAAAAGTTTCGGGCAAGAACAGAAGCGGGACTACGCTGAACAAGTACATGACTGCGCTTACTCCTATAGCGAAGGTAAAGGAGGACATAGCAGCTATTCCACCCAGTATTGATGGTCCAAAGAAACATACCATACGCGCAAGATTGTATATACCGTTTACTCCGGTTGCCCTTACATCGGTTGGGAATAATTCAGACATATACCCTCCGTATAAACCGAATATGGGATAGGTTATGAATGAGTATACGGGAGCAAACAGTAACATTGCGGTAGGATTCTGGATTTTTACAAATATCATAACTGCAAAGAACGAAGCAATTAACACAACCAGTGCCGGTTTCTTCCTGCCGATACGGTCGGCAATAAAGGCAAAGACTATGTAACCTATCATGCCACCGATTTGCAGGAACATATAATAATTCATGGATTTAACGATGTCCATGCCTCTCTCGGTAACTAACCAATTAGGTATCCAGCTAAATGCACTCCAATACGCCAGGAGGGTGCCCAATACCAGGAAAAACGCGGCAATGGTATTTCTTCTCAAACTGGTTCCAGTTCTCTCATATATTTCTTTGCTGAACAGTTTTCCAACGTTGCCCAGAGATTCGCCTTTGGCCTTCAATTGATCTCGGGTTTTCAACCAGGCTTCTGGTTCGGGAATAACGACTTTGGCCAGGATAGCGATAACAAATCCTATGGCTCCAACATAAAACAACGGCCTCCAACCAAATCCGGGCATGATCATCTTGCCCAGAAAGGCTGCCAGTAAGGGCCCAAACGCAAACCCGGTCTGGATTACGGCGGAACACATAATTCTCAATCTGGAAGGAAGGCATTCTGCCACCAGGGTATTCCCTACCCCCCATTGTGCACCCAGACCAATTCCGACCAGTATTCTAAGGGCCAGCATGGTCTCAAAACCATTGGCATAAGCAAAAGCAATGGTGAAGCATGAATACCATATCAGACAATAAAACATTACATTTACTCGCCCATATTTATCAGATAGAATCCCTGACATCAGGCCGCCTATACCGGCGCCCAACAGGGGCGCCCCCAATACTAAACCCATAGCTGACGAGGACATGTCAAACTCTTCCAGTATAAGGCTAGCAGAAACAGAAACCAATTGCCAATCCATTACATCTAGAACTAATGCCATCCAGGCAAATGCCCATATAAATATCATCATTGCGTTTAATGGCGCATTATCTTCCGGTATCGGCATACTCCGTTGGTTTGCCATTTACGAAAACCTCCTTTTATAACTAAAATCCTCCACTTAGATCATCAATCACCAGCAGTTTCTTATATGTATTCTACATTCGGTTTTAATTATGGTTGGGTTATAGATCAACTTTAAACCGGAAGCAACACATAAAAAACTATATTTAACGGGTAACAAGCACCGGGCAGGCAGATGTACGGGTAACCTGAGAACTAACACTTCCCATAACAGTAGCACTAATGCCTCCAAGACCCCGACTGCCCATAACAATTAAATCGAATTTTCCCTTTTCTGCTTTGTAAACGATCTCTCTTGCTGCATTACCTTGCTCCAGTTCAACTGCTACTTCAATATCAGCAGAATCTAATTCCTTGGAGGCGGTTTCTAAAATCACTTTTCCAGCTTTGGCCCATTCCTCCTCCATTGCCTTTATTACCCCATTGGACAACTCTGGCAGGTGCCCCATGCCTGAATAATCATATGCAAGCTGAGCTACATGGAATAAGGTTATTGAGCTTCCAAACTTTTCTGCTATTTCCAAAGCGACTTTTACTGCTTTTATTGCTTCGTTTGAGCCATCAATAGGCACAAGAATTTTTCTGAACATCTTTTTCACTCCTTTTTTAGTCCGACCTGTTAGTCAATACGAGGTTCTCGGCTGATTCTCTTTCCTCCCCCCCTGTCAAATGATTAGAACGGACACTACTTTCTTATCTGATAATGCAAAACGCATACCACTACTAATTGCTCATTCTTCGATATTCGATCAAATTCATTTTCCAACCAAGTTTTTTTCCAGATATACGTTCCCAGAAATCTTATTTTTCTGTGATTCGTCCCAAATAGGAACAATGTCCGAACATCCTGATCGTTGCTTATCGCTACAATATCTTCAGTCCATGCCCATCTTCTGATTTTTTCCCTCTTATTGACTAGCGTAGAACAAAACTTGTATTATTCCTTAATTTCAGCGTTTGACGCCTTTGCTCTGATTCTCCACGGATAAATTGAATGCCTCAAATATTTTGTGATACAATGTAATTTACAGTTGAATGCTTATTATGATATATTTTGCAAATGATCTTATCTGCAACCTGGCCAAGGTTATATCATTATGCTTTCACCTGCAGGTCTGATGCTCTTAGCAGTCATAACCATGCTAATTGGCATCAGACTCTTTATCTTTGTGATCTGCTTTATTCCTCCTCTACTAAATTACTTAGGCGAATGTATTGAATGGCAGATTAACTGCCGCCTAGCCGTTAGTTAAGTATTCATGAATGGCGCGTGCTGCCTTTTTGCCCGCACCCATGGCCTGTATTACGGTTGCCGCACCGGTAACAATATCTCCGCCGGCAAAGACTCCTGCTTTACTGGTTTGTCCGGTAGCATCTTCTGCTACTATGTTGCCATGTGAATTTATCCTCAAATCTGGCGTGGTCTGTGGCACCAGGGGGTTGGGTCCCTGTCCGATAGCCATAATGACCGTATCGACCTCCAGTTCGTATTCAGAACCTTTTATGGGTATGGGCCGCCTGCGGCCGGAGTCGTCTGGTTCACCCAATTCATACTGTTGACAAATCATGCCTTTTACCCATCCATTTTCATCACCAATTATTTCTACTGGACTGGTGAGCAGCTTGAACTGGACTCCTTCTTCCCGAGCATGTTCAATTTCTTCCAGGCGGGCAGGCATTTCTTTTTCTGACCTGCGGTATACGATATAGGATTCTTCCGCTCCCAAGCGCAAAGGGGTTCGAGCACTATCCATGGCTACATTTCCCGCACCTATCACTGCTACTCTTTTCCCAATTCTTATGGGGGTTAGATATTCCGGGAAACGATAGGCCTTCATTAGATTAACCCGGGTAAGGAATTCATTGGCCGAGTAGACACCATTTAAATTCTCCCCAGGAATATCCATAAAATATGGCAGCCCTGCGCCAGTGCCTATAAATGCGGCATCATAGCCATTATTCAACAGCTCATCAACCGTATTTATTTTACCTACTACAGTATTGCAGGCTATCTCTACTCCAATTTCCTGGATATTCCTTATCTCGTGCTGTACAATGCTTTTGGGCAGACGGAATTCAGGAATACCATAAACCAGTACTCCGCCCGGGATATGCAGGGCTTCCATAACCGTAACCTGGTGCCCCAGTTTCGCTAGGTCAGCCGCGGCAGTTAAACCGCTGGGACCTGATCCTACTATTGCTACTCTTTTACCGCTTTCCAGTGCTTTCTCAGCCCGGTATTGACCTTTCTCCAGGTCCCAGTCAGCCACAAATCTTTCCAATCGTCCGATAGCTACTGGTTCCGCCTTCTTTCCCAGTATGCACAGTTTCTCGCACTGACTCTCCTGGGGACAAACCCGGCCGCATATAGCAGGCAGATTGTTCTTTTCTTTAATTTTGTCAATAGCTTTCTGATATTCTCTCTGGGTAATAAGCTTAACAAAGGCTGGTATATCCACATCAACCGGACAGCCATCGACACAGAGGGGTTTTTTGCAGTCCAGACAGCGGGAGGCTTCCAGCAGGGCCTGGTCTTCACTGTACCCTGTAGCTACTTCATTAAAATTCTTTTTCCTCTCCTGTGCATCTTGTACGGGCATATGCTGACGGCTTACTTTTTCCTTTTTTACCTTTACTTCTGACAATGACAGTCACCTCCTGAATAACAGCCTTTCATAGCCAGTTGCTCTTCATCTGCAAACATGCGGGCTCTTGTCTCTGCTACCGACCAGTTAACTTGATGGCCGTCAAATTCGGGGCCGTCTACACAGGCAAATTTTGTCTCCTGTCCAACTGCTACCCGACATGCACCGCACATACCAGTACCATCCACCATTATCGGATTAAGGCTGACTACAGTCTTAATATTATAAGGCCTGGTAAGCTCAGAAACCGCTTTCATCATAACCAGCGGTCCTATCGCTACCACCAAATCAATTTGCACACCGCTATCGACTATCTGCTGCAAAATATCCGTGACAAATCCCTTATGACCCAGACTGCCATCATCAGTAGCTATATGCAGTTTTTCGCTTACCCTTTGCATCTCTTCTGCCAGTATCAGATGCTTATTACTGCGGGCGCCTATAACGGAAATGATATTATTCTCTGCATTAGCCAACGCTCTGGTTATGGGGTAAATCGGGGCAACTCCGACTCCACCGCCCACACAGACAACTGTACCGTATCTTTCTATTTCCGAGGGTTTCCCCAGGGGGCCTACCAAATCCAATATGTAATCTCCAGACTCCAGACGACCCAATTCCAGTGTTGTTCGTCCGACTTCCTGATAAATCAGAGTAATTGTACCCTCTTGACCATCGCAATCAGCCAGGGTCAATGGAATCCTTTCACCGTTTTCATCAATTCTTAATATAATGAACTGGCCCGGCTGGGCTTTCGATGCCAGCTGGGGAGCTAATACTTCGATTAATTTTATGGATTGGGCCAGAGTCATTTTTTTTGTTATCTTAAACATGGTTTTCTCTCCTTTGATCTGCAAGCTAAAAACTCATTCCCAACAGATGGGACTAATTGCCAACCCTTTCTTTGCTAGTGCTGTATACACAAGGTAAGATCAGTATTGCTCCTGCTGATTCTTACCTGTGTAAATCCAGCATCTATGTAAAGGGGAATGGTGAAGATTATCGGCCTGAAACGCTCAACGCGTATCATGGAAAACTAGGGCTGGTCCTGGCCGAATCCAGGGATAAGACCCGATGGTAAACCTCTTGCGGATCTTAACCCTGTAAATCGGCAGGAATGTCTGAACATGGATCAATGGTGATCCAAGGCGAATTGCTTCACAGATGTACTACTTCAACAAAATTCCTGATATTACCATCCTTTGCACCTGCTGAGTTCCTTCATAAATCTGCAAGATCTTGGCATCCCTCAGGAGTTTTTCTACCGGGTAGTCTTTCATATACCCGTATCCGCCGTGAATCTGCACCGCATCTACCGCCAGGTCCATAGCTATGTCTCCGGCATACAGCTTGCACATAGCTCCAAATTTGGGATCCACTCTATGGGCATCTATCTCTGATGCAGCCAGTAACACCAGACATCGGGCCGCTTCCACCTTGGTAGCCATATCGGCCAGCATAAAGCCTATAGCCTGATGCTGACCAATCGGCTTGCCAAACTGAGCTCGGGTCTTGGCGTATTCAATAGACTCTTCCAATGCTCTCCTGGCTACGCCTACAGCGGCAGCACCAATGCTCATCCGGGTACGATCCAGGGTTTGCATGGCAATTTTAAACCCATCGCCTTCTTTACTCAGCAGGTCTTTTGCTGGTATCCTGACGTTTTCAAAAATGACTTCGGCAATATGCGATGCCCGGTCTCCCAGTTTATCTTCTACCTTGCCCATTGAAACCCCAGGAGCATCTCCTGCAACCAAAAAAGCACTTATTCCCTTGGTTCCCTTGCCTCTTTCAGTCTTGGCAAAAACCGTGTACATATTGGAAATACCACCATGAGTAATGAAGCATTTGGTTCCATTTAATATGTAATCATCTCCGTCTTTCTCCGCTCTGGTTAACATGCCGGCGGCATCGGACCCGGCACTGGGCTCCGTCAGGCAAAAGGCCGCTAAAACCGGAGATTCGGCAAATTGAGGCAGCCACCTGTCTTGTTGCTCCTCGGTTCCGGCAATGAGTATAGGGGTTAACGCCAGTGAATTGCCATCCCAGGCCCCGCTGATTCCCAAACAGCCGAAAGATATTTCTTCAATTAAAATAGCTTCAGTAACATGATCAAGCTCTAATCCACCGTATCTGGCGGGTAAATTAAAATTCCACAGGCCGATATCAAAGGCTTTATGAATAATGGGCCAGGGCATTTCGCTCTTAACGTCATATTCCGCAGCTACAGGAATAATCTCATTTTTGACAAACTTACGGACCATGGTCTGCATTTCTTTCTGCTCGTCGGTCAGTTCAAAGCTAATCACTTAACTTACCTCCTCGTTGTTCAATTCTGTTGTTGTATCTAATCAGAGATTTTCTATCAATTAATGTCTTATTGGATTCGGATGAGTCGAAGTTGATGAACCTATTGCTGGTTTTTGTTTTTTGCTCTGGTGATAAACCCGTCTCCGATTTCTCCCTTTTCCAGCATCTCTGATATCTCTTGCTCACTAATTCCCATTTCCAATAGTACTTCTTTGGTGTGCTGTCCTTTGAATGGGGGCGGAAGTTCGGCCAAAGCTTCATAAGCTCCGAATTTTATTGGGTTTCCAGGCACCTTAATCTTGCCTGCTGTAGCATGCTCAAACTCTACCAGCATATTGCGGGCCTTGGTATTTTCGCTTTCGCATATTTGGGGTACTTCCAGAATAGGAGCTACAGCAACTCTTGCTTCCCGCAGCATGGTTACCATCTCATCAACTGTGTAGTCTTTCATCCATTTATTGATAAAAGCAGTCATTTCTTCGATATTTTGCATCCTGGCAGCGTTGCTGTTGAACTTGGAATCAGTAGCCATTTCGGGCACGCCCATTAACTGGCACATGTTACCCCACAGTTTTTCGTTGGAAGCTACCACACATACAAATCCGTCTTTACAGGTATAGACATCATAAGGCCCGCCGTCAGGATGCCGGCTCCCCTGCCTTTTAGTAGGTCTACCGGTTATTGTGTATGCTGGTACACTGTTTTCCAGACAGGTGAATATACAGTCCACCAGGGAAACGTCTATATGCTGTCCTTCACCAGTTTTGTCCCGATAATATATAGCTCCCAGCAAGCCCATTCCTCCATACAAACCGGCAATTATATCGCCAATGGAAGATCCAACCCGCAATGGCATCTCAGGATACCCGGTAATACTGATCAGGCCTCCCATAGCCTGGGCCAGCATGTCGTATCCCGGAAGTTTGCTGAACGGTCCATACTGCCCAAAAGCCGATATGGAAAGATATATGATATCCGGCTTTATCTTTTTGCAGTCCTCATAACCCACCCCCAGCTTGTCTGCCACCCCGGGGGCGAAATTTTCAAAAACAATATCTGCTTCACTGACTAATTGATAAAATATATCCTTGGCTCTTTCTTCTTTGAAATTTAGTTCTATGCTTCTTTTCCCCCGGTTAAGACCTATGAAATAGGTGGATTCTTCAGTACCCGGCGCAAATGGGGGCCAGCTTCTTTCATTGCTATTAGGACCCACTTCTTCAATCTTGATAATTTCTGCGCCCATGTCAGCCAGTATCTGGGTGCAGAAGGGACCGGTGAAAACCCTGGTCATATCGACAATTTTAATACCTTCCAAAATCTTAGCCTGTTTATCCATACTACCTTAGACCTCCTCACTATTTTACTTACCTTGGAGAGGGGCGGGGGCCGCCTGTGGAATTGGCAGGCCCCCGGTTATGTTTAGTATTTTCCTTTTATTCAACCCAGATTATAGAACCGCCACCCTGGGTTAATCCGCCACAGATAGCACAGGCTGCATAGCCCCCGCCATTTTCCTTCAGGTTGTAGGCAGCGGTCATCATTATTCTGGCTCCGCTGGCTGTATTGGGATGCCCTACAGCAATGGCGCTTCCATTCACATTCAGCTTGTTCTTTAATTCCTGGTATTTAGCATCGTCGTTATCAAGAATCGGCTGCCCTGATACTTCCTTTACCATTTCCTGATAACTGCTGCTTAAGAATCTTTCATTTGACAACAGCTTGCAGGATACTAGGGGAACGCAGGCAAAGGCTTCATTTATTTCAATAAACTTCATGTCGTCCATAGCCAAATTGGCGTCATCCAAACACTTTTTAATAGCAAAAGCAGGAGATACCGGCATAATTCTAGGCTGAAGTGCTATCGCTGATGATGCGACTACTGTATATAAGGGCTCATAACCATATTTGTCTGCCGTTTCTCGCTTCATGATAATTTGAGCCGTGGCTCCATCGTTCATTCCCGGCGCATTTCCTGCGGTACAGGTAGGATTGCCAAATATCGGTTTCAGCTTGGCCAATGCTTCCGGAGTAATATCTGCCCGATACTGTTCGTCTTTATCTAAAACCTTGCTGGATATTACATTTCCTTTTTTATCTTTTTTCTCCATGGTCAGAGGAACCATCTCATGTTTGAAAAATCCTCTTTCCCAGGCTTTGCCGTATTTTACATGGCTGGCATATGCTAGATCGTCCTGTTCTTCCCGGGATACTCCGTATTCCAGAGCCACATCACCGGAATCGACCGCAACCGGGGCGTAATCTTTATAACCCAACGGGATGATCGGGTCTTCCACCATGAATGAACTGTGTTTCTTGCCTTCCCATCTCATGTTTCTCAGCAGGAAGGGTACGGTGCTAAAACTGGTAGCCCCCCCGGTCATTACGATCTCGGCTTCTCCCAGCTTAATACTCCTGGAACCGTATTTTACTGTAGTCATGGCAGTGGTGCAGGCCTGATCATAATATAATGACGGTACTTCAGGCGGAATACCAGCTTTCATCATGCTCTGACGAGCTACCACCGGGGTATAGGGGTCTTTGCAGTTGGTGGTGTCGCCGCAGCCCCACCAAACCTCGTTGATTAATTCAGGAGCCATATTAATTCTCTCCAGAACATTCCTCATGGCAATTGCTCCCAGATCATATATGTCAATATCCTTCATTGATCCGCCAAACCGCCCGAAGGGAGTCCGAGCTGCGCTTACCACCACTATATCGTCTTTGCTTTTTTGAAATGACATAAATTATATCTCCTTTCCAATTCGTATCCCTTATTGTGCTACCCATCCGCCATCTACACTAAGAACCACTCCGGTGCAGTAGCTTGCCCCAGGTGAGGCTAGGAACAGGGTAACTGCCTTCAATTCATCATCACTGCCAAATCTGCGCATGGGAATATATTGCAGCATAAGCTCCTCACTCTTATCCAGGGTGCCGGCAGTCATTTTGCTGGGGAACCAGCCCGGAGCTATAGCATTTACTGTGATGTTATGTTCGGCCCACTTCACCGCCAAATCTTTAGTTAATCCAGCTATAGCTGCTTTGCTGGCCTGATATGCAACCGCATCCATAATTTCTGCCGGAGCTCCAACGAAAGCTGCTAAAGAAGCAAGATTGATTATTCTCCCATATTTCTGTTTAGCCATTATCTGTCCGGCCTTCTGGGCCATGATCCACGATCCGGTCAGGTTGGTATCGATTACCTTTCTCCAGCCGTTAATGGGGAATTCAAGGGAAGGAGCTCCCCAGGTTGCTCCGGAATTATTAACCAGAATATCTACCCGCCCGAATTCTTTCATAATCAAATCATATAATGCGTCTATTTCTTCTTCTTTACTTACATCCACCCGGGCCGGCAATACCTTTACACCCAGTTCTGCTTTCATTTGTTGGGCTGCTTCCTGGCAGCGATCCAGGTTTCTGGCTGCAACAACCAGGTTCGCTCCGGCCTCTCCCAAGGCATAAGCCATTTGGAGTCCTATACCGGCTGCTCCTCCGGTTACTATAGCTACCTGCCCGGATAAATCGTACAGTTCTTTTATGCTTCTCATTTGCAGCGTTCTCCTTTCCCCATTAAATGGTTAGTTATAGTCATAAAAACCTTTGCCGGTTTTCATTCCCAGCAGCCCTGCCATAACTCTTTTCTTCAGCAGCGGGTGAGGTTTATACCTGTCGCCAAAGTCTCTCTCCATGGTCTCCATACCATGCATGGCAATTTCCGCCCCAACCAGGTCCAGCAGCTTGCAGGGACCCATAGGGTGTCCTGCGCAAAGGCGCATGGCTTTGTCGATATCCTCCGGAGAATTACCTTCCTGGACCAGTTTTACCGCTTCATTCATTAAGACATCGAGTAATCTGCTGACAATAAAGCCGGCGAAATCAACTGCGATAGCAACTTCTTTGCCAATCTTATTTATATAGTCCAATGTAGCTGCAGTTGTTTCATCTGAAGTCAGCTGACCCCGGATTATCTCTACCCCTTTCATGAGGGGAACCGGATTCATGAAGTGAATGCCGATAACTCTGTCACCACAATTGGTGGCACTAGCAATTTCCGTTACCGGAATGGCTGAAGTATTGGTTCCCAGGATAGCCTCCGGCTTGCAGTATTCTTCAAATTTTTCAAACATTTCTTTTTTCAGGGCCAGGTTTTCGAATACACATTCCACCAACAGATCTGCATCCTTGCAGGCTGCCTCCAAATCAACAGAGGTTTTGATTCGAGCGATAATATCATTCATCTCTGCCTCGGACAGTTTCCCTTTGCTCACCATTTTTTCGAGGCTCTTTTTGATTGCGTTAATTGCTCTCTCCAATGAAGACTCGGAGATATCATTCAGTACAACTTCATAGCCTGCAGCCGCGCTTACCTGAGCAACTCCCAGGCCCATGGCCCCTGCCCCGATTACTGCAATGTTCTTTACTTCCATAATCAAACATCCTTTCCACGTTATTTACTTGCCGATGAAATTTGCTTTCCGTTTTTCCACAAAAGCCGTCAGGCCTTCTTTGCCATCTACACTGCCGAAACATTCGGCAAACAATTCGATTTCCGTTTTCAAAGCATTTTCCAGGTCCATATCCGCGCCGGTATCTAGCGCAGCTTTGGCCAGAGTTAACATTACATTGGACTTCCTGCCTATCTCTTCAGCCAGTTTCCTGCTCTCTGGCAAAAGGTTCCCATGACTTACCACCCGGTTAACCAGGCCTATTTCGTAAGCCCGTTGGGCATCAATAGTCATACAGGTATATATCATTTCTTTCGCCCGGCCAATTCCTATGAGCCTGGCCAGTCTCTGGGTCCCGCCTCCCCCCGGGATTATGCCTACGTTAACCTCAGGCTGTCCAAATTTAGCTTTTTCGGAAGCCACCCTGATATCACAGCACATAGCCACCTCCAGTCCGCCTCCAAAGGCAAATCCATTTATTGCAGCTATGATAGGCCGGGGAAATTTTGCTATTTTTTGCTGGGAATCATTGACTCCCAAGGCAAACTTTCTGGCTTCCAGAAGCGAACACTGTGACATCTCCGAAACATCAGAACCTGCAATAAAAGATTTGTCTCCCGCCCCGGTAAGAATAACCACATCTACGCCCGGGTCATCTTTCATCTGGACGAAAACATCACCCAGTTCCTTAAATACCTCGGAATTTAATGCATTAAGGACTTCCTGCCGCTCAATCACTATCAGCATTACCTTGTTCTCAAGTTCGCATCGCAGATATTTAAACTTATACGGCATGTCAAACACTTCCTTATTACGCTTTAAGCAGTCTTCTCAACAACATCTTTTCGCGGCATCATGAAGGCCTCACCATCTACTACAAGTTCCCCGTCCTGGTTCGTGCAGTAGGTCCTCAGCCACACCCTGTTTAATGCTTCATCTTTACCCGTCACCTCCACTGTTGCGGTTATGGTATCCCCGATATATACTGGTCTACGGAATTGACATGTTTGTTTGATATAGACCGCTCCGGGGCCGGGAAGTTGAGTGCCAAGTACGTTTGATATGAATCCTATGGATAGAATTCCATGAACAATTCTCTTGCCAAAAATCGTGGTCTTGGCAAACTCCTGATTTATATGCACCGGGTTCATGTCTCCAGTAATCCCCGCAAACATGATAAGATCCGCTTCAGTGATACTCTTGCTGAATTCAGCTTTATCACCCAGATTCATTTCGCGGCATGTCTTGCCTTTCACTAATACTGTGCCTCCTTTCATATCCGTTCAAATTCCTTTTGATCATGGTATTTTGCAAAACGTATGCCAAACAGATTTCTGGGTAAATTATTTTGCGGTAATTTTCATATGAGGCGGCTATAGGATTGACAATCAGAGGCAACCGCAATCCGGCAAAAAAAATACGGGACAGGTTAAGCAGCAGAGTCGATGTCCTGGGGCGTATCGTTTTAGAACATGCGGGCAACGTTGCAGGCGTTTCTTTTAGCTACATTCATGTCCGCCCTGGCAGCAGTCATTAGGTATCTATCAATACGGTTTTTATATCTCTGCTGACTGGGTCTATTACCTGGTCAGCCAAGCATAACCAATGGAGGCCCAAAATCGGCAGACTGCTCTAAAGCTATATATAGCTGGTTTTGGTAGTTGTTCCAGGACCCGGGAGATTAGCGAATGCCCTTGGATACTTCAAAAAAGGATACTGATTAGGATTTTTCCAGGGCAGAAAACCCCAACCCTGATTGATATTGACTGCTCAATAATATTTGGCACACTTTTTGCACTTCAAAATACCATAGCCCATTACAGTGCTATGGCTCCTGAAGCTTCCTGGAAGATTTCGTATATCCTCCAGGGAGCATCCCTCCTAAGCGGGACAGCAGTCAAAAAGCATCCGGGCCTTTGGAGTTGCACTAGAGGCAGACCGCCCCAGTCCAGGTTCGGAAGGCAGATACCTGCTGTTTGTTTATTAGTGGTAATACCAAAGGCTTTAAAGGGCTAGATGTTGATTGGTCTTGGGAAAGATAATCAGGGCAGAAAGGCCAAAGAGAACATTATTTTGAACGGCTGGACAACCCCAGGATGGATACCGAAATTAAGATAGGGATTATTACCGGCCCCTTTAGGCCATGTTCCAGGGTTAATCAGTAAATTCAGCCTATTTAAACTGTCTAACCATTATACTCCTCCATATAACTCTTTTAGCAGCGGGAAAACTGCGGAGCAGTTTCGACCCGCCGCTGCAGCGAGGCGAGATTAGCACCCGTAACCTGTTTTGTCAACAGGAACCAACCGCCTAAGCGGGGAAAATCTTTTCGCCTCGTGGTGAGTTGTTAATACCTGCAGAGTCATGACCTGCGGGTATCTTTTTTTCGTCCAGGGATACGGTGGATCATATATTCCAATTAATCAATGCTGATAATAACACTTACATTTCTGGATTACCAAGCGTATTGTTTTTTAGAATCTATTGGTTGGTTCTGCCATGATCTGCTTGAGGGGCCGAACTGCGAGCCTAAGTAAGTTTGACGGCCTTTTGCGCCGGATATGTAATACTGGAGTAGAAATTAAAACCTATATTTCCAGGTTTGATAAAATACGCAAAAGTCGACTTTTTCTCGGTTATATTCAGTGTACAATAAGGATAGTAAAGGAGGAGTGATATATGAATAACCCTGCTGTTTTGGTTGACAAGAAGGATTATATTGCGACAATTACATTTAATCGGCCGGAATTCCTCAACACCTTCAGTGTACCCCTGGCCACTGAACTCAACCAGGCTCTCATTGATCTGGACCAGGATGATGATGCCCGGGTAATCATTATCAGGGGAGCCGGTAAAGGCTTCTGCGCCGGAATCGATGTGGGAGATCTGGAAGGCAAGACTCCCCTGGAGTATTACCAGTGGATCACCTTGATGGAAGAATGGGCTCTGACTATTTCCCGGATAGGGAAACCAGTTATCGCTTCGGCTCACAATATTGCCGTGGCTAACGGGATCGGGGTAGTAGCCGCTTCCGACCTGGCTATTGCGGCTGAAGGAACCAAGTTTGGGGCGACTGCGGTCAATGTAGGATTGTTCTGTATGGGACCCGCTATTCCACTGTCACGCTGCCTGGGCAGAAAGAAAGCCCTGGAACTGCTTTTAACCGGAGACATGATTGATGCGGAAGAAGCTTTGAGGATTGGACTTATCAACCAGGTGGTGCCCGCTGATAAACTGGAAGAGGAAACTCTTAAGCTGGCTCAGAAACTGGCCGCCAAAAGCCCGTTGGGTCTTCAGTTAGGTAAGAAGTCCTTTTATAAGATGTCTGATCTGGCATATGACAAGGCCTTTGAGTTAACCGGAAATCATTTTGCCATGCTGTGTACTACCCAAGACGCACACGAAGGGGTGGATGCTTTCCTGAATAAAAGAACCCCGGAATGGAAAATGAAATAACCCGCCTTAACCAGCTGGGTTCCGTTCCGCCAGGTTAACTGCAAGCAAATCAGCCAGGCCCAGGTCAATCTCGCAACTCTCGCATTAACATCCCCCAGCATGGTACCCGGAAATATATACCGCCTTACCTGCAATATGATTCAACCGCAGCAGTATCGCCTGGCCAGCCACTCTTTTCGGGAATATGCGGCTTCATCCTGCCGGGGTTTTTCCCCTGGAGTGGATTAAGTCTGTTGGTTAGGGAGAAATAAACCTTATTGAGCTATACCCCGCTATTGCGGGGTGTTTTTTATTGAAGCGGCCACCGGCTGATAAACCCACCCGCTTAAAAACCGGAGGATATTTATTCTCCTGGTTTAAGGCAAAGGCAGTTACTGCGGAGCTTTTCAACAGACCTCGTTAAATTTCCTCTGAGCTGCCATCCAATCCGGCAGATTCCTCATTTCCATGCCGTCTTTTAATTTCAGCATCATATTCAGCTTTGGATATATTCCCTGCCGCCAGCATTTGCTTTAACTGGTATTCAGAATACTGTGACAAATCACTCGCATCCTCAGAATCATCCGAACTGACCAACTCGGCATCTGCTGTTTCCCCTGTTGCTCCTCCGGTTGTTGTCGACTCTTCCGCTGAAGCAGTACTAGCAGAACATGACGTACTCTGGACTTGACTCTGGACTTGACTCATGCCTTTTTCACTTATTTCCACCGTATCACCGTCTGCTGACATGTCAGCCTTTGCTATGCCCTCAGCCGACTTGTTTTGTATTTCCCCAGCTATTGATTCCTCTGTTGCCAGACAAGTTTTATCCTGGGAGACCGGGGACTGAACCGGCGAGCTATTGGTTAGATTTGTATTAATATTGTTAATGGGTTGAATCATTTTAAAATCCCCCTTTTATGTATTATGCTTTGGTTATATATCGGAAGAACGCCTGATAAAATAATAGTATTGGCCAAATTCGTGAAAATCTTGATATTTGCTTTACAATTGCGACAAGCCCACAATGGAAGATAACAACTTATAACTTTGCTGATTTCGCCTTTCCCGGTAAATCTCCTGGGTAGGCCAGCTCACCCAAAATATCCATTCCCCATGCGCCCATCAGCCTAAAAAAGAAAATCTCTAAAGAAAATACTATCTTATTACGAAATAACAATATAAGGATGGCATAACCTTTCCTCAGATCAGTCTTCACCGTCCGGCTTCGCCAAATGGGCAGCTCCTGGCATGCGGATATCTTTTATTGATTTTTAGATTTTCGAATAGCTATCAACCCGATGATTATAAGGGGGATTAAAATTGAAATACTTTATATTTTATGGTCCAACCGCATCCGGCAAATCAGCCTTAATGGAATACTTGTTAATTCATGATGCCGATTACCTGGAACCTCTGGTATCTTTTACTACTCGTTCTATCAAGACGGGAGAAAAAGAGGGCACGGACTACTACTATATCAGCCGTGACCAGTACCTGGAATATCGCACTCAATCCAAAATAGTCGAACAAATTCATTACCTGGATCAGGTATACGGACTGACCACCGATGAATTGAAAAGAGTGGAGGCCGCCAACAAAAATGGGCTGGCGGTTATGAATCTGGAAGGGATTCGCAGTTTGAAGGCCAGAGTAGGTTACCAGAAGGTAATCAGCATCTTTATTTACCGGGATTTGAACGAGATAATTAAGAGCATTAAAGACAGCGGCATCAGTGAAACGGAAAAGCAAAAGAGAATTCTGCTGGCTGAAGAAGAGCTTAAGGATCTCAACACCTGTGACTATATAGTATACAATATAGGTTCTTTGGAAACTGCTTACAAGCAGCTGCACCGTATAATACGCGATGAAATCAACTCCCGGCCTATCGAATTCAATATAAAAGCGGGACAGATATACCAGGATGCCCAGGGCAATCGCGTTCAAATCATCGCCGAAGCAGCCGAACACACAGTGAACGGCAGTATTCTAGTGGTATACCGGGACTTGCTTAGCTCCGCGGTGCTGGCTCAACCCTATGAAAAATTCTGCGGCAAAAGAGGCGTTGGCAAGGGCAGCAGTGAAGGCAGTTTTTCCCTGCTGGAGGACTGCTCCCAATAATGCCCCCCCAGCCTGGTAGACCAGTCCTTTTTGCATGCTTTTCCCCCTCTTTCCGGGATCATGGCTCAGTTATTGTTCCGGGATCTGCCCGCAGCAATACTCCATCCTGTAATTTCGGGTATAAGCAGGGCGATAGCGGACAAAAGTCACCTATCTAGCCCGCTAACAGGTCCAAAAAATAGCTGGGCGACAGCAAACCAGCCAAGATTAATCTCTTCCCATATTGACTGGAACCAATTTTATTGATAATATTATCTTTGCGTCGGGATGTGGCTCAGCTTGGTAGAGCGCCTGGTTCGGGACCAGGAGGCCGCAGGTTCAAATCCTGTCATCCCGACCATTTGCTATGATTGTAAAGCCTAATATACCGAAGTTTTTCGGCGCACCAAAAAAACGGGCTGAAGTTTACTATAGTTCCGCAAGAATTCCTAATAATCGGAATGTTAACAATAAGGGTTTTGATGCCCCCTGTCAGAAACCCTGTCAAGATCAAAGAAATAAAGCCCGATATTAAGCCACTCACCATCCCAGGGTGAGCGATTTTTATTTTTAACTCCTCTTATTGTTCAATTCTTAAATTCCTTATCCCTGAATCCATTTATGCTCATTAGTATTAGACGAGGCAAATTCATTAATTACGGCAGCATGCTCTTTCAAAGCACCTGCACTGCCAAATTTTAGGCCTAATCCTACTTGCTCCGGATAAACAGGAAAGCGCTATAAATCGCAAAAACCATTCTCTTTTCCCTTGGTTTAATTCTCGGCAGCCTGCTGATAAAGCTGACCAGTATAATTTGAATAAACTAACCCGCTGTAGAACATAAGAAAGACTCCGGCAAATGATATTATCGGAAGAGATACGATTATGGCAGGGGCTAGGGCGGTGACAACAGCCATTATCAAATAGGCCGGGGCATAGTAGTCAATGACCTGCTTAATCCGATATAATATTTCTCCTAAACGGAAGGCTTCCATGAGGTTTCCGTAAACGGCAGCATTGGCCAGGGCCATAGGAACCATGGCCCCCGCCAGCAAAGTGACTATGGAGGATACCATTATACCCAGGATAGGTACTATGTGCAGAATAAAGGTAAATAATAACGGCACACCCAGGTAGATGAGAAAAACCAGTACCGCCATCAAACCCTGCCGCAAATGGAATTCCCAATCCGACCAATCGGGAAGCTTGGTTTCTCCTCGTATCCCCAGTCTGATGCACTCGATAAAATAACCCAAAACCAGAATGTTCACTAGCGGTATAATCATAAAAATGCATCCCAGCAGCATCTTTTTCAGCCATTCCCGATCACGAAAAGGAAATTTGAGATATTCCATATAGTCCATGAGATAATCCCTCCTCCAGTAACTATTAATATATACCGGGGAGGGATTTTATAACTGGAATTTGGATAGGCTGATCACCCTTGAGCAACCATCGCTAGTCTATTAGGGTTTGCGAAGGTTGTGGGATACTACCGTATTTTTTTTGAATATCCTGCATCTGGGCGGCCCAATTCTGTATCCTTTCCCGAACATTAGTATCTTTGCACTGGTCCACGATTAAGACATCCCTATCGTTGATCTGTATACCAATGTTATATAAGCCCTGCTCATCCGAGCATACCAGCAAACCTTCATACTGCTCCTTGACATAAGCGCTGTTGTTCACCCACGATTCCTTATTAATAATTCTGCCCTTTATATTAGACATAGCTGCAACCTCCTATACTATTCGCTTATTCTACCGGTATATTATCCCGGAACAGCGTTTTTTATGTATGGAGATTATTCTAGCTCGGATCAAGAGCCGGAAGTTTTTCGCTTCGTATCAGCTTTTCTTTAGCCGACCGGGTCATTTTCTTGATTTCCATCTCTCGTCTCAAGGCGCTGCTCTTATCAGGAGCAGTTTCCCAATAAAGGTATTCAGCCGGCAGCCTGCCACGGGTATAACGACTGGCCTTGCCTTCATTATGTTTCTTCAGCCGACCGGCCAAATCGTTGGTATATCCGGTGTAGTATGTATTATCACTGCATTTAAGAATATAGACGTAGTGCACAGGCTTCTCCTATATCCCTGCCGCCCCAGGGGCAGATACTGCTTAAATTCCACAAATTTGAGAGCCGCAAGCATACCTTCAGCTATTCATTCTATCAGAAAACAGGCAAAACAAAAGCTGGGAGATGCTCTCCCAGCCAGGTTTACCCCGGTCTAGCAACGATGATGGGTTACTCTGAGAGGCAGACTGAACTTATGGGTGATAGTGTTACCTATAGTCTCAATGTCCTCCATAGTGACATCTATTACCAGACATTTTAATTTGGCATAGATGCGATAGGCGTTATCCAGTTCTTCAGCCACCATTTCATCCAGGCTCTCGATATCCTGAGGAAGATCGAAGCTCCTCATCCTCTCCTGCCGAAGCTTCATCAGGGTATCTATATCAATGGTAAGCCCTACCATGGGGACCTTGCCTCTAACGTCGATTATTTCCTGCGGTATTTCCGTATCGATTTCTATGGGATAATTGGCCACCTTAATTCCCAAATTGGCTAAATGCATGGATAATGGCGTCTTTGAAGTTCGGGGAAGTCCAAGAATGATTAAATTAGCTTCAGCTATTGTTTCCAGATTCTGTCCATTGTCATGTTCAATGGTAAATTCGATAGCTTTCATGCGATTGAAGTACTGGTCATCCATAGCATGAGTTAAACCGGAAATATATGCGGGCTTTAACCCGGTTTTAGTTTCTATCACCTTGAACAAAGGCTCCATAACATTTACTGCTACAACACCTTTTTCTGCAGCATGGATTTCCATGTATTTGCTCAGCTCGGGCTTGACTATGGTATATACTATGAGGGCATCTTCTGCAACGGCTTTTTCTACGATGGTTCTGACCTGCTCGTCTTTATTAACCCGGGAAAATCGAGTAACACTCCTATCAACTTCGAATTGTAAAACTGAGGCTATGGCTATTTTTTCGGCAGTTTCCCCAACAGAGTCTGACACAGCAAAGATATGCAATTTTTGTGACATAATCATCATCCCCCTATCTGGTTGTGTAGTCCCCTATTAGAACTATTCTACAATATAGGATTATTTCCCTTCTTTTTTTTGTTCCATAAAAAGGTTATCGGATATTCCCGGATATGTCATTAACTTAGGACCATATCTCAACCATTTCCTCCGCTGCCTTATAGGAGCTATCAGTGTTTAATATTTCGCATATCTCCTGCAACGGAGCGTATACTATGCCCTCAAGGGATATGGGGGGGTGCTCCAACCAAAACTCTTTATTGTTTATACAATATCTCTGCTGCCCTGCCTTTAAAGTAATGGCCTGGCCTCCCTCCAGGTTGAAACTGAATAAACCATAACCGTATAAATCGTCAAATCCTGCTGTTCCCAGATCTATAGCCATGTAATTCAGCATGTTCTTAACTTCGGTGGGTGAAGGATATTGCCCGAAGCGCTGCAGGCAGCGAGAGTAAATTAAGGCGGCCGCCCCCGCCGCGTGCGGAGCCGCCATCGAGGTGCCGGATAATTTCACATACTTCCCGCCGGGATAGGTGGAATAAGTGTCTACTCCCGGGGCTGCTATATCGATCCGGTCATTGGAATTACTGAAATCAGCGATCCCGGTCTTCAAATCCACTGCCCCTACCGCCAGACTTTCCTTATAATATGCGGGATAGGATATTTCACGGGTTTCAGGATCAGCATCTCCAGAGTTGCCGGCCGCGCAGACTACAGTAACCCCGCTTTCCACCAGTTTTATTATCTCCTGGTGCATGGCGGTGTTAGGGAAAGGACCGCCCAGACTCATATTAACCACGTTCACCTTTTCTCCCCCCGCGCCCCTCCAATCACGTGCCCACTTCAAACCCTGCACTATATCGGAGTAGGAGCCAAACCCATCCTTGCTCAGCACTTTTACTGCCAGCAGTTTAGTCTCCGGCGCTACCCCCAGCAGCACCCCGTTAGCAGCAATAGTGCCAGCCACATGGGTTCCATGCCCGTTAAGATCCTGGTAATCAGGCTCTCCCGAAACAAAACTGACTCCGTCGGCAACATTGCCGACAAGATCAGGGTGTTCCCAGTCTATTCCCGTATCTATAACTGCCACTACCGCCCCTGCTCCCCGGGTGGAAGGCCACATTTTGCGGGCAGATACCAAAGATACACCGGGCGGAGCCCAACCACCCTGTTTTTGGAAAAAGCTGTCATACACCTCAATTATTTTAGGCTTTCTAATGTACATACAAATATCACTCCCCTTGCTTTATTCTAAGCAGGGCAGAATAATGTGTTCATTTTCTTACTTAATTTAATATTATTTATTAAGTTTATGATTTATTTCACTTTCTTCGGGTAAGAGCTGTTTTTTTTTGAATTAATTAATGATAATATAAATATTAGGAAATATTGGGGTGAGTAATCAATGGGCAGTGAAGAATCCTTAGCGCTGATAATAATAATAATTGTTCTTAGCCTGGGTCTGATTTCCGGAATTATAGGAGTTCTATTTTTTAGCACCAATCTATCCGATTGGTTTAAAAAGCTGTAATTTCAAAAAATCTGACTCATTAAGACAGGGATTCTATGTACTTTTTTAGGCTATACCAAAGCAGGGCTTCTGCCCTGCTTTTCTTCGCCTCCAATCCACCCATATATTTCTCCACCATTAACCCCCTCACTTTTCCTTCCCATCTGGGCCCGTCCCGGCTAATTACAGCTTTCGTTTGTTTTTTACTTTTTACTATGATATTAGACACTTTCCTAAATTAGCAGTTTATTCCGGATCGATTATCATTTAGAATAATAGATATATTAGCGAATTAATGCTACCATAGCCTGTATTTGTGTGACAATTTTGAAGGGGAGGTCCTTAATTAATGGAAAATAATCAAACCAGGAGTGAGGTCATTGTGGTGACTTCAGGCAAAGGTGGTGTAGGTAAAACTACTACCGTGGCCAATTTGAGTACTTCTCTGGCCAGAATGGGTTATAAAGTAGCGGTAATGGATCTGGACATAGGATTAAAGAAGCTGGACTTGATACTCGGACTGGAAAATCGGGTAATATACGATATTGTCCAGGTAATTGAAGGCGAATGCACGCTGAAACAGGCACTGGTAAAGGACAAAAGATTTCCCGGCCTGTGCATGCTGCCGGCTGCTCAGACCAGAAATAAGGACGATATCACTCCTGAGCAGGTACAGACGCTTTGTGAGAGCTTGAAACAAGAGTTTGATTATATATTTATAGACTGTCCGGCTGGTATCGAACAGGGATTTAAGAATTCCATCGCAGCTGCCGATAAAGCTATAGTAGTTACCAATCCCGAGGTCTCAGCTGTTCGGGATGCAGATAGAATAATTGGAATGCTGGAATCTGCTCAGTACAAGGATATACACCTGTTGGTAAACAGAATCCAGAATGACATGATAAAAAGCGGCAACATGCTCAGCATAGAAGATTTGACCCAGCATCTATGTATTAATTTACTGGGGATAGTCCCCGAAGACAGGAACGTTATCATCTCCACCAATAAAGGGGAACCTATTATCCTCAACGAACGGAGTCAGGCTGCTCAAGCCTTTAATAACATAGCCCAGAGGATAACCGGAAGAGATGTTCCCTTTCTTGAGTTGGACGACCATTCCTTCTGGAGTAAGCTGAGAGGCCTGGGAAGGAATCTTTTACCTGCCAAATAAAAGGGGGTAGTGAATGTGTTAACTTTTATCAAGAATGTATTCAAACAGGATCAACATTCCAGCCGAAGACAGGCCAATGACCGCTTGCGGGTGGTTCTAGCCCATGACCGGGCTGGTACTTCAGCCGAACTAATGGACACTATTAAAGAAGAGATCATCCAGGTAATAGCCAAGCACATCGAGATTGCGGGAAATCCGGAAGTAAATTTTATCCGCGAAGGAAGACATTCAGCCCTGGACATCAGCATTCCCATTAAAGGCAGGTAATGGTTTTGGCCAGTATAAAAATTAAAGGCATAAACAACAATCTGGTCCTGCTTTTTGAAGAAGGCAGCGCTGCAGAATATATTGCCATTCTAAAGGAGAAATTCACCGCTAATCGCCAGCTTTTTGAAGGCTCTCCGGTGGTTTTCAAAGGGAAAGGACTGAACAGCCTTTCTTTTGAGGATATTTCCGAACTTCAGCACCTGTGTCTGGACTATGGAATGATACTGAATAATATTGAACTGAACATCAATCGCTCCCACACTAAGGATTTGTTTATCCATCGCAATGTGCGCAGCGGCCAGAAGATTTACTCCGAGGGATCAGTAATCGTATGGGGAGATGTTCATGAAAGTTCGGAAATCATAGCCGGCAATGATATCATTGTTCTGGGAAAAATGGAAGGAATCGCTCATGCAGGTTTTTATGGCAATACTGGCAGCATAGTATTTGCATTGAACCTTTGCCCGGGGCAGATTCGTATAGGCACTATACTATCTGCCTCAGCAGACAAGAAAGCCAAGGATGTATACCCGGAATTTGCTTACCTGTATAATAACACTATACTAATAAAGGAATACCATGCCCGGGATAATCTGGATCGCAATGAAAATATTAAGTGGGAATGAAACAGACTGGCAGAGCATTTTCAGGATTTCATGGAAGAAATCAAGAATATAAGCAATCCAACACCCGCCAGGGCGAAACCCATCACTCCGAAGATGGAATACTGCTCAATTATATCCGGATGACTTCCATGTACTATAAAGGATGAACCTATCAGCCCTCCGGTAATAATGAGGCTGGCATTCAGCCGACTAATCAGCTGGGACATCTTGTGCTGTGACTTTTCGCTGAGCTCTACATTGATATTGACCTGGAGCTGCCCCCGGTTGGTGGCTTTTATGATATTATGCAGATCATGGGGCAAGGTCCCCAGAGGTTTTACATCCCGGTAATACCTGCGATGGAGATATTTATAAACATTCTCAGGTTTGAGTCGTTCTTGGTAAACTTTGCTGGCCAGCTCGGTAGCGGTTTCCATAAAATCATAGTTGGGATCCAGTTTCTTGCCTACCCCTTCGACAGTAATAAGGGCCTTCATCAAGGAGGTCATATAGGGAGGCAGTTGCAGATGGTAGTTGTAAGCCAGGGTCAATATGTCTTTACGCAGCCGATTTATATCCAGCCGGCCCAATCCCCCTGTGGAAATATTTAAAACCATGTCGCTGAAATCCTCTAGGAAATCTTCGCTGTTTCGGTCTAAGCCCTCCAGGATGCCCATGGAACGGAGAGCTGCCACGGCTTGCTCCATGTCTTTCTTGCTTATGCCCAGGACCAGTTCTCCGATGTCTATCAAGCGGCTTTCAGTCAAAGTGCCGATTTCTCCAAAGTCGATAAAACATATCTGGTTTTCATTGACTATGATTATGTTGCCCGGATGGGGATCAGCCTGAAAAAAACCATGAAACACAATCTGGGACAGAAAGGTCTCGGTCCCCAGACGCGATATGTTCCTGACATCCCATCCCCGTCTCCGCATTTCCTCGATGTCATTCAGTTTTACCCCTTCTATGTACTGCTCGGTCAGGATTTTTCCGGTGGTATATTCCCAGTATACCTTGGGAATTATTACCCGGTCGTCACCGGCAAAATTGTTATAGACGATTTCAGTGCTTCTGGCCTCCCGGGCATAGTCCAATTCCCGCAGAAACATCTTGGCATAATCTTCTATCATAGCAGCTATATTAAGCCTGGCTGCTTCCCGGGATCTCCTTTCGGAGAATCTGGCCAGCATCAGCAGTATCTGTAAATCGTTCTCCACCTGTCGTTCGATGCCTGGACGCTGCACTTTAACAATCGCCTTTTCTCCGCTCTTGAGTCGGGCCAAGTGAACCTGTCCGATGGATGCTGCCGCCAGAGGCTGATAGTCAAACTCTTCGAATATATCATCTGGGTGTCCCAGTTCCCTCACCAGTTGATCCACTACCTCCTGACAGCTCATAGGGGGCACTTTATCCTGCAATATCTCCATCTGTTCTATATAAGGAGGAGGAAGCAGGTCCGGACGTGTACTCAGTACCTGACCCAGTTTGATGAAGGTAGGTCCAAGCTCTTCCATGGTTATCCGCAGCTTCTCCGCCATCAGGTAGTGGGTTTCCTTCCTGCTGCCTATTATCTCCGGGCGGCTGGATACCGGTGCCAGTCCGGTCAAACCAAATCTTTGCACTATATAACCCAAGCCGTTTTTTATTAAAACGCCTACAATTTGCTGCCGACGCCGGATATTCCTGTACTTTTGTTTAATTCCCAAATAACTGTACTCTCCTTCCCTGCCAACCGGTGAAAATACTCTCTTTAGAAATTCTAGTTTTATTGCCTCTTTCCTCTTATTCTAGCAGAAGCAGCCTTAAAATATAGAAACAGCCGGCCAAAGGCCGGCTGCTCATATCATTAGAGTGCCAGGCAGCTTCTATTACATCATGCCGGGCATTCCGCCGCCCATGCCGCCCATGCCGCCCATGGCTTTCATATCCTCGTTGGGTTTTTCAGTGATGATAGCCTCGGTAGTTAATACCATGGCTGCAATACTGGCCGCATTCTGTACGGCAGAACGGGTGACTTTGGCCGGATCAATAATACCAGCCTTGATCATATCCTCGTACTCTCCGGTCATGGCATTATAGCCTATACCCGCTTGTGCTTCTTTAACCTTCTCAACCACTACAGAGCCTTCAGCTCCGGAGTTATTGGCAATCTGTCTCAGAGGTTCTTCCAGGGACTTCTTGACCAAGGTAATGCCGGTCATTTCATCGCCCTCAGCCTCCAGCTGTTCAACTGCACGCAGAGCATTAATCAGGGCCGCGCCTCCGCCTGAGACAATACCTTCCTCAACCGCAGCTTTGGTAGCGGCCAGAGCGTCTTCGATCCGGTGTTTCTTTTCCTTTAATTCAGTTTCAGTAGCGGCGCCTACCTGAATGACTGCTACTCCACCTGCCAGTTTAGCCATTCTTTCCTGCAGCTTTTCACGGTCATACTCAGAATCGGTTTCTTCCAGCTGGGCTTTAATGTTGGCAATACGTCCTTTTACTGCCTCTTCGCTGCCGGCTCCGTCAACTATAATGGTTTCATCCTTTTTGACTACAATCTGGCGGGCCTTACCCAGCATATCCAGGCTGACGTTTTCTATCTTGATTCCAACATCCTCGGAGGCTACCTGCCCATTGGTCAAAACGGCAATGTCTTCCAGCATAGCCTTTCTTCTTTCGCCAAATGCCGGAGCTTTAACAGCTACACAGTTAAAAGTGCCTCTGAGTTTATTCACTACCAGGGTAGCCAGAGCTTCACCCTCTATTTCTTCAGCTACCAGCAATAAAGGTTTGCCGGTTTGAACTACCTTCTCTAGTACCGGCAGGACTTCATTAATTGAGGATATCTTCTTGTCGCTTATGAGAATATAAGGTTCATCCAGAACGGCTTCCATTTTTTCGGTATTGGTAATCATATAGGGAGATATATAACCACGGTCAAAACTCATTCCTTCTACTACTTCCAGCGAGGTTCCGACAGACTGGGATTCTTCTACAGTGATAACCCCATCCCGGCCTACTTTTTCCATAGCGTCGGCAATAAGCTGTCCGATTTCTTTGTCGTCAGCGGAGATGGCAGCTACCTGGGCAATGGCTTCTTTGCCTTCCACCGGCTTGCTTATGGCTTGAATCTCATCCACAATGGATTTAACCGCTTTTTCGATGCCATGTCTCATTACCATGGGATTAGCTCCAGCGGCAACATTCTTCAGTCCCTCTTTGATCATAGCCTGGGCCAGTACCGTTGCAGTTGTAGTTCCATCACCGGCTACATCATTGGTCTTGGTGGCAACTTCCTTTACCAGCTGACACCCCAGGTTTTCCCAGGCATCTTCCAGGTCTATGTCCCGGGCGATGGTAACACCATCATTGGTTATGGTAGGAGAGCCAAACTTCCGGTCCAGCACTACATTTCTACCCTTGGGCCCCAGGGTCACCTTTACGGTATTGGCTAGTGCGTCTACTCCTCTTTCCAGTGCCCTTCTTGCCTCTTCACCAAATTTTATCTCTTTAGATACCATTCTGTGTATCCTCCTTTTTTCTTTCGTTTAGCCTATTTTTGCCAGTATATCTTTTTCAGGTAAAATCAGGTACTCTACCCCGTCATATTTGATACTGTTACCGGCATATTTCTTGAAGATGACTTTATCGCCGACCGCTACATTCATAGCAATTATTTCGCCCTTGTCGTTTAAAGCACCTGGTCCAACCGCCAGCACTTCACCTTCCTGAGGTCTTTCTTTTGCAGTATCGGGCACATAAAGACCGCTCTTGGTTTTTTCTTCACTCTCTTCATTAGGCTTGATTACCACATGATCTGCTAAAGGTTTGATGTTCAAAGGTATACCTCCTCTATCTGTTTTATTATGTTGTTAGCACTCGTCGACCATGAGTGCTAACATTAATTATAATATTAGGCAAGATTCAGCCAGTATTCAAATGAGAAAACAGGCCAAATTCGCCCAATATTTTCGATTAATAGTATGCTCCTGTCTTTTTCTTTTTATACCTTCAAATAGCACTGTTTTTTGATTTTGCTCCGGGAAGAAGCCAGGTTTTCCGGATTGCACAGAAAAATGAGTCGGGCTTGGCACCCAACTCATTATGATTTTCCCGTTCTATCCCGCTGCCAGCGGGTGAAGTCGGACCCTAATCCTGCCCGCATTCCGATGCAGAGCCGATTATTATATCCAGTCCGTGGGCCAAGGCGGGAATAATAGCTTCCAGCGATTCTCTTACCCCTTTAACACTTCCGGGCAGATTAATGATAAGGGTATTCTTCCTGATCCCGGCCACAGCCCGGGACAGCATAGCCTTTTCGGTCTTCTGCATACCGTAAGCACGCATGGCCTCAGGAATCCCTGGCACCATTCTATCAATCACTTGCAGACTGGCTTCAGGGGTAACATCACGCCTGGCAAACCCTGTTCCTCCCGAAGTTAACAGCAGGTCCAGCCCCAGTTCGTCACAGGCATATTTCATTCTATCCGTAATAGTACCTATATCATCCGGAATCACCTGATAATATTCCACTTTATAATCCGGCCCCAGCATCTCCTTAATCTGCTGTCCGCTGCGGTCTTCTCGCTCTCCTGCCGCTCCTCTGTCGCTCATTATTAATATTCCGGTTCTATACATTATATCACCTCTACTGGGTCGGCTTTCTTGATCTTGCCTCCCTTTATCACACGACAGAACAACCCTTCATAAGGTAAAAGGCTTACACCCAGGGTTCGAGTAACTACACTGGGATGATCCTCCTTGCCGATTTGTGCCACCTCCAGGATTACACTTTCCCCTATTTTCAAACGGCTGCCCACTTTCAACCCGGTGAAATCAATTCCTTCCAGCAACAGGTTCTCGGCAAAGTCCCCCGGGCCGGCATCCAGGTTATTCTCCTGGTTGGCCTTCAAAACTGAGGCTCGATCCAGGCAAGTGATTTGCCTGCTCCATGGACCGGCATGTCCATCATTCTCTATGCCATGGTCTTCTATCACATTAGCCTGAAATACTTCTCGCTTGAGCTGACCCCTTTCCGGGCTGATACAAATGGAATACAATCCCCCCGATTGTTTAAGGGCCTGTTGCTGGGGTTTAACCACGTGTCCGCTTTTGCCGCCGTCTTTTTCCACCAGCATGATCCCCCCTATTTCCATCCATCTATCCAAGGCTTTGCCCATATCATATATGGTCAGAGCCGCTACAGCCACAGCAGTAACTGCTTCCATCTCCACCCCGGTTTTGCCCGTTGTCTTCACCTGGGATTCAATTATGATCCGGGAGTGTTCACGGTCAAATTTAAAATTGATATCCACTGAGGTTAAAAGCAAGGGGTGGCACATGGGTATCAAACCCGGGGTATTCTTCGCTGCCATGATGCCTGCCACCTGAGCCACGGACAAAACATCCCCCTTCTTCACTCCTCCGCTTTCTATCGCAGCCAGAGTCTCAGGCATCATCCTGACCTCCGAGCGAGCCACAGCTGTACGTTCGCTGTCATTTTTACTGCTGACATCCACCATTTGAGCTCGCCCCTGCTCATTAATATGGGTAAAATCCACAGCCGATCAGCCTCCTATTTGATACATCTTACGCTCATTGTCTTTTCCCCAGCCCGAATCCATCTGATGGCGGGGAGCTTTCTTTACTATGGTTTGGATAAACAGCTGTTTCAATTCCTCATCGCCAGCCCCTGCCATTAAGGCTAATTTCAAGTTAGTCTCGGATTTTTCGTACAGACATCCTCTTAAGCTACCATCAGCAGTCATGCGAATCCGGTTGCAGCTCCCGCAAAAGTGATTGCTCATGGGGCTTATAAATCCAATGGTTCCAGCTCCCCGGCGTACATGATAGTACTTGGCCGGCCCATTACCTTCTATTTTGGTGCCTTCATAGAGTTCGTATTCCTGCTCGATTCTGGCTTTTATTTTATCTACCCCCAGGACTCTTTCCGGTTTCCAGTAAAACAAATCTCCTACCGGCATAAACTCGATAAATCTGATATGCAATGGATATTGATAAACCAGCTGGGCAAAATCCATGATTTCGTTATCATTGAAACCATTTATTATAACGGTATTGATTTTCACCGGTTCCATCCCCAGTTCCAAGGCTCTAAAGATAGCTTGCTTAACCTTTTCCAGCTCTCCTCCCCGGGTTATATACTTGAATTTTTCCGCGGACATAGTATCCATACTGAAATTTACCCGCTTCAGCCCAGCCTTTTTCAGGTCTTCAGCCATATTGGGGAATAACATCCCATTGGTAGTCAGGGCCAGATCATCTATCTCCGGTAAACTGGCGATGTCACTTACCAGCTGAACTATATTCCTTCTGATAAGAGGCTCTCCTCCGGTCAAGCGAACCTTTTTTATCCCCAGCCCCGAGGCTATTTTTATCAGCCGGGATATTTCTTCCAGGCTCAGTATACGATGGTGTTCTATCTTATCGATTCCTTCCTCGGGCATGCAATACCTGCACCTCAAGTTACACCGGTCAGTAATGGAGACTCGTAAATAATTGATATCTCTTCCATAACTGTCTTTCATTCTGTTCCCCTCCCTTAGACCGCGGCGCCGCTGGGAAAATCAGCTTGTCCTAACTAAAAGCATCCCAGTTCGCAGCCATAGATCTTAATTCCGGCTTCGTCGCAAATCTCTCCTATTCTGGCCAGATCGATCTTATTGGCAGCGGCAAATTTCCTGGCGTCATTGCAGCTCAGTTTTCCATTCGGACAATACTCTACCAGTTTGGCAATCAGTTCCTTTTGTTCCATATAACATATACCTCCCCTTTAATAAATAAAGCCCCTGACAGGGCACATTTAACTTGATACGCTATCCCCAACCGCAATAAGACTATCACTGCCAATCACAACGGCAGCTTATCTCCCTGCCAGAACAGGCCAGAGCAGAAATATTCCGCCAAGAAAGGCTGTGATGTACGGTAATATGCAGTATTTAATGAATATTCTAATCCATTATACACTATATTTAACTTGGGGGACAATTTACATTTAGGTCTCTCCCTCTAGTCCGACCATTAACTGCAGCACTGGCTCCAACCGGTGAAATAACAGCAGACTGAGCACGCCCTTGGGTTATCTAATCAAGAGTAATATGGTATGATTAGATGCAGAATAGCAGTACATTTTTCAAAATTGAGAGGGGGGTATAACATGTCTTCATTGCAATGGATATTGATAGCCATAGTAAGTGGTGCCATCGAAGTTGCTTCTGCAGGTTTCTGGTTTTTATGGCTGGGAATATCTGCTTTGCTGGTAGCCCTGGGAGTCAGCTTGAATATATTGGTCAGCCTGGAAAGCCAATTGCTGATATTCGCCTTGCTGAGTGCTCTCTTTATCATCTTTACCCGTCCCCTGGTAGTCAAGCTTTTTAAATCCCAGGATATCCCTACCACTGCCGAAGCTCTGGTAGGTCAGCATGGAGTAAGCATCACCGAGATCAAGCCCTTGCAATACGGTCAGGTTAAGCTTAATGGTGAAATATGGACCGCTGCTGCGGATGAAGAAATTGCTGAAGGCCTTCGGGTACAGGTTAAAGGTATAGAAGGAGTCAAACTCCTGGTTAAGATATCCGAGTAATTGATGATAATGGTTCATAATTGAAAGGAGCGAGATTGTAATGCAATACTTTGTCAATAGCATGCTGGTACTCTTTGTTATTTTTATTGGTTTAACTTCCATCAAAATAATCAAGCAATCTACCGTAGGCATCGTAGAGCGTCTGGGCAAATACCACAAAACCGCACCCCGGGGTATTAATGTCATAGTGCCTTTTATTGATCGCTTTCGGGCTATAGTAGACCTGAGGGAACAAGTAATGGACTTTCCTCCTCAGCCGGTTATTACTAAAGACAACGTAACCATGATGATAGACACAGTTATTTATTACCAGATTACCGATGCTTTCAAATATATTTATGAAATAGCTGCTCCCCTGATGGCCATTGAAAACCTTACCGCCACCACCCTGAGAAACATTGTCGGGGACCTGGAACTGGATGAAACCCTAACCTCCAGAGATGTTGTCAATACCAAGCTCCGCTCTATTTTGGATGAGGCCACTGACAAATGGGGGATTAAGGTTAACCGGGTGGAATTAAAGAACATTCTGCCCCCCCAGGACATTCAGAACGCCATGGAAAAGCAGATGCGGGCGGAGAGGGAAAAAAGAGAAGCCATTCTCCGGGCAGAAGGGCAAAAAACCGCAGCCATCCTGGACGCCGAGGGCCGAAAACAATCCGCCATATTAACGGCTGAAGCGGTAAAAGAAGCGGCCATAAGAGAGGCCGAGGGATTGAGGCAGGCCCAAATATTAAAGGCCCAGGGGGAGGCCGAAGCCATCCTCTCGGTACAAAGAGCTTTTGCTGACAGTCTGGTAATGATCAGGGAAGCCGGAGCCGATAATAAAGTCCTGGCCTTAAAATCCCTGGAAGCTCTGAAGGCAGTGGGGGACGGACAGTCCACCAAACTGATCATACCCGGAGATCTGGCCGGTCTCAGCGGTGTTTTCGCCGCCCTCAAAGAAGCGGTCTCTGATGATAAAAAATCCACTGAAGCTTGATGATTCTCAGGCTCCAGGCTCTTTGGGCTTAGTAGAATATTAGCTTTGGCAGAGCACCGGCAGTATAAGCGATGAATCTCTGCGTTATTTCCAGACTCCCCTCGGTCAAAGTACGCTACAGGGGGACATTCCTTATCCAAGGTATGTCCCCCTGCATTATTCCGCCTCGATTACGTCCTTCTGGGTGATTACTGAATCTTTAACGGTTTTGCCGGCTCTGACCGAGCCTTAAGGATAGGTGTACTTCTGGGTTTAATCTCCATGCTTCACTGTTGGCAGCTCTGGTTAGTTCTGATAAACTCCTTTTACCCACTGGCCTTTTATTACGGTGCCATTGGAAAGGGTCAGCACCCCATACCCGTGCATAAAACCTTCCTGGAAATACCCGGTGTACTTGCTGCCATCGGCAAAGACCATGATTCCCTTACCGTCTGCCCAGTTGTTCTTGAACTCACCAGTGTATACATTTCCATCGGCGGTAAGCTTTCCCCGGCCTTCAATAATTCCGTTGTTTACTTCACCCTGATAAACAATACCGGCATCATCCGGCCAGGTTATGGTTCCCACCCCTGTGACCTCATCGTTGGTAAAACTTCCTACATAAGTACGCCGGTCAGCCAGAAGCATATAGCCCTGCCCCTCCATTTTGCCTTCAACAAAACTGCCTTTATACTGTCTGCCATCGGCAAATATCTTGATTCCTTCCCCATGGGGAAAACACTGTTGCATTGCGCCGGTATAAAGGGTTCCATCCGGCCATTGCATACTTCCTTTTTCCCAGAAGGCTATATTAATTCCGTCTTTGAAGTCGCCGCTGTATATTACGCCCTCCAGATTGGTGAAAGTGCCCCGGCCATTAGCCAGCCCATCCTTGAACTGCCCGCTGTAATGACCCAGGAGTTCACCATCCAGATATATTGCTATAGTATCTTGAGCCGAAGTGATGGTTATGGTCTGGGTCTCCGCCGACCATTCAACCGTAGCCCCCAGGGCTTCACTGACAAAACGCAGGGGAACCAGGGTGCGCCCGCGAAATATCACCGCCGGAACATCGAGTTTGATAGCTGCATTATTGACATAGGCTTCCTGCTTGCCGATAGTAATACTCACCACCCGGCCGACTGATTCCTTTTCAGCTACTACCGTCTGGGTGGTCTCATCCCAATACACAGTTGCACCCAGGGCTTCGAATATGGCTCGTAAAGGCACCAGGGTGCGCCCATAGGCAATAGCTGGAGGCACATCGAACTCCAGAACCTCTCCGTCCAGAATCACGGTGGGAGCCGCGAAAACCGGAGCCGCACCCAGCATCAGCAAGAGCAGCGCCAAAACGGAAGCAGTTATTTTCCTCATAAACCGACCTCCTGGGAATATCCCTTGAAATATTTACCGTTACAACAGGTGCTTGCTGTCCCTCTTTCTATTATATCGGCTTAAAGTAGATAACAACAGAGTTATTGAAGCCTATAACAGCAACTTTCCCGGTAATTGCCACCCTATATTCTGCCTTCTCTGGCAGTCCTTATACCATTAAGAATAAAGGCCCACCCAAAAAAAGTGGGACGAGACATGCTCGCCCCCATAGGAATTGAGTTATTAGTTATACTCAAACTTGCCCCCCACCCATTCACCGTCCTGAACGGTACCATCGGGGTAAATCATTTTGCCCTGGCCATGAGGTTTGCCGTTTTCAAAACTTCCTATGTAATACCCGCCGTCAGCAAACTCCAGAGTGCCCTGGCCATTGGCCAGGTTGTCCTTAAACTCACCGGTGTATACATCTCCCTCATCGGTTTCCAGCCTTCCCTGGCCGTGCATCAAGCCGTTCTTAACTTCACCTTCATAATCTATGCCTACGCTTGCAGGCCAGATAATTTTTCCCTTACCTGTAGCTTCATTGCCGGTAAAGGTACCTATGTAAATGCGCCCATCTGCAAACAGTATGGATCCGTCGCCCTGCATCTTACCTGCCGCGAAGTCTCCGATATATTTTTTGTAGCGATCGCCTGGGGCGAAGATCATGGTTCCCTCCCCATCAGCCATGTTGTCTTTAATGCTCCCGGAGTATACCCTGCCGTCCGGCCATTCAATTTTGCCCTGCCCCTGTCCCTTAAGGTTCTTCAGCTGTCCGGTGTAAACCTTGCCATCAGGCCACTGGATGCTCCCCGAGGTCCATTCCGCAATATTGATGCCATTTTTAAACTGGCCGATAAACTTGATTCCGTCCCGGTTGGTGAATACCCCCTGGCCGTTGGCCAAGCCGTCCTTCATCTGCCCCGAGTAGTAGCCGATCAACTGACCCTCGTGAGCTACTTCGAAAACCTCCTGGGGGGAAGTAATAGTGATACGCTGGGTCTCACCGTTCCAGGCAACTTCTGCTCCCAAGGCTTCACTAACAAAACGCAAAGGCACCAGAGTCCGATTGTTGACGATTTTGGCCGGTACATCCAGTTTAACCAGGTCATTGTTTATGTAAGCATATTGATTGCCGATAGTCAGACTTACCACGGTATTGGAGGACTGTTTCTGAGCCGTTACTGTCTGAGTTGAAGCATCCCAGTATATCTGAGCTCCCAGGGCTTCGAAAATAGCCCGCAGGGGTACCAGGGTGCGGCCATTTTCGATAGTCGGGGGAACATCGAAGACCAGGGTACGGCCATCCAGCACTACGGAAGGAGCCCCGCTGGCAACAGGAACGAAAACTGCCAGCATAGCCAGCAGCAGCAAAAATGTTATGAATTTTCGTGACATAATTATACCTCCATATATAACTTTAAGCATCGGGAAAAAGTCGAGAAGCAGTTCCAAGACCTCACTGCAACAAGGCTCAGACGAACGCATTTAAGCAGCGGGGAATTATTTTGCTTCATATAAAAGATATACCAACTCCTATTTAAATTCAATTAGATGATAGAGAGATAGACGAGAGAAGTAAGCGACAAGATTCCCTGAAAAGATAATTAGATTATCTTATCGAGATTACTCTTTCTTACCGGGCCCGGAACCGCATCCGGGCCTGAGCCTATTTTATTTAGATATTCAGGTTCAGCAGAGCCCAAATGTCGGCATCCACACCGTCATTGTCGTCATAGTCAATGAAATCCTGGTCCTGATAGTTAACCAGAGTGTTGCCATTGAAACTGCCAATAACATCTATTTGGGTGCTGTAATCAGCATAGTTAAAGTCAGCGGTGTAAGCGCTGTTGCCAACATTATTCAGATCAACATCATAGTTGTTGAAGGAATCGAAGTTGGATACGATGGTAGTGGTTGCGGTAAAGGTATTGCCTACATTGGTGTAGGTGGTATTGCCAACCCCGATGTAGGTTTCGTTGAAGCTTCCCACATTGCCGCTGTAAGCGGTCAGGATGCACACATCCAGGGTGATGTCATCTATTGCGATGATGTCGTTCTTGTCGGAATTCTGCAGGATAATACCCTTGTTGTTGGAATTGTCCAAAGTGGTAGTAACATCCACGTCGGTGTAGTCTATGCCAATAACTGTGATGTCTTTGTCGATAGCTACCCAACTGTACGAATTACTGCTCTGACCGAAAGGCTGCGCAGCCGCGAATGCGCAGCTGCTCATAGCCATTACCATTACCAGTGCACAGGAAATAATTAACATGGTCTTTTTAGTACCCATTATATTAACCCCTTTCTATACTTGCAAATGTTTACTAGGGAACATAATCGATACTTCTCTCCTCTATATCTCCATCATTCCTATTCAGTTTTATCAGAACTTGTATCTATCCCAGCTTCCGGATATGCCTGACCGCAGAAGATCCCCCCCTGGTCAATGCAGGTATATTCCGGATGGGAAAGAGATACAGGTGAGAGAAGTAATCGTTAAGATTATCTCCCCCGGATTTGTTAAGTGTGTGAACCCTTTGACCTTAATCTGACCTCTCTGGTCTTTGTCAGAGGCAATTAACCCCGTCTGTTTTAGCAGCTAGGCGTGTTGTAGCCCCACTGATTCAGGTTCAAAAACAGGGCGGCATCGATATCCACCAGATCATTGTCATCGTAATCAATGAAATCCTGGTCCTGGTAGTTGACCACGGTGTTGTCATTGAAGCTCTTGATCACGTTCAGGTCATAGCTCTGGTCTTCCCAGTTGCCGCTAACGGAACTGCTATAATTGAAAGAATCATTCACATCGATATCGTAGGTATTGAAAGACCCCGCATTGGTAACTCCGGTAAAGGTAAAGGTAGCCTGGTTGTTGCAATTGGTTACGGTGGTATTATTGTAATCCATAACGGTGGTGTTGAAGCTTCCAACGTTGCCGCTGTACAGAGTGAGAATTTCCAGGCTGACAGCCACATCGTCGATAGCAATGATGTCATTCTTATCGGAATTCTGGAGTATTATTCCCTTGTTGTCGGAGTTATCCAGAGTGGTATTGATATCCACAACATCTACATCCACCCCAACTTTAAATACATCCAGATCATAGGAATAGCTGGACCAGCTATTTCCTCCCAGCTGCGGTGCAGCAAATGCACAGGTGCTCATGGCAAAAACCATAACCAGAGCGCAGGCTAGAACCAGCATAGTTTTTTTAGTACCCATTATATTAACCCCTTTCTCTTTAGGTATATTGGCAGGGAACATAATCGATACTTCTCTCATCTGTATCTCCTTCTCTTATTCAGTTGTAAAGCTCCCAACTCCCCCTTTCATTTCTTAATAAGTTTTCCAACAATAATCTTCTCGAATGTTAAAGGGATATAAGCGAGAGAAGTAATCCCAGGATTATCTCCCCTCATTAAATCTCAAGATTTAATTGAGTAATTGTACCTTCTTATATCGGTGACAGGTGATTTAACCATCGATATTTATATCGGCATCAATGTCAATCCCGTCGTTGTCGTCTATATCCACCCCGTCCTGGTCATTTACATTGAGGGCATTATTGCCGTTGAAACTCTGCTCAATCTCAATGTCTATGTCGTTCAAGGTGGCATTGATCGTTTCCTGGAAACTCTCATTGCCGACGTTGTCGAGGTCAATATTGTAGTTGTTGCCGCTGTTGGTGTTGGTAATGTTGGTCAGGTCAAGATCTATGGTGTTGCCAACATTATCCAGAGTAGTGTTGCCTACATTTTCCATGGTGGTATTGAAGCTGTCTTCATTGAAGCTGCCTTCTATGATCGCGTCAATATCAATCGCAATATCCTCCAGATTCACTATACTGTTATTGTCGGAATCCTGGAGAATGATCCCATCGTTGTTCATGTTATTGTTGGTGGTAGCGGTGATACTGATGTTGGCCGACTGCAGCAAACTAGCGAACTGCTGGGCTCCCTCGGGGTCATTTACCAGCGCATTCAGGTAGTCCTGCATCATTGCTCCGAAATCAACCGAAACCTGGGTTCCGGAGTTCCAATAGCTGTCAGTCAGGTTAATGCTCTTGTTAATGTAGTCATAATAATAGTTGCTGACTGTATTAACGTTGCTCGGCTGAGACTGGACTACTACCGGGGTTGACTGCACCTTGATCTCAGGCAGAGTGTTGTTGATGGTGATCTTGGGCTGAGCAGCTGTAGTTGTGGTTGCAGCTGCGGCTACCTGGGTTCCTCCTCCGTTGCTGAGCAACGAGCTGGGAGGAGCCGGTATCCCTTCCATGTCACTGGCCAGGGTCTTTCCGCCGCCGGAACTGCTCTCGCTGCTGGAGTTGCTTCCACTGGAACTCCGTGCAGATTTGTAATCAGTATCATTATAATTAACGCTTACCGACTCTCTTACTCTGGGTGGAGCACTTCCTTGAGCTTCAGCACCTGACTCCGCTACCTGAACCTCGGTGGTAAGCGAAGCCCCGCTTCCGGTCTCTGCACCGCTGCCATCCTTCATGTGAATAGTTATATGGTCGACCCTATCCAGGGCAATGTAGGCTACATCATCTTTATAGGCCATTATGTCGTCCTGCAGCGATGATGGTATACCGGCGAAAGCCTGCCCGCCGGATACAATAGCTCCGGCAATAAAGCCCAGAAGCGCCACCACACAAATAATACCGCCCATGAAAAGTTTGTCTTTGGTATTCAGTTTATTTACCCCCTTTCATCAGACTGGGGAAAATAACCGATACTTCCCTCGCTTATATCTCCTTTGGGAATATTCAATTGTGTTTTCCCATCACCTTCTTTACGGTTGTTATGCCTTTAAAAACACAGTTTATGTATATTGAGATTTTCTCCCGCTTATGACTAAAATATAAACCTTCATCCGAGCAGCATCTTCCGCCACTATTCGTCAAATTGTCCTATTCTATCTAGGTCTTTCGGCACCTTTCCCGGGGAAAAAAAGAGAACGCTGTATTAATATCTTTCAATACCTGCTACTGACGCCCTTACCTGCTTATATATCCCCTGCCGGAAAAATCCTGCGTAATTGGGCTGTTTTAACAGCAATCCTATACTAATAATTTAATACAGTCGCCCTACCTCTGTACATTATCCACAGGTAGGATTTTCCTGCCCCCTTCCTCATCCTTTCGGCCTACTGCTATAGGACTATTGGTCCTTCAGCCAGGGAGTAAACGCCAATAAACCGGCATTTATCCCTTCTTTTAAAAACTGTCTAGTTGGATGAGCTGTCGGGGGCTCTTTCATCCTTTCGGATGACGTTTCCTCACCTTTCCCGGAGATATTTCATCCTTATTTATAATAGATTTATAAAATATTTTTGCCATAAGTCTTTGTCTCAGGGCTAAATGAGCATTAATTTTATGCAATACATTTATTTTTAGTTTATTTTGACTAAATTGTTGACAGTTTTTATTTAATATAGTATATTGGTTCTACTTCCTTATAGACAGAGGAAGGAAAAACCTGATAAAGGCAAAACTATTGAAAAATAGTGACGCAAAGCTACAGGGGCTAACACGGTTTATACCGTTATGCCAGCCAGTTGCCGGTATGATAAGAAATCTGGCGTGAAACCTGTATGCTGTCATACAGGTTTTTTCATTGGGGAGATTTACACCGGAAGATCTCGTCTTGTTAAGCAAAATATTTATACCAAGGGCAAAACCATCGAAAGATGGCGACGCAAAACTACAGGGGCTAAATCGGTATATACCGTTATGCCAGCCAGCTGCCGGTCCAGTTTATGACAATAAACCTGCAGGTTGGTATGCAGGTTTTTTTTGACGGGAGGAATTGAGGGGATGAGAATACGCAAATTTGTAAGCACAGGCCTAATAACACTGCTCTTTTTAATGAGTTTTTCCATTTTCACCGATGCTCAGGCTCAGGCATCATACTCTACTGGATTTAAAAGCTCCAAAATACAGATTACCACTCCTGATCGCAGCGGAATAAGCTGTAATGGCAGTCTGTTGATCCAAGGTACATCCAGTTTGGATGTAGTATGGTTTTGCATTCGTGGTCCCAAACAGGAACTCACTACCTGGAAGGCTGAAGTTAATGACCGTGCTTTTTGCACTACCATTAACCTGCGTTTCGGGTCCGGTCAATACACTATATGGGCCGGAGATAATGCTCAGCGCTTTGACGGCACCATCCGCTTCCTGGTCAACAACCAGGATCGGGTCGACAGCCGTTACACTGCTGCTTCCCTTTATGTGGATTCCAACCATTCTGCCATAGTAGAATTGGCGGCCTCTCTTGCCCCGGATGATATAAGTCCCAGGGATAAAATGGAGAATATTCATTCATGGGTTACCAGCAATATAGCTTATGATTATGATGCTTATCTACGCAAGGATATTCAGCTGGTCAGTGCCAGCCAGGTATTAGCGGATAAGAAGGGGCTGTGCCGCGACTTCTCTTTCTTGTTCGCCGCCCTGGCCCGGGCAGCAAATCTCCCCTGCCGGGTAGTATATGGGGAAGCTGCGTCAGGCAATAGTTGGGAGCTCCATGCCTGGAATGAGATTCTGATAGGAGATCAATGGGTGTCCGTAGACAGCAGTTGGGATGCTGGTTATGTATCCAACAATCGTTTTGTCCAATCACCCTCCAAAACCTTTCTGGCTCCGGATGCCAAGAGCTTTGCACTGACTCACCGGGTTACCCAGACCACGGTACACTGAGTTTCCAAGTGGAAGCTCTTCAATATATAATCACCCTTCTCTCCCGTTTGTTTTGCACTTGCTGCCGGTCTATACCCCTTCCTCCACCGGACTGGCAGTAAGGAGCAGAACAACACTAAAGAATATTAATGCCGGATGGACATAAACCACCCGGCATTGCTATGAGGACAGGGCCTCATAGGAGAGAGAGGCCTCATCATTTTTGATCTTCCTAAATTTCCAACTTAAATATTTGCTCTCTTTTTCTCTTTCTCCTGATTATACAAAAAGGCCAGTACCTCAGTGCGGTTTCGCACATTATATTTTTTAAAAGCACTGCGCAGGTGAGATTTTATCGTGGATTCAGACAGGCACAAAGTTTTGGCAATTTCACTATTGGAGTAGCCTTGAGCCAGATAATTGATGACTTCTCTTTCCCGACCGGTCAACAAGGAGGCCCCGGAAAACTCATCGACTTCCGGTCGGTTTCCATAGTGCTCGGGACCCGGCCGGGGTATACAGACAATGCCGGCACTGACAATCAATTCTACTGCCTTTACTATTTGCCGGGGAAGCAGGCGCATGGGCAGACAGCCTCGAATGCCGCAATCCAGGATGGTAAGCAGGTCGTAATCAGCCGGGTTTTCCACGATGATTACTGTCTGCAGCATGGGGCAGTGTTTGATCAACTCCTTCAATAAAGGAACAAATTCTGCTCCATTAACCTTCCATACCACTATGTCCGGCTGCATGGCACCTGCCTGATCAATCAATTCGTTAGGTAGCAGCTTGTCCAGAACCAGGAAATTATGGTTCTCCTCAAAGGCCACAGATAAACTTTGGATATAAAGGGGGGTGTCACTGCAAAGGATTAATCTTAATCTGTCCATTCTATCTCTCCATTCTGTATGTACCTCTTATTTGACTTTGTAAGTAGCCCCCCCGCTTCGAACATATATTTCCCTTGGTGAAAACTAAGGTAAAATAAACCTTAAACCATTAGAGGGCGGGCTAGAATATGCCCCAATCATAACTTCAAGTCATTTTTCCATAAATTACTATTGATCGATTTGATAGAATTTTATTCCAGAATACACAAAATGTCAACCGTTTAGGCTAAGACTTTCTGCATGCTCGGCTGAAATAAACACCAAAATTCGTCCGGGAGGGGGGGACGAACCAAACAAGGGGACGGTTCTTTTGTTTGCTTCTATTCAAGCAAACAAAAGAACCGTCCCCTTGTTTGGTGTCTTGTTTGGTCACTCTAGAAGAAGTCCCAGTTGATTAACACCTCGGAACGGTCGGTTACTATCCAGTGAACCGGAATGTCTTCCGGGTGCGGGTGAACATTATCCACCACCTGATATTCGTAACATACGCCGCATCTAAAAGCATCTTTTCGCAGTAGAGGCAGAAAACGGTCATAGTAACCGGCTCCATAGCCTAAACGATAACCCTGGGCATCAAATACCAGCCCCGGCACCAGCACTGCATCTATAGTATAAGGAGAAGAGGCATCTCCCTGTGGTTCCAATATGCCGTAGACCCCTGCCCGCAACTCCTGCTGGGAGTTATATATCACTGCTTCAATATCTTTATTGCCGGTCACCCGGGGAAGAAGGATTGTCTTGCCCTCCCCTTTCAGTATATTCAGCAGAGGCCTCAAATCCACCTCGTTGTGAATAGGATAAAAACCCATAATAGTCCGGGCTCGACGAACTGGTTCCAGTTCCATAACCCGGGCCGCGATCCTCTCACTGGCTCCCTTTACATCCTGCACCTTCATCTGACTGCGCAGGTGTTTCATGCTATCTCTTAAAACCTGTCGGTGTGAATCGCTCACCCTATCTTCTCCTGTCTCTTCTTACATAAATATCATTGTTGAATTTGGAACTCCTCCACCAGTATAAACCCAAGGCTGCCAAAAGCATAAACACCGTATATACCTGTCCCAGGGTAAAGGGTCCGTAGTTAATCAAACTGAAACGGAAAAATTCAATAATAAAACGGTAAAGTGAATAACCCATCAGGTAAGCTATAAAAACCTGTCCGGAAAACTTCCTCCGCTCCCACAACCAGAATAAATACAGGAATAACAAGAAATTCAACCCGGTACTGTAAAGCTGAGTGGGATGACGCAGCTGATGATCAACGTCCGGGAAAACCACGCCCAGCCCACTTCCAGTAGGCAGTCCATAACAGCATCCGTTCAGGAAGCATCCAATTCTCACCAGCGCATAACCCAAAGCCAGGTAAGGTGCATAAATATCTGCCATTTCCCAGAAGTCAAGATCCTTTCTCCAAATATAGCCCAGAAAAGCCAGTAAACCGCCTGCAAAAGCCCCATACCATATTAACCCGGAAAAACCGGGGGAGAAAAATATTACCGGGTCAGTTAGGAATTCAGACCATTCATAAAAGAGAATATAAGCAATGCGGCCTCCCAATAACCCGAATACAACCATAAGTACGACCATGTCTAGGACCATATCCCTATCATGTCCTTCACGATCAAAAACTCGCCTTATCCCCAATATAGCAACGATTGCGGCAATTGCCAGCATAAAGCCCCAGGAATAGACTTTGAAATTCCCTAATTGTAACAAAACCGGGTGCATCCCCATCCCTCCTTAGTTCGAGCATTTATCCACAACTTTGATTAGCTACAAAGCCACACCCTTCTTATTTTATAGGACCATAAATATTTTATGGGACCTTCTAAAGCCCGGGAATACTAGTTATCAACAAACTTATCCACATTATCCACAGAATATCTTCACAGGGACGATAGACCAGGATAAGCATTTAGCTCAAGTGGAGCATAAGATTTATTAACATATTGCTGATATGCGATACCGGCAATCATAGCAGCATTATCAGTACACAAGGCCAGGGAGGGATAATATACTTTTATGTCATTCGGCCCCGCTTTTTCCTGCATCTGCCTTCTCAATTGCTGGTTAGCCGCTACACCACCAGCAATCAGGATGGATTCTGCTCCATATCGCTCAGCTGCCCTGACCGCTTTTTCGCTCAGGACTTCCACCAGGGCTTGCTGAAATTCAGCCGCCAGATCATATACCTGTATTTCTCCGCCATTTTCCATTTTCTTCCAAGTATTCATCGCCGCTGTTTTCAAGCCACTGAAACTGAATTCAAAATCATTCCTATCCAGATATACCCGGGGCAATCGTACCTTTCCAGCCTGCCCCTGCTCCGCTGCCTTCTGTATGGCAGGTCCTCCGGGATATCCCAGTCCCAAAAAGCGGGCTACCTTGTCAAAGGCCTCTCCGGCAGCATCATCCCTGGTTTCACCAATTGTTTCATATTGATCCTGCTCCTGCAGCAGCAAAAGACTGGTGTGCCCCCCGGAAACCACCAGACATACAGCTGGAAAGCTAATCTCCTGGTGTTCAAGAAAATTTGCGTAAATATGTCCGTGCAAATGGTTGACTGCCAACAGCGGACGATCCAGTGCCCAGGCCAAACCCTTGGCAAAAGAAACTCCTACTAACAATGCTCCAATTAGCCCGGGACGGTTGGTCACCGCTACTCCATCAATATCCTGGTATTCCAACCCGGCGTCAATAAAGGCCTGGTCAACTACCAGTGCTATATTTTCAATATGCTTGCGGGAGGCCACTTCCGGCACCACCCCGCCGAATTGGGCATGAATATTGGCCTGCGAATTGATTACATTTGATAAAATCTGCTTGCCGTTTTTTACTATTGAAGCTGCAGTCTCGTCACATGAGGTTTCAATTCCCAGAATGAAGGTATCTTCCATATTTGACCTCACTTTTTCCAGTTAAAACAAATATTTAGTCATTATAATAGCATCTTCTTTATTATCGGAATAGTATTCCTTCCTCATCCCGGTGGGCAGAAAACCCAGGCGGCTATACATAAGCCTGGCCCCTTCATTGGAGGGCCTTACCTCCAAGAGAATCCGGGCCGCCCCCTTTTCCTTGGCGATGTCCTCCAATCTGCTCATCAGCATTTTTCCCAGCCCCTGCCGGCGAAAGTCACTGGCTATGGCTACATTGGTTATATGGGCCTCTTCGAACACTACCCAGATCCCTCCGAAACCAGCTATCTTAGCAGCACAGTCACATACCAGGTAAGTGGCAAAGTTGTTTTTCAACTCCCCCAAATAGGATTCCATGGACCAGGGCAGCGGAAAAGACTCTTCCTCTATCTCCATAACCCGCTCCAGATCCTTGACGGTCATGTTTCTGATCAAACAGCCGCTTTCCAGCACTATAATTCTCCTTTTCCCAGATGGTATTCGGCTTCTGATAGTCTGATATAGGCTGGCCGCAGCCGGTAAATGTCGTCAAACTCTCCCCGCCGGGCCTGGTGAAGAGCCAATGCTCCCACCGCCGCCGCCCGGGGCAGCATCAGGTGAGCAGGCACGGGCAAAAGCCGCTCTTTTAGCACAGCATCAAAATAGTCTGCATATCTATAATAGCCATCTCCCAGAAGAATGATCCTCTGTGCGGGCCTCATTTCCAGCAGCTCCAGAAGGCTATGTGCTGCTGCTTCCGGACTACAGACCGCAGCTTCTTTCAGTGCTTCCGGGATACAGCCATCAACCCGGTAAAATCCACAATAAAGCTCGTTTTTTCTAGCATCCAGTAAGGCCCCCACTACCGCATGGCTGCCAGTTAGATTAGCGGCCAGGGTATCCAGGGTGGAGACGGCAACCACTGGTTTTCCAGACGCCATACTTATACCCTTGACCATTGCCATGCCGATTCTTAAGCCGGTAAAAGACCCCGGCCCGGCAGTAACCGCCAGGACATCAATGTCTTTTATCCCCAGATCACATTCCCGCAAAATCCGATCAACGGTTGGCAGAAGGGTCTCGGAATGAGTTTTCTGGTAATTTATAAAACTTTCAATGATAACCCGGTTTTCGTCAAGCAGGGCAACACCCGCTACCGGGGTAGAACTATCCACTGCCAGTATCAGCACAATTTTTGCAACTCCTTAATTCTATCCATGTATTCGGGAGCAAAGGCCTCCAAGCTCACCTTTCGCTCCCGGTCGTAATCGTCTTCCACTAGAGATATATAAATAAATAAGGCCTCCCGGGGCAAATATCCTTCCCCGGCCTGGGGCCACTCAATCAGGCTGATTCCCTGTCGATCCAGGTAATCTTCCAACCCTAGATCGTATATTTCACTACCGGTCAAACGGTAAAAATCAAAATGATTAATCTGGCTGTTCCCCAAATCATATACATTCATCAGGGTAAAGGTAGGGCTGGTAACCCGGCCGGGATAACCCCTTCCCCGTACTATACCGCGGACCAGGGTGGTTTTGCCGGCTCCCAGTTCTCCAATCAAATATACCAGATCATTTTCATCCAGCACCAAGGCTATCTTTTCCCCCAGCTGCTCCATCTCCGATTCGCTATATATCAACAGTTCCATTTATCCACCTCAACCTTTTATAAGCAATTATTATTTTATCCGTTTTAGCCCCCGCCGTTTTGGTTAACAGGAACCCGAGAGCTTAAGGCAGCGGAGGACATCTTTTCGCCTGATTATACTCATCTCGGATTTGCTTGAAGTCTTCCCAGACCGGACGCTTATAACCAGGGTTTCTAAGTAAAGCCGCGGGATGATAAGTCGGCATAATCTTGATCCCCTGCCGGATCAGCCATGTGCCTCGAATCCGGGTAATCTTGGCTTTTGGATCAATAACCGTCTGGCTGGCCATCGATCCCAGGCATACTATAATCCCAGGTCTGATTAATCTTATCTGGGCCTCCAGGTATTTGCGGCACTCTTTTACTTCATCCGGATTAGGCAAACGATTGCCGGGAGGTCGGCACTTGACTACATTGCTTATGTATACCTGGGAGCGCTCCAATTCAGATGCCTCCAGAATTTTATCCAGCAGCTGACCGGCTCGGCCCACAAAGGGTACCCCTTGTATGTCCTCCTCCTGACCAGGTCCTTCTCCGATCAGCATAAGACGGGCATCAGGCGATCCCTGGGCGAATACTACCTGCTGACAGGTTTCTCTCAGCCGACACCGGCGGCACCCCTGGGCCAGTCCTTTCAATTCCTCTATATCCCGGACCTGCGGGTAAGCTTCCCCGGGTCCAACCCCAGGCAGGAAAGGCATATAGGAAATATCCTCGGGTTCTGCTATAAACTGCTCCGGGGAAGGCTCCCATATATCTTCGAACAAACCTGGCTGCTCTTTAGTCATTCTCTCCCCTCCAGTATCGTTCTAATCCTTGCCGGATGAACAGTATCCAAAATAATTATAATATAAAACCACCCGGGTAAGCGAAAAAACGAAAAAGTACCGCCTGCCCTAAATAGACGGTACTTCATTATCATAATAAATCACCCCCTGCCCGTCAAGGGGAGACGGTTCCTGCTAATTACTTCGATTAATCCCCCTGAGTTTCACTAAGAACCTGGTAGAGATCATCAAAGCCGTTGCCGATCCTCCAGAACGATATGCCTCCCAGGCGGGCTTCAGCCGCTGCGTCATATTTGCTTTTAAGACTCTTCCGGTTCTCCAGCCAAATTTGATGAGAGTCACCCTTTTCATCCCAATAAGTAAAATACGGGCTCATGCTCTGGCTGTCAAAGTTCTCCCTCACCTGGTATTTCTTTTGGATGGCGGCCAGTTTGGCAGCAGTTATGGTTTGAGCACTTCCACCGGAAGACCAATCATAGCCATAGGTCGGCATTCCCAGCAGAACTTTCTCAGCCGGCATGCGGGCAGTCATATATTCGATTACCTGCTCCACCCACCATAACGGCGCCACCGGCCCGGCAGAACTGGTCCGGTAATGGTAATCATAGGCCATAACCACCACCAGGTCAGCAGCCTTTCCGATCTCCGCATAGTCATAACCGGTTGGCCAGCGGTCATTTTCCGTACGGCCAAACACCGCTGCCGACAACTCCCTGTCCTGCCCCAGGGAGGTCTTCAGTTCCCGCAGAAAGAGGGTAAAATATGCAGCGTCCTCCGAATTAATGAACTCAAAGTCGATGTTGACTCCATCATACCCATACCGGTGTACCTGATCCATTAGATTTCCTATCAGCATCCTGCGATTCTCGGCACTGGACAGCAGCTGATGCAGCTGTTGGCTGTCCATGAGTACTACACTGGCATGAGTTTTTACGTTGTTGCTGCGAGCATAATCCAGAACTGCCTGATAGTCATCTTGGTATTCATATTTCAACTGCCCCTGGCCATTGGTTTCATACCAGCGAAAAGCTATATCGCTGAAATATTGAATGTTGTCTCTTAACTCCTGACCTGAAGAATAATAATAATAGGCAAAGACCCGGGGACTATAATCAAATTGTATATTAACCCGACATTCCCGACTGTTCCAGTTAACCTGGGCACCCAGGGTTTCCACCAGAAAACGCAGCGGAACATAAGTTCTATCCTGGTATATGTATGGTGCTGCATCAAAATAGCAAAGCTTGCCATCTACCCTGGCATAACTGCTGCCGATATAAAACTCTATGTATTTGCCCCGGCAGTCCATGGCCACTTTTTCCTTCTCTCCATCCCAGTATACCTTTCCCTGCAGCGAGTCATCCTCTATCACAAACCGCAGCGGCACCATAGTGCGGCCATCCTTAATAACTGCCGGAGGTGACATTTCTTTCACCCGGCCATCTATGCTAATAGTCGGATGAACCGCTCCATAGGCATTGAATGCCAAAGTCAATATTGACAGAAACACCAGTAACAGAGAGTACTTCCCAATAGTTTTCATTGCTGTTCATAACCTCCAGAACTTGTTTTTTTATCTTTACTTACTATTTCTGCCCTCTGCTTCCTGTTCCTTGATGTAAATAATACCAAAAGTTCTAACCAAACAAGGAGACGGTTCTTTTGTTTGCTTGCATGCAAGCAAACAAAAGAACCGTCCCCTTTTTGGTCCAGGATTATTTTTTCAAGGCTGCGATCAGGGCGGGTACTACCTTATAAAGGTCCCCGATTATTCCGTAGTCAGCTGCTTCGAATATAGGAGCATTTTCGTCTGAATTAATTGCACATATTACCCCGGCTTCCCTGATGCCTACCACATGCTGTATCTGGCCGGATACCCCCACACCTATATATAAGGCTGGCTTGACTTCTTTAGCGGAAAGCCCTATGCAAGATTCCTCAGTCATCCAGTGTTTCTCCTCGGAAATAGGCCGGGTGCAGGCTATTTCGGCTCCCAGGGTGTCAGCCAGTTCTCTTACCATAGCCAGGTCTTCCTGCTTCTCAATCCCCCGACCGGCACATACAATTACCCTGGCGGCAGTAATATCACCCGAGCCGGCTTCCTGGCCTTTACGTTCAATCACCTGTATTCCAGATGCTTCCGGGGGATCAAGGGATTTTACCTGGCCCTGCCGGTCACTTTGTGGTTCAGCCGCTTCATAGCTTCGGGGGGGAATGGTAGCCATCTGCGGACGGCTGCTTATGCTTACCTTCTGCACGGCGGCTCCTCCGTACATCAGACGTTCCATTTGCAGTTTCCCTTTATCATCAATATTAATCGCCGTACACTCACTGCACAAGCCAGTGTCCAGGCGCGCAGCTATACGTGCCGCCATTTCTTTGCCTCTCAGGCTGGCTGCTATCAGAAATATATCCGGATCGGCCTTACTGGCCTCATTGGCTATAAGAGGAATATAATCCTGTAATGGCTGACCTTCTCCCAGGGAGGGCAGCAGCAATACCTCATCTGCTCCCCGGGATATAAACCCCTGAGCGGTGCTGTCATCGCCTGCAACCAGGGCAGTCAGTGTCTTTCCCAGTTGGTTGGCCAAGCCCCTGCCTACGGTAAGCAGTTCCATCCCCTGCTCATTACGATCGGCATAAATCCATACTCCAGCCATTGTCTCACCCCCTGTCAATTATGCCGGTTTTGTTAACTGCCTCAACAAATGCCTGTATGTCCTCCGGTCCCGACCCAAAACGGGTACAGTTTCTGACCAGGCTGGCAGCCCGCATATCCTCAAGCACCATTAAGGCAGGATATTCGGCAGCCAGATCTTCCAAACTGACATCCACTACCGGTTTTTTGGACGCGGCCAGGGTATCCTTGAGTCCGGGTACCCGGGGATTATTGATGTCCGGCAGCACAGTAACCAGGGCAGGCAGCGGCGCTGATACCACCTCGATCCCCTCATCGGTTTTGCGTTCGGCTATTAACCGATTATCCTTAATTTCCAGTTTCTTAACCAAGGCAATACAGGGAATTCCTAATTTCTCAGCTAATCGCGGACCCACCTGCTGGGAATACATATCACTTGAACCTTCTCCGCAAATAATCAAATCATAGTCGATTTGCTGCGATATTACCTGAGCCAGTATAGCCGACGTCTGAACCGGTTCCAAGTTTTCAAATTGTTCGTCGTTAATGAAAAAAGCCTTTTCCGGTCCCCGGGATAGAGCATCCTTAATTCCCTTGGTAGCTTCACTGGAAGCAACGGTGACTGCAGTAACAGTTCCTCCGTACTCTTCCTGAAGCTGAACCCCTGCTTCGATTGCATTGCGGTCATAGTCACTTAATTTGTGTTCGGCCCATTCCAGGTCGATTTTCCCCGCGCTGGACGGTTTAATATAGGCTTCATCCACCACCCACTTAAAACAGCATACTATGTTAGGCATGGTTCCCACCTCTCTTTAATAATAAGAGGGGAAGAGTATCTCTCCCCCTCAGATTGTCAAACAAGCTGCCCTACCGTAATACATTTCCTGCAATAACCATTCGCTGAGCTTCGGAGGTCCCTTCGTAAATTTCGGTTATTTTAGCATCCCGCATCAATCTTTCTACCTTTTGCCCCTTGCAGTAACCATATCCGCCATGGATTTGTACTGCCTTGGAGGCGTGTTTGGAACACATTTCGGCACAAAATACCTTGGCCATAGCCGCCTCTTTGCTAAATGGAAGTCCCTGGTCTTTCAGAGAAGCAGCGTAATAATACAGAAATCTCCCGGCAGTAATATCAGTGTACATATCTGCTATCATCCACTGTATAGCCTGGTTTCTGGAAATAGGCTTGCCAAATTGCACTCTCTGTTTGGAATAGCTTATAGATTCATCCAAGGCCGCCTGAGCAATGCCTACCGCCTGAGCAGCAATTCCAATCCTGCCATGATCAAAGGAGTTCATGGCTATCTTCATGCCATCTCCAACTTTGCCCAGCAGGTTTTCTTTGGGTATCCGGCAGTCCTTGAAAATAATCTCTGAAGTCTGGGAGGCTCTTATTCCCATCTTCATGAAGTGCTCCCCTACACTCAATCCCGGTGCTTCCCGGGGCACTATAAAGGCACTCATTCCATTTCGTTTATCGTTTTTATCGGTCCAGGCGAAAGTCACATAGGTATTGGCTACCGGACCATTGGAGGTAAAGGTCTTTACTCCATTCAGCACATACTCATCTCCATCCAGCACCGCAGTACTGGTCGCAGCTCCAACATCAGTCCCGGCTCCGGGTTCGGTTAGAGCAAAAGCCCCCAAGTGCTCACCCTTGGCCATGGGGGTCAGATATTTCTTCTTCTGCTCTTCATTGCCGAAAAGAGCTATGGGACCGCAAGCCAGTCCGGTATGAACCGACATGGTAAAACCAGTGGCAGCACAGGAACGCGATAACTCCTCAACTGCAATGGCATAGGTCAGGTAATCCACCCCGGCACCACCAAATTCGGCAGGGAAAGGCATACCCATCCAACCACCGTCGGCCAGTTTCTTAATCACTTCTTCCGGATAACGGCTGTTTTCGTCTATTTCTACTGCTATGGGGTCAACATAGGTCCGGGCAAATTCGCGCATATTATCCCTGATCAATTCCTGTTCCTCAGTCAGTTTAAAATCCATATTATCCTCTCCTTTTCAGTGCCGGCAGGATAAAATACACCAACAAATCGCCTGCCGTAATTATTTTTGTCTACCTTGATTCTAAGTATAGCAATTTATTTTGTCAATCATTAATTTGTGTACCAAATATTTAGTATTTTCGATTGGATTCGGCTCAGAATGATGATTTTGCTCTAATTGTGATTAGATCCGGATATTTGCATACCGATAAGATGAGTTGGAAGATAGAGGCTGGTTGATGGTTATTTAATCCCGACCGCGCAGAAAGGCTTATATCATCATAGGATAATGTCTTTTCAGCGCTGGGAAAGTAAAAACCCACTCTTAGCGGGCAACAGGATGCAGCCGGGAAGGCTATCCGACATTAATTAAATTAACTCTCCCTGCCCGGGATAGCAGGTTAAAACACTGCCGCCTGCAGATTCCTATGGTATGCAGGCCCTGTTTGCATCTCACCTGCGTTTGTTATCCTTTTCCGGGCCGGGTGGAGAGTTTAACTCTGAAAGCAGTTTTTTAAGCAATTCAGATTGTTCTTCGTTAAAACTATACAGGGCCTTCTTATTGGCGCTGACTATGGCCTGAGTAACCGGCTCCTGTAAATCTTGCCCTTCCTGAGTAATCATAACACATAATGCTCTCCGGTCTCTCACATCGTGATAGCGGTTGATCAAGCCCTTATTCTCCATTCGGTCCAATATACCGGTAATAGTTGAGCTATCCAGGCACAAGCGTTCTGCCAGTTGTTTGGCGGTAAGTCCATTCTGATCCCAGAGACACTTCAGAACCCCGTATTGTCCAGGGGTTATCCCGTAGGGAGCCAGTTCGGCTTTAAACAGCTGCTGTACAGAGTTCTGGGCCTTGGTTAATACGAAATTTACACAGTGTTCCAGTTCCATAATATTCTCCCCTTTTGTCATCTTCCCAATTATAACCCAAAATTTTTAACAGGAAAACTCAATAACCCGCCAGTCATTTTCCTGGGCATAACTTAGAAGCTTGTTCTCGGGATTTACCGCCACTCGTTCTCCAGCTATCTCCATGACCGGCAGGTCATCGAAGCTATCTCCGTAGGATCTGCTCCTGGACCAATCCACTTCCGATCCTGTAAAAGCCTGTTCCAGCAGGGCCAGCTTGTTTTCTCCATCCACAAATGATATCTCTCGGCTATAATCAAGGGTTCCATTCTTAAAATACAATTCCGCCCCTATTACCGTATCTATCTTAAGGTCCCGGGCCGCCATCTCCAGCAGCATAGCATAGGCACCCGAAAGCAGGACCAGGTGAAATCCCTCCGCTCTGGCCCGTTCAATTTCGTCCACTATCCGGGGATTATAGCATTTCTTCAGTTCCGGAAAGGCTTGCCGAAAAAACTCTGCTATTTCTTCCCGGCTGAGATCAGCAAATATTTTCTGAAATTTCGTCATAGCCTGGTATTTCATCCGCGCCCGGGGTACCACCCCCAGTTTGTACAGGACCAAAACCGGCATAATGGATAGATAGGTTTGCATATACCTAATTCGAGGCTTTCCCTGCCGCACCCACTCTTCTCCCAAAAAAACCAGGGTTTCCCTCATGAAGAGAGTCCCATCAAAATCAAAAATTGCTAATTTCATAGCATTCCTCCCGAATTTTTATCTTGCCGCCAATAAATCTTTTAAAGGAATATTAATGTCCAATCTAAAATATTTACTAATATACAGATTATTTACGAACGGGGGTAGCAATATGCTGAAATACAATAATCAACTAACGCGGCTGGAAGTGGTTATTGATGGTAACATAGCTATATTTACCATTAATTCGCCGCCGGTCAACTTAATTTCTCCGGCCATTATAGATCAAATGAGCCAAGCTTGTACCGAACTGCCTGAACCCATTGGGGCGCTTATACTAACCGGCGCAGGCAGTCGTTCGTTTAGTGCTGGTCTTAGTATAACCGAGCAAGCCCAAAATTCCAGGGAAGAAAATCAAAATTATTTTATTCGATTATACCATATGCTGGAAATGATTGCCGAACTTCCCTGCCCGGTTATTTCTGCTATCAATGGATATGCTCTGGGAGCAGGTTTTGAACTGGCGTTGAGCAGCGACATTCGGGTTGCGGATGAAAACTCGGTAATGGGGGCGGTTGGAGTTAATCTGGGGTTAGTATTCGGTACCCAGAGACTTTCCCGCCTGGTTGGTCCGGGTAAAGCTAAAGACCTGCTGTTTACCGGACGTCGTTTGAATGCTCATGAGGCCTGTTCCTTGGGCCTGATCGAACATCTTGCTCCAGTGGGTACAGCCCTAAGCAAAGCCCGGAAAATAGCCGAAAGTATTGCCTCCAAAGATCCCGGTAATTTACGGGCAGTTAAAAAATCGGTTAACCAGGGATTAAGCCTGGATTTAAGCCAGGGTTTGGCGTTGGAATTACGGTACCTGCTTGAAATGCTGGAAACCGACAATTACCATCAGCGAGTGCAGAAATTTGTCCAGGGCAAATAAATTAGTTATTTCCGGACCGGTCTGAACACCGGTATCATATCCCTGCCTTCTTCTATCCAGGCCAATTCCACCGGCAGGCCAATTCTGACCTTATCCACCGGGCAGTCCACGATATTGCTGGGAAGGCGTATCCCTTCATGCAGTTCAACTATGGCATAAGTGTAAGGGACCCTTGCTGCAAATTCCGGCAGGGCACTTCTTCTCACGGTAGTATAACTGTATACTGTTCCCCGGCCTTCGGTTTCTTTCCATTCCGGTACGACTTGCAGACAATAAGGGCAGCTTTCCCGGGGAAAAAATATGTATTTTTCACAAGCCGGACAATATTGCAGCTTAAGGTTCCGGCGGCCCTCTCTGTACCATTTCCTGCCGTTTATTTCCTTCATTATTAATCCCTCCCCAGTATCAGGCTGGACTGGGTACTCATTACCCCTCCGTTTCCGTTTACAAATGCCAGGCCATTGTTTTTTATCTGTCTTTTCCCCGCTGTTCCCCTGAGCTGTCTGACCGCTTCAGTGACATGAGACATCCCCCCGGCATAAGAGGGCTGCCCGAAAGAAAGCTGGCCGCCATGAGTGTTAAGGGGTAATGGTCCCCGGTAAGTCAGATCCCTGTCCTCCACCCAGCTCCCCCCTTCACCTTTGGCGCAGAATCCCGCATCCTCCAGAGTCACGATCACGGTTATGGGATAACAGTCGTAGAGCGACAACATATCCATGTCCGCAGGTTTCAGACCGGCCATGGCAAAGGCCCGGGCGGCGGAATATTTAACCGGGCTAACAGTAATATTCTCAGAATATACAATAGAATTATGGGTACATGCCTCCCCCATTCCCAGAAGGTAAACAGGTCTGCCGGGCATATCCTGAGCGGCCTCCGAGGGGCTGATGACTACAGCAGCAGCACCGCTGCAAGGCCGAACAATCTCCAGCAGGTGAATCGGATCAACTATCAGCGGGGAATCCAGAACCTCGGCTATACTCATGGCCTGCTGATTAAACAGGGCATCAGGGTTGGCCAGGGCATTCTGCCTCTGATCCACGGCAATTTTGGCCATCTGTTCCGGGGTAGTACCAAACTCATGCATGTGCCGGCGGGCAATCAAAGCATATCCGGAGTTGAAGCCCATAGGGCCATAGGGCAGTTCATAATCAATCTCGGCTCTGGACATAACCGCCATCTTGCCTTCCCCGCTGTTGAACACCTGGCTGTCCCAAATTCCTCCGCTCAAACATAAACAATGGCTGCACAGACCAGCCGCCACACCCAAAGCTGCTCTGGTCAGGGCCGCGCAGGCGCTGGCTCCTCCCAGTTCCACCATATTAATATAAGCAGGACTCATATTCAGATATTCCGCAACCTGAGCCGGCCACATAAAACAGCTGTCTTCCGCCGGAGGAGTTATAAGCAAACCATCGATATCACTCTTTTGCAGACCGGCGTCCTTTATGGCCAGGGCTGCCGCTTCCCTGAGCAGATCCAGGCTGGTCCGTCCTTTAGGGTCCAGTACGGGCTTCAACTCGCCTATTCCAGTTATGGCCGCTGTTCGACTGATATTCATCTTGCTCCCCCTTTACCATTTGCCTTATGGTTTCCATATAATTATTATTAAATATATAAAATATATCACTTTATAGCAATGCTGTTCCGTTAAGGGGTGATCGGATTGAAAAAATATGTTTACCTGGCCATATTGCTGCTGTTTTTGCTTCCCGCTATCGGGTATCCGCTGCTGAAACATCAGGATATATCAAGCTGTAAGGAGGAGCCCCTGGATCTGGGCGTCTATCCTGACTCTCATGACCTGGAACAAGCCCAAAAGAAGTTCAGACTTCTCAATCCGTCTGCCCCAGGGGGAGTATCCCCGGAGGGCCATCTGCCCGGATCAGTCACCGTTAACCTGAGCTCGGGGGAATTAACCGCCCTGCTGGCTCTGGACGAATGCGCGGCTCTCCCCCTGGATTCAGCCCAGGTAAAACTGCATACTCAAAATTCTCTGGAAATATCAGGGCTGCTATTAATCGATGAACTTCCTCCTCTGGCTGAGGCTTCCGGGCTATCCGAACAAAAGTTGGTGCAAGCTCTGAATGCCATAGGTCTGAACCGAAACACACCATTATATATGCAGGGCAGTATATCCATCAGCAATCAAGAGTTTGAAGTTGATATATCCCAACTCCGGATCGGACAGATATCATTGCCGGCGGATGAAATATCTCTGGTAGAAAAGCTGGTCTCTCCAGGGATAAAAAAAGCATTAAGCAGCAGCCAGGATATTTCTATTGATAATCTGTCAATCAACCATGAAACTATGGTCATTCAGGTAAGCAACAAGCTTTAAGCAAAAGTCCCTGCAGCCCATCCTGCAGAGACTTTTTCCTGTTTTTCCGCCTGGTATTTATTTTAGATTCTATTGGCATTTTTCTTGGCCGGGAGGAAACTTTTTGAGCATTTCTCCCTACCCGGCCAGGTAATATTCTTAATATATGCCTGCCCTTTACTCCTGTTTATCTTCATCTGCTTCAGGTACTGCCGGAAGGGTGACCTGCCGCTGCTTTCTTTTGAAGCCCCAGTTATATTTTTTCTTCAAGGCTCCAAAAATCCAAATCATCATGCCCAGGAGCAGAGCCCAGGGTATAAGGGCTATAAAAAGTATAAAGAAACCGCTTAGGAATTGGGCCAAATTATTGATACTGTTGATAAAAGCCTGTAAAGCCTTGGCCAGTATCCCCTCCGGCACCTCAACTCTGGTTGCTGAGGCCTGACTAAGGGATACCGAGAGACTGCTGTAGCTGGTGGCGTTTTCCAGGTACTTAAGCCTCCCTGACAGCACTTCGATATCACTTCTAGCCCGGGTCAATTCATTTTCAACGCTTATTATCTCTTCAATAGTCTGGGCTCGATCCATCAATGCCAGCAGACGTTCTTCTTTCTTGTTCAGGACGGCCAGCCGGGCCTGAGAGTCATAGTATTCCTCGGTCACATCCTGGGCAGACAGGCTTTTATCCTTGATTTCCCCCAGGGCGGCGACCTCCTCCATAACTGCATTCAATTGGGGGGAGGGCACCTTAACCTCCACTTCACCCCGTACCCAGTCGTCTCCCCGCTTAAGATTGCTGTTTACCGTGTAACCCTGGTAATCTGCGGCAATGTTGATTATTTTATCCATGGCCTGGCTCACATCCCTTACGGAAAGCACCATGCCAGCGTTTTGCACCACTTTCCTCTCCTGATCGGATACCGCCGCTCCGCTCGTGAATTCCTTATAGTTGATGTCGGAATCAGAACCATATTCTTCGGACGAAGCCTGATTACTGGAGGAAATCTCCGGTATGGAATCCTGGTAAGCGGACTTGCCGCAGCCGGTCAGGGAGCCGGAAACAAACAGGGTTATCACCAGCAACAGCAATATCATAGTATAGGTTCTATTTCCGCCATATAGAAAACGCCCCAAAACATCTACCTCCTCTATCTCATCATTGGTGATTGTGTTCCCTTTGCTAGTATATATGATAATCACTAGCTTTTCTTACATTTAAGCATCCGAGGACTGCAAAGCAGTATCTTTCCTGCTGCGGGAGGCGGGAGATTCGAACCCACCTCCGTTTTATAGGAACCAAAAAGAGCCCCGGACAGTTTTTGGTTTCATTAATAATAACCAGGACCCGGCCTTGGGGAATTCAACTCCTACATATTTGATTTACGGCGGATCAACTCAAACTTGAGCTGTGAACCGGCAGGATAATTGGCCGGCCGCACCGAAAAGTATACTATTAAACTTGGATGGAGAACTGCTTTATGCCAGTAGTAATAAGTGTTATTAATTTAAAAGGAGGAGTGGGCAAGACCACCCTTTGTATAGCTCTGGGAGAAATGATGGCCTTTCGCTATGGCCTGAAAGTATTGATTATAGATATGGATCCCCAGACCAATGCTACTGTGGCTTTGATCGGAGAGGAAGCCTGGGTAAAAAGAAATATCCGGGGACAAACTTTGATGCAGCTGTTTCGGGACAGAATAGAAAAAACCTCCATTTTTTCCGCCCAGGAGGCTATAATGCACCAGGTATCCAATGTGGGCGGTGGAATTCCCGGTCTGGATCTGATTCCCTCCAGCCTGGATCTCATTGATTTGCAGGATCATATCGCCACTATACCGGTCAGCCGCTTTCTTCCCTTGAAACCAGTTACGATACTGGCCGAAGCGGTAGTGGATCAACTTCCCTGCTATGACGTGGTACTGATCGATTGCCCCCCCAACCTGGGTTTGATAACCCAAAACGGCCTGATTATCAGTCAGTATTATTTGATACCGGTAATACCCGATATCCTTTCCACCTATGGTATTCCCCAGATTGTGAGCCGTATTAAACGCTTATCCGATTCAACCGGAGTTACCATTAACCCACTCGGTGTGGTGATCAATAAGTATCGCAAACAAAATATTCATCATGGCAATCAGATCAAGCTGCTGCAATTGCGGGCTTTTGAAGCAGGCTACTCCCGGATCTTTAATACCATTATCCCCGAAACCTCCAGGGCTGCTGCAGCTATGGATTTCACTGCCCTGTGCAGAACCCTGCACCATAAATATGGTTATGAAATTCCTTTTGGAATGTATGAAACATTGACTGAGGAGGTATTGGAATATGCCCAAATCAGACCCCACTCCATATATGGCTGATTTTTTAAGGCTTCTGGCCTCAGAATTGGAGAATAACAAGTCAATGGCCAAACGCTTGTCGGCTCCACTGCTGGCATTCCTGGAATCGGAAACCTTGGCCGCCCCCAAGCAGCCAAGGGGCAAAACCAAAATAGAGTCATCCCTGCCCGAAGGCTTTGATCCTTTCCATATTTACTATGAACAAGGGAAATTGGGATTGCTCGCTTCTCTTCAAGGTTTGGACATCAATACGCTGAAGGCAGTGCTGTCTGAATATGGGCTGGACCCTGCCCGTACCTATGCCCGGTGGAGAAAACGCGAACGCCTGACTGACCTGATTGTAGAACGGGTGAAGGCTCTGAGCAACAAAGGGAAGGTCTTTGAAAGCAGGTAGGCACAGATGCAGTTCATACTGCTTAATCCTTTTCAATGGGTATATCCAGGTAGAAGGCAACTCCGTCCTCTTCATTACTGGCCCATATTTTACCGCCGTGGCAAAGAACTATCTCTCGTACTATGGCCAGACCCAATCCAAACTCGCCTTTAAAACCCCGCTGGTATTCCTCAAACAGTTTGTCTACCAGCCCTTCTTCCAGGTAAGGCCCATCGTTAAAAATACGGAGAAACATATAGGGCTGTTGGTTCTGGTAATGCTCACTAACAGTAACGGTGATAATGGACTGGGCATAGCGGATCTGGTTATCCAGCAGATTTTCTATGGCAACCTTCCACTGCTCCAGGTTGCCCTTAAACGATATCTCAGCCAAATCCAGCTGCCAGCTGAGCTCCTGCCGCTGCCATCTCAATAATTCCACGATGTTTTCTATCAGGTCGCCGATGTTAATCAGATCATCTGAGGAACGTTTGGTAAACAAATAATCGAGCTTGGTAAGATAGAGCAGGTCTTTAACCCTTTTTTCCATACGCCCGGCTTCCTTGTCGATGACCTCGATGGATCCTTCCAGACCGCCTTTGGGAAAAATTCCATCTGCTATGGCCTGGGCATAGCTGCGAATGACCATGACAGGGGTTTTCAGCTCGTGGGATATGTGCTGCAGAAAACTGCGCTGCATGTCTTCCTGCTCTACCAGCCTCTGCCGCATCCGCTCTATCGACTGACCCAATTTGCCTATTTCGTCGTCACGATCTACATCAAGGGATTCGTACCAATCGCGATTGGCTATACTGCGAACATGGCTTTCCATCTTGATAATAGGTTTGGTTATATAGCGGGCCATCAGAAATGAGGGAATCCAGCTTAAAAGCAGAATAACGGCAATAACCCACAGCAATTGAGAAAACAGGTTTTCCACCAGATCATTCTGGTATGACTCCCAGGTATAGGAAAACAGATACACGGGAGAACTGGCCAGTTCCCCTTTGCGGATGATATAATACATTTTCTCTCCATTGATATCCCGGGCATACTGCTGGGCTGCTATGTGCTGCTCACCGGATTCTTTAAGTATAAAGTCAAAATTATTAAATATCAGCAGAGAGGTCGAACCGGCCACTACCTGACCATCGTCTAAGAAAACAATATGTTTGACGGTTTGATATTGCTGATTAATTTGGTCCCATTCGGTTATATCATCGATATCATTCAGCATTTTGCCATTATTAAGGTATATGGACTGGGCTTCCCGTATGGTGGCATAGGTCTGCTGGGTAAAAAAGTCGCGCAAAGCCCAGGGAACCAGCAGCATAAACAGGGTGGATATCACAATGGTAATGAGCACAAAAATCATCCATATTTGTAAAGCCAGGGGGCTGTTTTTCATGATTTCACCAACCGATATCCATAGCCATATATGGTTTCTACTCTGAATTCCGGCAGTTTTTTGCGCAACCTTCTGACCAGATCATCCACCACCCGGTCGGAACCAACATAATCCTGACCCCAGACATGATCCAAAACCTGTTCACGGGAAAAGGCCTGTCCCTGGTTGCGGGCCAGAAGCACCATTAAATCAAATTCCTTCGAGGTTAAGTCTATTTCCTCTCCATTCTGCATTATTTTTCTTCTCAACTCGTCGATAAGATAAGACTGAACCTTGATAAAACTGTCAAAATGAGGTTCACTGTATACCCGTTCCAGCAGCTTACGGGTCCGGATCACCAGTTCCCGGGGCAGAAATGGCTTGGGCAGATAATCATCGCTTCCCATTTCCAACCCCAAAACCCGATCCAGTTCAGCATCCCGGGCCGATATATAAATTACCGGTATGGACGGGTTGTCGGCCTTGATATATTGAAGCAAACGATAGCCATCAATATCTGGCAGCATTATATCCAATATCCACAGATCAGGATGCTCCGGTATAGCCTTCATGGCCATTTCTCCAGACAAAAAGGGCTGGACATGCCAGCCCTCTTTGGAGAGATAAGAGGATAAGAGTTCGTTCAGGTTTTCTTCGTCTTCTACCAGGTAAATCTTGTAAGACATTGACTGTCCTCCTGGACTTGTTCATGCTCTAGCTTATTTAAGAGGAAGGGTATCTGAAGTATATTTTATCAAATTTATGCTGTTCGATAAATCTTCTGCACTTAGGAATCCTGTAACTGAAAACAGTTATGTAATTTGGTTTCCTTGGGCTACCGGAGGGTAAGTCCTTTCCCGGCCTGCTTATCGAACAATCTGTTGTTCCTTAGTTTTCCCACCTCCTTCAATGCAAAGGGTTATTTACTTTATCTGTTAATAATTTAATGCATGAATGTGGGATAAATGCTGACCCAATTGTGTGATTTTGTAAAAATTCGGGACAATCAGTATATAATACCGGTTTTATGGCCTGCATCCTTTAGAGTTTTTACTTACCTGTTTTGCCAGATCATCTGCTGCATATATCTTACGTTGTCTATGCATTTCCCCTTGCAAAGCAGATTTGGAATTTCCATAAGCACTATGCCTGCTCTTGCTCTATCTCCCCATGGACAGCAACAACTGCTTAACGATTATTGGAAGATTAAAAGGAAATCCATCCAGTCCTGGAGGTAAAAAATTAAGCAGCGCCCGGCTGCCTAATTCCAGCTATTTCTTTCTCCCTCCAGGTGCAGGAAGCTACTCTTTGGCCTTTAAGTCTTCCAGTTGCTTCTGCAATTGTCCTATTTCCTGGTACTTGGCATCGATTTTATTGCATATTGCGGTTAATTCAACTTCAGCATTGGCTCCGGCTTTAAAGGCCTGGTACAGAGTTTCTCCCAGTTCCAATTTAAATGAAGCGACCTCTTTCTCCAGGTTGGAGATATTAAGCCTGATCTTGCCGCTTTCCACTACGTCCCCGGATTTTTGCACCAACTTACTGGCCTGCTGCTCCAGCTTGCTCTTATCAAATTTAAACATTATCCTTGCCTCCCCTAAAGATCTGCATGGAAATAGGGTTCATCGGTTAAAGCTGATTAAGCCTTACCCCTATATAACATTTTACCTCATATTGCTTCGGGCGAGAAACTATTTTAGCTGGTGAATGAAGATACCGCTGCGAAGTTTAGGTTCAAACCAGGTAGATTTGGGCGGCATGATTTTATCCGCGTCAGCTATGTCCATCAGATCCTGAACCGTAGTGGGGTGCATGGAAAAAGCCACCTTCATCCCCTCTTCTACTCTTCTTTCCAATTCTTTTAATCCCCTGATCCCGCCGATAAAATCGATTCTTTTATCGGTTCGGGGGTCAGCAACACCCAGGATTGGTCCCAGCAAGTTGTGCTGCAGTATGGAGACATCCAATCTTTTTACCGGATCGTTGGGGTCGTAGCTGTCCGTTTTGGCCCGCAAAATATACCATTGTCCGTCCAAATACATGCCGAAACACCGCTGCTTATCGGGCGCGCAGGGTCCTTCCCCAGCATAAGGTTCTATTTCAAATGACTCCCCGACTTGCTGAAGAAAACCGGAAATGTCCAGTCCATTGAGGTCTTTTACCACTCGGTTATAGTCCATGATATGTAGCTGGTTATCGGGGAAAATAACCGACAGAAAATAGTTGAATTCTTCTTCACCGGTATAATCAGGATTTTCTGTTCTTCGCATTTGACCCACCCTGACCGCCGAAGCAGACCGGTGGTGACCATCAGCTATATACAGGCATTCCACCCCGGAGAATAGTTTTACCAGGCCCTCTATGACCCCCTGCTGGTCAATTCTCCATACCGTATGGCCAATGCCATCGTCGGAAATAAAATCATAAATCGGTTGGTTAAGGTTCATCCAGGATTCAACTATGGCGTCAATCTCTTCCTGAGCCCGGTAAGTCAAAAATATGGGCCCGGTATTGGCATCACAGTAATCTACGTGTTTTATCCGGTCCTGCTCTTTATCGGCCCTGGTCAATTCGTGTTTTTTTATTAAATTGTTCATATAGTCATCGATGGAGGCACAGGCTACTACTCCGATCTGATAACGTGAACCCATTTCCTGGCGGTATATATACAAGCAGTCACTTTCCTCTTTAAGAAACACTCCCTGCTGCAGCATTTCATTTAGGTTATCCCGGGCCTTTTCATATACCCTGGTATCATACAGATCTATAGCCGGGTCCAGGTCTATTTCCGCCTTATCCACATGTAAAAATGAATAGGGATTTCCTGCTGTCATTTCCCGGGCCTCATCGCTGCTCATAACATCATAAGGAAGCGCTGCCACCCGGTCCACCAACTGCATGGTGGGCCGAACCGCCCGAAACGGCTTAACTATTGCCATAATTTACCCTCCTGCCAGTTTGTCTTTCTCCCCCAATAATCCAACCCAGCTGCTTGGCCGGAGCCTTTAATGGCTCACTGTGCTGTCCGATATCAGATGCCCAGAATATCATTGATATTATCGATCAATTCCCGGACGTCTTCCAGCTTATAGTCTGCCATGTGGGCGATACGGAAAGTCTTTTCTTTCATTTTGCCATAACCATTGGATATCTGAAAGCCTCTTTGGCCCAGTTCCTGATTCAATGCTCCTACTTCGATATTCCGAGTATTGGTAATAGTGGTGAGGGTATTAGAAAGGTACCTCTCATCGGCAAAAAGTGCAAAATTGCTCCGGGCCCAGTCCCTCACATATTCCGCCATTTCCATATGCCGGTTGAAACGATGTTCCAATCCTTCTTCCAAAATTTTATCCAGCTGATAGTCCAGGGCAAACATATGTGATAAAGAAGGAGTAGAAGGGTACTGGTAATCCTTATCCAATATATATTTATAAAGCTGAAGCAAATCCAGGTAATACCCGCGAAACGGTACTTGTTCCGCCCGGCGGCGAGCCTTGGAGGAAAAAGTGCATATGGCCAGTCCCGGCGGCAGGCCCAGTGCCTTCTGGGTAGAGGTAATGCATATATCTATCCCCAGTTTGTCAACTTCTATCCTGGAGCCCCCGGCCGAACTCACAGCATCCATACAGAACAATACTTCCGGGTGTTTTTTCACCGCCTGGGCAATCTCTTCCACCGGGTTCATAATGCCGGTCGAAGTTTCATTATGAGTTATAGTCAGCAAATCGTAGTTGCCTGTAGCCAGCACTCGCTCCACTTCTGCCCCTTGAGTTGCCTGCCCCCATTCGACCTCAAACAAATCTGCCGGCACATTATTACTCTGGGCCATTTCAAACCATCTTTTGCCAAAAGCCCCCACCGAAAATATGGCGGCTCTTTTCAGGGTACAGGAGCGAACCGCTCCCTCCATAAGTCCGCTGCCGGAGGTGGTAGACAAGAGTATATCGTTTTCGGTATAGAACAGCATTCTGAGCTTATCGCTTATATTACGCTGCAATCTGGAAGCATCCTTGCTGCGATGTCCTATCATAGGAGTAGCCATTTTTTCCAGCACATCGCTTTTAACCTCTACCGGTCCTGGTATAAATAATTTCTTGTGCATTCCATTCCCTCCTGAAAAGTGTTAATCTAATAAATTTTACTCCAATGAATGTTGCTGCACAAGTGCCAAGCATTAACAGAAGTCAATATGGGCAGCCGATGATGCCGCAATTACTCAGACACTGCTCAGGAATGCCTCCACCCGGCGGGAATTGATATCCACATCCAGCAGCAGTTTTCTACCCTGGGGGGCAAGGTCTATTACTTTTATGACCTTGCTGTAGCGAGCATAATCCGGAAGCAGCCTGCTCAGCATATTCTCCTCCGCTTCCAGCAATTTCGGGGAGTAAACTACTTCTTCGGTCCCGGGGAATAAAGCTGTATAGAATATGCCGGTCTCCACCAGATCTTGGAAAAAGTGGGTTCCAAAGGAGAGTTCCGGCATAATACCTTGTTCCCTGACAGCAACTTCCACCAAAATACTGCAATGGCATATTTCACTAAATGATACCGGGACTCCCAGGGATGGAATGCTGGTACCCCACCTTCCCGGGCCTATTAAGGCAAAATCGCCCTTTTGCCGATCCCTAAACAGACGGTTCAAACTCCCAATCAGACGAGCAACTTGGTACTTGGCCTGCTGGGACAGAGCAATATATTCCATGGGCTCAACCAGAACTATTTTATCAGGATGCCATTTTACCCCATATCCCATAAATCTGCCCCGGGTAGCAAACAATAACTCCGCGCTGCTCCTTTGGTACTGCGTCGGTCTTTCCTCAGGCCGCAGCAAGGTTTGAAGGGGGCGGCACTGGAGAAGATTGATGCGCATCTCCTGCTGGGATATAAAATTGCAGGCAAACTCGGTATCAACCGGGTATTTATAGGCCTCCTGGAGCTGGCTGATCATCAGTTTCATTCGGTCCAGAAATGGGGTTTTGTTTATCAACCCGTCGAAAGAAAGCAGCCATTCTTCCCCATCTATCCCCAGTTCCCGCATCCGCCGGGAAGTCTCCTGGTCCTTTATGGCCATCAAATCCCAATTAATCAGACCTGGCTGAAGTCCGGGCATCTTATTTAAAGGTATACTGGCCCACTGGTTTGCTGCCCTGTCCAGTACATCAACCTGGTGCTGGGAGAATACTCTTAACCCCTCCATGGAAGCATCTGGCCTGAGATTAGGCTGATCAAGGGCCAGCACCCGAGGGTAATCATCGTCCACCCGATCCACCGCCCGGGTTCCCAGTCCCAAAACCAGGCGCATCATCCCCGCCTCCACATTCATGTCCTCTCTCCATACATAAGGGTTAAAGGACATGGCTACTCCGGCCAAATCAGGGAAAAAATACTGGGAGTGATGGGAACCGGATACCCGTTGTACCAGTAATGCCATCTGTTCATCCCGGGCCTCCAGGCCTCTTTGCATTCGATAAGCCAAGGCGTCTTCACTCATGGTACTGGCATATACTGTCTTCAATGCCTTTTCGAAAGTTTCATAACGCTGGGACAGGGTACCCTGGTTAACACAGAACACACTTTCATATTTGCCGGCAAAAGCATTGCCAAAACCATCCTCCAGCAGGCTGCTGGATCGAACAATTATTGGTGCCTGGCCAAAGTAGTCCAGCATCTGGTAGAATTGTTCTTTAATAAAATTGGGGAAATTGCCCTTGAGTATTCGTTCTTTAAGCTGCGGAGCATGGCTGAAAAAATTCTCTGCTTTTTTCTGTTCCATTCGTAATTTCCAGCATTCATTCTCCACCAGATAAGTATAATATAAATCCGAGCCAATATAGAAGGAGTCATGAGCTTCCAGCCATTGGTGCCAGGGGCTGTTGTCCCGGGCGGTTAATATCTTGCGGGCCAGAAGCATACCAACAGTTTTGCCGCCAATAAAACCAGATCCGATTATCCGGGTGCGTATTTCCAGCAAATCCTCCAGAGCAAAATACTTCTGTGCCAGTTCAAGTATCTCAGGATCACGCCCTATCATCATTTTGCACAGCTGCAGCAGCATGGCCTGTTTTTCTTCCTGCAGCCGCGCCTCTTCTTTATCCAAAAGCTCCCGGGCCTGCAAAAATAGCCGATCCCAGTAATCCAGCTTGCCGTCAACATTTCCCGGTCCCATAAAACGGGTCAGGAGATTAGCAGCCTGAACACTGCTGGTCACCGGAATAAAATTCCCTTCTTCTAAACGCAGATGGGGCAAATACATGGTAGGAGAGTAGCGATCAAATACCTTAATCGGATGTACAAATATATCTTTTTCATGCCGTTTAATATCCAGAAAAAGCTGGGTAGTCTCCCTGATACGAGCAATGGTATGGTTGGCAATCCGGTTTCTTAAAATGGCAAAATAAGCAATAGTATCCAGTTCATAAAGGTAAGGACAGGTGACCCGAAAGAAATTCCCGGTCATTAGGTCGGTAGCCCAGGAAGAAAGCAGGTCTGACAGGCAGTCAAAAACATAATAGACCCCTAAGCCTTCGTCACTGACTATCCGGTGCACATCGCTGGAAAAACTTTCAAACCCTTCCTCAGCATCCAACTGGTATACTTGTACCCCATCCTGTTCATCCAAGATGGAACAGTGCTGTCCAAATCTCATATATACTACTCGCCGTTCATCCAATCGGGCCTGCCGGGCGAATGCCCGGGCAAATTCACAATAATCGTCAATGGAATCTACCTGCCATACCACATTATCACCCGGCCAGAGCCCGTGTAAAATCGCATCCAATCCTTTTATACCGGTTGAAGATACCGCTTCATCCATCACTTTTCCTCCTCAAGCCTGGAAACAAAAAAACGCCCCTATCTACACCATTAGCGGCAGACAAACAGAGACGCCTTTGCCCATAATTACCTTATTATCCAGCTATTCAAACCTTAGTCATCGTTTCCGGTTAATATATATTAACAGATTCTCAGATAAGAGTCACTGTATACAGGGCGTGAAGATTCAAGTATTAATTGGTCAAAAACCTTAATCCCGTTTTATTTGTTCAATCTCTTGCTTGAGCTCATTAAGGGAGTTTTCCAGTTGGGCAATTTTATCACAAGCTTCTTCTATTTCCCGGATTCCCTCTTCTCCCCGCAAAGCCTGGTTTTGAAAGGCCTTGTACACCATATCCCCCAGCTCGGCTTTCAGATTGTACAAATCATTTTCCAGCTGGGATATCTGCAGCTTCAACTTTCCTTTTTCCAATAGGATTCCTGATTGACGGGCCAGTTTACCCATTTCATTCTCTATTTTGCTTCGTTTAAACACTTGCATCGCCTCCCTGCCTGGTAATAACAGTATTCTCCAGTCCTGGTTCATATAAAATCCAGTCTCCCTACCTTTTCAGCCTGCAACTATCATATAATTTCATTTAGACCCCTAATGGCATATAAACATACAGGAGACTGATCCTCCGCTGCAACCATGCAGTCTCTGGTCCAGATTGACAAGGCTGCCTAAAACTGCTTCTATTATAGTGTATATCAGTAAAATCTCTTAAACAAGCATATCCAATCCATCAGAAATTGACCTGCGATGAAACCAACCATGATTTTTACAGAAACAGTATAAATATATTTGAGTTTTGAAAATATTTAGACTTTTTTCCCTATTTTACGATATTAAATACTAATATTATTGAAAATATTGCGGGCTTTCTGGTACAATTACTTGACACATTATCTGAACAGGTGGGAAAGACTAATGGGTAAAGACAATCCTTATTTCAAATGGCTGGCATTATTACTGCTAACCGGATGTATCTATTTAATGTTAGCCTACCATCTGTCTGCTGATTTGGACAAAAAAACCGCCGACATCAAGAGCCGGGACATAGAATCTCTCCGCAATGAGGTCAATACGGCGGTAATGATGCATGAAAAGTTGTCCGTATACTTCTTCAATGAGAAAATCAACCTCCCCCTGGTATTGGAACCTGTCTCAGCAGCTTCGCATTCCTCAGATGTGCTGCAAACAGAACAGGCCCGACAGCAGTTATTCCATGCCATATACAGCGATTATAGCGTTATCAGTCATTATGGTTTCAGGCAAATGCATTTTCAATTGAGTGATGGCAGCAGTTTTCTGCGCCTGCACCGGCCCGGGTTCTTTGGAGACAATATAGCTGAAGTACGAAAATCCATCCAGGAAGCTAACGTCCGTCAAAGCTGTGCCTCCGGATTTGAAATCGGTCGGATACACTGCGGATACTATTTTGTCTACCCGCTATTTTACCAGGGCAATCTGATCGGTACCATGGATATGACTATCTCCCCGGAAACGATACAGAATATTCTGGACACCTCTTTTCCCCACCAGCGCCATGAATTTCTGGTTAAAAGAGACCTTGTTGACAGCATAGTCTACGAATCGGAAAGATCCAACTATATGATGTCTTTGTTAAGCGATGCCTTTTATTATGATCTGGAGGCTTACTTGGCCAACAGCAAAAAATGGGATGAATCGGAAAGCCACCTTATTCTCCGGATAATCAAGGGGATCAGCCAGGACCCCTGGTTGCTGGAGAACCTGAAAGACATGCATGATTTTGCCGTGGAAGCAAAGGTCGATGGGGAAAATTACCTGGTGTCTTTTGCCATGGTAAAGTGCTATGACGGCACCCCGACGGCTTATTTTGTAGCTTATGCTCCTGACCAGCAGCTCCCGGCAGTACGATCGGCCTATTATCTCACCATGGTGCTGTTGACCCTGCTCTATTTGATTTTTGGCACCGTTTCCTGGTACTTCATCAGAAATCGGATGAAATTGGAAACCCAGGCTCATATCGATCCCCTTACCCGGATCTACAACCGTTATAGGTTCCTGGAACTAGCCTGCCTGGAGGTAGATAAATTCAGGAGATATGGTCGTCCCATGAGTATAATATTGTTTGACCTGGATCTTTTCAAAAAGGTAAATGACAGTTATGGGCATGCGATGGGAGACTATGTATTGAAAACTGTGGCCCAGATTATCAATCATAATAAACGCAGTTCCGATCTCCTGGCCCGCTGGGGAGGAGAGGAATTCATCCTTCTTTTACCGGAGACCGCACTGGAGGAGGCTCTGGCGGTGGCAGAAAGGTTGAGGATTTCTCTGGCCGATTACCAATTTGACAAATGCCATCAAATTACTGCCAGTTTCGGGGTGGCAGAAATAGAACACAGTGATGAAAGCCTGGATACCTTAATCGAAAAGGTTGATCAGGCATTATACAAAGCTAAAAACAACGGTAGAAACCGGGTAGAAAAACACCGAGCCGAAGAGCCCAGCCTGTTTGATTAATACCGCTTTGATTACTTTCCATCTTTTTTTCCAGCACAGGAATATCATAGGTTCTTTCCCCTGTCATCACCGGCTCGGTTGGCTTTGCTATTCCCAATCACGCTAGAAAATAAGGAGGCAAAAAGGATTCCTCTTTGTTATCTACTACCAAAAGAGAGAAGGGGTGGGATACTTCTCCACCCCTTCTTCGGTTTAAGACTTCTAAAGCCATCCATGGCTGCAACGAGGCGGAGGATTAGACCCACCGCCCGTTCTCCCACCGCTTAAAGAAGCGGCGGGAGCACTGGCCTCGTTACAGTATCTGGGAAATAACCGTAGCAGCTTCTGCTCGACTAGCCGACGCTGCAGGCCTGAAGCTATGGTCAGGATATCCTGACATTATTCCATGTCCGCTCACCTGAGACACTGCTTCTATAGCCCAATCGGATATCTGATCTGCATCAACAAAGCTTATTTGCACTTCTATCAATTCCAGATCCTTTGCCCGGTCAATCATCACTGCCATTTGCTCCCGGCTTATTAAGTCATCGGGACCAAAGGTTTGATTGCCATAACCGTTGATGATTCCATGTGCTACCGCGGTAGAAATATAGTCCTTGGCCCAGTGGTGATCAGTATCATTGAATACCATTCCGGGCTTTAGCTCTAATCCCATGGCTTTCACCAATATGGTGGCAAATTCGGCCCGGGTTATAGTATTATCCGGTCTGAATGTTCCATCCAGGAACCCGGTGATTGCTCCGGAATTTACCAGCTGTTCAATTGCGGTTCTTGCCCAGTGATCAGAGATGTCGATCAGGTAAGGTACTTCTGCAGGTACAGTTGTTATACCAGAGGCTGGCACCAATTCGTTTACGACAACCGGCTGCGGCTCCTGCTGTACTGCAGTACCAACACCGCCACCGCCTGCAGAATCAGTACTAAATTCCCAGGTATAGATCCTGCCCAGTGTACTGCCGTTATTGGCTGCAAAGTCGGCATCAATCTTCACCACGTAGGCTGTTCCTGCCTCCAGGTTATTATAATACAGTTCCAATCTGCGTATCTTTACTGCATCATCTCCGCTTCCAACTTTAATGTAGTTATAGTCGTAGTAAGTAACCCTGCTGTCATTGGACTTCTTGTACACTGTTATTTTGCTTAAACATCCCGGCAGATTATTGTCTACGCCGTTGCTGAAGTCAAAATATAATACGGTGTTGTCAGATGCTGCAGTTCCCAGAGAGAATTCCACCGTCATCCCTCCGGTCGTTCCGCTTCCTGCTCCGCCGCCATCACCGGAGCCAGCGCCGCCTCCAGATCCATCATCACCGCCAGAGCCGGATCCACCTGATGCATCAGTGGTAAATTCCCAGGTACAGGGTTCGCCCAGGATAGTACCGTTGTTGGCCGCGAAATCGCCGTCGATATTCACTACATAAGTGGTTCCAGCCTGCAGGTTGTTGTAGTTCAACACCAGTCTGCGTATCTTATCTGCGTCAGTATTGCTACCCTCTTTGATATAATCATAGCTGGAATAAGCAATGCTGCCGCCGCCGGATTTTTTGTAAACCTGTATTTTGCTCAAACAATCAGGCAGGTGGTTTTCGATTCCATTACTGAAATCAAAGTGCAGCACCGTGTTGCTGGCTGATTTATACGGAGTGCTGAAAACTACCGACAAGCCTCCAGCGCTGCCATTGTTAACCTCAACGTCAACCGTCTTGCTCATAACGCTAATATTCCCAGCAGCGTCCCGAGCTTTGATCCCAAAGGTGTACACGGTATTGGCAGTAAGTCCGGTAATGGTGTAATCCGTCGTATTTCCTTCAATATCTGCCTGCTTGGAACCGTCTACATAGATCTCATAAGCGGTCACGCCGATATCATCATCGGCAGGAGTCCAGAGCAAAGTAACGCTGTTTTCGGTGATATCGCTCGCTATCAGGGCGAAATAGGCGGGCCAGGCAGGCGCGTCCATATCTTCGGTATAGCCGGCCATTACAGCCAGAGCAGGTACTTTGGAATCGACTTTGCTGTTATTACCCAATTGGCCGTTGTCATTTCTGCCCCAGACATATACCTTCTGCATATTTCTGAAGGCGATGCTGCTTTCGGTCCCTCCGCCTATGGCAGTAATGCCCGTTAAGCCTGCCACCTTAACCGGTGCAAGATGAATATCGGTCTTGCCGGTACCCAGCTGGCCGTACAGGTTCTTGCCCCAGGTGTAAACATTGCCGTCCTGGTCTAAAGCCAGGCCATGGTATCCGCCGGCAGCTACTGCTACCACGTTATCCAGACCAGATACGATTCCATAAGGATTGGGATTGGCGGGTGTACCGTTACCCTGAGTACCATTGCCGTATTGACCAAAATTGTTGTCACCAAAGGTCAAAACGCTTCCGTCTTCCTTCCATGCCACTACGAAGTTCTCCCCGGCGGCAATAGCGCAAATGCCCATCGGTGCTGAATAGTTCGGTATCGGTGTCCAGGTGGTTGCACCGCCCGCATCAACAAAGCTGCCAATACGACAGATTCTGCCGTCATTAAAGAGATAGGCACTGAAATTACGTGAAGCGGCAATTCCTTTCACTCCCGTCAGGGGATAATTTACTGCAGGAGATGCTGTGCCATAGTAGAGCTGACCCGGAGTATGCCCGTCAATACCGGAGAGGAGATAATAGTTAGGCGGGCCACTGTCTTCAACACCCCAGCCTAATACTGTCTCATCATTTTTCAGAGCAATATTGTGGTCGGCAGCGGCAGCAATGGCCTTGATATCACCGGAAGTGATAATCTTGACCGGCACATTGCTGTCGGTAGTACTGCCATCACCCAGCTGATAGATGTGATTTCTGCCCCAGGCCCAGACATTGCCGTCCTGATCCAGTGCCAGGCTGTGGTTGTCACCAACCGCCACCGCTGCTATGTTGGCCAGACCGTCTATCTTGACCGGGATCAGTCGTTCAGTGTTGTCGCCCAAGCCTAGCTGACCATAGTCATTTTGTCCCCAGGCCCAGACACTGCCATCATCACCGATCATCAGAGTATGCCCGGCGCCCATGGCCAGTTTTCCAGCACCCTGCATGACAGGATTCCATTCACTCATGGTGGTGATAATTTCCGGTCCGGTAACAGACCAATCACTGTTGACAAAACGAGCTTCCAGCTTGAAGATATAAGTCTCGCCTTTGGTTAGCCCTAGAACATTATAACTTAAGGTGTTGCCTGATACGGTGGTAAGCAGGTTCCCATCCTGGTAGACAGCAAAAGTGGAAACCTCGGGATCAGGTTTCTCCCAATTTAGGGTCAATCCTGTCTCAGCCTGGTTGGTGATCTCTATTGTGCCGCTGTCAGGCCAGACCGGCGCGTCAGCCGGAACCATGTTTAAGGGTACCTCTGTAACCTCGGTACCGATAAACTGCAGTAGTGTACCATCCGTCTGCAAGGCCAAACCGCCATTGGCCGAACTGACCAGTTTCACTACATGGTTGAGACCGCTGATCGGTTCTCCCAGCATCGGCTCGGCACTGTAAGCAACATTACTTGCCTGCCCGTCCGTACCCAGTACATAGGGGCCGTCAGCTATGACGGATTTAATCAAAGCAGCATCTTGCACCCGGGTGGGGGCAGAAGCATACGAACCAGTGTTGTTGCTGCCCCAGATATAAGTGGTACCGTCAGCTTTTAAAGCCATACGAACAGTATTACTCTGGTCTATGCCTTCGGCGTCCACAGCCACAATCTCGCTCAGGCCAGCTACCTTGGCCGGGGCGTTGCCGCTGGCGAAGCTGTAAACATCTCCGTCTCCGCTCACCGTCATAAACATCCTATATCCGGTGGCCACATCGATCACATCATTGAGTCCGTTCACTTTTATTGGTGTTCCGCTGCGCTGGTCAATTGTCGATAGTCCCGCCTGCGCCGAGTTGCCCCAGATCCATACCTCGCCGTTTTCATCCAGGGCGGCTACACTGCCGAAGCCATAGTGCAATTTTTCTATGGCTACCGGCAGACCAATTACTTTCTCCGGTACATGGTTGCCATATCGTCCGCTGGTGCCGGAAGGCACTATTCCTTTGCCCAGCTGCCCGTATTCATTGGATCCCCAGGCCCAGACGGCCCCGTCCTGATCCAGGGCAAAACAGCTGTCCCGCCCTGCTTCCAGAGCAACAATATTACTCAGGGTTTCAACTCGGGTGGGTACCTCTCTGCTGTCGGTGGTGCCATCGCCCAGAGTTCCATAATCATTATTCCCCCAGGTCCATACACTGCCATCATCTTTGAGCATCAAGTAATAACGGTCAGATGGCAATTGCCGCGAGCTATATGAATTATATCCAGCAGCAATATCGGTCACGCCATATGGCCCGACTGAGACATCAAAGGTCCAGGTGAAGTTGCGTCCCAACAGAGTTCCATCCGCTGCCTGCAAAGTATCTTTAACAGTCAGTACATATTGTCCGTCAGTTACCAAATCCGGAGCAACAGCTATTTTCAATAAGGAGGTACCGCCGGCTTTTTCCAGGTAGGTAAAAGCGCCGCTCTCCAACAGAATAACTGTTCCATCCCCGTTCTTTATCTCAAAGTTATTCAGCCAGCTATTATTGGCTAACTGCCTGTCAAAGCTGAAGGTGAAAGCCACGCTGTTTTTGGTAAAGCTGCCGTCCACTGCATTGTTCAGGGTATTGCTGTCAGCATCGTAATCAACATTATGGGAAAGGGGCTGATTCAAATTAAAGGGGAAGGCGGCACCGGCTGTAATCGAACCGGGTGCTGTCCACTGTACCAGGGTTAACTTATTATCAGTCTTATTCCCTTTCAAGTCTTCGGCTTCCACAGCAAAAGTGTATTCTGTCGATCCGCTCAGACCGGTTACAGCAGCCTCGGTTGTGTCTCCAGCCACGGTCTGAACTTTTTCCCCGTTACTGTAGATATTATACTGGGTCACTCCTACGTTATCCGCAGCCGCATCCCAGTACAGGGTAACGGAGCTGTCTTTTATGTCTCTGGCCTGTAAAGTACTGCCCTCCGGCCAAACTGGGTTTACCTCGTCGGCGATGGTGGTTACATCCCCGCTCAGATCTGCGCTGTTTCCGGAAAAGTCGCAGGCTTTAACAGTTACATTATAGGTAGTTTCTCCTGCCAGCCCGATAACAGTATAACTCAGCACATTAGCTGCCACTTCTGCCACCGGTTCCCCGGCACTATCAAGATAAATCTTATAGGTTTCTACCTGATAATTGTCTGCAGCCGCCGGCCAGGATATGGTCAGATGATCCGAAGTGATATCGGTAAAGGTTAACACGTCAATATCCTGCCACTTTGGAGCAGTAGTATCAGCGGCAGGAGTAGTGGATGCAGCTGTCAGAGGATCACTGAAGTTTTCCAGATAATCCCGGGCCACAATCTTAAAGGTGTAAGCCGTATTGACTGCCAGTCCTTCCACATCACAGCTGGATGCTTCGGGGGACAGTACTGCCAGCATTTCATTCCCCCGATACACTTGATACTGGGTAACCGCCACGTTGTCTGCTGCCGGCGGCCAGCTCAAAGTAGCAATTGTGGGGGCCTTGTCAAAGCTAACCTTTAAAACATCCTCTGTTCCCCAGCATGGAGCTTCTTTATCAGCCACATCAGTGGAAAACTGCCAGGCAATATCCAGACCGATTTGTTTGCCGCTTTGAGCTGCCAGGGTTTTATCCACCTTCACCACATAATTAGTCTTATCCGCCAGCTTAATGCCGGTTGCCGTCAGATCAAGGGTTAAAATACCCCGGCCGCTGTTCTCACTGTATTTAAAATTAGCATCCTCCATAGGCACTTGATCTCCGGTTGCGGTATTGGTGAGGGTAATCTTACTATCATAATCAGCTGCCAGGGGTTCCTGAAATTCCCAGGTAAACTGAATATTTTCCGGATCCTGGGCTGCCAGCACCTGGTTCAGCGCTCCGCTGATACTGTTTAAAGATCCCCGTTTATTGTCTGCATTGGTCAGGGCAAAGGGTATCCCGGATCCGGCAGTTGGATCAGTCCCCATGACAAAAGTGATTTTGGGATCACCCTTGGAGGAATTTTCCGAGCTGTCAAATGCCTTGACTGAAAAACTGTAGGTTTGACCGGGTTCCATTTCCAAATGGAATGAGTTCGGTCCGCCGTGTTGGTACGGATCGTAATAAGTATAACATTCATCAAAGCTGCGATAATCGGATGTTGGTTCGCCACGGTCAGCATATTCTACCCAGTAGCCCAGCCAGTTGATGACTACATATCCCCGCACGGCAACATTATCCTCAGCCGGAGTCCATTGAATCTTCACTGAGCTCTTATCCGTAAACTCTGACAGGGTAATGTTGGTACCTGACGGCCAAATCGGTGAATAGGTGTCCTGATCCGGGTTGCCGCTGTTTACAGTCATCGACCTGCCTTCACTCCGGTTCCCGGCAGCATCCACCGCGTAGACGGTATAGGTGTAGTTGGTGTTGTCTAAATCCAGAGCATCGGTATAGCTGTTGGTATATGCATCCACAACAGCGATTTGCAGATCATTTCTGTACAGCAAATACCCGGTTACGGCCACATTATCCGCTGCCCAGGGCCAGTGATAGGTGACATAGGTTTTATCGTAGTTGTAGACGGTGCTTGTGGACCAAGAGCCGTTATTGGTCCAGTAAGGAGGCGTGGTATCGGGTTCACCCTCCAGGGTACTAATCGCCAGTTTAGGACCTGTAGTACTGTAATTACCGGCTTTGTCCCTGGCTTCCACCGTAAAAATATAAGCAGTAGCCGGGGTAAGCTGTCCAACATGACAATTAAAGGTGCTGGCGCCAAGATCGGCTACGGTGCTACCGTCTTTCAGCAGGCGGTAGCCGGTAACCTCTACATTATCTTCGGCTGCTGTCCAGCTTAGATCCAGATTGTCGGTCAGTACATTGTCGGCTGTCAGCTTGCTGTCAACTGGCCAGACAGGTGCCTGGTCATCAGTCAGCAGAGTCGGAACCTGCAGAGTAAGGTCTGAAGTATAATTGGATTTGGCATCTCTGGCCCGTAACACAAAGTTATATGTTGTGCCAGGGGTCAAATCTTCCATTCTATAAGTGGTGGTTTGGCTACCAAAGCACTGAATTAATTCCAGTGTCGGCCCCTGCTGATAAAGCTGGTATTCTGCGATGCCAACATTATCCTGGGCTTGCGGCCAATTCAATACCAGGGAGTCTGTACCCACATTTCTCGCCGTAAGCTGTGCCCCGGCAGGCCATACAGGCGACTCCGTATCGTCTACAGCAGTTGTATAGTAAAAGGCGAAGATTTTGCCCAGCTTCGCTGCACCGTTATTAGCGGTAAATTCCGGGTCGATTTCAATTACATACTCAGCTCCCTTGGTCATTTTGTCCAGGGTAGCAGTTCCGGGTTCAAATTTCAGCATACGGGTTTTGGCACTCCCGGTATCGCCATCGCCGGTGCCATCACCGGTTCCGCTGCCGCCGCCAGTGCTGATATACTTGAAATCTCCAGCATAAAATACTCCTTCAAGAGTAGAAGTATAGGGTTCCGTTCCCAGGTCCAGAATTATCTCCTGGTTGGTACTTACGTCTATCAGATGAATACATTCCAGATTGAATCTTAAGTTCTTGTCCAGGCCATTGCTGAAATTCCAGACCAGGCTGAAATTGTCCATATCTACCGGGTTGACAATCTGATAGTTGTGATAATAACCTGCTTCCCCCAGATCAATGGCAGAAGGTGAAAAATTAAAGGTTAACCCTCCTGCACCGGGTGTAACCACCATCGTCTCTATGGCATCACCCAGTTGACCCAGTTCATTGAAGGGCTTAACCGCAAGGATGTATTTTTCTCCGCTGTTTAGCCCGTACAGTTCATAATAAACCTGAATCGGCGGAAGGGTTGCATCCTCAACTCCGTCAACATAGACTTTGTATCCTGCCAGGTCGTTGGTGTTGCTCACCTGGGGCCAGCGCAGGATCAGTTCGGTAGCCAAAACACTTTCGGCAGTCAGTGCGGCATTTTCCGGCCACTCAGGAACTACCGGCAGAGTTTTGGCACTGACCTCGATAGTCCTGCTCTCATTGCGGGCCGCGTCCAACGCGCTGACAGCAAAACTGTACGTGGTATTGGAAGCCAGGCTGCCTACAATGTGGCTGGTACTGTTGTCGGCGGTTTCTGTATTGCTGACCACACCATTATCATCACTGACCATTATTTTGTATTTCGCCACAGCGGTGTCATCGCTTGCTTCCGGCCAACCCAGAGCAATACTGCTGGCAGTGATTTCACCCACAGTTACCTGAGCATCCGCTCCCCATTCGGGAGCCAGGGTGTCGGCAGTGTTGGTGCTGAACTCAAAGTAGTTTATCTTGCCTAGATATACAGGATTATTTCCACCAGTACGGAATTGAGGATCTATGGTAATAGCATATTCTTTATCTGCTTCCAGATATTTGGCAATGTTAGGTTTGAAAACAAAATATACTGAACCAGAACTAATTTTACTGATCGAAAAATCGCCTGAATTTACAATAGTCCCGGTTGCCCAACTATTAGGATTGCTGGCCAAGCCGCTCACAGCAGTGGAAAAATCGCCATAATCCAACTCGATTTCCTGTCCAACTGTCAGATCAAAGAGACGATAGGATTCGATATTATCCTTAAGAGCGGTCAAGCCATTAGTTGTGCCGGTTGGATTATTGAAGCCGTTCTGAACATACCATTCAAAGACATCTGAGTCAGGCTTTATGGCCTTATCATATGTAAAGGCAGTCTCATATGCAGTTGTCCTGCCGCTGTCCTGAGCGGCATCCGGCTGGAATTTATACCTGCTGCTGCTGTCGCTGAGGGGCAAGGACACAAACTCAAAGGTTGCTGAGTTGGTTGGGGTTACTACCATGCTCTCCAGGCTAGTGGCACTTTCCCCGGCCGTATTAGCAGCTGTAACCTTTATATCGTATCGGTAACTGGAACTAAGTCCGCTTACTGAACAGGTAGTGCCATTAATGGTAATGTTGTCGCCTGGAACTAGAGTAGTAACTCCACCGGCAGTATTGCTGACTACCACCTTATAGCTTTCCGCTCCACTTGCTTCGGGCCAGCCGACGTTAAAACTACTTGAAGTTACTTCGTTCACGGTCAATGAAGCACCCGGGGCCCATGCAGGTGTTTCTGATTTAGTTTGGAAGTTAAAACTGTACACCTTGCCTAGAACAGTAGGATTATTCCCACCAGTATGAAATTGAGGATCAATAGTAACCGCATATTCTTTACCGGCTTCCAGGTATTTGGCAATATCTAATTCAAAGCGAATCCATACTGAACTCGGTTGTATCTTGGCAACCTTAAAGTCCCCGGATGTCATTAAACTACTTAATGTATATCCGGTATCGCTTTCCGTTATCCCACTGGCTGTCCAACTGCCAGTACCTGTGCCAAATACGGTAGTACCATAATCCAGTGGTATTTCCTCCCCGTCGGTCACATTAAAGAGACGGAAGGAATCTACATGATCCCTGGCATCGGCATTGTTAAACCCGGCCTGCAAATACCACAAAAATCTGGTATTATCCAAATTTAGCGCTTTGTCATATACATAAGCTTTTTCAAAATCTGTTTCTTCTAACACACTTGCGTCCGGTTGGAATACATATCGACCGTTATTGCCATCCGCTACACCCGAAACAAAGGTAAACAGCGTCCTGGTCGTCCCAGTAACCATCATACCCTGCAGGCTGGTCGGACTGGCCCCGCCTTCATTGGCAGCTGTTACTTCGATATCATATCGATAGTTGGCTGCAAGACCGGTTACCCCACAAGAAGTTCCTTCACTCACAGTGGTATTTAAAGCCTCCGTTGTTACACCACCGGTTGTGTTGCTAACTACCACCTGGTAGCTTTCTGCACCAACTGCTTCCGGCCAAGTGATATTAAAACTGCTGGCAGTTATATCGTTTACCGTTAAAGCAGCGCCTGCTTCCCACTCGGGTGCTTCCACAGCCAATCTTAACAATGGAACCGGCACCTCCGCCGCGGTAAGTACTGTAGTTACCAGGCTGCTTGCACTATCCCCGGCTGAATTAGCAGCTGTGACCTCAACATCATAACTATAATCAGCTGTAAGACCGCTTACATCACATGATATTCCTCCACTTGTAGTAGTATCTAACACAGTTTCACCATCGCTGGTATTGCTGACCACCACTTGATAGTCTTCTGCGCCTGTAGCTTCAGGCCAAGTGATATTAAAACTGTTTTCAGTTACATCACTCACCGTCAGGACGGCATCCTCTGCCCACTCGGGTGCTTGAATTTCGTCAGTGCCTTCCTCGGAAGTCGTGCTGTCTGACTCGGTAAGCACTGTAGTCACTAGACTGGTTTCACTGTCCCCAACTGAATTAGCAGCCGTAACCTCTACATCATAACTGGTATCAGCTGTAAGACCGTTAACAACATAATCCAAATTCGAAGTAGTATCGTATACTACTTCACTTACATTATCGCCGGTACTGTTGACTACAATTATGTAGCTTTCTGCTCCAGCAGCCTCAGGCCAACTGACGCCAAAACTGCTGTCAGTTACATCGCTCACCGTCAGGGCTGCCTCCGCTGCCCATTCGGGTGCTTGCGTTTCATCAACAGCTAGCGAAGGTGCGACAAAACTGAACATCATAGAAATCATACATAAAAGAACTATGATTTTTTGCCGCAGCTTAGCTTTCTTGCCCACAAACATCTCCCATCCTCCTTCTATCCCGTTTAGTCAACCTGGCAAGTAATAAATTGTACCTATCCCCTCCTTATGCCCTTATAATGGGTTAATAAATATTCAACTTTTAAAGAATATCTGATCTGAACGATAAGTTCAGATATTCTTTAAAATTCTAAATTTCAACACATGAGTTGATTTAGAAATTGCGGATAACAGGTCATAAAAAAGAGGGTTTTTGGATGCCAATAATTCGCTATATGAATTATTAGTGGTAATAACATGTACTTAAATAGACACTTGATAAACCAATCTTTTTTCCAATAGATGCCCTGTCCCCATCTCAATATCTAATCTTGTTTGTTCAAATTTTTTATAACAAAAAACCAGAAATACCGAAAAGGAAGGTATCTCTGGCATAGACCATTAATATTTTTCTCCTTTCCAAATATGGGAGGCACATTCGTTTCCAGATGTACCCATCGGCTGTTTACCATAGCTCACATCTCAGGTAATACAGCTCGGAGATTTTTAAAATTTATTATTTAATTATTTCCAAGCATGGCTTCATTCTTCTCTTAATAAATTCCAATTCCGTTGAAAACTCAAATAAAGCATGAAGTATTTGATCCGAAGTACCTAAAATAAAAAAGTGCCCAAAGGCACTACTTAAGAAACTATCTTATAGTCTCTCTGCAATCTCCTTTTCAAAGTGGAAGGCACAACCGTTTCCAATCATGCCCCGGCCAGCATACCATGGCCTCACGGCTTTAGGTCTTTCGGCTCAGAGATAAACTATTCTTTTTGACGACTTAAGTCGCATATACTTGCATAATAATACAAATATTTCCCCCTGCGAATAATAAAAATACTGATACCCGTAATATATAATATAACAAATAAAATATTACACATTGAAATATCTCTTTTCTCCCTGTTAATGAGATTCTTAGGTGTACAAAAAATGCAGCTGCGAGGCCTGGACTCTCCTAGTTGATCTAGACACTGCAGACATTTAAAAAGAAAAAACGAACCGCGAAAAGCAGTCCGCCCTTATATGGCCGATTTAGCTTCTCCTTTCCACAATGGGGGGCATACCCGTTTCCCGGTATACCGTAACGTCCTGAAAACCATGGCACAAGCTTTAGGTTGTAAGGTTCGGAGTATATTCAAAATGGTAAACTTGTAACCGCCTTACATAAAATCCATTCCTTCTCAATAATACATATCCCTATAGGTATATGCATTATATTCCTATAGGCATGTTTTATTAGATATTAACATAAGCTGATAAAATATTACATAAAAATATTTATATTATTAT
>CAZCTN010000012.1:0-19623 GCA_964501655.1 uncultured Syntrophomonas sp.
GATGCATAATAATAAGTCAGCACCGTCAAAAGAATTCCACTGAGAAGAGTTGCCAAGCGCAAGTTGCTTATTGCATTTGATGACTTTTCCAACTGCATTTTCCTGGCTAAAAAGTGTTCGCAGCGTTCTAGATATCTGGCCCCTAAGTTGTTCATATATACATCCTTGTTTTCAATTGGGACAATTTATAAGGTGAATTATAGCATACATTTGATCAGCATTATATTAATTACTGCGTTAATAATCCCCTTCCTGACTCGACTGGTGGCTGTTGCATTGCACCTGGGTCTTAGTTTGATAAACTTTAAAGCTGTAACCACGCAAAGGATAAGATATTTTATATTAGCAGTAATCCTGCACGTGCTAATTAATTCTGCTGCTAAAATATTCTTGTAATTTTACGCTGGATATAGTTATAACCATTTTGTGATAATATATTTACCTGGTACTTTATGAGAGGTGATCTTTTATGGCCATTGTTGAAGTGGCAATCATACCTATAGGAACCGGCAGTACCAGTGTCAGCCAGTATGTTGCCGACTGCCACCAAGTCCTGGAATACGAAAAGAGGATAAAACTAGTATTAACCCCTATGGGGTCGGTTTTAGAAGGTGATTTGGATATCATCCTGGCCGCAGTTAGAAAAATGCATGAGGTACCCTTTGATAATGGGGCTATGCGGGTAACAACAACTATTCGGATCGATGATCGCCGGGACAAATCTGCATCTATAGAACAGAAACTAAAATCTGTACAGGAAAAGACGGATCAGCCCAAAACATTCCGGCATTTTTGATTCAAACCATTTAATGGTTGTGAGTCTCTTTTATATAAACTTTTTCAGAACCCCTGCCAGACACTTTAGGCCTTCGACTATTCTGTCTTCCGGCATGTTGGAGAAATTGATCCGGAAAGTATTCTCTTTCCCTCCATTGGGGAAGAAGGAGCCGCCTGGAACAAAAGCAACATTATTTTTAAGGCATTCTTCCAGAACATCCCGGGCGTTGATATCAGAAGGGAGTTCCACCCAGGCGAAAAGACCGCCCTGGGGCCTGGTAAATCTAACCCCGGGTGGGAATTCATCTTCCATGGTTTTAGCAGTAATATCTCTGCGCCTTTTGTATACTGCCCGTATTTTTTCGATATGTTCATCAATATCGTACAGTTCCAGGTATTTGCTTATAACCCTCTGAGCAATGGTATTGCACTGGAGATCAGCGCCCTGTTTTACAAGTACATAGTTGGCGATGGCCCTTTTGTCACCTGCAATCCATCCAATCCGGTATCCGGGACAAAAGGTTTTGGAAAAGGTTCCGAGACAAAACACGCAGCCTGTCTTATCGAACGACTTTACAGACGGCAGGGCTTGGCCTTCAAATCTAAGTTCGCCATAGGGATTATCTTCAATAACCACCAGCTGATATTTGGCGGCAATACTGGCCAGCTGCTCTCTTCTCTCCAGGCTCCAGGACCTTCCGGTGGGATTTTGAAAATCAGAAATCATATATATGATTTTTGCCCTTTCAGCAGTTTCCAGAATATGCTCCAGCCCTTCGGGAATCATTCCATAATCATCGGTGGGTACTTCTTGGAAATTGCAGCCATATGCTTTGAACGCGCTGATCGCCGCCAGGTAGGTAGGACTTTCGCAAAGTACAGTATCACCCTCATCAAGAAACACCTTGCCGGATAGATCAAGGGCCTGCTGTGAGCCATTGGTTAACAGGATGTTGTCAGCATCAAAATTGGTTCCCCGGGTGGAATTCATCCTGTTTGCTATCCACTCCCGGAGTGGTGCATATCCTTCCGTGGTGGTATACTGCAACGCAGATGCACCGTCTTCTGCCAGTACCTGCCTGTTTACCTCCATAATTTCTTCTATCGGGAAAAGCTCCGGCGCAGGAAGACCGCCGGCAAATGAGATGATCTCAGGCCTCTCAGTTACTTTTAAAATCTCCCTTATTTCCGAAGCCTTCAGATATGACATTCGGTTGGCAAATTTAAAATCCATTTTAATGCCTCCTTTTTAGGGTTCATCATAATAAATGAAATTCATTTGAGACTGCTTATACAATAGGATTGATCTCAGTGATTGAATAATCCTCATGCTGCTTTTCATTAAGCAGTTCATTCATGGCTGTACATAACCTTTTGATGCCTTTATCAATGTCATTCACCGGGGCAAAGGTGAAGTTCAGTCTGATATAATCATCCCCCTGCCCCGAAGCAAAGAAGGGAGAACCCGGGACAAAAGACACCTTGTAATCGCCGGCCTTTGATACCAGCTTTGATGCCGATACACCATCAGGCAGTCGGCACCATAAATAATAGCCGCCTGTGGGTATATTCCAAATAAGATCTTTAGGAGCATATTTTGACAGAGCCTGATGCATGAGGTCTCTTCTGTTCCGGTACTCACTGCAAGTCTTAATTAAATGCGATTCAAGGGAGCCGCTCTCGATAAACCTTTCAATAATCCATTGGGATAGACTGTTGGAATGCAGATCCATTAACTGTTTGGCCGAAGCAAATTCCTTAACCATCTTTTTATGGGCTGCCATCCATCCCAATCTCAAGCCGGAGTAAATGTTTTTGGAGAAAGTACTTAAATAAATAACATATCCATCGTTATCCATGGATTTTAGCATAGGAACGGGGTGGCCTTCATAGCATAGATCGCCATAGGCGTCATCCTCCAGGATAATGACATTATGTTTAGAGGCCAGTTCAACCAGATGTTTCCTTCTTCCCAGTTCTAAAACAGTTCCGGATGGGTTCTGAAAAGTAGGTATGGTATAAATGAGTTTGGGCCGGTACCGGTGCAATAACTGTTCCAGCCCATCGACCTTCATGCCCTGGTCATCAATGGGAACAGTGATTATTCTTGCTCCCGCTGCTCTAAAAACCTGAATGGCCGGGAAATATGTGGGTTCTTCAATGACAACTATATCTCCCGGATCGAGTATTACTCTGGCGGCCAAGTCGATCCCCTGCTGGGAGCCGGAAAGCATCATAATCTCATCGGGTTGGCAGTAGATGCCTCTTTTTTGCATAAGCCGGCAAATAGCCTGGCGCAGAGACAGAAGGCCTTCCGTCGGAGTGTGAATCAAAGCCTTGTGGTTTCTGCTTTTAAGGAGTTCATGTTCAATTCCTGCAAGAGCCTCAATAGGGCCGGTTTCGGGGGAGGCTATACCAGTGGCAAATGATATAACGTCGGTCCTGTTTGCCAGTACCAGCAGCTCCTGGACCAAATAAGAATCAAGTCGGTTGGCATATTGGCTGAAGATCTGATTCCACGAAGGTTCCCGAGGAGAGTTGTCAACACTCAATTCCTCATCCAGATATGAAAGCACAATAGTGCCATTTCCAACTCGGGAGCCAATCAAGCCTTCAGCCTTCAGTTCCCGGTAAGCATTTAATATGGTTGTTCTATTAACACCCAGGCTTTCCGCCAATTTTCTTTCTGCGGGCAGGCGAAAACCGGGCGGCAGCTCCCCGGATAAGATTTGGCGCCGTACTTGTTCAAATATTTGAATATATATGGGTGTATTAGCTTCTCTGTCAACTATAATCCGCATACCAAACCACCTCGTTGGACTAATCCAATTCCATTATATTTGCCCATAACTTACCAATCAACAACCAATTATCGATTATTGTCATCAGCCAATGTGCTTGGTTACGCTATATAGCTGTTGTTATCTTAATCCAGATGTTCGGAGACAAAGGCGCACATCTCAATTATGCGTTGCTGGTGATCAGCCCCCGGGTCAAAGCCAGTGGCCTCAGCCAGGGAATATATCAAGCGTATATTTCCCTCGATCAAGAGAGCTTCCTTCTGGTTACTATTGTATCTTTGTTTGAAATATTTATTGAAAAGGTCATCGAAATCAAGCATATATATCACCGTCAAGGACAGGTTAATCCTGGGTATCCGGTCTTTGATCATTTGCTCCAGGTCATCTGTAAAACAGCTGGTGGGATCAGGCTGCAAAACGTAGTATTCCCAGTATCGATCCACTGCGTTATGAAATTCGGCCTCAAGCATATCGGCACTGGCAGTGGTCCGCTGTTGCAACATGGCAGGGACGACTGTCTTAATTGCCTGGGCATAGGCTTGATCATTCAGATTATAACGATACAGTATATTTTTCCCCAGCTGGTCAAGATCAATTTCATCCATATCCTTTTCCACTAGCAGGGTTAATACCTTTTCCAGGTCACTTTCCAATGCTTTTGTCTCGGAGGGACTCACAACATAATCAAAACTATCAACTAGCTTTTTGTTATCTTCAAACAGGTTAACCCGGATCATTCTATTCATAAAGATGGAGCCGTATCGAGGACGGGCTTCGCTGGCTGACCATATGGTGCGATAGGAGAGTGAATGCTCATTGGTAAGAGTTACGATCATATCAACTATATGATAAGGAATACCATCCTCTGCTACGAGTTTAAACAAGAAAGCGGCATCCTTTATCTTCTCCCCGGGCTGAAAATTGTATCCGGATATAACATCCAGATAAAGCCGGTTATCGGATTTTAGTGAGAATTCAAATGCATCCTGCCCGGTCTGATTATACTGGGCTTTAAGCGTTCTGGAAACCCGGGGCGCTATTTTTGTGATGCCGGCTTCTTGATCAAGTTGGTCCTGTAATTGTCTGGCAAAGCTTGGATCACTGGCAACCCTGCGGCTAATATCTGCAAAGCAATTTCTGATCTCATCCCCTATTTTGGAGGGACTGGTTTCCAGTATGGTCCTGAATGCTTTAGGGCTGATCCGGTAATTCTTCTCATCGTCGGGCAGAAGCTGGTACTGGGATTCGTCAACATATTTGGCCAGGCAGTGTGCTTCTGCATCTTTTAACCAGTTTAAATAGGGATAAACGGACTCATCGAATCCCAATTGATTATACAGATCCCTGGTTGTTTCCGCGGGTTTAGGAAAATATTTCTTAATAACATGGTCTGGTGTCATTATCATGGTAAAACCTCCATTCTAAGTAATTATAGCTAATAGGCAGCCAGTAAAACAACCCAACGATGAAGCCGGACGGCAAGGGGGATTCCCTGATGAAGATATGGCATATGAACAGACAGAGTTTCCGCTGTTCAATTATGGATGATCAATCCAGCTCCTTGCATTGTATCAATATAAACCATATAATGGAGCACATAACTTCTTTAAAGGATGGTTGTGAAATAAACTGGAAGAATAAGCGCATGCTTGTGTTGTCCAAGACTATGATTTTTATATTGCCCGATACTTAAGCCCAGGGTTGATTGTGAATAAATCTGTAGGTTTGCCCTATAACCGAAATGCGTTTTTTTAAGGGTAAAATAATCCGATTTAAGAACAAGGACAAGGGTTGAAGATGATGGCAGTGAAGCAGTTAATATTTATTGGAGGTAGATGAAAGATGACTGTATTTGAGAAGGCCAAAGAACTGGGGCAAGAAATCAAAAAAACCCCAGAGTATCAGGAAGTGCGGAGAACTGGACAGAACATTCAGGATAATCCTGATGCCCAGCGGATAATTCAGGATATACAAACGGTTCAGAATCACTTGGAATTTGCCCAGAACGCGGGAGTTCAACCTACGGAGGATCAACTGGCGGAATTTGATAATATCAGAACCAAAATGGAAAACAATATTCTCATTCAAGCATATATGAAAGCTCAGGAAGAATACGGTCAGCTAATGCAGGAAATAAACAACAGTATTAGCGAAGAGATTAACGACTGACCGGGATCCACCCGGGCAGCATTCTTGACATGTTTAAACCGGCTTTTATATTTTTTTTATTAAGCCGGTAATTTATTGGTGGACTGGCTGAATGGACTCTAATCCATATCCCTGGCGATGTTACTGCTGGCCTGGGGGAAAATGAATAGTATAGCCTATTTGCCATCCGATATCAGCATTTTTAGAGCTCCATGGATACGTAGTCTGACTTGATTCCCCCATAGCCGAGCAATATATTTAAGGGTTTGATGGGCATAGTCCTCCTGTAATGACCTGCCGTCCCAGTCATGCTCCAAAGACAGTATGTTTTCCGGACCTATTTCCTTAACCCTGATAATAGGTATTCCATTCATCCCAACATTTGCTGTCAGAGTCTCACGAATCTTTTTCCAGCCTTCCGGGTCGGAAACCTCACTTACCACATAATCCTGGTTATCCTTGTGGAATTCAAATAAATTTAACTCCCGGCACAGCTTTTCGTTCAGGTAGCGGTGCAGAAAGGATACATCTCTTTCCTGTTCTCTGACATCGAAGATAAACTGATTGTCCCGGGATTCCCCCTCCAACTGGCAGAATATCCTGAAGCCCAGATGATATGGATTCAGGGTTCCCGGATGTGAGGCTATGACTTGATTATGTCTTTTTATGAATTCCAGATGCAGGGACTGAGGTAAATCCAAGCTATTCAATATTTTGTAATGCCAAAAGCAAGCCCAGCCTTCATTCATAATCTTGGTTTCGATCTGGGGGATGAAATATTGTGACTCGGAACGAACAATGTTGATTATATCTTTCTCCCAGTCGGTCAGGCGGGCGTAACGCATAAGAAAGAGCAGAATATCCTGGTCGGGCTCCAGCGGCACCTTATCCCAATCCGGGGCGGTTTCCCGCTCTTTTTCCTGGTCTGCTGTCTGACTATTGTGCTCCGATTGATAGTATCTTTCCATGAGTATTTTCTTATTTTCTTCCGGGGAAAGGTGTTTTTCATTACTGATCCGATAAATCTGGAAACGCAGAGCATGGGCTGCATCAAGGATTCTTTCCACCCTTTCATATCCGATGCTGGGATCAGCGATGTAGTCTCTGATTCGGTTGGCATGGGATTTAAACATCTCTGCAGCGTAATCGGCCCGGGTTCCGTTCCGAAATAAACGATTATTTTTAAAAAAATCATTGTGCCCGTAGACATGGGCAATGGTAAGAACCTGCAATGCCAGGGTGTTTTCTTTCATTAAATAGGCCAGGCAGGGATTGGAGTTAATGACCATTTCATAGGGCAGACCAATTAAATTGTAGCGGTAATAAGTCTTTTTTCTCTCCCAGGCCTTGCCAAAACTCCAATGCGGATAACGGGAAGGCATACCTGAATAGGCTTCGTAACTTAGCATATCCTCATAATTGCATATCTCAAATTCCTGAGGGTAACAATCAAGTCCGAAGCTTTGCGCTGTTTCCTCGATAATGCGATTATAGTATTCCAAATCTTCCATCGAGTATTCTATCACCCTATAATCACTCCTTGTCTGAAACCCTTAACAGATCTCTGAAAGCGGGCCAGATATCTTCTTTGTTGCTGATACATACCGCGATGAAGTTATCTGCAGTAATACTGCTTTCGAACTTGTTCAACATACTGTTGGGGTTAGAATAGGAACCGGCATTCACTCTGATTTCTCCATATCCAAATAGATTGGATTTTGAGCATAGCTCAATTGCTTTGGCAATGGCTTGAGTTGTATCCTGGGGCCAGTTATCACCGTCACTGCAATGGAAGGCGTATATGTTCCAGATTTCCGGGTTGTAACGCTCCTGAATGATTTCCAGCGCTTTTTCATAGGCACTGCTGATAAATGTGCCGCCGGATTCCCCCTGGTGAAAGAATTCATCTTCGTTAGCCTCCCGGGCAGTAGTAGTATGATTGATAAATACCAGCTCCACATTGACATACCGGTACTTAACAAACTGATATAATAGGAAGAAAAAACTGCGGGCCAGATATTTTTTTTCTTGATACATGGAGCCGGAATTGTCCATCAGGCACATTACTACCGCATTTGATTGAGGACGAAGTTCCTCTTTAATCCGGTGATATCTTAAGTCATCCTCCCGGAAAGGAAAGCGTTCATCGGGCATTTCCTGCTCCATCTCCCGATATGATCTTTCCACCATCTTTTTTCTTTTTATTTTTTCCTGCATAGAACGTTTTTTGGATAATCGCGGGGGGATACCCTTGCGCTGTATTCCCCATCGTTTATTGCTCTTCTCGGTTTCCACATAAGAGAACTTCTTTCGCTCCATATGAGGCAGCTCCAAATCTTCAAACAGATATTCCACCAGGTCCTCAAGGGTGATATCTATTTCATAGTAGTCATCACCTTCGACGCTGCCTGCTCCATCACCGACTCCCTGACCTTCTCCGCCTGCCGTATCCTTATAACGGTCGCCGCGTTTTTCCTGCCCGGTTCCAGGTACCACCCCGGGATGATTATTGCCGTATATAAATTGGTATTCCTTGATTCCTCTTATGGGTATCTTGATAATTTTATCCTTGCTTTTGCCGATAATACTCTCTTCGGCAATAATATTGCCGATGTTTTTCTTAATGGAATCTCCAACCAGTTGACGGTGACGTCTGCGATCTTCAGCACTTCTGTCCCGGTCTCCTCCATCATAATCTCGGAAAATGGCTATATGAATCACCTCCCGCCATGTGCTCCTGTCCGGTCCAATGCCTAATCCTTCCATAAATTATTGGCGGCATATTTAAGAATCACGTTGCAGCAATGCTCACAATAGCCATTGTTTTTCATTTCCTCAACCATTTTATGGTACTTCTCACTTTGTTCACTGTCTCTCACTCTGGCCTGGGTGATAACCCGGGATAATTCCCGTACCGATGAGGTGAGTTTTTTCTCGATGGCCTCTTTCAGTGGTTCATAGCTGTCATATTCAATCCTTTTGTTATTTCTCAAAAGGGTGAACATATACGCCGTCACATCATGCCGGAACCCTCTGGCAGCATTGCCGGTCAGACCTAACTGGGCTTCAATAGAGGTCAGAAATATCTCATCCGGGTCCAGTTCTTCGCCGGTGTTGACATCCTTAAGTTTAACTTTATTAACAAAGGCTTCGGCATGATCCAGATAGTTGTTAAACAAGGTTTCCGCTTGTTCCCGATAACCATGAATAAACGCTTTGGTCACTTCTTTCTCCAGAATACGGTTGTATTCTTTTCTGATCACGTCCTGCAGATAACCCAAGAGCCGATTCTTTTCCTCTTCACCAAAATCGCTGGCCTTTACTGACCTGGTGATGGAGTCCAGCAGAATGATAGGATTTATACAGTTGTGTTCTGATTCTGAAAAAGCATTGTCAATGGCCTTCATAATAAATCGGGTACTAATCCCCACGAAGCCCTCTCTCCCGGCTTCTTCTTTGAGTTCTTTTATATCTACCCTTTGTGTAGCATCCTTTTGCAAAACTTCTTCTCCATTGTATATATGCATTTTACTCATAATATCCACTTTGGAGGAACTGGTAAGGCGGCTGATGATAGCGAACATAGAAGCCATCTCTATGGTATGGGGGGCAATATGAGCCTTGAAGCTGCTCTTTTTTAATATTTTCTGATATATTTTAACCTCCTCGTTCAGCTCCAGGCAGTAAGGAACTTCAATTTTAACTATTCGGTCCAATATTGCTTCATTGGTATGATCAGCTTTGAATTTGTTCCATTCAGATTCATTGGAGTGGGCCAAGATTATTCCGTCAAAATAGATCATGGAATTCTTGCCGGGAGAAGGAATGGATTTCTCCTGGGTGGCGGTCAGGATGGTATGGAGATACTCCACATCATTTTTAAAAATTTCAATGAATTCTACCAGACCACGGTTGCCGGCGTTGAAAGCACCATTTAATGACAGTACCCGGGGATCATCTTCCGGATACAGATCCATTTTTGATATGTCTACTGAACCTACCAGAACAGAAGTATCCTGATTGTTGGGATCAACTGGAGGCACTACCGCTATACCTTTACGGGAACGGATGGAGAAATCACTGCTTACTACTCGGAAATTTTCGTATTCCCCTTTATATTCATTAATGAGTCGATAGCGGCATGCCGGACATAGATCGCCCTCAATATTAACGCCTAGTACTTCGGAGAATTCCCCCCTCAGGTGTTTGGGAATCAAGTGCAGCGGCTCTTCGCGCATAGGACAGTTCTTAAGAGCAAATATGGGAGGATGCTGTTCCAAAGCCCTCTTCAGGCTTTCCATCAAGGAAGACTTCCCCGACCCAACCGGGCCAACCATATAAAGGACCTGACGGGACTCCTCCCCTTGCATGGCAGCGGAATGGAAGTAGCGAACTATCTCCATTATGGTTTTATCAATACCAAAAAAATCTTCCTGGAAGAAATTGTATCTTTTAATGGTTTCCTTGCCATATATCCTCTTTAGACGTGGATTATCCTCGGTTTTTATGGCCTCTGCCCCTCTGCCTACGATCATGTTATACATACGCTTATGAGCCAGGACGGCTAATTCCGGATTCTTTTGGATTAGATTCAAGTACTCCAGAAAGCTTCCCTCAAACGGCTTATGCTGCCTGGTATCACGATCTTTTAATATCAATCCCTGAAAATCAAAATCCATACAACAACTGCCCCCCTTTTCAGTTATCTAGCTCAGGCAAGTTTGAACCATAGTAACTGCTATATGTATATGTATATGCACGTGAAGCTGTATTTTGTGTTTTTTTATTGGATGTATGTGGATGGGTTATAATAATTTCCCGGGGCAGGCAGGAAATCCGTTGTTGCGCATAAATAACCGGCTTTATTTGAGGCCATATAATAACAATGGCACTGGGAGTCTGCTCCCCACATGAGTGAGCAACAGTCCAGTGCGCAGTCCATTTTCCTGGCGGTCAGTTTTACGGTTGTTTTATGTCCCAGATCAGATTCTTGTTAATATTGATAGCGCACTTAGTACTAAGATTATAGGAAAATGTTATGTGAGACTAACGAGAAGGCCCAGGACCAGGTATCAAACAACCTGATCCTGGGGGAAATTGACTGCTATTCCCATTCTACGGGGATAACTACCTTATTGACTTCGCTACCGTCCTTCATGCTTACCTCAAAGACTTCCAGCTGCCCTTTTCCTCCTGCCAGGGAGTTGAAGGACAATTCAGCCTCGAAGTCTCCCCGGTCGGGGGCGCCTTCGGTGGCGGTGGTAAAGCCTCGGGCAATTATATTTCCCTTTGCATCTTTTAGGTGAAAACTCACTGTAGCTTCAAAAACTCGCGCGGTGCCCATTATTTTAACTGGGCTGCTTATTTTCTGATTTGCTGCTGGAGCAGTAACCCAGATAACCGGTTCATAAACCAAGCTGAGATTGCGAGTAAAAGGCTGCTCGTAAAGACCAACATGTCCCCACCAGTCCATGGCCTTTTCCACCTCGCCATCCACCTTAAACTGTACCCTTTGAATAGCAGGAAACTCGGTCAGAGTGTTGACAATGCTGGCGATACCCAACTCTTCCCCGCTGGCCCCAACGTTAGCCTCCAGCACCTCATGGGAGAAGTTAACCGTGGCCAATCCCTGATCAATATCGATATCCAGAATCCTAGTGTTTTCCGGCAGCACCCGGTAAGCTCCTTCGGTGGATGGGGTACCGGTTATCAATTCCTCCAAGGCGACCCGGGCCACGGCTGCACTGTTTTCCGTCTGGTGTACTTCCCTTATTAGGTACATCTCATTTGCTGTGGCTTTCAAATAGTAAACGGCCACATCCATGGTATGTACCACAGGAGGTTCAGTCGGAGCAGGCTCAGGAGCCGGCGGTCCTTGATTGAAGCAACCGGTGATACCGGCTAGGAACAGCAACAAGCAGAGTACTATATGTTTTTTTTGTGGTCTCATGTATCATACCTCCAAAAATATAACGCTCTATTTACTTACAACCACAGTATTTCTATTTCTGTCACGAAAAGCAGTGCTCCTTATATATTATTATCCATTCTCTGTTGAGGGGAGTCAGAATTACCCTGTTATCATTATCCCCTGATACCTCTGCTACTCCGGCAGGTAATCTGCCCGTACCGGTGAGAATACTTCAATAGCCACGGAGTCTTCCATTATCTCGGCAGAATGATTAATCCCTCCGGGAATTGCCCAGCTGTCTCCGGGATGCATTTCATATCGCTTATCATCTATTATGAGTATAATGTGACCTGATACCAAGTATCCAACCTGTTCTTCCTCATGCCGGTGCAGGGGCAATTCTCTTCCCCCGGTCAGTTTGAATTCAGTCAATAGGGCATTGCTCCCCCATACCAGGGTTTTTCGATATATACCATCCACTGCCTCAATATATCCTTCCGGTGAAGACCTGTATACCATCTGGTTTTTCATCAATCAATTTTCCCCGCTTCCTATAAATATATTAAGAAATTTATTTAAATATCCTAGATATAAAACTAACCCAATTCGCGGAAGGTTTCAATAGCCTCCAGGCATTTGAGATAACCTTAACCAGCAGTTTATTCATCCCGATAAGGATAGAACTATGGTTATAGGGAACGTAAGGAGCGGTTTTATAGATGCTGGCTTTTATGCTAAAATACAATTACTGAAACTAACTTATAGGAGAAAGCCGATGCGCAAGGGTATTCTGGTCTAATTTAATATCAGCCGACTATAAAAAGGCAGAAAATAGATTTCCCCGCTTCTTTAAGCAGTCAGGTTCCAATAACAAAACAGGCGATGGGCTCTAATCTCCGCATGGTGGCAGCGGCAGGTTGAATTGCTCCACATATATTATGAACCTGCGAACCCCAATAGTGGTACTCGAGTACATCAGAGGCTGTAAGGAGATCCTGCCCCACTTCCTTTTATAGTGCTGTTACACCAGAATCCCTTGAAAACATTATCTTCTATAATAAGCTGAAATCATAAGTTTTTGGTTTCTAAAGATTTTATCAGGTTGTAAGTTACAGGGGTTGCTTACAACCTCTAATATTTTCTGGAGGCAGGTGTTTATATGTTGTTAAGCTGTCGCAACTTAAAAAAGAGTTTTGGTGACAGAATTGTTTTAGATTGGGTTGATTTGGACATTTGCCCGGGCGAACGGATAGGTCTGGTGGGACGGAATGGTGCTGGCAAGACGACTAATGGGTGTGGAAAGACCACTCTGCTCAAGATGCTTCGAGGAGAAGAAAGCACGGATGCTGGGGAGATATTTTTGAGTCAGACTATCCGGGTGGCCTATGTGAATCAGGAACTGCCTCAGGGAGAAAAAATAACCCTTAAAGCCTTGGTAAAAGATTATAATCGAGAAGCAAGGAAACACGTATTTCAACTCTTGATCAGTCTGGGGTTAAAATATGATCATTTCGGGATAGCCATGGGGCAATTGAGTCGGGGAGAGCGGATGAAGATCTCCCTGGGGGATTGGCTATAATGTGCGAATATGATTTTCTCATCCTGGATGAACCTACCAACCACCTTGACCTATTTAGCTGTGAAGCTCTGGAGCAAAGTCTTGTCGACTTTCCCGGCAGTATACTGCTCATTTCGCATGATCGTTATCTTCTGGATAAAGTATGCGGTATAACCCTGGTTTTCGATAAACAAGTCATTAAGCGCTTTGAGGGTAATGTATCAGAATATCTGGGCAGGAAATCAGTCCCTGAACAGCAGGAAGATTTAAAAACACCAGATCCGGAGGAGGAAGAATTACTGCTTGAAACCAGAATAACACAAGTCTTGAGTGAACTCAGCAAACATAAACCGGGTGATCCTGCTTATGAGGATCTGGATAAGAAATATCGGGAATTAATACAGCGCAAAAAGCAGAGCAGGCAGGGCACATCAACTACTGATTAGTTCCCCGGGAAGAATCTGTTTATAGGCTTGCCGGTTTAGGAGATTTTAATGGGACTAAATGCCTATATAAAATTAAATATTGATAATATATAGGAAAATAGTATATAATGATGTAAAATAAAGGATATATTTACTGCGACCAGGCTACTGCTGCTATGAATACAAAATATGGGCTTAGGAGGTCATGAACGAAATGAAACAATCGACTGCGGAATACATACTGGAAGAAAATATACCTTTTGAATTGCAGAACAGCGCTATGAGAATAATGGACTATGCTGATCTTCCCCAGAGCCGAAGGCTGATGTTTATGTCCAGTCTGGAAGCATTTAGAAAACTGCCCGATAAAAGCAAAGTGGATGCTGGAATTCAACGTATTAAAGAAGTAATGATCGAGGTCTATCTGGAGACCTATCAGGCCGTACTTAAGAAAGCTGCAGCAGATAGTAAACCTAACCATCTGATCTACATGTTTCTCAACTATGGCTACATGGATGAGCAACTGCTTACCGGACAGCAAACCCACTCCTTATATGAATTAGCTGCCAGTGAACAGAACAGCCAGTCAAAATATCCGGTATATAATATGGAAGCCTGGATGAACCATATATTGAGCGGAGAAAGATTGCCTTCAATTAATGAGCATGGCCTGGACTACTATGATTTAATAAGGGATAAAATTAAGGTCGGGCAGGCCAGGGAAGAGGAGCGGGTTAGTCTGGAGCAGGATCTCAACAAGAGATTAGTGCATGAATGTAATGGCCTGCTAAGATTGTCACAGAGATTATGCTTTGGCAGGATGGGGGGATATATGCCCATTCTGCATAGTGATATGATAAACGGAGATATCAGCAGATCGCTGGTCACTGCGGGAAGAATTGCCGATAGCCTGAATAGTATCCTGGCGGTGGATTATTCTGCTTTCCATAGGGAAATTGTATACAATAAGCCGGAAATGGGAATAAGCAAAGAAATAATTATGTTGCCGGTAATGCCCGAAATCATTTTAGTACCAACCTTTGGGTCTCGGGCCGTAATGTGGCAGGAACTGGGCGGAAAACGCAAAGATACACCGGGGCGATTCTTAGTGCCGATACTGTCTGCTGAAAATCTGGACAAAATGATCATAGACTTGGTAGCCAAGTTTAGATGGGAATTGTCACGGAAAATGACTGGCTTTTACCGTAAGGACTCTAATGAAAGCAGTCTAGCCCATGATTTTACTTACTACATCCAATTCCATAAAAACAATCAGGAGCTCTCCCGGGAAGCCAAGGATAAGATTAAGGAGCTGGTAAAACGCAATCGTTCCAACATAGAAGCAATTTTCGCCGCAGACTATTTCGCCTGGATAAATTATGAATCAAAAGGATTAACCCGCTTGAATCAAGTAGCATGGAGGATTCTGTTTAAGCATTGCCCGTTCTCCAGTGAAATTCGGGAAAAAATGATTAAACATCCCCGCTACGGAAAAGATGTTTCAAACAACCAGTATTTCCGGGAAAAACAGCTGAAATTCCTAAATGCTCGTTATGATAAAGCACTTAAACCGGGGCTGGAACTGGATGAGGAACTTAAATTAAATATTGAATATTATCAATCATAAGAATTGGTAATTTATCTGCCGCACAGCTACGGGCTTACGGCGGACTATGGTATGAAAGCCTATATATGGTGGTGCCGGTAAAACTGATAATGCCGACCTGTGGTTATAACCAAGCGGTTAATAACACTGGAGGCGGGTCCTAATCCCCCGCCTCCGACAAACAGCTAATTAATACGGGCTCCAAAAGGTATAAGCCCCAGCTGGGCAAACTTAAAATGCTGAACCCCAAAAGGTATGCCGATAATGGTGATACAAAGAAGCAAGCCTATAAGCAGATGAGTTATAGCTAGTTCCCATCCAAACAGCAATAGCCAGATAAGGTTCAAAATCAAACCTCCGGCTCCAAAATTACCCAGTTCTATTTCTTTACCGAAAGGCCACAGTACAAAACCAGCAATTTTAAAACATTGAACTCCAAATGGTATACCGACAATAGTGATACATAATATGGCACCAGCCAAGCACCAAATAACAAACCCAATAAGACCGCCAAAAAGCAGCCAGATAAAATTGCCGAGCAGATTCATTCCCTCTCTCCTCCCCTTCTGTACTACTGACAGGCCAACCCTAATGACAGCCAAATTTTTTTATATTATACCTTACCCGCTTGAGATCAGGTATTGCCTTTACTGATAACAAGTGCAATAAGGCTCGGCCATGACTTCACAAAAAAATGGAGTGCCCCGGCAAGAGGCACTCAGAGAGTATATGATGAGGGTGGGAGTTATTTTGTTGGTTTATCCAGGTGGTTAGCTTGAGTATTCATTACAAGTGTAGTTTTATTTCTACTAAACCCGTTCTCTAATAGCGATCAAATCCCAAAATGCTTTTACCAATTCATCCACGGCTATTAATTTGCTCATATTACTATACATTTCGATGATGTCGGAGTTAACCAGGCTTTCCAGTTCATCTGGATTAATGCTTCCATTAGCGGCTGACACCAGCGAACTCTCCAGCTTTTTGGTGAACGTGTTCAAAATTCGATAAAAGAAGGGCTGCATTTCCTCGGACTGCTGGTAAGATAGGAGAGGGTCAATAACTGTTCCTCCGCTGTTATAAAAATGTACCAGCAGTTCATTTAAACGAGTATTATTGATTTCTTCTATCCGCTTTTTTATTTCCAATTGATCAAGGGCTATTTGCCTATAATGGTTTTTCAGGTCTCCCCGACTCACTTCAGATAACCACAGATAAATATCACCTATATAATACTGAAGATCTGTGCCAATAGAATAAACATCATTCATATAGCGAGGACAAGAAATCGGCTTTACCATTTTGCAGACTGCTTGGTTACTGTAATCCGCTGTTTTTTCCAATACTTTCGACATAGGTTTCATCTCCTTTCAGTATGATTGAATTATGTGCTGGTTGTTGCTTTCGCCCTTTGTTTGTCTTAACTTATTGCAAGTAATATGCCAACTGCGATAAGGGGCAAATATGGTTATAAAAAAAATATAAACGCCCCAATTTAACGGGCGCTTATTTTACCATTTTAAAATCAGCTCAATAGCGGAATGTCACAAATATGTGCCAAAACCGTAACGCATTTAGCTTGATATATCATAGAGTTACAGTTTTGCAACAGCAGCTTTTTAGTTGCGGATGTTGAGCATCTTCATTTTTCTATACAAGGTGTTGCGGGAAATATTCAGTTCAATGGAGGCCCGGGTTACATTGCCGCCATGCAAGTTCAGCACTCTTATAATACGCTCCTTCTCTTGTTCCAGGGCGTATATTTTACGCGTATTACGGTTGAACAGCACGGGAGCAGGGTTGGTATCTTCAGGGGGGCTTTCGGTTATAATGCCTGTATAGCCCACAGCAGCACTGGCAATTTCCCTGGGAAGATGATCTATTGTAACCTGCTCTTTATCTGCTACTAAAAGTACTCTTTCCACCACGTTTTGAAGTTCACGGATATTGCCTGGCCAATTGTAGTTTTCCAGGCATTTTACTACTGCCGGATCGATCCTGGTAATATGACGGTTAAATCTGGAAGCCATATTTTTTAAAAAGTGCCGGAAAAGGAGTTCAATATCTTTACGCCTCTCCCGCAGCGGAGAGATATAGATATTAATGACATTAAGCCGGTAATAAAGATCAGCTCTGAATCTTCCCTGCTCCACCAGAGACAGCAGGTCTTGATTGGTGGCTGCTATTATTCTCACGTCCACCTTTATTAAGGTATTGCTTCCTATCCTTAATATTGCTTTTTCCTGAATAGCTCTCAGCAAGGTAGCCTGCTGATCCAGAGGCATATCTCCGATCTCATCCAGTAAGAGGGTTCCTCCGTTGGCAAATTCAAATTTGCCTGGTCTTCCCCCCCGTCTGGCTCCGGTGAAAGCTCCTTCCGCATAACCAAATAATTCACTGCTGATAAGTTCCCTGGGCAGAGCGGCACAATTGAGAGCTACAAAAGGACCATTCTTGCGCAAACTGTAATTATGAATAGCCTGGGCAAAAACTTCTTTACCAGTTCCGCTTTCTGCCTGAAGAAGAACATTGGAATCGTTGGCCCCCGCCATCATACCCAGTTTAATCGATTCTTTCAGCTGGTTGTCTTCTCCAATTATAGAGTCGAAGGTAAAGGTAGCCTGAGCACCGGTCAAAGTGTTTACCAACTGATGCACCTGCTCTATCGGTCTTAGAATGATAGTAACACCGGCAACCTGGCCAAATTCATCGAATATCGGTTTGCCTGAGGCAGTAGCATGAATCTGCCGGTGTTTAGCATCCAGCAGAATTTCCTTATCGTAAAAGGGCTGCCCGGTTTGCAAAAGTTTAAGGGTATAAGGTGCTTTTCCGCTAAAAAGATCAACTACGTGGATACCTATAAATGCCTCATCTGTATAACCCGTAATATTTCGGGCGGCAGGGTTGCACTGCGACACCCTCCCCTGTTCATCAAGGACTATCACTCCATCGGACATGGTATCGAACACATTGCTCAATTCATTATGCATGTTTCTTAAGGCCTGTTGTTCTATCCGCAGTTCCTTTTCCTGATAAAGGTGACAATTTTGTGCCTTGTTCAAACCGTTAAATACTGCTAATGCCATTTGATAACAGGAATTATAACCACAGGCAGCACAATTCCTGAAGTCCTTTTCCTCCAACTTGTGCATTTCAATATATATCTTCTGTAATTCACTTTCGGTTGGAATTTTCAGCTGATTTTGCTGGGATATATCCCGATAGCATTCATATTGGAAATCCAATTGGTCAGTGATATCTGTCAGAAATTCAGTCAGTTGCTGCCGGTTCTTTTCATCGCTGGTTTCTGTTTCCGCCCGCTTACTTACTGAGTATTCCACCTTAGCCAGTGATTTGTTAATACAACCAGGTCCAATGTTACATCCGTTTTCACAGCTAAGAATATCTACAATCAACGGCAGGTGCGGACTTCCATTCTTAATGGATTTCTCCAGTTCAAGCAGATAATCGCCATATACAGCTGAACCTCCTGTTTTGGCAATGCTGCTGGCAGGTGTTTCGGGATAGTGGTACAGGTAGGATTCTTTCAAACCGCCGGGAGCAGAGAATTTTGTGGCTATTCCAGCCGGAACCATATTATCAAAATTACCGTTCACCAGAGAATCCAAATGAATATTATTATCCTCTAAGATTTTGGAGATGGACTGGTAGATCACATTATATTTGATTAATCCACTGTCCTGAAACTCCCTTCGTTTAGCCAGACAGGGAGAAATAAAAACCAGTTCAGCATCAGGATGCAGTGATTTAACATAAACGGCCAGGTTATGAACCGGGCTGCCTACCGGGGCCAAGTATTCGATTAAATGAGGATGATGGAGTTCGATATATTTTACCACTGCCGGGCAGGGTTGGGCTATTAACGGTGTTTTTGCCTGATTATTTTGGATCACATCATGATAGCAGGCTATAGTAATTTCAGCCCCTAGAGATACATCATATACTTCCTTAACTCCCAGTTGTTTCAAAGCGGTAATTAATTTGGGCAGGTTGAAATTGCCCTGAGCGGAAGGGGCTAAGAGGGCTATTATATTATGCCCGGACAAATCGGCTGCGAATTGAGGAGCATCATCGATGGCAAAGCGAGCACTCTTTTCCATAACCCCGCCATGACTTCGAATACAAGCTTCAATACATCGGCCGCAGCCGATACACAGGTCGTTATTGAACTTAACCACCTCACCGCTGCCGTCACTGCATATCTTTACCGGACAGACGGCTATGCATTGATGGCAGTTGGTGCAGTTTTCCTCTCTGATTCCAATTACTTCAATTAACTCATTCATAATATTCCTCAAGTCAAGTTAAGCTATCCTTCGGTTCTATAATCAGAAATCTTATATTCGACAATATCTACTAAAATAATAACACAGTCC
>CAZCTN010000012.1:19723-30241 GCA_964501655.1 uncultured Syntrophomonas sp.
CAGCACCAACCAGCGCCCGGATAAGGCAGATATTCTGGATGAATATAAAGATTTTCGACAGGTTGTATATAAAAGGAGGTTGGTCTAAAGATATGATCTGCGTGATTTACTCTATCTTCTTGGCATCGTCTTCAGGTGCCGAAAGTTCACTGTAACAACTTTCCGATAGAAAAGCAAAGCAGTAACACAGTGAGTGTAGCCAGATATATCACTTTGACCAACACCTGATAGCGGCCAGATGTTTTGATATTTGATTGGCATTCTATATTGCTTATCATGGCATTTACCGAACTTCTATAAAAAGCAAACATTAGCAGTATAATGATTATGATTCCCGCCTGGATAACAACCTGGATTGATGACATGTGTCAGAGCACCTCCGGAAAGCCTTTTTCTGTAATAATACCCTTAACCCCGTAAATCTATGCAGGGCTCATAAAAAAGCGGGATTGATGAATGGAGTGTGCAAACATAAAGTCGGAAGTTTCGGATAGGTGGCCGGCAATTTGCTTTCTGGTATTAAGTATACAATCCTAACCCCTTGATATGTAGCCAATCCTTATTTATCCTATAGTAAGTGCTAAGATTTAAGACAGAGGTGAATTTATGCAAAACAAGATTAAGGTTGCGATTTTGGGTTATGGAAATATTGGCAGATATGCAGTAGAGGCGGTGGAAGCATCACCGGATATGCAGTTGACGGGAGTTGTTCGTCTGGTTACGAAAATTGATCCATCAAGATCGGGAGAAGTTGGAAGATACAATGTGCTGGGATCAATCGATGAACTGCCGGAAGTGGACGTGGCCCTGCTGTGCACACCTACACGAGCAGTACCGGAAATGGCTGTGAAGCTGCTGGCTCGTGGCATCAATACCGTGGATAGTTATGATATTCATAATCAACTGGCTGATCTGCGCATAAGACTCAACCAGGTTGCCAGTGAAAACGGATCTGTAGCGGTTGTATCGGCCGGATGGGACCCGGGTACCGACTCTATGATCCGGTGCATGTTTGAATTTATGTTGCCCCGTGGCATTACTTACACTAATTTTGGGCCTGGCATGAGCATGGGTCATTCGGTGGCTGCCAAAGGGATTCGGGGGGTAGAAAATGCTCTTTCTATGACTATCCCCCTGGGGACCAGTGTTCATCGGCGCATGGTTTATGTTCAGCTGGAACCCGGCGCAGATTTTGATCAAGTAGAAGCTGCCATAAAACAGGACCCGTATTTCTCTAAAGACGAAACCATTGTTGCTCAGGTACCTGATGTAGGTGTGCTGATGGATATGGGACATGCAGTACATATGGAGCGTAAAGGTGTATCTGGGTTAACCCACAACCAATTGGTGGGTTTTAACATGAAGATAAACAACCCGGCCTTGACGGCCCAGATAATGGTTGCTTCGGCCCGGGCCAGCATGAAGCAGAAACCGGGTGCCTACACTATGATTCAAATTCCAATAATTGATTACATGTATGGTGATAAGGATGACATTATCCGCGGTCTGGTATAGAAGATGAACGATTTAGGCCTGTCTGCTTGGGCAGGCCTGTTTGTATTTCAGGCAGTTTTTAAAAGCGCCCCATTTGTTATTAGGCGGGGTGTATCTTACCACCCTACTCCAATGCGGCCTCAGACCGGCTGAGAGCGAAACCGACTGACTCGCTTCCGGCTAATACACCGACGAAATATATAGCTCCCAGACCTGTCTGACTAATATCCAATTCCTGAAGATGTGGAACAGGGATTAAGCAATTCTATCCTTCATTACTCCATTGATCCATTTTGTCCATTACTGCTTGATAGGTTTTCTGGCAGATCTCGGGCAGTTCTCCCCCCAGGATTCTTGCCGCCTCACTGAAACCTTTATCGATGGCCGCTTTAAGCTCAGCTATCCTCTCCGGGTCATTGCCAGATATTGCCCGGGCGAAAGCCACTATCTGATCGCTTACCGCGGTTACTCCTAGTTCTCCCTCCTCGGAGATGGCTTGGTTGGCCTCGGCCCGAGCTTCCGCGTCAATTATTAGTACCTCATTTCCGGACAATATGCTGTTTAAAGTTTGCCCCTGCCGGCTTATCAGCTTTTCCACCAGGTTTCTTAGGCTTTCCGAAGCCTTTTGCGCCTGTTCCCAGAGTTTATCTACTTCCTGCAGATCTGGTTTTGCTGCGGGTTTTTGATAAGTGATGCCGGTAATGTCGGTAGTTTCCCCCAGGACTACAGTATCTCCTTTGGCCGGTTGGGGGTTGTCTGATCCGTTCATGCTTGAAGGCTGGGAGCTGCCAGGTTTATAGGTCTGTCCGGGTAAAATATCACTGTTAATTCTGTTTATCATTAACAATCACCTCCAGTTTAATTCGACTACGATATCTCTTAATATTAAATCGAATTAAACATTAACTATCTTTAGGGGACGAAGCAATAAAATATTTGCCCATTTTTCCCTCATGCCTTATTAGCAGCCGGGAGTATCCGGGTTCTCCCTGGGCAGGTTGGGAAAGGCTATTGACGCTTTTATAAAAAGAAATAGTAGGATTTGATCAAATTTACGTTATCATGATTAATTGCACACTTCAAAAGATGTTTCTTAAGGCTGGCAATGGGAGAATTTCCTTCGGAATAGCCTTGCAGAAGTTTGGAGAAACGCTTCCTTTCCGTGGGTGAAGCCCTTTTGCTCAGATGTGTCCAAACATGTTGGGCAGCATTCACTTCGGCTCTACAATCTTCGGGAAGTGCCCGGGCTCGGTCAATATGTTCGTAAAAGAACAGTGCATTATGCTCATCCGGGTCTTTTAACAATTTCCCCATTTCCTGGTATATTGCACTGGATTTACTGAGCACCAGATATTTATACCTAGCCCATTCTTCTTCTATGCAGTTGACGGGCAGAGCAGGCAGGATTGCATTTATACACTTAACAGCGGATAGGTTCTTGTCTTTAACTTCAAGCATAATATCGATGTTCTTATCTTGAAGCTGGTTGTAAAAATCCAGGAATTCACGTGCATCTATTGTGTCGGCATGAGCTCCCCTGCTTCCTCCTATTCTACCTTGGGAATAATGCAGTTTAACTCTGCCGTCTGTTTTTTCCCAGGTTTGACTGCATAGCTTGATACAGGAACGGGTGCTCAATGACTCAAATCCCGGATTAAGCAGGTGATGGAGGTGGTCATAAATAACCGGTATACCCGCAACACCTGCAATGTGAAGCACCTCCTCCACACTGTAGCTGGTTTCATCGTTTTCTATTACCAGTCGCTGCTTGACCTGCTGAGGAAGACGATTATAATTTTCCACGAAGCGGTCTGCCGCCTGTGGTTTATTGCCATATACCCCGCCGATATGAAGGACTATTTTGCTTTCCCGTCCCACACCCAGAGAATCCAAAAAGTCTGAATGGTATTGTAAATCTGCGGCGGCCCCCATCAACACCCTCGAATCCGGGGAATTCAGCACCGTATATTGTCCCGGATGCATTGACACCCTGATTCCCGCCTGCTTGATCTTATTGCCAATCCTGGCCAAATCTTCTCCGTGTTCCTGCTTCCAGTCGTAGGCAATTCCTGGGTGAGATGCAAAGGGAATTATATCTGAACTTATCCGGAAAAGAAATATCCCCCGCTGCAGATTGTAATCGATCATAGTCTCCAGTGCAGACAGGTTAGAGCGGATAATAGTATTTAATCTGTCTGGCACGGCATTTTGCAGTCGACAGGTAGCGAGGGAGGTATTCAATTGCCCAACCAGCATACAAGCATAACCGATCGCCATGCCTCACACTCCGTTCTGTTCGATTAATGTTATATTATTTTACCCTTTTAGGCTATAACAACTCAGTGAGGCCGACAGCATGGAGCTGCCACCTTTGCTGTAAGATCCAGTTGAGTTTAAATAGGGACACACAATTATACCAGATTTAATAATATATACTAAAATTAGAAAGGGGTAATCTTCCTGGCCATAAGAACATTAACTCCAATCAAAGACGCCTATGTGTCTCAATATTATCCTAGTCAGAACTTCGGCAGCAGTCCTTATCTGTATATAAGCCAGTATCAGCAAAGCGGGGATAGCTATAGATCCCTGCTGCAATTTTCTCTGTCCTCGATTCCCGGTGGCAGAAGGATTGTATCGGCCAGTTTGCGGCTAACTGTATACCGGAACGAAATACCTTCCGGCACCAGGATCAGGGCTAACCTGCGCCGTGTTTTGCAACCTTGGCTGGAATCAACAGTAACCTGGAACAGGCAGCCCACATCCGCCAGTGCATTAAACTTCTGGATATCTTCTGCTCGATCTCCAGGTTCTGTCATAAGCTTGGACGTAACTTCATTGGTAAGAAGATGGTATAGCAGGAGAAGCTCTAACCTGGGCATAATGATTAGAGGGAATGAATCAAGAAATTCACTAGTAGGTTTCTACAGCCGTCATTCAAATCTGGCACCCAGGTTGATTGTGAATTATGCGAGAAAATAGTACCTGGATGCAGCCGGCTTATGATTAACATGGGGCACCCCATTTCTGTCGGGGACGGGGCCTGGATAGAAAGGCTAATACAAGGTGCCCTGCTGCCAGGCACGGCAAGAATCTGGCAAGAAGAAGAGCCCTCCACAGAGGGCTCTCGTTATTCCTATTATATTGGGTGGCGGAGAAAGGGTTAATATCTAACTTGACATGTAACAACTTTCCTTAATGAACCACCTGACTCAATAGCCTGGGTTTAATTAACTTGAATTAACTAACTGGGCTTGAATATCCTAACTTTACTTATGGGTCTTATCTTTTGGACTATATTGGGTCTTAACTGGAATTAACTAACTCGGGTTAAATAAACTTGGTTTACTCTTCTGGCTTTTGGATCAAATAACATTTCCAGGATAAGGTTATTTCAAACTTTGAGATACATTATTTCCCCGCCACCTGAGTTTATTATATTATTATTCCAAAATAAATGCAATATACTTTTATTATCCAATCCTTAAAAATTCCTCAGCATAAATAAACTTGGCATTAGTCAGCTAATATTGGCATACTTAAAGACGGGATTTTTGGTTACTCATAGCCACGGGCCTTGTCTTGAGCTTCATCTCTAATTTCCTGTCGAAAACCATCCAGAGCTTCTTCTCGGCGCCGGTTTTTTTCTTGCAGAGATTTTTTAGTCTTCTTGCTGTCCGTTCTGCTCATCACATCCCGGGTTGATTCTATGTTCTCGATGGTATTATCGATGCTTTGTTGTATCTTGTCCACATTGTCCCTGCGGTCATCAGGATTATGCTTCATAATTATCCAATCTCCTTCTTATATTAAATAGCATTCCTAGTTTACGGCCGCAGTTTATTTTTTATACCAAAACCCCAAACTTACTTTTCCCAGCATAGCCAGCCGGTTTTGCTCAAGTTAATAAACATCATACCTGATTTATGGGATTCCAGTATAGAACAAATTCGGTTATAAAGTCTTGCCTTCCAAACCACGATAATTACAACATTTATATCAGTATTCTGCCGACTAAACCTGCCGCAACTGCTTATATGACGAGCATAAAGGAGGCACAGAAAAATTGACATAATAAGGTATTAAAAACCATACCTTCCCAGGAGACTGACTATGGAATTATTTACCTTCAATAATCACAAATGCCCAATCTTTCCTTAATACGGCATTAGTTAATGATGGCTGGTAAAATATACAACTGGAAAAGCAGGTAATGTTTGCGTTATCTTACGGACAAGGAGGTAATTAAACTATGAAAAAATGGTTAGGCATGTTGTTGATTATGGTCTTTGTTTTGCTGCCAGCACACAGTGTTTTTGCCTGCAATACCAGCAATAGCACCACTGCGGCAAAAATACTTTGTTGGCCAACCAATTCCCAGTACACGTATTATTTCACTAAAGCGACCGGAACTGTGAAAATCATGGATCAAGAAAACATTCGAATCAATTCCAACAGCAGTACATCGGGTCCGGTAATCAGAATCAATGGCGTTCCACTAGGGGAAGCGTATATATCTTCAGCTCCGAAGACTTCATCCCCAACAACTACCACGACGGTCCCTAAAACTACTGGTACTCCGGTAACAGAATCGAAACCGGCAACTCAACCGCAAAGCGGCATCGCTGCAAATTCCATGCAAAGCGAGATGCTTGGTTATATTAATGCCGAACGGGCAAAAGCTAATCTGCCTTCGCTGGTTCTGGATGAAAAGCTGTGTCAGGGGGCGGCATTAAAATCAAAGGATATGGCGGTAAACGGATATTTTAGTCATAACTCTCCTACATACGGAAGTCCCTTTGATATGATGAAGAGCCTGGGAATCACTTACAGCCTTGCTGGCGAGAACATTGCCAAGAATACCAGTGTTAAAGGTGCCCATGATGCGTTTATGAATTCACCCGGACATCGGGCCAATATTCTTAATTCCGGATTTAAGAAGGTAGGACTGGGGTTCTACCAGCTTGGCTCATATATTTACGTCACCCAGTGGTTTACCAATTAACTAATTTAGGGGAAAAAACCACTCATTTGGACTGACTGAAATCATCTGTATCATACATTGAGAGCAAACCAGAAGGCAAGCGGATAAAAAGCCGCTTGCCTTTCTGAATTTTCCCCATAGCAGCTGACAGATCCTGTCTGCAATAATTACTGGCTGAAATACAGGGTGTGAATATGGCAGTACTTTATGGTAGAATATGACTTACTGCATGTGGCTTATCCGGATTCCTCTGTTTCCGGACCATTTATTCGGCGCGAGGTGGAAACCATGAGAGAGAATACCTATCACCTGCTTAAACAGCTTATGAGACCGGTATCGAAGTTTGTTGAGGCTAAAATAGCGGGCAGTGTCCTGTTGCTGACCGCAGCCATTATTGGATTTGCCTGGGCAAATTCCCCCTATGCAGACAGCTACTATGCTCTGTGGGATATTCCTATAACTATTAGTATTGGCCATTTTACCATTTCCGAAAGCTTGGGACACTGGGTTAATGATGCCCTTATGGTTATCTTCTTTTTTGTAATCGGCCTGGAGATCAAACGGGAGGTACTGGTAGGAGAGCTGTCCAGTGTTCAGAAGGCTTCGCTGCCAGCGGTGGCAGCACTGGGCGGTATGATAGTTCCTGCGGCCATCTACCTGACCATTAATCAGGGCGGACCTGGCAGCAGCGGTTGGGGTATTCCTATGGCCACTGATATTGCTTTTTCACTAGGTTGTTTGCTGGCCCTGGGCTCGCTTATTCCGCTTTCATTGAAAGTATTCCTGCTGGCCCTGGCGATTGTAGATGATCTGGGGGCCATACTGGTAATCGCAGTGTTTTATACTGAACAAATCAGCTTGATCAGTCTGGGAGTCGGATTAATTATTCTGATAATATCCGTATTTTTTAATATAAGGGGAATAAGAAAGACCTACCCGTATGCCTTGCTGGGGCTGGCATTGTGGGTGGCTTTTTTCCTTTCCGGCATTCATGCTACCATAGCAGGTGTTTTACTGGCATTTACCATACCTGCCCGGACTCAGTATGATCAGAGCAGATTCAGGCAAGAGACCAGTAATATCATACAGAGTTTCCCGGAAAAAGACTTCCGCATAATGATGGTAGATGAGACTCAGAGGGGCCTGATGCAGCAGCTTAAGATCACGGTGGATAACCTGGATACGCCACTGCAAAGACTGGAGGATGCCCTATATCCGCTGGTGTCCTATTTTATACTACCGGTTTTTGCTCTGGCCAATGCCGGGGTAAACATTGCCCAGGGCAGCGAAGGAAGCACATTGATCAATCCAGTTACTATAGGTATAATAGCTGGACTATTCCTGGGCAAGCCTCTGGGAATAACCCTGTTTGCCTGGATTACGGTCAAACTAGGGTTAGCCCAGTTACCGGATCAGGTAAAATGGAGTCAGCTGTTGGCGGTAGCCTGGTTGGCCGGGATAGGGTTTACCATGTCACTATTTATCACCAATCTGGCCTTTCAGGATCCAGTATCTCTATATCAGGCCAAAATTGCCATTATCATTGGTTCTATTCTGTCTGCGGTGCTGGGAATTGTTATAATAAAAAGAAGCTCCAAAAATAATCCCGGTACGGCAGAGCATACCGGGGAGTAAACTCCTGATTTTCTTTTCTTTATCATTCAAGGAACTTCTGGAAGATCTTTTACAATTAATACCGGGCATTTGACCGATTTACTGACTCGCTCGCTTACACTTCCCATGAGCAACCCCCTTAAGGTTCCCAGACCGCGGCTACCCATAACTATCAAATCGTAACCTTTATCTTTAACCTCCTCCAAGATAATATCCAGCGGATTTCCCCAGGACAGAATAGCGTCTACTTCTTCAGAGGTTTTGTTGATAGCCATCAGAGCATTGTTTACAATCTCGGCTCCGTCTGCTCTAAGCCCGGCTATTTCCTCTTCCAGATCAGGCATGGTGGTTTTACTGAAGGATTTCCCGATTACGTGCAGCAGGCTGAGTTTGCTCGAATATCGGTCGGCCATAGAAGATGCAACCCGGGCAGCATTCAAAGAGTGATCGGAACCATCTACCAAAACCAGGATGTTTTTAAACATAAACCATTCCTCCTCCAACTGTTAATATATTGAAGTTAACATATATCATGAATAATTACTATAACAATTACCTGGTAAAATGCCAGATTCAGACTATTATTCAGCTTAATCAGCAGATGACCGGTTGCCCGGCTCAGGATAGAATCTTATAATATTCTAAGTAATCCCATCTAACTATAAACAACTTTAAGCGCATAAAAAACTGAGAAGCAGGAGAAATGTTATGGGGTATTGGAAAGATAGCGAGAGATACCAGGGAGTGATTCTGGCTGGCGGAGCATATATATTATGGGGGATATTCCCAATCTACTGGAAACTGCTGCAAGCTGTTCCAGCCCTGGAAATTCTGGCTCACAGAATCATATGGTCGGTAGTATTTCTTTGGCTCTTAATGGCTTTCAATGGCCAAATCAAATCCTTTATAGCTGAAATAAACAAACTACTCCATAACCCTGCTGCATTGATAGGCATTTTAGCCACTGGTCTTATCCTTAACATAAACTGGGGTACTTTTATCTGGGCGGTGAACCATGATTATATTATTCAAACCAGCCTGGGTTATTATATTAATCCTCTGGTCAGCGTTCTGCTAGGAATGCTGTTTCTGAAAGAGCAATTATCTCTTTGGCAGTTGATAGCTTTTCTGCTGGCGTCTGCAGGGGTGTTGAGTTTAACTGTGCAGTATGGATCATTTCCCTGGGTTGCTATAACCCTGGCTTTATCTTTTGGCCTTTATGGATTATTGAAGAAAACTTTAAACATGAATTCCCTTATGGGTTTGACGCTGGAAACCATGTTAACCAGCATTTTCGCTATGGCTTATATCATATACCTGAGCGCTGCGGGAGTCGGTTCATTCAACCCGGCTTTCACTCGTATATCATGGCTGCTGTGTGGAGCCGGTGTAGTTACCGCAGTACCCTTGCTCCTGTTTGGAGCAGGAGCACTCAGACTTCCGTTGTTTGTTATTGGATTCCTTCAGTATATAAGTCCCTCCATGACTCTGCTTTTGGGAATATTCATATATAAAGAGCCATTCTCCCACGGTCATCTAATATCATTCAGCATTATATGGATAGCTTTAATCATTTTTACCCTGGCTAAAACCCGAGCAGGGTGCAGGCTGGAAGAAAAGATATTAAGAAACAAAGAATTAGTCTAATTAAAGGAAATTATGTCCAATTTTTCTATTAATTATGGTTTATCCTCACTTTGTGGGACCTAATTACTATATAAATGAAAAAATATGTATATAAATAATACCTCTATAGTTTAATTTTAGAGAGGATTTTGGCAAAGTTTTGTCGAAGAAATTTTGTTAATCATTGCTATGAGGGAGGGCGAATTTTGCAATATCAGAAGGTATTACTCTTATTGACTATAACTGTTCTAGCAATGGTTTATTTTTTTTGTCGGGAAAAGCCCCATAGACTAAAATTATTGGTATCAACCACTATTTATGCTTTTTTGCTGGCTATGCCCCTGCCCTATCTGTTGCTATGGATACCATTTAACTGGATAATTGTTTTTTATGCAGTTGCAGTAGGGTTTTCTTTTGTTATTATTGAAATTATCCTTTCCAACATCGAATCACTTAAACTGGAGAAGATGGAAAGACTCGATGGAGTTAGTGTGATAGCCTCCGATACAGCTCAAGAAAAGGGCCCTGAAGCCATAGTTCCAAAGGCCAAGGCGGCAGCTGTAAAAGAAGCCGGTGGACAAATAAGTTTAGCAGAAATAGAGCCGATCGAGTTCAATCAGGATATAATAACAGTAGAAGAAGCAATGAGCAGGATAGCTGCAGCTGAGCAAGAAGCTTCAGCGGGAGCAGATAATATCCATGTATCGGAGTTTATTTTCTCTGAGGCGGAGCCGGTGAAAGAAATAGCAGCGGAAGCAGTCTTGCCGGAGACGGAAACTGATGCAGGGACTGAAGATGTG
>CAZCTN010000012.1:30341-45433 GCA_964501655.1 uncultured Syntrophomonas sp.
CGGAAACTGATGCAGGGACTGAAGATGACATAATTTACGGCAGTACACAGTCCGAATATGTCGAAATAGATTCAGAGGCAGACGTCCCAAATGTGGCCCGAGCCGAAATAGAACCAGTATTGCAAATGTCTGATGAAGAAGTATTGGATATCGAGTATATGATTGAGGCCGCTTTTAAAGCAAAATTTAGAGATGACTATACCGCAGCAATAAAGATTTTTGAACAGGTATTGGAGCAGGATCCCTCTGAATTAATAAGACAGCTTATAATAGATGACATTGAGGTAATGCTTCAAAAAATTTCCTGAGGATTAACCATACACATACATAATTACAGTGGGTTCAGACTATCAAAATAATATAATCAGGATATATCTGATACGGCGGCTTCATCAAGGTTATGAGCGCAATCGGGTTTCACATAATTAATCTTAGGAGGTATTTTAATAATGCGGAGTGCTGAAATTAAGGGATTAGCTGTATTTAGCATTAGAGACGGCAGAGAGATTGGAAAGGTAAAAGATCTGCTGATTAACCCAGACCAAAAATCCGTTGATTATTTAATAGTTGACGTGCCCAACTGGTGTTTTGGGCTTCAAGTGGTTCCCCATAATCAGGCGGCAGGTATCGGGACAGATGCGGTTATGGTCGATAATTCGGACAAGCTGATAGAATTAAACCAGGAGTTTGGTGGCATTGAACTGCTCCAGAGCGGAGTACGGATTATCGGCAGCAAAGCATTAACTAAAAAGGGAGTAATTATAGGTACTATCAGCGAATACCATGTTAACGTTGACACCGGCAAAATTATCGGATATGAACTGATTGATAATGATAATTTTGTTAAGGGCATTATACCTGGCCGGGCCATGATTACCCTGGGAAGAGAAGTGCTGGTAGTAGAAAGTGATATGGAACTTCTGCAAGAGATCGACGAACAGGAAGAGGTTCTGGAAACCGAAGCGATAGAAGAAGAATTGCCCGTCCAGAAAATCAAGGAAGAGGTAAAGAAAACCATTCCCAAGGTTGCAGAACCCGAGGAAGACCCGGCAGATAAAGACAAGACTGTGAAACTCTTCGAGCAAAGGCAGCGCGAATACCTCCTGGGACGAACAGCTCGGAATAACATAAAGGATTCCCAAGGCAATATAATCGTGCAAAAAGGTGAAGTAATAACCCAGGAGATCATTGATAAGGTAACTTTGGCTGGGAAATTCAAGGAATTGATGCTGGATGTATAAAGCCAGCTGGATTAAGAGGATTAAATCTTCTCCCCGCAAGCTATTGATTCCGGTTATCGTACTAATTCAACTGATTTTGAATACATCGGTGGGAGCAGCATTTATTATTCCGGACCATGCCGGAACCATCCCCTATGGCATAAGCATTGACGGCATAAAGGTGGGCGGCTTGAGTCAGAATAAGGCTGCTGCCCTCCTGCAGCAGAATAGGGATAATATTTACCTTGATCGGGATATTACCGTTACCAGCGGTTCCAAGGAGTGGTCGGCATCGGCTCGGGACTTTGATATGCGCTATGATTATCCCGCCACTATTGAAACAGTGCTAGCGGATAGCAGTTGGCCGGATGGGTTGCAAAAATTCCTGGCCCTGATCAAGCTGCAGGCCAGGCCAATGGAAATACCGGCAGAGATTTCATGGAACCATGACCGAATATATGATTTCCTTAATAATGTAAATGCAGATATAATGATATCCGCTCGGAATGCAGGCTTCAGCCTGGAAAATGGCACAATAGTAATTTCTCCCGAGCAGTACGGTGAAGAAATCGATATTGATTCGACTGCTGATAGAATTATTCAGAGCCTAATGCTCAATCAAAGCAATGCTATAGAGATTGCCACTCGGGAAATCATGCCCGCCATTACTGCCGAAGATTTGCAGATGGTTGATTGCGAACTGGCTTCCTTTACCACCGAAATGGATATCTCCAACCTGAATCGCAACAACAATATCCTTCTAGCCTCAGAGCTATTGAACGGAACGGTTATTATGCCTGGAGAAGTGATGTCCTTTAATGAGGTGGTTGGGGAAAGGACAATGGATAACGGTTTTAGGTCGGCACCAGTGATCGTATCCGGTAGCGTTCATCAAGATATTGGCGGAGGCATATGCCAGTTAGCTACCAACCTATTCAATGTTTCCCTGCTGGTCGGGCTGGATATTGTGGAACGGTCCCCCCATTCCATACCGGTCAAATATGTTCCTCATGGGCAGGATGCCACGGTTTTCTATGGACAGATAGATCTAAAATTAAGAAATAATATGTCTGGACCGGTAGTAATTTGTTCCACAGCACAAAATCAATATCTAAAGGTAAGCATCTACGGAAATCACCTCGATAAATCTAGCACTTGAGTCCTGACCTTAGTATCCGTTGAATTGATGCCCCACTGCCAAATAATTCAAGCCAATAGTTCCCATTCATGCAGCAATAAATCGCCCCCGGGGTATGCATCAGCATAACTTCTGGAGGCCCATCTTCCCTGCTCCTCAGCGTCAATATCGCATCAGATCTTCACAATTGTTAAGAAAATAACACAAATATTTTATACTAATACCATATTCTTAGGGTAAATTAGATCCAGGTAATAAAATCAGGCCGAACCGACAGAGCGGCTAACCCAAATTGCAGGGTTGGCAGAGCCAGCCTAATGTAGTTTTCCACGGGAAGGAGATTGATGCCTGTGAAGAAAGTTTTATTTCCTCTGATTATGGTATCTTTGGTAGCCTTTGTATTGGGCGGGATATTGGCATCGGATGGTGTAGATAAGATAATAAACCTGCTGGCGGATAATGATAGTATAACGGTCAGCGATAAGAAGCAGGCCTATACGGTAGCCAAAGCTGATACCTCTCAGACTATGAGCATTGCGGATATTGCAGAAATAAGCAGTCCCGCGGTGGTGAATTTGGAAGTAAGCAGCAAGTTGAGTAATCCTATGTTTAATAATCCATTTTATCGCCAGTTCTATGGCAGGAATGAACAAAATTTACCCCATCAGGTTCAGGAAGGTATTGGCAGTGGATTCCTTATTAGCAGCGATGGCTATATTATCACCAATCAACACGTAATCGACGGTGCCGAAACCATTACTGTTACTGTACCGGGTTATGATGAAAAGCAGCAGGCTTATCTGGTAGGAGAAGACTACGATTTGGATCTGGCTGTTATAAAGATAAGCGGCAGCGGCTATCCTGCTCTGGAGCTTGGTATTTCGGCAGAAATCAGAGTGGGCGAGTCGGTAGTTGCCATAGGACAGCCCTATGGCCTGGACCATACCGTTACTACCGGGGTTATATCCGCTAAAGAACGACCAATTACCATAGAAGACCGGCAATATGTCAATCTAATCCAGACTGATGCGGCCATAAATCCTGGCAACAGCGGAGGCCCACTGTTAAATATGCAGGGTCAGGTTATCGGAATAAACACCGCCATAAATTCGGAAGCCCAAGGGATTGGTTTTGCCATACCTATTGATACCGTTACCGAAGTATTGGATAGTTTGCTAAGCGGATCCAAGATCGAAAAAGCTTTCATGGGGGTGTCAATGACCGATGTCACAGAGGAAGTTTTTTTAAGTCAGGGTCTGCCTGCTGAGACTGTAGGCGCACTAATCGCCGGAGTTGTTGAGGACGGCCCGGCTGAAAAAGCCGGCATACTTTCTCAAGATGTCATCGTTGCTATAGATAACAGCAGGATAAAATCTGCCTCTGATCTTCAGAATGCAATTCAATCCAGGAAAGCAGGTGATAAGATAGCTGTCAGTATGTTAAGGCAGGGAAAGGAAATTAATTTATCTTTGCAGCTGCAGGCCAAATCATAGGTCAAGTGTACTTATCAAAACTGGGTCCTGGTGCCTCAAAACAGCGGCGGCCAGGACCTGCATTGTCTTACCGATGCTATTCGTCGGTCGGAGTCTCAATCACTACACCTTCTACATGATGTTTGCTGAATTGTTTCCTCTTTTTCCGGTTTTCTTTACTTTCGAAAACGATATCCAGGTCGTAGTTCTCCGGATATAGATCCTGAGCTTCTATATGCAGGCTGAGACGCTTCTGATTTATCTTATACTTCTTTTTCATTACCATTACTACTACTTCTCCCCTGCTGTTTTCTGGTTCATAGACTATACCAGTTCTGTTCATGCTGCTTATGAAGACGCAGTCCCCCTTTTGGAATCTGTTGCCGTACTTCGGGGACGGACGTTTCTTTAGGGGCAGTTTACCTTCTTTGTATGCATTTTGCTGGGATTCTACCCTTTGCTCTCTAGCTGGGGCCAGGTTATCCAGGTTGGAAGCTGAGTAGTCCTTCTTATCCCGATAAGTTATTTCATGGGCTCTTTCTATAATACTCCTATCCACTCCCAGTCTTAAAGCTATCAGAAAAGCATTGCTGGAGCCGGCCTGCCCAATCTTAAGCCGGTACAGAGGCCGCAGAGATTCCAGATCAAATTCCATACAGGCATTTTTGAACCCGGGGTTCTTCTCCGCGAATTGTTTTATCTCGCTGATATGGGTAGTAGCCAGGATGGTGGCTCCTCGGTTGAAGACCTCCTCCATTACTGCAATGGCAAATCCCATTCCTTCCTCCGGTTCCGTACCGGCTCCTATTTCATCCATGACAACCAGTGAATTGGGTCTGGAGCCGGATATGATCTCCACTATGTTCTTTACATGGGAGGAAAAGGTGCTAAGGGATTGCTCTATACTCTGACCGTCACCGATATCAGCCAGTATATCGTTGAAGATGGCCATTTGACTGCCGGGTTCAACCGGCACATGCAGACCGGACTGTACCATAAGGGTGAGCAGCCCCACCGTTTTCAGGGTCACCGTTTTGCCTCCGGTATTGGGACCGGTGATAACCAGTGCCCGGCAGCCAGTTCCAATACTGAAATCAAGGGGGACAGCATCCTCACCCAGCAACGGATGTCGCCCTCCTTTGATATTTATTATGCCGTCAACATTAAGAGCAACTTCAGTTCCATTAATTGATTTGCTGTATTTAGCGCGGGCAAAGAGAGCATCATAGTGCGCCATGGTTTCTATATCGATAGAAATCTCCTGAGAATTGAACTTGACCATTTCAGTAAGTTGGGCTAATACTCGATATACTTCTTCAGCTTCCATCTCCATAAGCATGTCCAGTTCCGACTGTAAAGCAGAAATTGCTGCCGGTTCAATAAATAGAGTTGAGCCGCTGGATGATCTATCCAATATACTGCCGGCTATATTTTTGGCGAATTGTCTTTTTACCGGTATCACATACCTTCCATTTCTGCTTGTTACCAGTGCTTCCTGAATTGCCGAGGCATAAGCGGGTGAAGACAATATACTATTGATCTTTTGCTTGATTTTATCATCAGTAATCCTGATCTGCTTTCTCAATCTATTAAGCTCGGGAGTAGCTCTGTCATCTACTCTTCCATTGACAAGGCAGCGGTCCAAATCTTGATAAAGCTCGGGCAAGTCAAACATGGATGAAGCATATCCAGCCACTTCTGGAGCAATGGAATTCATGGAATCCATAAATTTCTGCATTCGTTTAACATACCTCAGCAGTTCTTTAACTGCGGACAATTCCTCTATGGTTAGGACCCGGCCTTCAACAATAAGGGCCGCTTGCTGTATCTTGTCCAGGGAGGTGAGCGGGATACTGGAATTCACCTCCAGTATCCTTACGGCCCCGCTGGTCTCTTTCAAACGCTTCTTTATTTGATCTATATGGAGATCTGGCTTGAGATTCTCAATAATCAGTTTTGCCTGTTCTGATAACGCATATTTGCTGATCTCTTCTATTACTTTGGCATACTCAAATACTTGCAGGACATAATCTTTCATGTATTATAACCTCCATCAAATGCTGAAATATTAACAAAAACCTGGTGGATATAACCTTAGCCGAAAGAACTGGAATTATGGACGGTGGTATCAAGATAGCCTGCGGGATAGCAGAGGGAACAACAGGATAAATAGGGCAATTAAAAAATGCCCTGCAGAAGCACGGCATATAATTATCCAGTTGGCCAGAAGAGGGGCAGACCCGAATCCGTGTTCTCAAAATAACCAGTCGTAATCAACAGCAATCATAAAGCAATCTTGATTACCGTCTTTCGACTCCCATATTCGGTTAAGGTTATTTGAAAACCGACTCCGACATACAAACATATCTCCTGTTTTCTAATATATATTTTATTTTAGATCTTACCGGGCCACCCGTCAACTGCTAGTTTTTTTCGGACCAAGCTCAGTCAATTCGGCCGGTGATCTTCAATTAGCGGATTTTGACTAACTGAATGCCGACAGTCCGGGACCGATCTTATCTGGTAATATAATCAAAGTTGGAATAGCGCCAGTATTCCTGCCTCAATCGAATATCATTTACAGATGAAGCTTCAATCTCATAACGGTCTGCGATCACCTTGTCTAACTGACTCTTGTCCGGGATCAGTCCCTGGCCAAGCTGTTCATTATAATAAACCTGCCAGGCCTTCCATATGGTCACCTCATTCTGACTGAGCTGGTTGTCCCATATCTTTTCCCTCAGATCCCACTGGATGGACATCTTATCGTAATCTCCAACCTCAACCAAAGATGCTTTTCTTAAGTCTCCCTGGGGAGCGAAGATTATCCGGGCTAGAGTATAGCCATGGCCAATATATTCGGGATAATCATAGACCAGGATTTCCAGAGCGTTAAAGCTATCCCCCTTTTTGGCTTCTTCTATCAGCCTTTCCGCTAGAGGTCTCAAATCCTTTATGCGAACCTGATCCTTGACCACCACGTGCCAGGTGTATTGAATCCCTTCCGAACCTAGGTTCTCCTCTATCAGTTCAATAGAGTAAGGAACAGAAACATCCGCCGGTCTCTGGCTGACGACCATCATGGTCAGGATAACCACCAGAACCAAAATCAGCACAATGTATAACTTGAACACCCATGGGGAGGAGTTTGTTTCACCAGGTTTTTCTTCCATAAGCAGTCTCCTTTCAAATAGTATTAATTGAGAATTAAATATCTAATTTGAATCGCTGTTACCGGAAAAAATATAATCCTTGATGCTATTATTACACTATTCAAGCCATTTGAAAATGCCAGTCAACCTCACTTCTCTCCTAATTTATCAAAAAAGAATGGCTTACATATAGGGTTTGATCTTTACTGCGGCTGTTGCCACCTCCGCCCAAGTACAAGGCGTCTGGGGATTAAAGCGGCCATGCTCGTCGTTGCCCAGCAATCCCAAACCGCTGGCTATGGCCACGTAATTAATCTTGTCCGGACTTACCGCTTCCGCATCAATAGCGGTCAGCTGAAAACTTTTATCCATAAGGGCTATTTCACGGTAACTGAGGCAGTTTACCAGCCACTCCGCCAGCTCTTCCCGGTAAATAGGAAGGTCCGGGTCTAACTTGTCCCCATTGCGGATCATGCCGCTCTTCACGGCGCTTAAGAAAGCACCCCGGTCAGGATCACTGCTGCTTATATCCACGAAAGCCAACTGAGTCAACTCGTCGTCATTCAGGAATCTGTTAGGATCATAAGACCGGCTGATAATTCTGATAGCCTCCCGGCGATTTATACTGCTGTCCGGATCCAGGCCTTGCTCTGGTATAAGGCCGCTGCGGTTAAGCAGTTCCAGAGTAGGAAATATCCAGTGGGTACGCCATTCCTGCAGGCGAGAGTCATCGGTTTCCGCCATTCCCCAATAACCAATCCGGGTGCCAGTACGGGCATCAACCCGCAAGGGTTCTTTCAGGCGATAACCCAGAAGAGCAGCTCCTGCCTGGCTGCTGCCGTATTCATAATCGCACAGCACATATACCAGTTCCAGAGGACTCTGCTGTATTATGATACTAACCCCTTGAGCTTCGTCTATAAGGCTGCCGGCGGGAACATAACCCAGGCTTGACCAATTCAGCTGATAGGAGACAATCTTTCCGCTGCTTTTATCCACTTGCATCTCTATGCTGTCTCGATTATAGACTATACCATTGTGGATACGGGCAAATCTTAATATATATCGGTTATTGATTACCTGGTTGGGGGCATCGAATGATAGTATGACCTGAGAGGATTTCTGAGGGTTGATTTTCTCCAGGAAGGCTCGGCCAAGTGATTGCGCTTCTTCGTAATCGATGGTGGAGGACGTATTTCCCGGGAAGATGACATTATCAGCATTCCAGGATTGGTATTCCTGAATTTCACCATTTAGGGTATTTATGGCCAACTGGTGATACATTCCTTTATCATGTTGGAGGCTAAATTCACATATTCCCTGCTTGCTTAACTGAGAAAATGCTATTTGTCCTTCAGCCCCCACAAAACCGAAAAAATCCTCTGCCGTCTTTTTTAACTGATTCAAATCCGGCCCGGGATCGGAAATAGCAACAACTGGGGATATGGATTTTTCTGACGCCCGGGGTGGGTATTCATAGGCCTTTAGGTAGTTATCCTCGATAAGCGATCCATCCCAGTTCATTGCTTGTCCAGTCCGGGCATCGAAAATATCGGCGCGGGTGTTTACCATATAAACCGGTATCATTGATTTTGCCGAGCTATCGTTATAGGAATCAGCAAGCAGCTGGAAGGAGGGATACACACCAAGTCTTGACAGCAGACGACTGGTAAAATCATCAACGGGGATGAGATCCTGAGGTTCAGGAAAGGTGGAGTTGTGCCAGGAGAGATGGTACTCGGTGATTACTCCCAGGACAGCATCGATATTGATGCTTATTCCGTCCATAGTGACCGGAATGCCGTTTTCCATTCTGGACCAGTAGAAATTATGAGTATTCTCCAGGCTGTGCTCGGGGAAAAACCTATCACTAGACTGGTAGGTCAATCTATCCATCAGCTCCGGATGAGTTCGGCGCAAGAAATTATTTGCTATAACCAGTGCCTCCTGCCGGGTATATTGGGCTGCCCTGCCACGATACAAGTCCAGGCCAGGCCGATAGAAAAAGGAGTTTATGCGGCCCGCCTCCGCATCTACACTTGCTGTAATGCGGGCACCTTTTTGGTCCGGACGTATATATTCACTGTCATTCCAGAAAAAGTTGTAAGTACCCGGAAGATAGGTAACAGGATCCTGCTTGATGATCAGAGTTTTATTTCGGGTTATATCAGGAAAGGTATTGCAGATAAGGGATCGGGCTTCGTCTTCGCTGATGCCCGTAACCGGCCGGGGCAGACTATCTGTCATCACATTTGTATTCAGCTCAACGGCAGCCCAAGCTTCATGACAAGTAAAACCGGGTATTGCAGCCATTACGGGCAGAATGAACAGCAGCATGACAACTAGGGTTTTCTTAAACATAGGATTATTATCTCCTTTCACCAGCTAATAGATTGCTGAAGTTTCGATTCCAGCCGCAGAAATACCACCGCTGTTTCAGCCAGGGTACAGGGGGCCTGGGGTCTAAAATTGCCATTTCGGTCGGGATTAAGGAGTCCCAGGGCGTTGCTAATGGCAACATAATTGTGTAAATCAACAGAAATCAGGTCAACATCATTAAAATCGAGAGTTATATGGTCTTCCATTTCCGCAATATCGCGGTATCCCAGGATATTAGTCAGCCATAGTGCCATTTCTTCCCTGCTTAAGAGCTGATCGGGATAAAACTCTCCATAATTTACAATCATTCCTCGCTTTACCGCCCGGGTTAACAGATCGTAATCCGGACTGTTTATGTCAATGTTAGTGAATTTCAGGTCTATTTTCTCTTCGCTGCCACCCAAAACATGAAACATATGGCTGTTGGCTGATGAGAGCAGCAGTTCAAGAGCCTGACGGCGGGTTACAGCATAATCCGGGTTGGAAAGATCTTCAGCAGATAACAGGCCTCTTTCTTTTAAAACAGAAAGGGCTGCCGAGGCCCAGTGATTATCAGGCTGACCCTGAGCAACATATGTGGGCTTTATCTTTTTCCCGCTGCTGGCGTCCAAGTAGGGAAAAGAGTCCAGGCTGTAGGCTAAAATGGCAGTTCCGACAGGTTGGTAGTTCTGGTCGCGCAAGAATATGTATTTGAGTTTCAAATTCAGGTTCTGTTCAAAAGATTGCCTGGCTTGCTCAGGGGAAATGAGATGGGTAAAACCGCTACAATTTACAAGGGCCGGTACCTTTTGGTATGAGACCGTTTGCCCACTGTTTTTGTCAACCTCGGCATATATGGTTGCGCTTTCCATGGGAATGCCATTTATCAGCGGTGAGAAGAAAAACTGGTACAGGCGGTTATCCTCGTTATATGAAACCGACTGTCGTTGGATCACCTGCCCGGGGCTGAGCAAATCTATAAAGTTCCTGGCACTGCTCAGTGCCTGCTCACAGCTTACCTGGGAATTGGCCGGATTGGATTGACCTGGATAGTGACGATTGAAACCTACGATGTCGGCGTTGCGGGTATCAATGGAAACCGTCATATACTCTTGATCGTCCTCACCGATTATGCTGTAGTCCTGGCCCTTGACACATACTGAGCCGTAACAGCTGGCGCCTCCTCCGGTGTTTCTTATTTCTCCCCGGGGAGCCCCCATTTGTTCAAAGAACCGTTCTGCCGCTGACATCAGCTGATTAGCCGGCAGTTCTTGGTCGCTATTCTCCAGGGTGACGCTTCCTCCTGGGTTGGGAGTAATTGACTCAATATAGGTTTTAGTATCCGGCAAAACTCTGCCGAACATGTCCAACGGCTCAAAGCTCCCGGCGTTAAAAGACTGGGCGGGGGTATTTATAGCGTATACCGGTACAGCGGTATTTAATTCAGATGGATTCCAGAGAGGAATCTTATAGACCGGGCAAACCCCATACTTGTCCAGTATTACAGTCCTAAACTCAGATGGTGGGATTATATTGACGGGGGCCGGTAACTCTGCATCGGTCCAGATATATGTGTATTGATGGATCTGGCCGGTAAGCAGATCCACTCCGATTACTACCCCATCCTGGTCGGTCACGATTCCATTCTCTATCCTATTCCAATAGAATATATTATCCCGCTCAGAAGTATAAGTATATGGATAATCAACGTTCAATTTCAGCCTGGGTACCTCAGCCCCATGATATTTATTCAGGAAATCTTCGGCTATCTGCTTGGCCTGACCGGAGGTAATATAGCTGGAATTATAGGCATAATAAGCACTATCGGGTTGGTAAGAAAAGTGGGTTATTCTTCCGGAAACGGCATTGATTGAGGCACTGATCTTCTCCTGGGCAGAAGCTGGGAATGAAGTTCCCCAGTACAGCTCCCACCGGCCATCACCGCCAGGGTCATTCTGCAAGGTGGCAGTGAATTCTCGGCCGCTGCATAATTCCGGAAACATTTCCCGCAGTGATTTTACCGCCTGGTTTTGATCAATTGGGGCAGAATCTGAGGCAGATCGGGAATTAATTTCTGACGCAAGGACCAAGGGGCCGGATAATGCCAGCAGTAACATTAAAGCTGAAGCAGCAAGGTATCTTAGTATACGGTACATTTTATCCCTCCTAAAAAACATGCAAAAAAGGGGAACTATTAATAATAATATACCATAAAATACCTGAAATGACCAATAATTGTCACATATGGGATGTAGTGGCGGATGGAGGAGGCGAGGAGATTATCCTGCCCATTTATCTGCAGTATTGAATCAGACTAAAAGCTTCCACCAGTGCAATACTTCAATATTATTCAGAGAAGCAACCGATCTAGCCTGTTCATAGCAACTTGAAGGAACTGCAACATGCAGAGAATAACTGCAATTTGACAGCAAATATAAGTTTCGAACTGTCTCACGCAACTTAAGGGTCTCTATGGTTTCTACATCACAGATAATATATGCACCATTCCTGCAGGCTAACAGGTCTGGACGATAACCCTGCAGAAGGTGATGGATATCATCAGGATAATCAGGATGTTTGCTGCTCACTATTTCATAACCCTGAGAATGGTAGTTTTTAATCATACGACGAAGAATTGTATAATACACAAAACCTGTCATAAAATAGCCCCCTTTTTTCATTAAGCTACGTGAGTTGTATAGAAAGAATGATATACTGCATTGAAGTGATCGGGGTGCTGTCTCTTTAGGAATGAAGTAACGAGCAAACTCTCTACTAATATATTGTATCACATCCGGATAGAATACCGGTTATTTATCCGGGGGGGCTTTCTGGAAATATCTTCGTATATAATCTAGGATTAATCCCTTTTTTTCTGTTTTTCCTCCATAGCCGCCTTCAACTTGTCTCCCAGGCTGGTGCCAAACTGTTCATGGTCATTGTATTTATTTAAGAGTCTTTGATTGACCCGATCATTATGCCGGCTCTTTTTAAAGATATCTTCGTTATCTATTTTCTCGGGCTGCCGATGTCCGCAAGTTCTGTCGGGGCATACCAGCATTTTACCCTTCTTCCCCTGTACCAGCAGCATATTCTTTCCGCAAAGGGGACACTTGATCTTGCTTACATTGTCTGGTTTATACTCACTGTCATCTCGGCGGATATCGCCCACCATCTGCCGGGCACTGGCTCTTATAGCTTCGATGAAGTCTTTTCGCCTGGCCTGGCCCCGGGCAATATCATGCAATTGCTGCTCCCATTGAGCTGTTAGCAAGGGAGAGCGAAGTTCTTCCGGTACCAGCTTGATCAACTGACTGGCTTTGCTGGTTGGCACCAGGTATTTGCCTTTTCTCTCCATATAAAAACTGCCGATCAGCTTTTCGATTATTTCCGCCCGGGTGGCCGGAGTGCCCAATCCGCTCTGGCTGATTGAATTCCGCATATCTTTATTATCAATAAACTTACCTGGTTTTTCCATGGCAGTAAGCAGTGAAGCTTCTGTATAGCGGGCCGGAGGGGAGGTCATAGCCCGATTCATTCGACAACTCTCCATTTTCTGCCGGCTCCCCTCCTCATGCCTGCTGAGATTCTGTTCAGGCAGGATCTCCCTTTCGTTTCTGTTTTCTTCCGCCAACAGTTGAGCAACCATTTTCCAACCACGCTCTCTTACTACCCGGCCCCGGGAATAAAAACGCTCACCATTTACCAGCGTACAAATGGTAGTCTTTTCATATTTGAAGGGAGGATAAAAAATGGCAATAAATCGACGTGCGATCAAATCAAACAGTTTCTTTTCATCAGCGGTCAATGCAGTCAGGTTAACTTTCTCCCCGGTAGGAATAAGAGCGTGGTGGTCGCTGACCTGGCTGTTATCAATAAAACGTTTGCCCGGATTAAGCTTCTGGGATAATAATGGCTGGACCATATCATGATAAGGCCCGGTTGCGATCCCCTGCAGGCGGCTTCCCAGGGTCGGCACAATATCGGAGCTTAGATGCCGTGAATCGGTTCGCGGATATGTTACAATTTTGTGTTCTTCATATAACTTTTGTAAAACCGAGAGGGTTTTTTGCGCTGAAAAGTTAAGCCGACGATTGGCATCCCGCTGCAGTTCGGTCAAATCATAAAGCATTGGAGGAGCCTCGCTCTTATTCTCCAGGCGGATCTGTTCTATCACCCCGTCATAACCCTCGGTAAGAGAAACGATCCGGACCGCTTTTTCCTGGTCAAATATCCGGCTCTGACCTTGAGAATCACGCCAGTCTCCATAATAATCAGGGAAGTTGGCCCGAACCGTCCAATAAGGTTGGGGCTTGAAATCCTGTATCTCCTTTTCCCGCCGTACCACCATGGCCAAGGTTGGGGTTTGCACCCGCCCGGCGTTGAGCTGGGCGTTATGCTTGCAGGAAAGAGCCCGGGTGACGTTAAGCCCGATTAACCAGTCAGCCTCGGCCCGGCATACGGCAGCATCATAGAGGCTGTCATAATATTTTCCGGGTTTCAGATTCCTGAAGCCCTCCCGGATGGCACTATCGGTCTGGGAAGAAATCCACAATCTCTTGAGAGGCTTGGAGCATTTAGCCTGGTATATTATCCATCGGGCTACCAGTTCGCCCTCACGTCCGGCATCGGTAGCTATTATCAGCTCATTTATATCATTTCGGTGCAGGAGTTTCTTTACTACCTGGTATTGATGTGATGTCTGGCGTATTACCTTGAGCTTCATTCTGTCAGGTATCATGGGCAGGTCTTCCATTCGCCACTGCTTAAGCTTCTGGTCATAGTCTTCTGGTTCGGCCAGACTGACCAGGTGACCCAGAGCCCAGGTTACTACAAAATTACCACCTTCTAGGTAACCCTTGTTTTTATTGCCGCAGTTCAAGACCCGGGCTAAATCCCGGGCCACACTTGGTTTTTCTGCTATTACCAGCGTTTTCATTAATCATACCTCACTGATTTCTATCATTCTTCTAATACCCGCTTTTGTAACCAGCCCCCGGGGAGCTTAACCAGGGGTATATTTACACAGCCAATAATACCTCCAAGCTTAATTAGGGCCAGCCGGATTGGGATTCGTTTATTCCAACCAGCGAACCTTGGTACTGAGTTCAGGATCAATCCGGGGCAGAGGTTGGGGGAAGTTATCCGTATACCCCAGGGGGGTTAGGGCTACAATTTCCTGGCTGTCAGGAATATCAAGTATCTCCCGTATCGATGCCTCATCATTCAGTGGTCCGGTCATCCAACAAGTCCCCAGGTTCAAAGCCCTGGCAGCCAGAAGCAAGTTTTGCATAGCGGCACTGGCACTTTCCAGGTTCATTTTCCTAATCCCTTTATCCGGGCTGGCTTCAGTTAAAACTACAATGACTACCGGGGCGCCCCCATAGGAACATGCATAATTAATGAAAGCAGCCTTAGCTTTATCATCCCAATCGGCAGTGTAGGTCTCAGCCACACTTCCGTAGCTTTCTCCCAGCAGATTTTTCTTTTCGCCCTGTACCACAACAAAATCCCACTGCTGATGGTTCATGCCGGAGGGGGCATAATTAGCCGCATCCAGTATTTTCAGTATATCTTCCCGGCTTACCGGATCAGGCTTGTACCTTCGTACTGACCTGCGTCCGTAAATTACTTCGAAAAAATCCATAATTCATCCTCCTTTGACTAACCAACTGCTTCTTTTCCCTGCCAGGCAGGATACTAGTATAAATTTAACATATTATCCCCTTCCAGGTCATCTATTCAGCCCGAT
>CAZCTN010000012.1:45533-65804 GCA_964501655.1 uncultured Syntrophomonas sp.
AGAAATACCAGTACCGCTAATAAAATTCCAATGAGATCCCAGGGAGTAAGAGGCCAGACAGGATTGAACCATTCATTCCCTGGGTCTCAATCCGGTGTAATATATTCTACATTAGGCGAATAGATAGAAATATATATTAGTAGAAAGGTGGCAGAAATATGAGCAAATTGTTCAGTACCGGTCCGATTGAAAATGCCGCCAGCAATCCTGCTTTAACGGTAATAGTAAAGGTTCTCAACAATAGTGCTGAAGATACCCTGACAGCCAGAACGGTGCTTTATAATCTAAATGGAGCAAAGGCTGAGATTGCTGGCGAGACTATTTCCGTGGCTCCTTTGAGCTGTGACTACAGGAGCTTTGAGGTTGATTTACTGCGGGAATACGAGATACAAATAGAGATTGATCCTGATAATGCTGCGCTGCTTTCAGTATGGGGCCTCGATGCTGAAGCCAGGTTAATAGCCGCACAGCGCTTAGTTCATACTGAACTGAAAGAATATCCAGCCCATTTCAAAAAAAACAGAAAGATTAGTCTGCCGGGCAGGAAAAACCGGAAACGGCGCAGGTAACACCGGATTATATCGGCGAAAATACCAGGGGGATAAAATCTCCCCCGTATCGATTAATCTCGGGTCTGAGGCCGGGATGGCTTTTTGGTTTTTCTTGGCCCGGCTGATTTCCTATTTCCCCATTCCTTCTTCTGGGGATAATTTTTCGTATGGGCTTTTCTGATTTTTATCGGTGGAACTTCCGACAATTCCTTGAAAGTTGATCTGTCCGGTTCTTTGGTCAGCATCTTTAAAGCAGCGGACAACAGTGTGACTGAATCATATTCGGCCAGTAGGCTCTCAGCCAGGTTTTTATAGCTATGATGATTGCTGCTCTGCACCACCTGCAGCAGGTTTTCCACCGCTACATGCTGAAGTCCGGCAAAGGCTTCATTAACGGTTGGAATGGGCTGACGAGTTATCTGCTGTCTGGTCAAGTGGGCTATTGATTTCAGGTGACTGATTTCCCGAGGGGTAACAAAGGTAGTGGCCAGTCCGGTCTCTCCCGCCCTTCCTGTTCTTCCGATTCGGTGCACGTAGCTTTCCGGGTCTTGAGGGATATCAAAGTTGTAAATATGAGTTACGCCGCTAATATCCAATCCTCTGGCTGCCACATCGGTGGCTGCCAGCACCTCGATTTCCCCGGCCCTGAACTTTCTCATTATCGTGTCGCGCCGGTTCTGATTCAGATCACCGTGGATGCCTTCCGCTGAATAACCCCGTTCGCTTAAGGCCTCCGCGATTTCATCCACTCTCCTCCGGGTACGCCCAAATACTATAGCCAGTTCCGGGTTCTGGATGTCCAGCAGGCGACACAATATATCCAATTTCTGTTTTTCCGGAGTTTCAATATAATCTTGCTGTATACTGGCAACTGTAATCTCAAGGGGAGCAATGTGAATTATTTCCGGGTTTTGCATAAATTTGGACGCCAGAGTCTGAATATGCAGAGGGATGGTAGCAGAAAACAAAAGGCTTTGTCTTTTCTCCGGCATCTGCCGGAGTATAGCCTCAATATCGTCGATAAAACCCATATTCAGCATCTCGTCAGCTTCATCCAGCACCACCAGCTTCACTTGCTGGAGACGCACAGTTTTTCTTCTCAAATGATCCAATAAGCGTCCCGGGGTGCCAACGATAATACCAGGTCTTTTCTTTAGAGCTCTTATCTGTCTTTCTATCTCCTGCCCACCGTAAATCGGCAGTGATCTGATTCCCTTATAATGACCGATACGATTAAGCTCCTCAGCTACCTGGATGGCCAGTTCACGGGTTGGAGTTATTACCAGACCTTGAATGTCTTCCGCTCGGGCATCACACCTGTCTATCAGGGGAATTCCATAAGCGGCTGTCTTCCCGGTTCCGGTTTGGGCTCTTCCAATCAGGTCCATTCCCATCAAAGCGATGGGAATAGTCCTGGCTTGGATAGGCGTGGGTTCCTCAAACCCCATTGCCTTTATGGCCTGGATTATGAGTGAGTCCAGTTGTAATTCGTCAAAAGTTTTCAAATGTTATAGCTCTCCTTTTTGATGTTAGTAATATATTTAACCGATCCGCAATATTTTATAGCCTGTTTATTGCAAAAGTGCAGATAAACATGAGCTGCGATCCAGGTAATTTGGTGGAATCATTCCGCAACCGGAAATGAGCCCTGATTATAATCTCATATCTGCCCGGAAAAGTAAAATTAAGATGCCTCGGTGTTCTGCAATTGAGAAGTTGGTCGTCTACTGATAGTGGTAATGAATACCGCCAGCAGTACCAGGGCTCCGCCTGCCATCTGCAGCAGAGTAAGCCTTTCTCCCAGTATGAACCATGCTCCCACTGCTGTGACTACCGGTATTCCGTTTATGAAGACTGAAGCTCGGGAGGCTTCGATCCTGGTGAGAGCATAATTGTAGGACATAAAACCCCCAATGGTACAGAATACAGATAGAAAGACAATAGCCCCATAAGATTCCCAACTGGCCTCAGCCCATTTAATACTGGGCAGATTATACAAAAAGAAGGGCATAAAAACAGCGGTTCCATAGAGGACCTGGAAACTGGTTATTTGCATCGAGGACAGAGTTTTACCCAGGTCACGAGCCAGAACCATATAAAGTGCAGCTGAGAAAACGGCCCCCAGAATTAAAAGATTACCCAGATAATAACCCTGCAGAGACCAGCCGCTGCTGCCTCCTGCAACCAGTATGATAATGCCGATAACGGACAGAATAATACCTAGCACATTGTGCCTGGCTATTTCCTCCTTCAGCATGAAACGGGCCATGATCAGCACCACAATGGGAACCAGGGCCAGTATAATCGAAGCGGTGGAAGCGGTGGTATAGGTAAGGCCCACGGTTTCAAAAGCAAAATACAGACCTGGCTGGACCAGGGCAGTAAGAAGCAGCTTTTTATGCTGTTCGACAGTCAAATGGGGTATGCCGGTTAGAAACAAAATTGCCATGAAGAACACCGAGGCCAGACTGAAACGCAGGAAGATGCATACAAAAGGAGAAAAACTGGTTAAAGCTATCTTGGTGCCGATAAAGGAGAGGCCCCATACCAGCATGGCTAAGGTTAAAGCAGCATAGGTGGAAATATTTCTACTCACGTATTTTCTCCTTGCTAAAAAATCCATTAATAATCCTCAATATATTATATTCTTTTGTTTAACGCCTGTCTGCAGAAATCCCTCACCAGGGATAAAGGTCAGATTGGTTGGCTGCCGGTTAATTATCACTGCCGGTCGGGAAACAGGTAATTATTGAGCATAATCTGTTATACTATATAGAAGCCAAATTTGGATGCATAGCGAGGTGTTGGAATATGGAGATTAATACCGGTTCCCTGATATGGATTCTGTTTTTATTGTTTGCCTTTTTACCGGTGCTGAATCAACGCCGCTTGATCTCCTCCCGACTTTCATTGATAAGAAGGATAGAGCAAAAAAGACACAGCCGGGTCATTACCCTGTTGCATCGCCAGGAAGCTCTAAGCTTCTTGGGCATACCATTCCGTCGCTTTATCGATGTGGAAGATGCTGAAAGGGTTCTCCGGGCTATTCGCATGACTCCGGATGAAATGCCGATAGACATAATTCTGCACACCCCCGGGGGACTGGTGCTGGCGGCAGAACAAATCGCCCGGGCCCTCAAGAGGCATCCGGCCAAGGTAACCGCCATCGTGCCTCACTATGCTATGTCCGGGGGAACCCTGATCGCCTTGGCGGCAGACGAGATTCTGCTGGATGAAAATGCGGTGCTGGGGCCGGTTGATCCCCAGGTAGGCCAGTATCCGGCTAATTCAATAATTAGGGTACTGCGGGATAAACCAATTAACCGGATAGATGACGAAACCATCATTCTGGCAGATATTGCTGAAAAGGCCGCCCGCCAGGTTTATGAAACCGCGGTTGACATCCTCACTCCCCGGGTTGAACTGGAACAAGCCCAGCAGCTGGCCCGAATGCTGAGTGAAGGAAGATGGACCCACGATTTCGCACTGGTTTGCTCTACCCTTACTGGTATGGGTTTGAACGTAAACTGTGAAATTCCCGAAGATATTTACCTGCTGATGAATCTATATCCCCAGCCAAGTCGCCAGGTTCCTTCAGTCGAATATATACCCGTTCCCTACCACCGGGAGAATGATTAGACTCCGGTATCAACTCCTGCTTACCGGCTCTTCTATGGGGCCATGTTCGATGGAGATAGGACTTCCATCCACGGTCATCTTGACTTTATCTATCCCTGGAAACTCGGTCAGGGTATAGACGATGGAATTGATGGTCATACTTTCTCCGGTAGATCCTCCCCAGTGCTGGGTGTGCATTTCCGCGGAAAAATCCACTTCGACCAGGTTATCCTTAATTTGCAGTTGGTTTACGCGTACTTCAGATGGTATAGTCTTATGCAGGCTGCCGCTGCTTGGACCCTTGATCAGTTCCTGCAGAGTTATCAGCATCAGTTCCCGAATGGAGATATCCTGAGCAACCGTAATAGTTCTGATTTCTGTTTCCAGAGCACTGGCATCCTGGTTGCAAAAATACAGGGTGATATCCCGTTTCTCCTCAGGTTGCACGATATTATCCTGGAAAGGCTCCATAAAACCACGTGGATTTCCACTGGGCCCGATTAAATCTTCTCCCTCTACCAAAATCTTAACTCGCTGGATATCAGGATCAAAACCAGTCATGGTATTGACCACCGAACCTACGGCTATAATCTCTGCCACACTGCCGCCAAAAGAGCAGAATTCGGTGCTCAGGTTGATAATCAGATCGGTATCCTGCTTCATGGTACCGTACACTATTGTATTGGAAGCGATGTTGCTTCGATAGTCAGGATTCTGCGAACCTTTGATTAATTCCTGCAGGACCAGGCTATATTTATCATAGTCAGGGTGAAAGGTAATTTCTCTTTCTTCTGTTACGAAATGTTCATTATCCGAGTCGGAATAAACCAGTTTAACCTGCGAACTCCTGACCTTGATGTTGGCCGACTGCTGCTTTTCGGGCAGGAAGCACCCTGCTCCCCAGCCTGCTAACAATAATAACACCAGGATTTTAACCAGATACTTGTTCAACATTTTCTCCTCCAGTTTAATTGATATGCAAACATTGTAGCACAAGCTGCCGATGTTTTTTACTGTGGCAGAATGAACGGGCTGTGGATAGCAGATTCCTGAGGCTGCACCTGATCTTATGGCAGTTGTGCTGTGCAAATGATTAGTCGCTTGTAAACCGGTATTGCCAGAGATTAGTTTAGTAGACTTGGGATGTATTTCCTAAATGAAAATGTAATATCTAGTTATTTGCCGATATTAGCCGAAACAATAAGATAATAAATTATATTTAGGTATAATATCTTATAAGAGGAGGATTTTGCTAATAAGTGTAGAAGAAATAGCCTAGGTTAGAAACAAGATCGGGAGGGGTATATAATGACAAATATCGTTATTGTTGGTGCGGGACAGGGCGGCAGTTCAATCCTGAAGGCACTGCAAGGGATCGAGGGAATCAGGGTGGCAGGTATTTGTGATGCCAATCCATCGGCCCAAGGCATGGTTTTGGCTCAAGAACTAGGGGTGAAAGCCTATACTGATCTAAATAATATTCTTACTCTCAGCAATTGTGATCTGATTATTGAAGCGACCGGAAGCAGCAAGGTGCAAGAGATTATTGCCGATAATAAGCAAGAGCATACAGCCGTGGTAGACTCCCATGGAGCCAACTTGATGATGACCTTGCTGGAAAGCCGGGAAGCAATGATGGGACGTCTGCACAACGAGGCGGTGAAGTTGTCCGATATGTCCAATGATCTTTCGGGCACCATGCAGACGGTTACTCGAGCTATGGAGGAAGTAGCTTTTTATGCCAATGAGGTGTCAAGAAAAGGTGATGATTTAATTAATTACGCTAATGAAGCAGTAGAACGATTGAATGAGACCGGTGAAGTATTAAATATTATCAATTTTACCGCTACCCAGACTAAATTGCTGGGATTCAACGCTGCCATAGAAGCGGCTCGAAGCGGTGAACATGGGAAGGGTTTTGCCGTGGTGGCTGATGAGGTGCGCAAACTGGCAGTGGAGAGTACGGTGTCGGTAGGCAAAATATCGGGTATATTAAAGAATATCGAAGAGTCGGTCGGAATCATAGTCGGCGGGGTTAACGACGCCGGTTCGACCATAAGAAAACAGGCGGATCAAACTCAAGCGGTATCATCCAGTATACAGCAGGTTGAAGCTATGGCTCAGGAATTGACTGCCCTGGCCCACAGCCTGGCCGACATGGCTTGATATTAGACAAATAATGCCCGGCCAGCTACTTAATTCCCCTGGAAATAAGCAGCTGATGACTGGAGGGCAACTTGATCCCCATATTCGCCCTGGCAAATTTAAGTGATTGTAAGGGGCTGCCGGGAATTAGATGATTTCGTTGTAATATAATCAACTGCTTTTTTGCTGGATAATGCTGTCCTGCCCTGCTGTCTCAGCAGCGGCAATATCCTGGACTTCGGGAGCCTCGTTTATGCTATCGGGATGGGACTCGGCCTTAAGGCTTTTAAAGGCTGTAAACATCATTAGTTTAATCCGGTTTAACTGGTTAACTTCACTGGCGCCGGGATCATAATCTATGGCGGCGATATTGGCTTCCGGATACTGTCGTTTTAATTCCTTGATCATGCCCTTGCCGGTAACGTGATTGGGAAGACAGGCGAAGGGCTGCATACAGATAATATTGGGAACTCCCATTTCTATAAGCTCTATCATTTCTGCCGTCAATAACCAGCCCTCTCCGGTATGATTGCCCAGGGAGACCACATGAGAGGCCTTTTCTGCCAAGTGGTAAATGGAGCAGGGAGCTTCGAATCTCTGGCTCCGCTGCAGGGCTCTTACCATATCCCGCCGACAATTATCAAAGTATTTGATGAAGGCCATGCCTAACAGCCTGCTCTTAAAGGAGCCGGCCAAATAGCGATGACGGTAAATTAAGTCGTATGCACAAAAGGTGAAGAAATCAAGCAAATCAGGAACAACTGCTTCTGCCCCTTCATCTTCCACAATGTTAACCACATTGTTATTGGCGGTAGGATGATATTTTACCAGAATCTCTCCTACGATGCCAACCCGAGGCTTCCTGCCCTCTTTGATTTCCAGCCGGTCGAATTCCTGTACTATCTGTTTAATGTTTTTTCGAAAGGTGCGGGTATCCCCAGCCACCAACTGCCTTTTGCACAGCTCAATCCATTTTCTGAACAGAAGATTGGCTGATCCGGGAATCTTCTCGTAAGGCCGTACCCGATACAATACCCTCATCAACAAATCGCCGTAGATAACTCCCATGGTAACCTTTTTAAATAATGACGGTGTTATCTTGAATCCGGGATTGGATTCCAGGCCGGTGATATTGGCCGAGATAACGGGAATATTCTCCATCCCCGCATCTTTCATGGCTTTGCGCAAAAAGGCTATATAATTAGTAGCACGGCATCCTCCCCCGGTTTGGGAAATAATGACCGAGGTATGGTTGAGATCATAATTTCCTGACTTCAGTGCGGCAATGAGCTGGCCTACCACCATTATTGACGGATAGCAGGCATCATTATTTACGTATTTCAGACCTTCGTTTACGGCATTCTTGTCTACCGAGGGCAGGACTACAATATTATAACCTTCAGAGGCAAAAATATCCTGGGCCAGTTCAAAGTGTATGGGAGACATTTGCGGACACAAGATAGTATGCCGAGCGCGCATCTGTTCCGTGAAGGGTATACGGTTCTGGACGGCCGGCCTGGATTCCGCTTTTAAGCCGCTTTTACTGCGTTCCTCCATAGCTGCGATCAGGGATCGGATTCTAATTTTGACTGATCCCAGATTACTGCCTTCATCGATTTTCAGGCAGGTATATATTTTTCCGGCCGATTCCAATATCTCTTCTACCTGATCAGTAGTAACCGCATCCAACCCGCAGCCAAAGGAATTGAGCTGAATCAGCTCCAGATGATCACAACCGGCCACGTAACTGGCTGCTGCATACAAACGGGAATGATACATCCACTGGTCGACTACCCGAAGGGGCCTTTTGACCTGACCCAGATGGGAGATAGAGTCCTCAGTCAGGACGGCAAAGCCCATGGAGTTGATCAATCCAGGTATGCCGTGATTGATTTCAGGATCAATATGGTAAGGTCGTCCGGCCAGCACGATACCCTTCTGATTGGTCCTTTCCAGCCATTGCAGGGTCTCCTCGCCTTTCCTTGCAATATCGCGGCGGGCCTGTTCCTCTTCCTGCCAAGCAGCTTCAACTGCTGCACCTATCTCCTTTTTATCTATGCTGTAATGGGCAAGTTCCTCATATAGTCTCTGTGTCAGGCGTTTCTTGTTTTCATAAGGCAGAAATGGATTAATGAAACGAATATCTTTTTCCCGGATGATATCCATATTGTTTTTGATTACCTCCGGATAAGATATCACTATAGGACAATTAAAGTGATTGGAAGCCTCTTCAATCTCTTTCTTTTCGTAAATAATGGAGGGATGGAAAATAGTCTTTACTCCTCTATTTACCAGTGCCATTATATGTCCATGAACCATCTTGCCGGGATAACATACCGATTCGGAGGGGATAGTTTCCAGGCCCAGTTCATAAATTTTCTTGGACGAACGAGGAGAACGCTCTATCCGAAATCCCAACCGGGTAAAAAAAGTAAACCAGAAGGGATAATTCTCATACATATTCAGCACCATAGGTATGCCAATAGTACCCCTGGGGGCCTTATTAGCTTGCAGGGGCACATACTGGTTCAGACGCCTTAATTTATATTCATAAAGGTTGGGCAAATCGCTGACCTTTTTCTCCACTCCCGCTCCTTTTTCGCAGCGGTTGCCGGACACAAAAGACCGGCCATCATTAAAGGTATTAACAGTCAATAAACAGTTGTTCAAACACCCCTCGCAGCGGGTCATGGTACTGGTAAAGCTGAATTTTCCCAGATCGGCATTCTTGATCAGAGTACTCTCACTTCCGGGAAGGTATTTCTCCGCCGCCATCAAAGCTGCTCCATAAGCCCCCATTATTCCGGCAATATCGGGACGGATAACCTTTCGGTCTATGATATTTTCGAAGCTTTTTAGAATAGCGTCATTAAGGAAGGTTCCGCCTTGAACAACTATTTTTTCACCTAATTGATCAGTGTTCCTCAGTTTTATAACCTTGAACAAAGCGTTTTTTATGACCGAATAGGAAAGACCGGCGGAAATATCTCCTACCGTGGCCCCCTCTTTTTGAGCTTGTTTAACCATGGAGTTCATAAAAACTGTACAACGGGTGCCTAAATCCACCGGACTATCTGCCATCAGGGCGTTTTGGGAAAAATCCGTCACACTCATATTCAGTGATTGGGCAAAGGTTTCGATAAATGATCCGCATCCTGAAGAACAAGCCTCATTCAGTATAATGCTGTCAATGGCACCGTTTTTGATCTTAAGACACTTCATGTCCTGTCCGCCGATATCCAGGATAAATTCCACCCCGGGCAGAAAATGCTGAGCTGCCCGATAATGAGCCATAGTCTCCACCTCGCCCAGATCCAGGGAGAAGGCAGATTTGATTAATCCTTCCCCGTATCCGGTCACTGAGGAATTTTGGATTGTTACTTCTGCCGGCAGCTTCTGATACAGATCTTGCAGTAGCTTTAGAGTACTGGTTAGCGGACTGCCTTCATTATTGGCATAATAAGAATATAAAAGCTGCCCCTGGCTGTCGATTAAGGCTGCTTTAGTAGTGGTTGAACCGGCATCGATACCCAGGAAGCAATCCCCCTGAAAATCCTGCAGTTTCCTGCGCTTGACTTTTTCTGTCCGGTGCCTGGCGTTGAATTCAGCCAGTTCTTCAGGGCTGGTGAACAATGGTTCAAGCCGGTGAACGTCATCCATGGATATATGGCCGGCATGGCGAATTCTATGTAAAAGCTGGTCCAGGTTAAAACCGCTCTCCTTCCTGGAAGCCAGACCGGAACCAATGGCTGCGTAATACTGGGCATTTTCTGGAAACAGGGCATGCTCATCATCCAGCTTAAGGGTTTCAGTGAAGCGTTTCCTGAGCTCGGACAGAAAGCAGAGGGGACCACCCAAAAAAGCAACATATCCGCGGATAGACTTGCCGCAGGCCAAACCACCGATAGTCTGGTTGACTACTGCCTGAAATATGGAAGCCGCGATATCCTCCTTGGATGCTCCTTCGTTCAGGAGCGGCTGAATATCTGTCTTGGCAAAGACCCCGCAGCGTGCGGCAATAGGATAAATAGTATGGTAATTTTGAGCCATTTGGTTTAATCCCGCTGCATCAGTCTTGAGCATAGCAGCCATTTGATCGATAAACGCACCGGTCCCGCCGGCGCAAGTGCCATTCATACGCTGGTCTACGGTACCGCCAGGATCAAAGAAGGTTATCTTGGCATCTTCCCCGCCTAATTCTATAGCTACCTCAGTATGGGGAAGATATTTCTCAATCGTGCGGGAACAGGCGATGACTTCCTGGATAAACCCAGCTTCCAGGATCTTCGAGGCCGAAAGTCCGCCAGAACCGGTTACCATCATGGTTGCGGTTCGGTTTGGATAGAGGGAAATAACCTCCAGCAACATACTCTCGATGGTCACTTTAATATCCGAATAATGGCGTTGGTATTTACTGTATATGATAGATTCAGATTGGTCTAGAATGACTATCTTGACGGTAGTGGATCCAACATCTAAACCGAGGTGCAGCAAATCTTCCATATATTTCTCACAGCTAAACAGCTGCTCCCTCCCTTATAATATATCAATAAATATTTAAACGCTGTTTGAATTTATGTCTATATAGTATTGGATATTTGGCGCTTTGTCAATTACATGTTCAATAATTGACCTGGAGCACACTATTGTATATGATATGTTTAAAGCAGTGTTTAAAACAAGAATGGATGAGTAATTATGTCACAACAGCAGTATACTCACACGAAAAAGAAAATACTCGATGCTACCCTGGAAATTATCGGCCGAGAGGGATTCTACAACGTAACGGTTAGAAAGGTGGCTTCATTGGCCGGGGTTAATGTGGCAGCCATCAATTATCACTTTGGCAGCAAAGAACTGCTCATAAGCCAAGCCTTGCACAATATCACCGAGCAGTTGAAGCATTCCTTCGATGTTCTGCAGCAAGAAGACCTGCCTCCCCAGGACCGTTTGCATGCCTTTCTGAGTAATTATGCTATGACTATCACCAGGTACCCGGATGTAATCAAGAATTATATCATGCAATCCATTTGCGATTATGGATTTAGCGGCGAGTATGAAAACTTTATTAACGATTATGGTTATAAAATGATAAGGAATACCATTATGGAGATAAGACCCGAAGATAGCGAAATAGTAATAGATATAATAATTATGCAGATGATGGGAGGAATGGCATTTCCTATTCTGGTAGCCAATCGCGCTATCGCCCTGAAAGAGTTTGACTATACCCACCACGAAGCTAGGAAGCAATTTGTGGATATTCTGTTGGACAGCATCCTGCCATCACCGCCCATAAATTGACAGGTCAAAGAGATAAGCATATGTTTATCGGCCTCAATGCCAAATAGCGGGCACTATCGTTATCACTAAGCATATGATGGTATGGCGCGAATGCAGTAAATGTTAATGGCTGACTTCTATCTCCAGGTTATAGCCATATCAAATTACCCTCTGGACAAGAATTCTTCCAGTCGATTCATACCCTCTTCTATATTAGCCAGCGAATTGGCATAAGACAATCGCAGGTAGCCTTCGCAGTTCCTTCCGAAATCAATGCCGGGGGTAACCGCAACCCCAGCTTGAGCCAAGATGTCATAGGCAAAAGTATATGAATCATCAGTAAATCGCTTCACATTGGCCAGTATGTAGAATGCTCCGGTAGGATCTGCCTGGCAGTTGATTCCCGCCTGTTTTAAACGCTTTAGCAGGTATTTTCTCCTCTGGTTGTAGGTTTCTTTCATCCTGGCGACATCACCGTCACAGTATCTCAGCGCAGTGATTGCGGCTGTTTGCGCAAACGAAGCGGCACAAATAAACAGATTTTGCTGCAGTTTCTGCATTATTTTAATGTATTGTGGCGGTGCAATAAGATAACCCAGTCTCCATCCGGTCATGGCATATAGTTTGGAAAAACCATTCACTACAAAGGCATCCCGGGTATATTCAAGTATACTGTGTTCCTCACCCTCGTAGACCAGGCCATGATATATTTCATCTGATATAATGGTCTGTCCCAGAAGAGAGAGATTATGCAGTTCATTAGAACTCATTACCATTCCAGTGGGGTTGCCGGGTGAATTACAAATAATGGCTCTGGTGTCAGGACTCATGGCTCCCTTTACATCCTCCAGACGGTACTGGAAGTCGTTTTCCTCCTTAACCGGAACAAACACCGGTTTGCCTTCCAGATAATTGATAAAATTAGGGTAACAGGCATAATAAGGATCAGGCAGAATTATTTCTTCACCCCGATCAATCAGCACCGATAATATAAGCAAAAAGGCCGGTGAGGTGCCGGAAGTGACAATTATCTGCTCGGGAGATATCTCCACCCGATATTTTCTGTTGTAATAAGCGCAGATTTCCTCCCTCAGTTCCTGCTTGCCCAGGCTATGGGTATAATGGGTATCATGATTTTTCATAGCCGCCATAGCAGCCTCTATGATGGGTTCGGGAGTATCCAAGTCCGGTTCTCCTATTTCCAGATGTACAATATCTCTGCCTTCTGACTCCATTTGTTTTGCTTTCTCCAGCACATCCATGACAATAAACGAAGATATTTGCTTTGTTCTGCGGTTCAATCCTTCTTTTGACATTTCTGCTTCTACCACCTTTGATTTAATTGAATTCCCTCGAACCAGGGAGCGGTAAATATTCCCGAAAATAATCCATGGGGTAAGCCAGGGTATGATTGCTGCTATTATGCTCCTCTGAACCGGAAGTCACCGCATATACTACCCCCAGCACCTCCCCCTCACTGCTTAGCACGGGACTTCCGCTGTTCCCAGGCTGGCAGTCTATGTCCAGCAGCATGACCGGTATATCGCGGGCATTATAATGTCCTACCAACGGCCCCTGAAGAATTATCTTATGAAAGCCTTTCGGATTGCCTATTACTGATACTATATCCCCGGCCAATACCGGAACCGCCCCCTGGTATGCCAGAACATAGGGAAGCCCTTCAGCCTCAAGTTCAATCCAGACCAGGTCAGCATTTTCAATATAATTAATGTTGCTGGGGTAGAAAACCTGGCCTTCTTCAAATTCTATTTTTATACTTCTGGCATTCTCCACAATATGGCGGTTGGTTATTATCAGGCCAGTTGAGGACAAATTAAAACCTGTACCGCTTCTGGACCCGGTATTTAAAGCATCGTCGGCATATGCTTCAACTGAAACCACCGCAGCCACCGCCCTGCTTAGAGCCGCGTTGTCCTGGAGATTGGCCCGGTTTTTCAGGAAATCCAGGCTGCCATTCACCAGCAGAATTATTTGCGGGAAGGAAAAAATAATAAAAGCCAGCAGTACCATTCCTGCCAATACTTTATAAGCCGGATTTCTTTTTTTATATTGACTATCTTCCAATTCATCTTGATTATTCTTACCGTAATGCTCTTCCCAATTCAATGAGGATACTCCTGACTCCGTTATTTGTTGCTGGCCTGAATATTATTATACCTGATGTGATCATAACTGGCCGAACTTATTTTCGATTTTGCATTACCTTAAGGTCGGGGGTTCTGGAAAGAGGTAATGGATCATAAAGTGATTTGGGACTATGACTCAGGTCCTAATCTGGTATAATTTTCTATAGTAGTTGAATTTGCGCAGAGAAATGGTACAAGTACTCCTTTAATATTAATACAGGGAGGAATCATGTTGTTGGATCCCCGGTTGTTTAATTCCTGCAATGACCCAATAACCTGTGGTATTGCAGTTTTTTGTGATGGTACTGTCTTCTATGTAAATCAGCGCATGGCAGACATTCTTTCCTATGATGCCCGGGAAATAGAAAGAATGCCTCTGAACCAGATAGTGCTCGATGATTCATTGCTAAATAGCTTCACTTCGAAGAACAGCTATGCAGGCCAGGAAGCCTTGCTGATCTCCAAAACCGGCCGGCATATCCCCTGTTGCCTGCTTTCGGTACCGGTTCCGGAAGATGTGGGGTTGGTGGTTATTGCTATTGAGAATGCCGGACCCGAGCGGGTTAGGAACCAGCTGGCTTATTTGTCCAGCATTATTCATGATTCGGCCCAGTGTATCATTGGAACTGACCTTACCGGCAGGATAATAAGCTGGAATAAAGCAGCTTCTGCCGTTTACGGCTACAGTGCCCAGGATGTGACGGGGAGAAATATATCCATTATTATGCCTCCCGATATCAGTTTTTCCTTGCTAAACCGGATAATTAACGGGGAATCGGTATCCAAGCAAAGGGTTTTTGCCTGGACCAAACAGGGATTGCTGGTCAATATCGAACTGAGCATTTCGCCTATCAAGGATGACCATTCCAAAGTACAAGGGATTTCCTTTATCAGTCGTGATATCAGCATGGAAATACTGGCTGAAAAGAAAATATTTCATCAGGCTCGAATGCTGGAAGCAGTCAATGATTCCATCCTGGGAGTTGATTTTGAAGGAAAAATCATCTACTGGAACCATGGCTCACAGCTTATGTTCGGCTGGAAGTCTGAAGATATGCTGGGAAAACCATATTCAATGCTGCTGGTTGATGAAGATGATGATGAATTGTTTAACAATCTCCAGCAAACCGATACCGGGCAGTGGGAAGGGGTAAAAAGAGTCATTACCAGAGATGCTGATAAAAAGTACGCTCGTATGTCCATCAATACCATTTATGATGAAAACGCTAAGCCAAACTTTCTGGTTATTGTATTTACTGATATCAGCGAAATTATTGAAGCCCGAATCAAGGCAGAAGAAGCGGTACGGTTCAAAACCGACTTTATAAATCACATCAGTCATGAAATCCGAACTCCTATGAGCAGTGTAATAGGATACACGGAGCTTATGAAGGAGGATAAGCTGGATCGTAAGGATAGAAAATATTTACAGGGTATTAAACAAAGTGCCGGTCAGTTATTGGATTTGATTAATGATTTTTTGGATCTCTCCAAAATCGAGGCCAACAGCATGTTGCTGGATGAAGTATCCTTTGACATTGAGGAACTAATTTATTCTGGATTGAAGGTGTTTGAACCCACTATTAGGAAAAAGCGGCTTGATATAAGCATTGATATCGATAATAACGTTCCTGCTCGGCTGTGGGGGGACAAGGTTAGAATAAGACAGGTATACAATAACCTGCTTTCCAATGCAGTGAAATTTACCCCAGCGGGAGGCATAAAGGTTGAGGTCAGGTTAGTCTCTCCGGTCTCAGATCATAGTCAGGCTATTCTGTCTATAGGCATAATTGACAGCGGAATTGGCATTCCGGTTGACCAAATGGGTGATATTTTTACCCCCTTTACCCAGGTTAATGGTTCCAGTAATGCAGAGTATGGGGGTACGGGCCTGGGTTTGACCATTAGCAAGCGCCTCATTGAATTAATGCAGGGGTCAATCAGTGTAGAATCTAATCCCGGCCAGGGTTCGCGGTTTGAGTTTACCCTGACCCTAAAGTATCCTGACACCCAGGATACTACATTGGATCTGAGAAACAAGGATATTATGTCCCGCCGTATTCTCTTACTGGTAAGTGAGCAGGAGGATGTGATTGACCAGTTTAATCAATATTGTCGAGAAGCAGATCTAATGCTGGTAACTATTAATTATGAAAAGAATTACCATTCTGCGGTAAATTTCTATCAGCCTCGGGCGATAATCGTCGATTTGGACCATAACGATAACAAGCTGGAATTATTAAGGACTTTAAAAAAACTAAGTGATATAGACAAAACTCTTCTGCTGGTATACTCTAATTGCATGAGTAAAGAGGAAATCCATAGATACGGGGGCAGCGTTTTGATAGCTGGTTCATATTCCGGACTGATACAGGTGCTGGAGGATAAAAGTCCGGAAGAGCAAATAAGAACCGAGATTCCCCCGAATTATCCCCTGGTACTGGTTTTTGACAAGGACTCTATCAACCTGAAACTGTTATCCACTGCTTTACAGAATTCTGGACTCTATACCTGCAGTGCCTGTGAGCATTTAGACGCTACTCATTACCTGGATAATAACCAGATTGGCATACTGCTAATAGATATGGACATGGTGGACATGAACCCGGATTGGCTGCACCAGGTTGTCAATCAATATCCTCATTTGGCTCTGATAGGACTGAGAAAGAACGATTTCCAGTATCATCCCAGCATAAACACTTATGTGAAACAGCCCTATTCAACCCAGGCCTTGCTGGCCGCAATAGATAATGCTTTGATCTTAAACCATATAGGGAGTGATGATATAGATGCGTAAACGAAGAATCCTGATAATTGATGATGAGGAAAGTATAAGAAGCCTGCTGAAATCATCACTGGTTAATGAGGGTTATGATGTAATAACGGCCTCGGATGGTATCGAGGGATTTGATAAAGCGGTAATCCTTCCTCCGGACATGATCTTGCTGGACATTATGATGCCGGATGTTAATGGATATCAGGTATTGCAGCGTTTAAACCAGGATCACAGAACCACGGGGATTCCCGTTCTTCTTCTAACCGCCAAGGCAGATGGGGAGGAAAGGGTTTATGGATTGGAAGCGGGAGCAGTAGACTATATCACTAAACCCTTTTATCTGCGAGAAGTCATAGCCAGAATGAGAATACATCTTCGTCTCAAGGAATGCGAGGAAGAACTGACCAGAAAAAACCAGGTTCTGGAGGAATATTCCGACCTGCTGCTGCAGCTCAACGCCAGACTGGAAGAAATGGCTCGCATGGATGAACTTACTCAGATATGGAACCGCAGGGCTTTTAATGAACAGATGAACAATACTCACAATTTTTCGGTCAGGTATTTGCGGCCTTACAGCCTTATCATAATAGATTTGGATCATTTTAAACCCTACAATGATATGTATGGACACCAGCAGGGAGATTTTATTCTGAAGAAGGTAGCACAAACCATAAAGACTGCCTGCCGTGAAACTGACTTTGTAGCCAGGTATGGTGGCGAGGAAATCGTGGTGCTGCTAATGGAAACCGATGAAGAATCCAGTTATATCATAGCTCGCAGAATAATCAACTCGGTAGAAAAGCTGGATATCAAACATGAAGGAAATCCGATTTATGGAAAGGTTACCGTCAGTGCCGGGGTGGCAAACTACTCTCCTTACAAAAGCCTGGACAGAGAATGGGAAACCGTATTAAAACGAGCTGATGATGCGCTGTATACGGCGAAAAACCAGGGCCGCAACCGGGTATACAAAAAGTAATTAGGCCGGAAATATCAGTGGAAAGTTCTGCCCTGGTTCATTTATGTATAATGGGTATCAGCCAGCTGGATGGTTCGACAATTCTTGCTGCCTGGCTGGTAAATGAATACTACCGGCAGATAGACTGCCTCTTCCCGGGCGTGACGGGACAAATATAAATACTCCAAATGAGCATATTTTCTCATTTCTCTCAGGCTTTTACCACTCATTTCCGGTACATAGGCCTTTACAAAAGCTTCATCAGTTAATAAGGAATTAAGGTGCTGTACGGCTTCTTCCGGCCGGCAGCGGGAGAAATGTTTCGGAACCTTGTACACTCGATGGTTGCACAGATAGTCATATTTTATCCACTCACTCACCCTTTCCTGATGGGCAGCATGTTCTTCCTGTATGAACTGAGATAAAGCTATATATAAGGCATCCCTTCCCTGAGGACGACAGTATAAACAGTTTCTTCTCCAGAAGCCGGTAAATTCCTCCAACATTTTGAAAGCATGGCCCTTATAGATTCGATCAACAATGTATGCCAGGGAGTTTCTCACCAGGCCGGAATTGTAATATTGATCAACCAGGTCTTCAATATCCTCCAATCTGCACAAATCATCATAACTCATATATAAATTGGACAATATCTGATAAGGGGGCTGAGTCTGAAAACGATAAGCATACTGATCTTTCTCCTGGTATATCCGAGACCCTTTGAGCAGTTTAAGGAATCCCAACTGTATGACATCAGGCTGAAGGTGATACACCTGATTAAAGGATTGGCCAAATCGATGGTAATCCTCGTAGGGCAACCCAGCAATTAAGTCCAGATGCAGGTGTATGTTGTTAAAGGATTTGATTCTGGATATGTTTTCAGACAGACGTTCCCAGTTGCAGGTTCGGTTTACCGCCTTTAAAGCCTGGGGACAGGTGGATTGCACGCCAACCTCAAAGTCGAAAACCCCGGGCGGAACCTGGGCCAGAAAACTGAGCCCGGCCTCGGTAAACAAATCCGCACATACTTCCAGGTGAAATGTAGTAGTCCGTTTTTCTCCCATTTCATCCAGGATAAACTGCATCAATTCCAGGGAGCGTTTTTCATTGCTGTTAAAGGTGCGATCGACAAATTTCACCTTCGTTACTCCCTGCTCAATCAAACAGCTCAAATCTCTTTTTACCCTATCCAACGGGAAATACCTTACTCCTTTAAAAGTAGAGGAAATGCAGTAACTGCAATTGAAGGGGCAGCCCCGGGAGGTTTCATAATAAACCATCTTATCCTTATAGAAAGCCATATCCCCCCGGTAAGGAGAAGGAACCAGCGATAGATCATCAATTAACGGACGGGATTCATTGCTAATAATATCGCCGCCGCTTCTGAGTACGGTTCCGGCCAGCTCGGAATAATCTCCCCCGACATAGATATATTCCAGCAGCTCTCTCAGAGTCTGCTCCCCTTCCCCGCTGATAATTACATCTATAGCCGGATTGTTCTTCAGCAGTTTTTCGCTGGCAAAAGACACCTCCGGACCTCCCAGTACCAAAATACAGGCAGGGTCCAGTTGCCTGTAATCCCGGCAAATATCCAGTATCTGCCGTATATTCCAGATGTAAGATGAAAAGCATAACACGGTGGGCCGGATATGATGGATCTCGGCCAATATGCTGCCATATCTGTCGTTAATAGTAAACTCGCGCCATTGCAGATTCCAGCGCTGATCCCGGCAGCTTTCCCGCAGGTAGGCCAGGGCCAGTGAAGAATGAGTATACCTGGCGTTCATGGTTGTCAGCAGTATTTTCATTTATAGTATAAATCTCCCTCAGCCAAGACCACAGAGCCAGGATCTAAAACACCTGCCTGATCCCGCGCCCTCTATTCCTCTCCAACTATCTTAATCTCCGGAATCAGATCAACCCCGTGTTTTTCTTTGATTTCCTCCTGGAGGTGCCGGATCAGCTGAATTACGTCCTCAGCCACAGCCTGGCCCTTATTGATGATGAATCCTGCGTGTTTTCCAGAGACTTGAGCCCCGCCGACAGAAAAACCTTTAAGCCCCAGTTCTTCGATAATCGGACCAACGAAAAAACCCTCCGGCCTTTTAAAGGTGCTTCCTGCACTGGGGTATTCCAGGGGCTGTTTCTCGCTGCGGCGGCGGGAATATTCAGTCATGGTTGCTGTGATTTCTTCAGGTTTGCCGGGCTGAAGATGGAGGCGGGCCGCCAGCACGATATAGAATTCTTTTTGAAATATGCTGCTGCGATAACCAAATTCCAGTTCCTCCCGCTTAAAGGTCCGGAAATGACCTTCAGAATCTATGGCTGTGACTTCATAGATTATATCCTGCATTTCACCGCCGTAAGCTCCGGCATTCATGACTACTGCGCCGCCCAGGGTGCCCGGTATGCCCTCTGCAAATTCCAAGCCGCTCAGGCCATGTTTCGCGGCTTTCCAGGCCAGGTCAGACAGGCTGACTCCGGCTTGGGCCAGTATATCTGATCCGGAAATCTCCAGTTGTTTAAGGCAATTACCCAGTTTAATTACCATCCCCCGAATCCCTTTGTCTCTAACCAGTATATTGCTTCCTTGTCCCAGCAAAAAATAAGGGATACTCTTTTCCCGACAGAATTCCAGGGCATTAAGAACCTCATCGATAGTACGGGGCATAACCAGTATATCAGCCGGGCCGCCAATCTGAAAGGTGGTATATTTTCTCATATCCGCATTCAGGACAATCTGCTCCGGGGATAAGAAATCGTCAAGTTTTGCATACATCTGTTATCTCCTGT
>CAZCTN010000012.1:65904-77117 GCA_964501655.1 uncultured Syntrophomonas sp.
AAATCAAGCCCGGACCATACTTAAGACTATCATCAGTCTAAAATTTACTGGATATAAATATTATTATGCTTTGTGATATAATAGGCATTGATTTGACAAGAAATTTATACCCATAAGGGGGAGAAAATATGGATATATCAAACTTAAAAAGGGATCTGATGGGGATGCTGAGCCAGGATAAGGTCCTAGCTGAGGATCTGGATTTGCTGTACTATTCCTATGACAGTTCATTTTTGACTAAACTGCACCCATCGCGTCCAGATGCAGTTGTATTTCCGAAATCCACCGATGACGTGCAAAAGGTGGTCAAATATGCCTATGAAAATGGGATAAATATCATTCCCCGGGGAGCGGGAACCGGTGAAACCGGCGGATGCATAGCAGTTGAAGGGGGTATTGTGCTGGATCTGTCTACCTGGAAGGAAATCATTGAAATTGATGTTCCAAACATGCAGGTAATTGTCAGCCCCGGCGTTATTCATGCAGAGTTAAATAACCAACTGTCCCAATACCATCTTTTCTTTCCCCCCGACCCTGGCAGCAGCATGATGTGTACGGTAGGAGGAATGGTGGCCAACAATGCTTCCGGGTTAAGGGCGGTAAAATACTGGGCTACCGAACCTTATGTATTGGGTCTGGAAGTAGTTATGCCCAACGGCGATGTTATTATTACCGGGGGGATGAAAGCCCGCTGTATTAAAAACGTATCAGGGATTAATCTAACCAAACTTATGGTAGGATCAGAAGGCATACTGGGAATTGTTACCCGAATTAGGCTGAGGTGCTTCCCCAAGCCCAGAGCTCGTGGAATAGCCATGGCAGTATTCGACCGCCTTGATGATGCTCCCCAGACCGTAATGGACGTTTACCAGGCAGGAATATTGCCTTCGGGGATCGAGATTTTGGATAGTTCAGCAATAAAAGCTGTAAATGATTTCAAACCGCAAATTAAGCTGCCGGATGCTGAAGCAATACTGCTCTTTGAAGTTGATGGCAATCCGCCCAGTGTGGAATACGAGGGTCAGGTCATAAAGGATGTAGCTGAACAGCGTGCCCGGGCTGTCGAATGGGCTACTGAACCGCGGCGTATGGCCGAGCTATGGGAAGGCCGAAGTGTTACAGCAGCAGCTGCGGCCCGGGTACGTCCTGACGGAAGCCGTATTTTCGCCGGTGAGGATATTAGTGTACCAATTGCTAGGGTTGCTGATACCCTGCGGGCTCTGCGTGAACTGGCAGATGCCCATGGTATCCAGATAGTAAACTATGGTCATATCGGAGACGGCAATGTTCATACTGCTCCGGTAATCAACCCGGAGATACCGGAAGAAATTGAAAAAGTTCAGAAATTTGTGGATCAGGTGCATTTACTGGCTATAGAAATGAACGGTTCGACCACCGGCGAGCATGGGGTGGGCGCGGTCAGGCGTGCTTACGCGGAACTGGAACACGGGCCGGCGGTGGAATACATGCGTAAGATTAAACAGGCCTTTGATCCGGCCGGTATTATGAATCCCGGGAAAGTGTTTTAGGGAATAGTGAGGTAAGGATATGGATTTTAAGAATTTGCCGCCGGTTAAAGAACAGCTCATGAAGTGTGTCCGCTGCGGCAAGTGCCGGGTCGTTTGTCCGGTGTTTGCTGAGGTAGGGATTGAAACGGCTGCTCCCCGGGGGCATGTCTTCATGGTGCAAATGCTCAGGGACGGGCAGGTAGAACCGGCCAATGAGGTATACGACAGATTAAGTCAATGCCTCCTATGTGAGACCTGCTCAATAAATTGTCCCTCGGGAATAGACGTTCATGAATTAAATGCTGCCGCTCGATCATATATATACGAACATAATCCCAGTGTTGGAAAGGAATTGCTGTTCGAAACCCTGTGGACCAAGCCTGGCATGCTGCGCTCCTCGGCCAGGGTGATGAGTGCCGTTCAAAGGCTGGGACTGCAGAGTATTGCCCGGAAAACCGGTTTAACCCGTATATTGCCCGGGGATCTAAAAGATGCTGAGCAGATGATGGACAATATACCCGCCCGACCGGCCCGGAGCCGGCTGAAGGAAGTCAACCTGGCCCGGGGTGAGAAAAAATACACTGTGGGCTATTTTCTGGGTTGCGGAACCGACCTGTTTAACCCGTCGGTGGCTGAAGCGGTGGTGGAGGTTCTAACCCGCAACGGATGTGATGTAATAATACCCAAGGATATGAAATGCTGTGGATTGCCCCACATCGCCAATGGCAAGATAGAAACCGCTCAAAAACTAGGGGTTCATAATATAAAATTATTTAACTCGTATAATTTTGACTATATTGTCACTGACTGTGCCTCCTGTTCCTCGGCCCTATCCCGGAAAAACATGGAGTTCTTGTTTGCCGGACTAAGGATAGAAGATGAGGCCATGGAATTGGCCGCCAAGGTTATGGATATTACCGTGTTTCTGATTGATGTACTGGATGCCAGGCTGCCCGAAAAATCAGCCGCACCAGTGGTCAAAGTCACCTATCACGACCCCTGCCACCTGGCCAATGCTCAGTCTATCAAGGATCAGCCCCGGGAATTATTAAGAAGAATACCGGGAGTTGAGCTGCTGGAGATGAAAGCAGCCAACAGCTGCTGCGGAGGGTCTGGCACCTATAGTACCACCCATTATGAAATGTCGATGAAGATTTTGGACAAGAAGATGGATCATGCCATGGAGACCGGTGCTGAAATACTTACCACCTGCTGTCCCAGTTGCATGATGCAGTTAAACTATGGCTGCAAGCGACACAACTGGGAGGCAGAAGTACTGCATCCGGTGGAGCTTTTCAGCCGATATTAAATTTTCGGTGCCTGTCACTGCCGGCATAACTTGTTCCATAAGTCATCTCAGAACAAGTTGATAATTCTGTGCCAGGCACCTTAAGTATTATAATTTCTTGGATATATTATTCAGCTCCTCAGACATGGCGGTTATTTCTTCAATACTGGCTGTGATTTCCTCTGTGGCTGCTGCCTGCTCCTGAACGGAGGACAGAGAAAGCCTGCTCTTTTCATTCGCTTCTCGGGTTATTTCTTTGATTGTATTAGTTAATTGTGCTATTTTAGGTACTGTGCCCTTGGATTGTTCGGAAAGGTGTCTGATTTCTTCAGCAACTACGCCAAATCCCCTTCCGGCTTCGCCTGCCCGGGCCGCTTCGATAGCCGCATTAAGCCCCAGCATCTTGGTTTCCTCCGCAATTTCTTTAATGAAAACTGAGACTTCGTTGATTTGTTCTGCGTAGTCGATTATTTCTTTAATGCTTGCGTTAAGGGACTGTTCATTAGTATGTATGTCCGACGCAGATTCAGCCAACTGCTGAATAGCGGCTCCAATACTACCCAGACCATGTCCGAGATTATTCGCCATATCACGCAGAGAAACAGCGGTCTGTTTCGGAGTAACTATGCCCAGAGTAGCAACGAAATTTTCTTTTTTATCATCCAGCAGTGGGTAGCTTACTACATTTATCGGTATGCCATACCTGGAAGCATCGATTTCAACCGTTATAGGCTCATTGGCCTTTAATGCCTTATAAGCAACATCTTCCGGTTTTAATTCATGACCCAAAGTGGTAGGCTCTATGTTAAGCTTCCAACTTTTTGATTCCTGTCTATATGCAACTTTCTGCAAGTCTGTCATATATATGATGGATCCCTCGCTAAACATCTCTACCAATATGGGCGCAAAATCGCCGAAGGCCGCGGCGATAGGGTGCAATTTGGGCACCACGATGGAAAACGCTCCTGCCGACTCTCCTTCATCATTTACAACCGGTATTGAAGATATCTCCAATCTCATTCCATATACTGAACGAGGAACATTTTCGTTCAATATTTGTTTTCCCCGTATTGCCTTCATAGTAGTAGTAGATTCATCTAATTTGTGCCCAACCTTAAATAATTCAATGGTAAATGAATCAGATTGTTTCATCCATACCACTGTGTTGCCTTCCACTACCACAAACAAGACCCCACCCGGTATCATCTTAACCAATACTTCGGCCAATCCTTTACAGGCATCAATAGCTTGTGTAGAAATCACCAACAGTTCCTCCTTCATTATTCTCTCCTATACTGAAACCTTCCCAACGGTTAGAGCGCAGTAAGTACGATCTGCACAAATGCTGATTCAATAAGAGTCAGCTGGAATAAGAAGTGTTATGGCATCTCCCCTTCCTTTTTATCACGTACCCGTAAATTCAGTACTACAATAGCAACCTTTAACCAATTGGATATAATACCATATTGATTTAATATACTGTAGTAACAACCCAATGGCAGAATATTATATAAATTTGATATTTTTCCTATATTCAGTTTATCGGTAATACCAGAGATATGCATGAGTATACTTTTGAAAAAAGTGGCTGGGGAGGCAGGTGTTTTTAGAATGCTTTTGGGCTGGTTAATATGGGAACACGGAGACAGCTTGCCTATCCCATCTTTTAGGTGAGTGGCTGCAGAACCTGTCCACTATCCCTTAATTACCTAATGGTGACTAAAAATGCCGGTTACGTGTCGACCTATTTCGGGGAGGTGGTTTTCTTATGATTTTTAACACCATGAACCTTAATGTTGATTTGAGCATCTCTTGTACCTTCGTGTTTTTCAGCAGCAGGTAAAGCAGAAGGATCATAATAGCCCATTTTGACAAACTCAAGCTCCAGGCGGCCATGGATTTGATCAGTGATGGTTTAGCTTCGATAGAAGCAGCAGCGATCAGATTGATGGAAGCAATATCCTGACCATGTAGATACACCTGGCAAACGCCCAGCAAGTCTCCTTCTCTTACCGGTGCACGCACTTCAGCTACCGGCAAAAACCTGCAGCTTAACTGCTGGATTTCCTCGGCTGTAACGGCAATCCGGATCTCCTCGGCAGGCTGTGCTATTACATTTTTGTCCTCTCCTCCAATTACTTTAACCAGTAAGGGTTTTTCGCTATCATCCAGGCTTACAACCTGATATTGAGCAAAACCATAGTCCATCATTCCCATTAAATCATCATAGACTGCAGACGAGTTAAGACTTACTGCTATCAGCGGCATTTCATCTCTTTCTGCCGCACCCACCACACAATTTCCAGCTTCACGGGTATAGCCGGTTTTGATTCCCAGGGCATTTTCATAGCGATAAAGCAGCCGGTTTTGATTCCATATACTCCGGTCTTCTTCTCCAGGAGGACCAGGGATTACAATGTTTTGAGTACCTACAACTTCCCGCAAGGTCGAATTTTGCAGGGCTGCCCGGGCCAGCAGGGCCAGATCATAAGCGGTAGTATAATGATCTTTTTGGTGCAGTCCGTGGGGATTGCAAAAGTGGCTGTCATGCATGCCCAGTTCTGTCGCCCGTTTATTCATAAGCTCCACAAAACCTTCTACCGAGCCGGAAACACTTTCGGCCAGGGCTACTGCAGCATCATTGGCGGATGGGAGCATACAGGCGTAGAGTAACTGCAAGCGGGTCATTCTTTCCCCGGCCTGGAGATATATACCGCTCTCCCGGGTGTTTGCAGCAGTGGAGCTGATTTCCACTATTTCGTCCAAGCCGCCGTTTTCTGCCACCAGCAGCGCGGTCATGATTTTTGTAACACTGGCGGGAGGAAGCTGTTCGTAACCATTTTTTTCATATAATACCCGGCCCGAATAGCAATCCATAAGCAACGCCGATTTAGCCTGGATTGCAGGTTCGGACAGGGCCGCCCGGGCATGACCCGTACCAGACAGCAGGAAGGAGTATATGAGGATCATTAGCATAAAGACTGCGGTTTTGCAACGGCAGAATGGCATTAATTCAACTCCTATTAATGATAAATATTGACCGCTGATAATTTTTAATATTGCGGATCGGTCTGACCCCAACCTGAATAATTGTACATTAAAGTCCCCGAAGCTGGCAATATGCTTGGCGATTTTGACTTCCGATTGCCATGCCCTGTCCCTGTCATGGATAGGTAATTGGGTTTGATGCTGGTATAATTCAATTAGACCCTATGCACCAAATGATAGGAGCGAGAAAATATGCCCAACCGGCGAAGCAAAACGATGTTTAAACAGATGAGGAATGCCAGCTTAAATTTTGATCTAATTAGTAACGGTGATAGCATAGCCGTAGGTATATCCGGCGGGAAAGACAGCCTGATTATGCTATACTTGCTGCATTTATTTAAAAAATATACTCCTCTGGAATTCAGCCTGCATCCTGTATTACTTGATCTGGGATGGGATATGGATACCGATTCCATCAGTGATTTCTGCCGCCGGTATGGCAGCCCGCTGTACATAGAAAAAACTAATATCGGACAGGTAATATTCGATATTCGGCAGGAGAATAATCCCTGCGCCTTGTGCTCCCATCTGCGTCGCGGGGCCTTAAACCGCACAGCCAAAATGCTGGGGTGCAACAAACTGGCTTTAGGACACCACGCTGATGACGCGGTCAATACCCTGTTTATATCCTTGCTCTTTGAAGGTCATTATAATGTATTCAAACCCAGCACTTACTTGGATCGCATAGATCTGACCGTAATTCGCCCCATGGTTTATATTGCGGAAAGAGACATTATACTGTTGAGTGAGTCGTTGAATGTCCCCCGCCTCAAGCCTGCCTGCCCGGCTGATGGCAAAACCAGAAGGGATGAGGTTGCCCGGCTTATAGAAGATGTGGAGCAGAAATTTCCGGGAGCCCGAAAAAAATTGCTTACCAGTATAGAAAACGTAAACCTGGACTGCTTCTGGTCCAAAACATCCAAGCAGCAATAAATATATCGAACATGTGTTTTTATGTCCTGAATTGTGGTATAATTTTTAGCAAATAAAGTGGAGGTTTTGAATTCATGCCAAACAAAACTGCTCTTACCGAAAGACAAAAGCAGATATTGGATTACATTCGGGAAAAGATACGGGTATCCGGATATCCTCCTTCAGTTCGGGAGATCGGGCAGGCGGTGGGCCTTCGCTCCAGTTCTACCGTCCACACCCACCTGGTACAGCTGGAAGAAAAAGGGTTTGTCAAGAAAGATCCCACTAAACCAAGAGCCATTATTCCAGTTGATTTGGATTCAGGCCTGAATATTAGCGATACCATCGCTCTTCCGGTAGTGGGCAGCGTAGCTGCCGGTACACCGATACTGGCCGAGCAGAATATCGAGGAATATCTTCCGGTTCCGGTAGACTTTGTCGGCTCCGGCAACCATTTTATTCTCAAGGTTAAGGGGGACAGCATGATAGAGGCGGGCATATTTGACGGGGATTATTTAATAGTCAGACAGCAGCATCAGGCTAACAACGGGGAGATAGTTGTGGCTATTATCGAAGATGAAGCTACCGTCAAACGCTTCTTCAAGAGAGACCCGGATATCGAATTAAGACCGGAAAATCCAACCATGGATTCCATATTCGTAAGGGATGCCCGGATTGCCGGGAAAGCGGCGGGATTGTTCCGGAGATTCTAATGCCCCGGAAAAGCTATTATGACCTTGTGCAGCAACAGAAGCCAGGCGCTGTTATCCGTCCGGGGAATTTTCGGACCAAAAAAGGCCCGCTCTGCAGGTGTGCTCCAACACCTCCTATAAGGCGGGCTTTTGCTTGTATTGAGCGTGGTAAGGGTTATATCAGAACTTCTCCAGGTATTCGGCTATTTCCCAGTCATAGACCCGGGCACTGTAATTTTCCCATTCCTTTATTTTGGCTCTCTTAAATAGTGGATAAATATGTTCACCCAGAGCATCCTTAATGACTTTGTCCCTGGAGAGTTCATTTATGGCCTCGTAAAGATTTTCAGGCAGAGTGTCTATGTGACTTTGTTTTCTTTCTGCCAGGTCCATTTCGTATATATTTTGTTCTACTGGTTCGGGTGGCACAAGCTGGTTCCTAATCCCATCCAACCCTGCCTTAAGGATGACCGCCAGTCCCAAATAGGGATTACAGGTAGGATCAGGACTTCTGAGTTCAATTCTGGTTCCGATACCCCGTCTGGCCGGTATTCTGATCAGGGGGCTGCGGTTACGATAAGACCAAGCGATATGAACCGGTGCTTCATATCCGGGTACCAGGCGTTTATACGAATTAACCGTAGGGCTGGTAATAGCGCAAATAGCTTTGGCGTGATTCATCACTCCGGCAATGAACTGCCGGCATACATCACTCAGTCCATCATCCCGTGATGGATCATAAAAGGCATTCTCACCGTCTTTAAACAGTGATATGTGCAAATGCATACCGCTGCCATTGATGCCAAATATAGGCTTGGGCATAAAAGTTGCATGGAGACCATGCTTCTGGGCTACCGTCCGCACCACTATACGGAAAGTAACGATGCTGTCAGCTGTGGTCAGGGCATCCTGGTACTTAAAATCTATTTCATGCTGTCCCGGGGCTACTTCATGATGGGCAGCTTCGATTTCAAAACCCATGCTGGAGAGGGTCTCAACCATGTCCCGGCGGGCATCTTCCCCCATGTCTACCGGCGGCAAATCAAAATAACTGGCTTTGTCATTGGTCTTCAAGGTAGGCTGTCCATGTTCATCCAACTGAAACATAAAAAACTCCGGTTCCGGCCCCACCATCATGGAGTAGCCTAATTCAGCCGCTTCGGCCAGCGCTTTCTGTAAAATGTAGCGTGGCGAGCCGATAAAGGGCTGTTCATTGGAATCGTATATATTGCAGATAAGCCTTGCCGTCCTGCCATCCGAGGTAGGGCTAACCCAGGGCAGCACCAGAAAGGTGTTCAGGTCCGGTTTTAAATACATGTCGGATTCTTCAATACGCACAAATCCTTCAATAGAAGATCCGTCAAACATTAAGTCTCCATCCAGGGCTTTATCCAACTGCTCACTGGTAATGGATACACTTTTCATTACCCCCAGGATATCAGTGAATTGAAGTCGGATGAATTTCACGTTGTTCTCTCTCACAATACGATATATTGTTTCTCTATCCATATTCAAACCTCCATAATTTAACTAAGCTGAATCGACATACTTATATTATCACATCGATCCGGGAAAATTAACTTTATACGTTCAAAAGCCATGTATACTTAGATAATAACCACGATAAACGAAACCAGCATAATCAAGGCCAGTATCAGGTTGAAGATTATGCCCGAAAATAATCCTAGAACCGTTCCCAAACCGCTTCTAGCTGCTGCGCTTACATCCTGCAGTTCGATATATTCCCCGATAAATGCTCCCAGCCAGGGACCCAGCAATATTCCCAGGGGCGGAAAGAATATGGCCCCGATGAAAGTGCCTAAAAATGCCCCCCATATGCCTTTTTTGCTAGAGCCGGAATATTTGGCCCCGATGCTGGTCGATAAATAATCAATAATGACTGAAAGGACAGTCACTGCTCCTAAAATAACCAGATACCGGGGAGTTATCTGTTGGAACCCTTCATACCAGCCATAAGCGGAAATAGAAATAAATATCAACGGGATGCCTGGAATAAGGGGGATTATGGTGCCGACAATTCCAATAAAAATTAACAAGAATACCACTATCAGTATAAATGCATTTGTCATTCAACCGGGCCTCCTTTTATATTTTATGGTCCATTATCAACTTCAGTATCTCGGCTGCCAGGTAGCGAAGATGTTCATAGCTGAGTCCTCCCTGCAAATAAGCACAGCAGGGACTGCGCAGGGGAGCATCACAGGACAGTTCTATCGATGATCCCTGAACAAAGGTGCCGGCGGCCATGATGATCTGATCCCGGTATCCGGGCAGATCTGCAAATTCCAGGCTGACATCGCTATCCACTGGTGATGTGTTCTGGATTAACTGACAGAATCTCATGACCTGCAGTGGTTCGTCAAAGCGCACTGCTTGTACAATGTCTCCCCGCCTCTCATTCCATCGCGGCAATACCGTAAATCCATGCTGTTCCAGAAGATAGGCCAGGAGGATTGAACCCTTCAGGGCTTGCAATACAATATGCGGAGCAATAAACAGCCCTTGATAAAACCAGCGCTTGTCCACCAGACTTGCACCGAGTTCTTTGCCTAAACCAGGGGCGGTGAGGTGCCAGGATATCTGTTCTGCCAGATCGCTCCTGCCGCATATGTAACCCCCGGAGGGTGCCAGGCCTCCGCCCGGGTTTTTTATCAGGGAACCGGCTATAAGATCGGCCCCTTTATCAAGTGGTTCTGTTTCCTGGACAAATTCGCCATAGCAGTTGTCCACGAACACAATCACCTCGGGATTTATTTCCTTGGCCAGTTTAGCCAGAGAATGAATCTCCTCAATGGTCAGGGCTGATCGCAGACTGTAACCACGCGAACGCTGAATCATGACCATTCGGCTGGAGACGGACAAACTCTCCCGGATGGATTGATAATCTGGTTTACCGGCAGCATCCAGGGCTATTTCTTTATATCGTATCTTTTTGCTGGTCAGTGAACCGGGTAAATCCTTTATTATTCCAGCCAAAGTATCATAAGGCGGACCGGTCAGAGAAATCAGTTCATCCCCGGGAGATAACAGACCAAACAAACAGGCTGATATAGCATGAGTACCGGAGACTATCTGAGGTCTTACTATTGCATTTTCAGCGGAAAACACCTCGGCATAGATATCTTCCAGCACTGCCCGGCCCCGGTCATCATAACCATAACCGGAGGAGGTATGAAAGTGATATTCCCTCACCCGGTTCTTCCGAAAAGAGTTTAAAACCTTAACCTGATTAAGATATGCGGTTTCTTCTAATTCAGCAAATTTATCGGCCAGTATTATTTCTGCAGCCTGAATGATTTTTAATGGTTGCATACAATTCACTCTTTCAACTGAGTATCGAGCCCAGGTCAGGCAAATCGGCGTCGTCTATCAAAACCAGATCTTTTCTGGTCAGGTATTCCCGGTTTACTATCCTCAAGGCATGCAGGCGAATAGATTTCTCCACCAGGTTTCTGACATAGCGGGCATTACCGCTATGGGGATGCCTGGTGCGAATAAATTCGTCCAGATGTTGTTTTAGTCTCCAGCGCCCCCGATTATTCAATTGATAATCACGCTCATGGTACATATGAACCGCGATTTTAAACAGTTCCTCGTCATTATAATCGGGAAATTCTATATGAATAGGAAACCGGGACTTGAGCCCGGGATTTGAGGCCATAAAACGATTCATTTCCGATGAATACCCGGCTAGTATAACCAGAAGGTTGTTGCGCTGGTCTTCCATTGATTTGACCATGGTAG
>CAZCTN010000013.1:0-72199 GCA_964501655.1 uncultured Syntrophomonas sp.
CTCCCTCCCATTTCTCTTACGGCATTCCTTAGATATTTTTCCCAGAGCTCAGCTTTTTCAGGCGTTTCTACAAGCTCAGTTTCACGCCATGTATCAGGCCCAAACGGCGTTGTTGCATCTATAATCAGCTTGGTATGAATTCCAGCCGGTTCTGATGCAGGGTCCAGGGGCATACCCGGTGCCCAAGGAATCAAAACCACATCTTTGGCTGGGCGCACCCTGGTGGATAAGGCCCACATAACTTGTTGCAGGTTAAACGGGTCTACGAATTCGTCTACGACAATTACAACTTTTGAATAAGGCATCCCGTGCGGGGTTGTTAAGAGCCTCATGGCCACTGCCTTGCCATAGCCCCCCAGTCTTGACTTGGTGGATATGATAACCCCGATTCCGTGTGTATACATAGCATTTACTGCTACAACTTCCGGGAAGTCTCGTTTGATCTGTCTGTACAGAGGAATACTGGTGTTTAAAGCCATTAAATAGTCAATCTCAGTCCAGGGCATACCCAGATAGAGGTTTTCAAATATGGGGTTTTTTCTATGGGTTACGGTATGAATCTTTACATCCGGCATGCGGCGGGCTCCGGAATAGCTGCCTGGAAACTCCCCAAAAGGCCCTTCCATATGCCTTTCTCTAGGAATAATGTACCCTTCTAATATATATTCGCTGCGGGCGGGAACGTCCAGCTTGTAAAATTCGGACTTGCACAGCTCAATGGGTTGTCCTTTCAAAGCTCCAGCAAATTCGTATTCGTTCTGTACGTATTCAATGGGGGTACTTGCCATAAAGCTTATAACCGGGTCATTGCCCAGGCAGATGGCTATAGGCAGAGGTTTATTAAGTTCTTCCGCCTTGCGTAAATGTATACCAATATCATGGAAAGGCAAGGGCTGAATCCCCAGGAGGTCTGGCCCTTTGGCTTGAATCCTGTATATACCTACATTCTCTGTGTCAAAGTTGTCGGGATCTTCTATATCTCTGCTAACTACTACAGCTTTGGACATATAAAAACCACCATCAAACTGGTTGCTTCTGTACAGTGGCATAAGGTCAAAGAGATTAATATTCTCAGTAATCTTAACTTCTTTGCAAGGTGTATCATCGACCCAAACCGGTTTTACCGGGTAGTCTTGCCATAGTTTATCCAGGGCATAGAATTGTTCTTTGATGGGGGTATCTTTGGGCAGGTTAAGCATTAGAGCATGGTTCTGCCAGGAACCCTGTACATTGACGACCACCGGGTTATTGTAACCTTTGACTTTTTCGACCAAAACGGCAGGACCATTTTCCAGATTGGGAGCCGCTCTTCCGATGGCGCCCAAGTCCGGTTCAGGCATAACTTCTTCAGTAATTCTAACCAGCTGTTGTTCTTTTTCCAATAAATCAATAAATTCTCTTAAGTCCCTATAGGCCATGTTTATCCCTTCTTTCGCTTAAAAATAGCAATATAATCTTCTCTTCCGCCACACTTGTATTTCTTAATCTACCGTAGTTGGTCAATGTAAAAATACCCATCTTTGTCACACATACCCTTGTTCCCGGTGTGAAACCACTCAGTCCTGTAAACAGCACTGTACCGTTTCTTCATATGTCCTCGATTACTTGCAGTACCTCGAATACAGATATCCCCAACTTCTCCAGACGGCACATTTTTCCCCAGTTCATCGACTATTTTCACCCAAATGCCGTTAGCCAGTTTTCCATATGATCGCTCCCCATTCAGCCTGTTGGAGCTTGATAAGGAACCGGGTTCTATTAGCCCATATAATTCACTAAACTGAGAGCCGAAAGTATCCTCGATTTCCTCGATATAGTCAGCCGACATCGGTCCGCCCGTGCAATGAGTAAATCGCAAGGATTCCAGGTTGTATATTTCCGGGTTGTATCTTTGCAGCATTAGCATATACATCTCCGCAGTTCCCGAAAAGTGAGTAATGTTATATTTTGATATCAACTCCAGGGCTTTTTCCGGACTAAATCGTTTCATGGTTACAACACCCGCGCCCGCATTAAATGGCCCTAAAACTGAAAGCGCAAAACTTATATCGCAAAAAGGAGTTCCCGTAACAAGTCTGTCATTATGACTAATCTGTAAAGCTGATGTGCTTAGTGCTCCCATGACCATCAGGTCAGCATGGCTCAGTTCAACTCCCTTAAGCTGCTGGGAAGCGGTAGAAGTATAAACCAGGGCTACCCTATCTTCAGCACTGCTTTTCACCACCTTAAGGGTATTAGATAATTCTTCCATTATAGTATTTAAGCCCAAAATTGCATTTCGAGTCTTACCGAAACTGACTATGTTATTCATATTGGATAAGCGTTGCTGCATTTCCAGCAATCGTTCATCAATATCTGAGGAAGATACAATCAAAAGCTTGGCTTTGGAATCCTCCATCATATATTCGATTTCACTCATCCTTCTTGACGCAGCTATAGGTAAAACAATGCCTCCTATTCTGGCAATGGCAAAAATTGCAGCGATACCTACCGGCTCATTGGGCGTACACATAGCAACGACATCGCCTTTTTGGATGCCTAAACTAATAAGAGCATTACCAAGCTTGTTTACGTGATCATCAAGCTCAGACCAAGTCATTGTGCTTCCATCCTCCCCACCGATTACTGCTTGGAAGTCTGGTTTATAAGAGGCATTATTAATAATTAAATTGGAGAGGTTCATTCTTTTTCACCTCACTATTTAAATCAAAGACCCTAGCCGCCCTATTGGCTGCTATTGACTTGATGTTAGGCTCTAATACACTAAGCTTCGCTGTCATTAATAGCGCACACCATCCAGGTTTCCCTTAAGGCGTATCCATACCGAAACCAAGGAATGCACGGAGCACTTTTGAAACAAGTATTGTTTACCTGAAAGCTTCTTTATGATTACGATTATGTTTAGACAACATACTTGCCGGCTGCTCCGACAGCCGCTGCAATCTCCTGTCGCAGTACTATCGTATTCGCTGGAACATACTGACACAGCTGCTGCACATTATCCAATTTATCCGTTGTCGAAGTTCCCTCACTCAGATAGGCCATGATTTCCCCGGCAACCTTTTCAAGCAGTCCAAAGTTTGAATGGATAAAAGTTCTGGCCATTATCGTTTTAAGCCGGGCTCCCTCTTCGCCATCCTTATTAGAAGCCTTTTGAGCCCGCAGCCAGGCGCTTTCCATGGCGTAAGTCAGCATAGACATATCTGCCAGCTTGCCCACTATTTCCTGGTGTTTTAAGATACCTTCACCATATTTGTCTATTGCTTCTCCAACCGTGTAGAGTACAATGTCTTTAGCTGCCTGAACCAACTGCTCCTCGTTTTCTCTGACAAATGATTTTTGAGCTAATTGATCATGGAGATCAGCTATTGCTTCCATAAGGGGTATTTCACCTTTGATTCCACGGCGAACCAGGGTACTGATCATAACCGTTCTATTAACTTCATTGGTTCCTTCGAATATTCTATATACCCGGGCATCCCGGTACAGCCTTTCTATTGGATATTCCGAAGTATACCCATAACCTCCATGGATTTGTACACCTTCATCCATGACGAATCCCTGGGCTTCGGTGGCAAATACTTTGTTTATCGAGCACTCCATGGCGTATTCTTCTATGCCTTTGGCAGCTACCCGACCGCCCTCGGGACCCGAGATGTCCAAACTGTGCATAATATTATCCAGTAATCCTCCAGTGCGATAAACCATGCTCTCAACCACATAAGACTTAATGGCCATCTCCGCCAATTTCTCTTTAATCAAGCCCAATTCTGCAATAGGCTGGTTAAACTGGCGACGATCGTTGGCATATGCAGCAGATAGCTCCAGGGCATACTTCATAGTACCAAGAGCATTGCCAGCCAGCTTATACCGTCCCATGTTAAGAATATTAAAGGCTATGACATGCCCCTTGCCGGTATCAAACAGCTGGTTTTCCACCGGGACTTTTACATCCTCAAGAATTACGGTAGTAGTTGAAGAACCCTTTATCCCCATTTTATGTTCTTCCGGACCTATAGACAGACCTTCCGAGTTCCTGTCAACTATAAACCCGGTAAATTTATTGCGGTCTATCTTGGCAAAAACGATAAATATATCGGCAAAGGAAGCGTTGGTAATAAACTGCTTGGTTCCATTGATAATATAATCCTTGCCGTCTGGACTCAATACCGCCCAGGACTTGGCAGATAGTGCGTCCGACCCTGCTCCCGGTTCTGTGAGAGCATATGCGGTGCACTTTTCCCCGCTTACCAATTCCGGCAAATACTTTAGCTTCTGTTCGTGATTTCCAAAGAAGACTATGGGCAGCATTCCAATCCCAGTCTGGCCGCCCTGAGTCATGGCGAAAGAACCGCCGCGTCCCATGCACTCAGCTATGATGCTGGTACTGATTTTATCCATGGCATAACCGCCATATTCTTCGGGCACATCGGTTCCTAAAAGGCCCAGTTCTCCAGCTGCAAGTATTAGCTCCCGGTTCAGGCCTTCTTTTTTTGCTTCCAAATCATCCATAACAGCTAGAACCTTATCATTGATAAATCCCAAGGCCGTACGGTAGATCATCTTATGCTCATCAGTAAAATCCTCGGGGGTAAAAACATCCAGAGGATCAGTCTGACTAAATAGGTAGCTTCCTCCTTTGGGTAGCTCGGACATGATGTTCACCTCGCATTTTCTTCCGTTCAATCAATATTTACTTGCCTGTATAGTTTGGCTTGCGCTTTTCCAAAAAGGCTCCCAAACCTTCTTTAGCGTCAGCACTGGCAAATGCGGTAATAAAGCACTGATTCTCATAATACAAAGCCGAACCGGTATCCAGGTTGGCACCTACATTTATAGATTCTTTAGCCATCTTCATAGCTACAGCCGGTTTGGCAGCCAGCTTGGCGGCAAACTTTAGTGTTTCATCCATAAGTAATTCCACCGGAACTACCTTGTTTACAATCCCCAGTTTTTCTGCCGTGGCAGCATCAATAATATCACCCGCATAAATCAGTTCCTTGGCTTTACTGGCACCGATCAACTTGGGCAGGCGTACTGTCCCCCCGCCGCCAGGTATAATACCGAGACCTGTCTCGGGAAAAGCTATTTTCGTGTTTTCAGCTGCAAAACGGAAGTCACAGGCCAGAGCCAACTCGCATCCGCCGCCAAATGTTATACCGGCAAGAGCAGCTATGGCAGGCTTGCCCAAATTCTCGACCTTGTCAAAAGCAGTTCGGGAAACCATATTGAATCCATATACTTCTACCGGACTCAAGTAGGCCATTTCAGATACATCAGCCCCAGCGGCAAAAGCCTTGGAACCCGCTCCTGTAATTACTAATACTTTGACAGAAGCATCTTCCGCTAATTCATCTATGGCATTGCTGAATTCCTTAAATAATTCACTATTTAATGGATTCATGGGAGGGCGGTTCAAGGTAATAGTTGCGATTCCATTTTCTCTATTAACTAAAATTGTATTGTAGGACATGGGCTTTTTCCCCTTTCGCTCAATTAAATTACGCTGACCGGGGAGTAAAGGTATTCGGCGTCAACTAATCCTGTATGCTTTACGATTTTTTCCCCGACCCGCATAAATCATTCGTTCGTCACCTTCCACCCAGGGAAAGGTGTATTGTTTACTGATATAATTAAGTTATTTCTTAACTCGGTCGGTATACCACCCGGCCCCGGTCTTATCACCCATGCGGCCGGCCCGAATAAGGCTCTTAATAGCCAGAGGAGCTTTCCAGAGTTCTCTACCGGTTTCTCCATAAACATAATCCATGAAGGCCAGGGCGATATCCACTCCGGTCAAATCCATGAGTTCAAATGGTCCCATGGGATAGTTGAGGCCCAGCTTGATAGCCGTGTCAATATCCTTGGGGGTAGCTACTCCTTCGTCTACCAGCCGGATGGCTTCTGCGAACTGGGGAATCATGCAGCGGTTGACAATAAAACCAGGAGAGTCTTTCTTAACATCTACAGTAGTCTTGCCCAGAGCCTGAACAAATTCAGCCGCAGCTGCAACAGTCTCTTCACTGGTTAAGGAGCCACGAATCAGTTCGCACAAACGCATTACCTGGGCAGGGTTGAAGAAATGAGTGCCGATAAACTTATCAGGCCGGCTGGTTGCTGAAGCTATTGCTGTAATCGACATGGAAGAGGTATTGCTGCCCATGATCACCTCTGGTCTGAGAATCTTATCTATCTTTGACAGAGTGGTCTTTTTTATTTCCAGGTCTTCAATGATTGCTTCAATGAAAAAATCAACCGCAGCAAAGTCTTCCAGTTTGTCGGTTTTGGTAATGCGGCCCAGTACTGCGTTCTTTTCTTCAACGGTCAATTTGCCCTTCTCTACATTTCTATCCATTAGTTTGACCATTTTATTCACGGCTCCGTCAACATACTTGATGTCTACATCGCCCAGCACCACTTCAAAACCCTTTTGAGCGGCCAAATGGGCGATTCCTCCACCCATGGCTCCTGCTCCCAATACACCTAATTTTTTAATTGCCATAATACTTACCTCCATCAAGAGTTCATTTATTTAAAACAGTAATAATTGGCGGTTATCTCTCTTTTCCAATTAGCTATTCAAGCTTATGGAACGTACAAGTTAGCTTGTACGGGCAATTGATAAACAACAATATCTTTGGATGTTATTTTTCTAGCCTACTTTTATTACTACCGAACCGCCAATGTCACCTGCGGCACATCCGGTAAATGCGCCATAACCTCCGCCCTGGGCAGCTAATGCTTCGATGAGTTCTATAATTGCTCTTCCTGCAGTCGGTCCCTGTGGATGTCCATAGATCATGGAAGAACCATAATTATTAACTATTTTCTGATCTATACCCAGCATTTTGGTCAGGTTTACGTCATTTACAGCAAATGGATTATGGGTTTTTATTTGCGTAAGATCACTTAAGCTTATACCTGCATCTTTTACGGCTTTTTCTAATGCGGGAACCGGTGCAGCGGCCATGCGCCCGGGGGCAACTCTTACTATTCCATACGAAATGATCTGTACGGTAATATTAGGGTCTTTGCTTATTTCTTTGGCCTTTTCCTTAGTGGTTACTATAGTTCCGCAATTACCGTCGGCAGGATGGCACTGACTGCCAGAGGTTAGCACTCCATCTTTCAGGACAGTTTTGAAGTTTGCCAGACCGTCTCTTGTTCTTGCTGCAATTCCCTCATCGGCATCAATTAGTTTGACTTCTTTTCTAGACACTTTAATCTCTACCGGGAACATATAGCGTTTTTGGAATGCTCTATCATTTGCCAGAGCATCCTGGTATTGCTCATATCTTAAAAGCGCTACCTCATCACATTCTTGTCTGGATATGCCGATTTCTTTTGCTACCGCTTCTGCTGTCTCAAACATTTGTAAACCTGCACCGGGTGATGGATCCCCTTTGAAATTGTCGGTAACAATATTTTCCATAACCAGCGAACCATTAGTGGGATTTGGCACTACTAATAAAGGCGTACTTGAACAACGGTCAACCGCCATGGAATACACCGCTTCATACGATCCATTTTCAATGTCTTGGGCCGCTAAACCCAAAGTTGTACATGAGGTTGCACATACTTGATTTATCTGCAATCCAGGGATGTCTTTCTTACGCTCATTAATAACCGCGCTGGTATAAGCATGAGAGTAAAATGACAACGGCTGTGCGGTAGTTATTCCATAGTACATATAATCCAGTATGGTCGGGTCAATCTGCTTTTCTGCAAACCAGCGCTTTGCTGTGGCAGCCCCTAATACAACAGAATTTTCCGCTTTTAATGATCCGTTCCAACGGGCAAATGGTGATGAATAATATCCTCCATAAGGAATGTAAGCTTTAGTAAAAAGCAAGTTAAAAACCTCCTTTGTTTTAATTTCTTTTTTGTTCAATATTGGCTTAATCCTGGTTTGAAAATTCCACCTCCCTATTTTGAATTAAAGTCCGCTTATCATTATTAACTTCTGAATAAGTATGAATTAAGCTTTGCCATATTCTAAGCAAGTTTCATGCCAAGTTCGAACACCCCATCCTATCGGCCTTCTTCATCATTACCAGCTGAATATTTTACTCATTGAAAGAAAGCTTTCGGAATCGACCCTGAGATAAGGCCTATTTATATTTACTTTATGACTGTAGACAAAAAGAGACTTTTTTATCGACGCATAGAGAAATCCATTTCCGATAAGTACAGGTCATTACTTTTCAATAATCTGCCTTTTTAGACTTATTTAGTATTAATCCAAATTTACCCTTTTAGTCCGATTGTCCCATGGGGCAGGCAACTTTGGCAGATAATAGAAAACCGGCTCCAGCGAGATGCAGCAGAGCCGGCAACAAAATTAGGAATACAGTTAATGACTGTACCAGGCTTTTAATTGCTTTACAATGATATCCAATGTTTCCCGATACAGGATAATATCGTGGTGCATAGCCCCGAGAATTTCTGCCACCGGCACCTCGCTTTCCTCAATTTGCTTACAGCTTTGGATAATTTCAGGGAAATCCTTGCTGCCAATTATCACCAATGCCGGTTGAGCTGGATGCCATTGTGGCAGCCGACGGAAATCATCTGGAAAGCAAGCAACAGAATTGTGCATAACCCTCCCACTTCGAGTCCTCTCTAACATAGTCCTGACCGATTTTCCAATTTCGACAGGCAGAGGAGGTGATATCCCAATGGCAAAGTCAGATGAACTGGTTAGTGCTAAACGGCCGCCCAAGGAATGTCCTATGGCAGTGACCTTTCCAAAACAGCGGCAGTACTCAAGGGCTGCTTCAACTTCGGTTACAATGTGGTTATCTAGATTTCTAGAGCTTTCACCATGTCCACTCAAGTCAATCAAACATACGGCAAAGCCACATTCTGCAATTCTCCAGGCCAATCCCAGTAATTCTTCTTTACACCCTCCGTAACCATGAAGCAACAAAACTCCGCCTTTCCTTTCTTGTGGAACAATTTGGACTGCTGGGATAGCATGCCCCTTAATTTTAATATGAGAATTTCTTTCAATTTTCATAGTAACCTCCCAATAATTGTGATAATGCATTTAATAAACGCAATCTATAAAGTAGTATAGGAACATAGAAGGTAACAAGCTAAATCCCAGCTTGATTTAAATTTCCGTTTTAAGTTGATCCCCGACCCTCGCTGACTGAGCCTTAGCTGCAGATTTTTAAGAAAATAAGTCTCGTTCAGTTCGGTGAAGATTTTCTTAGGCCAAGCCTACAAATCTAAGAACATCCATATTTTGTTTTAATTTCTGTTTAACTTTCTTCAATTCCCTTGTTTTGGCTTTTTCCAGCTCCATAGTGCGAAGGGCTTTGCGGTCCAGCTTTTGCACCGAAGTACGGGGAAGCTCATCAATAAATTCTACTATTGTGGGTACTTTATAAGCAGTTAGATATTCATGACAGAACAATTTTACCTCATCTTCTGTCATTTCTTCGCCCGGCTTAAGCACCACAAACGCCTTAACCGTCTCCCCGCGCTTAGGATCCGGCACTCCAATTACCCCTGCTTCCAAAATCTTTGGATGGCTGCAAAGCACCCTATCCACTTCAACACTATACACATTGAATCCGCTGCACAGGATCATATCCTTTTTCCTATCAACAATAAAAATAAAACCATCCTTATCCATATATCCGATGTCACCAGAGTGCCACCATCCATCTCTAAACGCCACAGCTGTTTCTCGTGGATTTTGCCAGTATCCCTTTACCACCTGGGGTCCCTTAAAACATAATTCTCCCGTCTCACCAGGAGGCAGAATTTTCGTGCCGGTTTCAGCATCAACCACCTTAAAATCGATATTGGGGTAGGGTATGCCAATACTTCCCACTTTTCGTTTTCTAATGGGATTGCTGGCTACCGCATTTGATGTCTCGGAAGCACCATATCCTTCAATAATAGGTACTCCAACTATTTTTTCAAAGGCCTCCATTTCATTAACCGGTATGGGAGCTGCCCCACAAGCTATCTGCTGCAGCTTAGTCGCCTTGGACCCAGCTAAGCCTGGATGGCGTGTTAATGCACTGATTAAAGGCGGAACTGCTGCCCAAACATTCGGCTCATGCCGGTTAATAGCTTCTAGTATTTTATCTGGCGTACATTGAGGAACAATAATGATGCTGCCGCCAACATAAATATTGGTGTTTATTGAGGTGTGAAAGCCGTAGATATGATATAACGGAATAGAATTCAATACTCTGTAGTTAGTTATATCGGTAAAATACTTGCACATCTGCATCCACCCTGATGCAATTGCTATCTCGTTAGAGTTGGTAATACAGCAACCTTTGGAAACACCGGTAGTACCTCCGGTATATATTATTAACACTATATCTTCCACCGAGATATCTATTTCCGGTTCAATAGCCTCACCAAGTCCTAGAAATTGATTATAATCGTATACGCCCTCATTGTCTGGGAGAATACCGCTATGACTTCTTGAGATAATAATCGCCTGCTTAAGAGAGTCATGTTTTTCCCTTAATATTTCCAGAGTATATTCACACATCCGATCATAACAAAATACCGTTTCAGCACCACTGTCAGCATACTGGTATGATAATTCTCTTTTAGTATAGTTCGGATTAGTTGGAACTATGATAGCTCCTATTTTCCAGCATGCTTGTACGATCACAACAAACTCAGAAATATTAGGAAGAGTTATTGCTACCCGATCCCCTTTCTTAACCCCAATCTTTAACATTGCATTGGCCAGTCGACAGGCCATGGAATTAACTTCTTGATAAGTTAGGGTGCGATCCGAATAATAAATGTACGGTTTATCAGGCTGTTTCTCAACCCAGGCCTTATATTGATCCTTAAGCGGTATTTGCACGTATTCTGGTTGAAGTATAATGCCCGGGTCATAATGCTTATGCCATGGCTTTCCTTTCATGATTAGACTTCCCCCTTTATCATAATCCCATCTTAAATTCCATCTAAAAACCAGCCATTCTGGCATCCCGCGCTTATGGACAGCTGCTGCTTAGTTTTAATAAAAGCAATCTAATCCCCTCCATTCCTAGAAATTAACCGCTGCATTATAATTGCATTTTTATTTAAATAGCAAGTTTCGTGCCAACCCCTTGAAAATGGGAAACATCCACATTACCTGTTTGCCATTATTTGTATGGCGAAAAAGTTCTGCTATTTATAATAGCCTCACTATTGAATATACCCGCCTTCCAATTGAGTAGCCAAAGAAAGAAAATATTTTGCCGCTTGGAGAAAAACTTGCTCATTTCCATCCAAGCGGCAAAAACCAACAGCCAATTTTTAGCGTTTAACGACGTTCACCCTCAGTGGCATGTAATTTGCATTAGAGTTATGTGTATACGTTTAATGGCTTTTCTTGGTAATTAATTTTCCTTAAGGATGTTCTTGATTTAAGCTTTGTAAAATATCAATCGAATGGAGCTGAATATGAATGGATTTTATCTTAACCAAGGAACAACTGCTGCTTCAGAAGGGTGCTAGGGAAATAGCTGATGCGTATATCGCTCCGTTAGCCAGGCAGATTGACCAGGAAAACCGGGTCCCGGAAGAAATCATGTCTATGCTGGCTGAATTGGGTTATTTTGGATTAATCTTTCCGGAATATCTGGGAGGTGCTGAAGCCGGTTATGATGGTTATGTGCTGGTTCAGGAACAGATTACCCGAAAATCAGGTGGTTTGGGAGTGGTTTTGGGCGCTAACAGCTTAGGACTAGGCGCCATAAATAGCTTTGGAACTCCAGAACAAAAGGAAAAATATATTATACCAACTCTCAGCCGGGAAAACCGCGGCCGACACATTGCTTCATTTGCATTTACCGAACCCGGCACCGGATCAGACCCCAAACAGCTTACCACCTTCGCGGTCCGGGACGACAACAGCTATGTATTAAACGGAACCAAAAGATTTATATCTATGGCTGATTATCCTGGACCAATTGTAGTGTTTGCCAGGGAACGGGATAATAACGAAGCCGTCAGCGCTTTCATCGTAGACAAATACTGTCCAGGTTATTCGGTATCGGAGCCCTGGGAGAAAATTGGCTATCATGGTGCATCGTTGGTAGATGTTTACTTGAAAGACGTCAGAATTCCCCTGAATAATAGGCTAGGCGAGTCCGGGCAAGGCTTCGATATACTATTGCTTGGCATAGCCCTGGGCAAGGTTACAACCAGCACCATAGCCCTAGGGGGCATCCTGGGTGCATACGAAGAAGCATTGCAGTATGCCCGGGGAAAACTTCACCGGGGAAAACCGATATCGAAATTTCAATCGATCCAACTTAAAATAGCAGATTTACATGTAAAATACGAAACTTGTCGCTGGCTTTGTTACCGTTTAGCCCAGCTGGCTAACAATATCAATGATACACGTCAATTTTCTTTCGAAGCAGCCGTAGCCAAGTGCTATTGCGGAGATACAGTGGTGGAAGCGGCTAAATTGGCCTGTGATATTCATGGTTCCTATGGGGTAATTAAGGATTATGCAATAGAACGCATTTATAGAGATGCTATAATCGGCCCTGAAATCGAAGGGGTATCAGATATCCAACGAATAATTATAGCTGGTAATATTCTTAATTATTAAATGCGATCTGATCGTCAGAATAATGTGGTGCAGCAAAGCTACCTTTTCTCGTTTCAGGTCAAGTACCTATTTCCACTTCATGCTTCGCATATTTCTTGTTTATTGAGTTATAATAGTAGAAACAGTCGTTTTTTGTATTTGGTGCGAATTTTCCAATACCTATCTAAAACGCGACAGCTATAATGTCACTAAATCACGAAAGGTTTTTTATATAGGATACCGAATATTAATCTGAGGTTTGGTTAGGAAGGCAGGCAATATCTTGTAGTATTATACAAAATCCGGCCTTAATACAAAATATATCATTTGTTTTGAATAGTACAGGAGTAGGGGGGGAAACTATCCATGCTATCCAAGCTTAAATTCGTCGTTCCACCGGGACATACTATCATGGAAATTATTGAAGACATTGTTGATGATCCTAACCACGCCACTGTTGTAATAGATCAAACCGGCAGGGTGATATTTTGCAATAAAACCTATCTCAGGCAGCTGTCTTTTCTGCCCCAAAATGTGTTAGGAAAACACATTGATGATCTATATCCATCTAATCGCATGAGCCATGTGCTAAAAACAGGTATTCCCCAAAAATACTACGTCTTTACTGTTAACGGATCTGACTTCATTGCTTCTTCTTATCCGATTTTTAAAGATGGCAAGGTGGTAGGTGTTATTGGTCGAAGTCTATTTCTTACCGTGGAAGATGCCGTTGATTTCTGTAAAATGATGGCTAACATTCAGGCACAGGTCAAAGAATTAAGGGAAACGGAACAGACCTTCAAGAGTAAGAGATATGATTTTAATAAATTAATCGGTTATAGCCCTATCTTCAAAAAAGCAAAGACATTGGCCAAGCAAATAGCCCAGAATAATACTACCGTGTTGATTACCGGCGAGAGTGGTACCGGAAAGGATGTCTTCGCCAAGGCAATTCATTATGATGGCATTCGTAAAAATGGCCCTTTTATTCGAGTAAACTGCGCCGCTATCCCTGAGCAGCTTTTGGAATCAGAACTATTCGGGTATAACGAAGGAACTTTTACCGGCGCCCTTAAGGGAGGCAAAAGAGGTAAATTCGAGCTTGCCAATGGAGGCACCATATTTTTGGATGAAATAGGAGAAATGCCGCTTTCCATGCAGGCCAAATTACTGGTGGTACTGCAGGATAAAGAAATTGAGCCTTTAGGACACCAATCCGAACATCCCAAAAAGGTGGATGTAAGAATCATCGCAGCTACAAATCAAAACCTGCAGAAAATGGTATCAGAAGGTTCTTTTCGCCAGGATCTCTTTTATCGGCTTAACGTAATAAACCTGCATCTCCCGCCGCTGCGGCACCGGAAAGAAGATATCCTGCCTTTGGGAAAATATATCCTTAACGTAATAGCATCCAGGCATAGTTTGCAGGTCACAAGGTGCGAACCCGAGACAGAAAAGATTATGAACCAGTATGATTGGCCCGGAAATGTGAGAGAACTGGAGAATTGCATAGAAAGCGCCTTATGGATGGCCAGCTTGGAAGGACAGACAACGATTGGGCCCAAATATATGCGAGAGGTGTTCAGCAAGTATATCGCCAACCCAATGTTCCAGCATCCCGGCTCTATAATTCCCATCACCCAAGGCAGCCAACTTCCCACCATGAAAGATTATATAAACCTGTGTGAAAAAAGGCTGCTGGAGGAAGTACTCAAAACTACCAGTGGTGATAAGAACGCTGCATCCAAGATTCTGGATCTGCATATTTCTGCTTTATATAAGAAGATCAATAAATATGGTTTAACAATGTAGCACAGGATGATACTAAGAGCAATAACCCCCAAGCTTCCGATGCTGGCATTTATTTGTCCAAAGTCCTCCGGGACGCTTTGGAAGAACTATATCAGTAGCATTCCCCAGTTCCCTTCATATCTAGTGAATTAACAAATGCTTCAATTACCCTTACTGGATTATCAGTTGCAGTTTCGGTGGTAATTGAACTGTTAGGGGGACTGACGGGGTTATTGACAACATTTCTATAGTTCAGGTAGGTATTAACTGAAGGATCAATGATATAAATTGAATACCCTGCAGCGAATAACCTTCTTTCTGTAGAAGATAACAGACACCAACAGTGGAGTCCCAATGCAGGGTGAATTTATAATTGCAGTTAATTAATCTTCAGCTGGGCTTTTGCACTATTCCAACTCCAGCATACCAGTGTAAAGCTGATAGTACTTGCCATCTTGTGCTATCAATTCCTCATGAGTGCCGCGTTCTATGATTCTGCCCTGTTCCAGAACCATAATAGCCTGGGCGTTCTGCACCGTGGATAAGCGATGAGCGATGATGAATACCGTACGCCCTTCCATTAGGGTATCCATTCCCCTTTGTACAATAGCCTCGGTTCTGGTGTCGATGCTGGATGTAGCTTCGTCCAGAACCATCACCGGGGCATCTGCAATCTCAGCCCGGGCGATGGATAAAAGCTGTCTTTGGCCCTGGGAAAGCCCCGAACCGTCTCCTGACAATACAGTATCATATTGGTCAGGCAGCATAGCTATAAATCCGTGGGCATTGGCTCGCCGGGCTGCCAGGCAGACTTCTGCATCATCCGCGTCCAGCCTGCCGTAACGGATGTTCTCCTTTACGGTTCCGGTGAACAGTACCGTATCCTGCAGCACTATTCCCAGAGAACGGCGCAGATCATGCTTTTTTATCTTTTTAATATCTATCCCATCATAGAGGATTTGGCCGTCATCAATATCATAAAAGCGGTTGATCAAATTTGTGATGGTGGTTTTTCCTGCCCCGGTAGATCCCACAAAAGCAATCTTCTGTCCGGGCTTGGCATAGAGGCTTATGTCATGCAATACCTGCTTTTCACCATCATAACTGAAATCCACGTTATGGAAACGAATATCCCCCAGCAACTGGGTATAGGTGATATTTCCGTCCCAATCAGGCTGTTTCCAGGCCCAAATCCCGGTTTTTTCTGACGCCTCCACTAATTTGTTTCCCTGGAGTTCAGCATGTACCAAGGTTACATTACCATTATCCGTCTCGGTTTCCTCATCCATCAGCTCAAAAATGCGTTCAGCGCCTGCCAGGGCCATGACCACGGAATTTATCTGCATGGATATTTGGCTGACGGGCATAACGAAAGTCCGGCTCAACTGCAAAAAGCTGGCAATGGCTCCCAGGGTAAGCCCCCCCATTCCTGCCACGGCCAAGGCTCCGCCGATTATAGCAATCAAAACATACTGCAGGTTGCCCATGTTGATCATTATCGGTCCGAGAATGTTGGCCCAGCGATTGGCTTGAACGGCATTCAGAGCAAGCTCTTCATTCAGCCGGTCAAAACCCTTTTTCACTTGTTCCTCATTGCCAAATACTTTGATTACTTTCTGCCCGTTTATCATTTCTTCAATGTATCCATTGGTTAGACCCAGGGATTCTTGTTGTTGGGCAAAATACCGGGCGCTCTTCCCCGCCACCTTCCGGGTAACAGTGAACATCAGCAGCATGGTCAGAATCACCACCAGGGTCAGATATAGGCTGACCGCCAGCATAGCGCAGAATACCGCTAGAATAGTAACCGCCGAGGCAACCATCTGGGGCAGGCTCTGGGCAATCATCTGCCGCAGGGTATCGGTATCATTGGTATAGCGGCTCATGATGTCCCCAAAAGTATGAGTATCGAAATATCTTACCGGCAGGCTCTGCATATGGGCAAACATCCGGTCTCGTATATCCTTCAATACACTTTGGGCAATAACCACCATAAAGCGATTATATACCAGGGCCGCGGTTACCCCGATCAAATAGATGACGGCCATCATTAATACCGCTTGCGCCAAACCGCTGAAAACCGGGTTGCTCACCTGGGATAGGGGTTTGATATAATCATCGATTAGTACCTGCAGGAACAGGGAACCAGCCACACTGGCAGCGGTACTAAGCAAAATACAGACCATTACCAGGAGCAATTGCACCTTGTGTCGGGGGCCAATATATGACAACAGCCTTTTAATGGTTTTCCCCCGGGCGCGGGGCTTCACCATGGACGGCTGGGGTCTATGCGGCATCATTGCTGTCACCCCCCCTTACCTGTGAATAGTAGATTTCTTGATATATAGTATTGTTCTGCAGAAGATCCTCATGGGGGCCAACGGCATCGATAACCCCATGGTTCATTATAATTATCCGGTCCGCGTCCATGACCGAGGCTACCCGCTGGGCAATAATAAATCGGGTGGTTTCCGGAAACTCCTGCCGCATAGCTTGGCGGATGAGGGAGTCAGTGCTGGTGTCTACTGCACTGGTAGAGTCATCCAGAATCAGAATTTTCGGTTTTTTAAGTAAAGCTCGGGCCATACACAGGCGTTGCTTCTGCCCGCCCGAAAGGTTGCTGCCGCCCTGCTCGATATAAGTGTCATATCGGTTAGGGAAAGCCATGACAAAATCATGCGCCTGAGTCACCTTGCATACCCGGACCAGCTCTTCATCGGTGGCTTCCTTGTTGCCCCAGCGCAAGTTTTCCCTGATGGTACCGGAGAACAGTTCATTCTTTTGCAGAACCACGGCTACCGCTTCCCGCAAGGCCCGGATATCATAATTTCGCACATCAATTCCCCCTACCAGAACGGCTCCCTGGGTAACATCATAGAGCCGGGGCATCAACTGTACCAGAGTGGTTTTTGAGCTGCCGGTCCCGCCCATAATTCCAATGGTTTCGCCTGACTGCACCTGCAAATTCACCTGGTTAAGGGAGAGCTGCCGAGGATTTTTCACATAACTGAAACTGACATTTTGAAAACTTACCTCCCCGTTTTTCACTTCTAAAACCGGGTTTTCCTGGTTGAGTAAATCAGGTTTTTCTTCCAGTACCTCAACGATTCTTTCCGCCGAAGCCCGGGATATGGTAATCATGACAAAAACCATGGACAGGATCATCAAGCTGATCAAAATTTGGAAAGCATAAGCAAGAAGGCTCACCAGCTGGCCGGTAGTTAAAGAGGAAGATACAATCATCTGGGCGCCGAACCAGGCAATCAGAAGAGTGCAGGAGTACATGGACAACTGCATTAAAGGACTGTTGAAAGCCAGTATTTTTTCGGCTTGGGAATAATCCTGATACAGCTCTGCTGAAACCGAATTAAACTTGCTTTTCTCATGCTCTTCACGGACGAAAGTTTTTACCACCCGAATGCCGCGCAGGTTTTCCTGCACTACATTATTAAGCCGGTCATAAGTTTTGAAAACCCGCCGGAAAATTGGATAGGCATGGCTTATTATAAAATACAGCCCCAAACCCAGAAACGGAATAATGGCCAGGAACACCAGGGAAAGCCGGGGATTAATGCTAAAGGCCATGAGCAGGGCAAAGATAAACATCACCGGACTGCGGACAGCAATCCGGATAATCATTTGGTAAGCGTTCTGAACATAAGTAACATCAGTAGTTAATCGGGTTATCAGGCTGGCGGCGGAGAACTTGTCAATATTAAAGAAGGAAAAATCCTGGACTGCATAGTACATCATTTTGCGCAGATTCTTGGCGTAGCCTGCTGAAGCCTGGGCGGCGAAATACCCGGAGAGAATACCGCAGCTTAGGGATAAGAGGGCTGCCATCACCAGTACCATGCCCAGGTTGGCAATGACCTTCATATCCCCCGGCTCGATCCCATAATCAATCAGGTAAGCCATGATAAGCGGAATAAGCACTTCTATTACCACTTCACCCACTACCAATACCGGGGCTAGAATAGATTCTTTTTTATATTCGCCTATACCCCTTAACAATTGTTTAAGCATCTGTAGTCCCCCCGAGCCAGGTTATTTTGGTTCTTATCCCTAATGACAAATACTCTTGGGTTCCTTCCCTAATTTAACCTTGCTCACCTATCTCTGGAAAATACCCGGCTTATTCTGGAAATCACTCCCGCGCGGGAGTTTTCCGGCCTTTCTGGCTTCCCTTAGTTTGGCCAGGGGGACAGTGCTGATGGAAATATTCTCAGTGCCAACTCCCGAGTTAAGCAGAACTTGCCGCCTTCCCGGAGTTTTCACCGGACCGTAGACCCCGCTGCCGCCAAACTGCCCTACATTGGCCATAACAATGTACTGATAAAAACGATGGCTGTCAGCCAGGCAGCAGCGTTCGTAAAGCTGCGTATCGGGATTATTGGCAACTATGAAGAGGATATCCAGGGGCAGGCTGTGATCCACGTCCGAGTTGATACGGTGGATAATACCAAAGTGGCTGTAATCGTAGCAGATCAATACTCCGAAAGACCAGCTTTCGCCCCAGGTAAATCGGAGCAGCTTTTCTCCCCTGATCATCTGGAAATGGTCGGAGTCACATTCCTCCTTCGGAGGCAGGAGGGCATCATACTGGGAATGGGTCAGTTTTTGGTACTGAAATCGCTTTACCTCACCGCTGCCCACCGGCACATAAATGAAACAGCGATTGGCCCCCACAGCCTTTTCCGGGCTTTCCAGGGTATCGGGCTGGGGATCATACTCCACCCCGCCGATAATTATGGTATTAAATCTGCGGGCAAAGTCCTGCAAATAAGGCTCCATGGTCAGGGGAAGAAAAAGCTCCGGAAAAACCAAAAAATCAAGGGACTGCCCGTTTTCCTCCAATTGACCGGCCAGAAATTCCAGGTGGGTTCTGACCTTATGGATAAATTCGGAAGCATTATGGGAACATGATATACAGTAATAGTTGTTCAGGTAAGACTCTTTATCCATGCATTTGAGCTGAACCACCGCAATGTTAAGCTCTTCTTGTTCATGTATGGGAATATATCCCGCCCTTTGCAGGTCAACCTTTTCCAAACCATCGGGGGATTGCAGTCTCTTCATATAGTCCGGTTCTCCCGGAGTTCGATATTCTTCACTGGGATAAATCGGCGTCCAGTTAATGGCATCTTCATAAGAATCAATACCGCTGCTCTGGCCCTGGCGAAGTCTGCGCAGATCAGCTATGGGCAGGTTTGCTTCCAGGTAAGCCCTGGTTTCTCCCTGAGTATAAGCCAAGGCTCCCCCCAGGCTCATGGAGGCCCGTTTGGGTCCATTGTAGCGAAAGGGAGCAAATACTCCGCTGCCGCCGTAGTTGGCTATGTTGGATATGATAACAAAACAGGAAAACCGGTGAATATCAGCCAGGGCGTATTGCCGAAAAAGGCGAGTACCCGGGTTGAAGGAAGAGACCACCAGCATCTCAATATTATGCTTAGAAATATTTTCCAGCACATCGGCATGGGTATAGTCATGACAGCTGATTACAGCTATATTGCCCAGGGGAGTGGAAAAAAGATTAATCTCTTCCCCGGGATGCAGTTTTCCCTGGGCATGAAATTTCAGGTCTTCAGTAGAAAAGGAGATCTGGGCAACGATCACCGGCTCATGATGGGGAGTGATTACCGCAACCGAGTTGGTAATCTGATTGGTATTGTCCCTCATATGGTAACCCAGCCTTACGATAATAAGCTGTTGATTCCGGTCAGCCTGTTGCTGATATAGATTCAGGGCAGATGCGTTACCGGGATGTTCTGAAACAACAGCCAGGTCCGTGTCTTCTGGAATGCGCGCCAGCATAGCTTCGATGACTTCCCGGAAGTCTTCGGGGCTGTCGCCTGCGTTCATCCGGCCCACGTAAATACCTTCCCCAGCCCGACGGCCAATGAGCTGTTCAGGGTATTGTTCCTGTATTAGGAAAACCTTGATGGGATCTGACTCACTTTGCCTTTTACTGGTATATAATAGCTGGTGATGATGGATTGCTAACATAGTCGTATACCTCTTCTCCCGTTGTTGTCGGCCATTTCCGCCACTGCAGCCCTCAAACTCATGCAGGTCAGATATCCCGGTAATAATACTCTAATATTCTTTTCTTCCTAACTTTTACATATTCGTCTTCAACCGGCTTTTTCCTTCTGAAGACAGGGAAACGTTTCTAGCCCACTGAAAAGCCGCCTCTTTCAACCCCTTGGACGTCAGTTCCAATCCCAGCGAGATCGTATCCCTTGTCTTCTCCCATATTTTGTCGCCAATTACATTTATATTCATGTATAATCACAAACAGGGATGTGATTTGAATGATCATGATGGCAATCGCAGCTCTGGAACAAGATGACAGAGCTTTTATGCTAAATTTATATAACGATTATTATGGCCTGGTCAGTAAGAACATTTATCATATTACCCGTGATGCAGACAATACCGAAGATCTGATTAATGATACTTTTATTAAATTAATTGAAAATATTTTTTCAATTCGGACTATGGAGAGTTGCAAATTAGCTGCTTATGTTGTCTATACTTCTAGGAGCGTAGCAATTAACTTTATCAAGCATCGGGGCGTACAGCAAAAACATGCCTATTATGGAGAAAATACCGATTTAACCGAAAAGATGGCCAGCCTGGAGGATAGCCCGGAAGACAGGGCCATTCATCAGGAAGAAATAAAAGAGCTGGTAAATACCATTTTCAGACTTCCTGAAAAGCAGAGAGATGTACTGTACTTTAAGTACCTGTTGGAAATGAAGGATAGCGAAATTGCAGCAATGCTTAACATAGCTCCGGACAGTGTCCGGCAGTATCTGACCAGAGCTCGGAGAAACGCCAGAGAGCTTATGTATAGGGAGGTGAATGATCATGCCCAGCAGCAGCCCGAAGAAAATCAGGAAACAGCTATATGAAGACTTTGAAGATAGTCTGTTCAAATTAGTCATGCATGATGCCTCAGAAAAGCAAGGCCAGCTTTTCCTGGAGGAAAAAGAAAAGCTGAAAGATGATCCGGAGTATTGCCCTTCTCAGGAAGCAGTACAAAAATTCAGCCGGCAACTGGATGCTCGGCTTAAGAAGACGAAGGCTTATAGCAGCAGGCAGCATTATTGGCCAGCCTTGAATAGAGTGGCGATAGCCATGTTTATTATCCTGGCTATATTGGGCACCACTGTGGTAACTGTGGAAGCGGTCAGAATCAAGGCCCTGAATTTCTTAATGGAGATTCAAAAGGAATATACCTCCTTCGAATTAAAGGACAGCGTCAGCCAAAGCCCGGAGGAATTCAACAACAGCTGGCAAAAAGCTTACGCGCCCACTTATATACCGCCTGGCTATGAGGTGAGCGCAGTATCCAGCGGAGAATTATCAAAAAGTATTGAGTTCCAAAATCCCCAGGGCTCGATTATTACTTTTCTGGAACTGGGCCAAGGGAACAAGGCCGCTTTGGATACGGAAAATGCCTCAGCTTTTAAAAAAATCGATATCAATGGTTATGAGGGAAGGCTGGTAGTTAAAAACTCTTTGGTTACGGTTATCTGGTCAATAGATGACCGCATGTTTATGATTCGGGGGGAAATGGACGAAGAGACGGCGGTTAAGATGGCCGAGGGGGTTAAATATCTGGATGGAAAATAAAAGAAAATATTTACAAAAATAGAAATATGATGTTGCATAAGGCTTCCTTTAATTGTCTTTATTATTGAAAGATATTTTAAGGAGGTCTTTACTGATGAAGAGTATTATCTGTTGGGGAATCATCATTCTGATGGTATTCATTGCCACTCCTGTTTATGCGGCGGATTTGATTGAAAACCCGGGGGAACCAGGCGTGATAACGCCAAAATTCACTTATATTTCCTGGTTGAGCTCGGGTCTTTCTATTAACTCGTGGGGGAAAGCTACCTGCCTTGGATCTGCTTCAGCTTATGACAGTTCGCATACAACCAATCTAACCGTAAAGCTGCAAAAATCCAATGCGGGGGGCTGGAGTACAACCAAATCTTGGTCTGCGTCATCCACCGGTACCTCTCTGGCCAAAGTTGAAGAGAATTATTACGTTGCCCATGGCACCTATCGAGTTTGTGCCACCGCCAAAGTTTATAATAGTTCCGGGACTTTGCTGGAAAGCAAATCAGTTTATTCCAATACGGTAACATATTGAACGGCTCAAAGACCAGGGGACGGTTCAACCGTCCCCTGGTCTTCTTAATAGGAAAGGTAAACGGCGTCATCAGGGTTCCATTCCCGGTCTGCAAGGGAAGGAACATCGACTTCAACGGTACGGTCATTAACCCGAACAAAGTAGGTGGTATACGCACCGGTAAATTGCTTTTGCGCAATAATACCCGGCAGAGAGCCTGATACCTCCGACAGGGTAATTCGCTCCGGTCTTACTGCCGATATCTGCTCCCCTTTCCCCGCCAGGAAGTTTATCCTGCCTATGAATTCTGCTACAAATCGGCTGGCCGGTGAATCATAAACGGTTTTGGGGGTGCCCACCTGTTCCAGCCTTCCATGGTTCATAACCGCTATATGATCTGATATACTCAAGGCTTCCTCCTGGTCATGAGTAACATAAACGGTAGTGATACCCAGTTCTTTCTGGATATCCCTGATTTCTTTACGCATTTTTTGCCGTAATTTAGCATCCAGGTTGCTTAGAGGTTCATCCAGCAGCAAGACTTTGGGATTCATAACCATAGCCCGAGCTAGAGCCACCCTCTGCTGTTCACCTCCTGACAGCTGATTCACTGGCTTATTTCGGTAATGCTTCAATCCTACCATTTCCAGCATTTCTTCTCCCTGGGCCAGCATCTCTTTTTTTCCCCGCTTTTGGAATTTCAGACCGTAGCAGACGTTTTGGATAACGTTCATATGGGGAAACAAGGCATAGCTTTGAAATACCGTGGCAGTAGGCCGCAGATTGGGTGGAATTAGACTAATATCCCGGCCTTCCAGGATAACTTTGCCGCTATCGGCGGGAATAAACCCTCCCACCATTCTGAGGGTGGTGGTTTTGCCGCAGCCGGAAGGGCCCAGAATGGACAGCAATTCCCCTTTTTCCAGTTCCAGGTGCAAATCCTCCACTGCCATTGTGTTATTATAGCTTTTACTTAATCCCATCAATTGCAGGTACATATGTCTCCTCCCTTTTTTCCCTGCCACCATATCGGGGGGAACGTAAAATAAAATAAGAAAATACCAGATTTATGAGCAGGGTAACCAGTATTATCATATTGGCTAGAACTGCACTTACCCCTATCTGCCCGGTTTTTATGGCATTAAACATTTGTACCGTAGCCACTTCAGATCCTGGCACCACCAGGAATATTATTGCTCCGATGGTTGTCATGGTGGTAGTAAAAGTATTTACAAATCCCAGCAGAAAAGCCGGCTTTAATGAAGGCAATATTATATCCTTGAAAGCAGTTATCTCGCTGGCCCCCAGGTCCCGGGCGCTGTACTCGGTCTCCGGGTTGAGCTGGGTAAGCACTGCGGTGCCCGCTCTGGTACTGATAGGCAGCTGGCGATAGATACAGTTTGCCACTACTATAAAAGCAGTACCGGTAAGAATCAAGGGTTTATTATGAAATGCCAGGACATAGGCAATTCCCAGAAATGGACCGGGTATCATATAGGGCAGGGTGACCAAAAAATCCAAAGTCCTGTAGCCAGGAAACTTCTTCCTTGCCACCATATAGGCAATTATCATTCCTAGCAGAGTACCAACCAGGGCTGCAATCAGGGCGTATTCCAGGCTGCGGCCAAAGGCGGCTAAGCGGCTTGCTTCTACAGCCTGAATGTGCCGTAAACTGAAAGAGAAATCCACCCCCCAGGTTTTCGCGAAAGCTCCCCAGAGTATGGTGATATACTGTATTAACTGAAATAATATGAAGCTGGCCGTTACCAGGGCCAGGCTATAATTCACCCCCCTGGATAATTTCAGGGGGCTTTCGGTGCTCACCCGCAGGGAGAAATATTCCGAATTTTCCACTGTCCTACGGTAGATTATGAACATAAGCAGAGCGGGTATCATCAAAAGCGTGCCCATAGCTGCTGCTCTGGGCAAGTTATACAAACCTATCACATTCATGTAGGCTTCCGTTGCCAGTACGCTAAAATTACCGCCTATTATCGCCGGGGTGCCAAAGTCTGCCAGTGACTGTATGAAGGCTATCAGCGCAGCGGCAATAATACCAGGTTTCGCCAGGGGAATGGTAATTTTCAACAATGTCCTAAGACTGTCCGCCCCCAGGTCCAGAGAGGCCTGCTCCAGGCTTTTGTCAATTCCCCGCAAAACACCCAAAATAATCAAGGCGGCCAGGGAGGCATGGCCCAAAGCCTGCATAATTACCACCCCATGCCATCCATAAGGATTGATGGTTAATCCCAGCAGGTGATAGGTTATAATTCCTCGACGGCCAAACAGCATGATATATGATAAGGCAGAAACAAACGGCGGCGAAATCATGGTCAGCAGCAGCACCGCAAAAGTCAGTCTCTTGCCGCGATTTTGGGAATGACTAACAAACAAAGCTATAAACAGTCCAATAACTACTGCCAGCACGGTAGAAAAAACCGATACAAATATACTATTTAACAAAAGCTGTTTGTTTTGGGTAAAAAGCTTAATGTATTCAGCCAGAGTGAACTGTCCGTCATAATAAACGCTTTTCACCATTATCGCTATGCTGGGCCACAATATAAAGACCAGAACACTGGCTGCTATTAGAACATAAATTAAGCCTGCCAGTAAATCAGAAAAAGAGGTGCCTTTAAAAGGCACCCCTTTTTTAAGCTTATTGCCCATACCGTGTCTGCCACTGTTCAACTAATCCATCCCTGGCGTTACCCGCAGCAACAAAGTCTATATCCTGCAACTCTGCATCTTTGATTTCCGCCAGACATTCCGGCAGTTCTATTCCCTCCCGGGCGGGAACCCGGGGGCAATTATCCCTGAGTATCTGCTGGCCTTTTTCACTCAAACACCAGTCTACAAATACCTTGGCACCTTCCAGGTTTTCGGCTCCCTTTAGAATAGCAACCGGAGACGGCCACCACGGGGTACCATCCCGGGGAAATACTGATACGATAGGATAACCCTCGGCCTTCAAGTCTTCTCCGGTATCGGGGGCAAGCCCTACCGCCGCTTCACCCAGGGCTGCCTTCTGCGGGGGCTCTCCGCCCCGCTTGGCGTAGTATGGAATCTGGGCATTTAATTGATCCATGTAAGCCCAGCCTTCTTCCTCGCCCATAGTCTGAAGAATTCCGCTCAGTATGGTATAAGCAGTACCTGATATGGAGGGATTGGGCATTAGTATTTCACCCTTAAACTCGGGTTTAAGCAGATCCTGCCAGGTCTGAGGAACATCCACCCCCAGCTCCGCACAGCGATCAGTATTTACAATAAAACTCACTGTTACCAGTGATATGCCCGTCCAATATCCATCCGGATCTTTATACTGGTCAGTTACAAATTCGGCTTCCTTTGACACATAGCTTTCCAGCAAACCGTCAGTCTGAGCGGCAATGAAGCTGTCAACTCCACCGCCAAACCAAATGTCTCCCAGAGGTTTTCCCTGCTCCGCCCGGATACGGGCCAAAACTTCACCAGATGACATGTCCAGGTATTCAACCTTGATACCGGTATCTGCTTCAAATGCCTGGAAGATCTCATCTTTTCCGCCGTAAGCAGCAAATACCTTTAAGGTGGTACCGGCTAAATCAGCTGCTATTTTTTCCTCCGGAGCCGGCAGATCAGCATCAGATGACCCGCCACAGCCGGCCAGGCCGAACACCAAGACCAAAATCATTAACATTGCCAGTAACTTATGTTTCATTGACAATAACGCCTCCTATCTCTTATCCTTCGCATGCAATTCGTGCTGATGTTATCATCCGAAGATCATAATATCTCTATAGCTTATCCCCTCCCCCGAAAAATAAAGAAAGGATCTACGCACTCTTTATAATCTGCGGGTTGATCCTTTCAAACCCTTTATCAGTCAATCTTACTGGATAAACATTCCCCTGCTTGACGGCTTTGATCAAGTCCTTCTCATTACGCATACCGTCAGGAAACCAGGTGGAGAATTTACCCAAAGCTTCCACTTTATGCGCGTCACTGGCTCCCAGCAGGGGCAATCTCATATCTTCAGCCATAGTAACAGCTTTTAGATTGTTGATCATATCAGTGCTGCCATTAAACACCTCTATGCCATGCAGACAGTGTCGCCGGGCTGCGTTTCCCATCCCCCGGTTGTTGGTACGAAAAGGATGAGCACTTACGGCTATCCCCCCGCTTTCCTGTACTAAATCAAGCAGGTAATCAGCCTTTACTCTCCGACCAGGAAGTTTATCCAAACCGAACACCAGCACATCACCTTCATAAGTAAAGACTTCTGCTCCCACAAATATAGGAAAACCTGCCTGCATTGCATACTCCCTGGCCCTTTCCCTTATAGCCAGGGAATCATGATCAGTAATACATACTGCATCAAGTCCTATTTTCACTGCCTGCTCAACAATCTGCTCCAGCGTCATATTGCTGTCATCCGAAGTAGGGTAAGCGTGAACATGGGTGTCAATTATCATCGCTATTCTCCTAAAGAAGCTTTTGCCCAATTATAAAGGACAGTGACTCACTGGGTCAATAACCATTTTGTACTTTATGTATTACTTGTAGTTATATGTTCTTTACAAGGGTACAAACGATAAAAAAACCGGAACGGACTACCAACCTGACATAAGCGCCGCCCACTGGACAAGGGGCGGTGCTTTGTTTGTGGGGGCCGTTGCTTCGGGCCAAATTGGCCCGAAGTGGTGAAAGGAGGTTGATTTGTAAAGTGGCAGAACAAAATGCCATACCACTCATGGAAAATGAGCATGTCAAGGAGCTTTTGGCTATCATGGAGGCCAACAATGTGCCTGACCGTAAGGATTTGCTTGCCGTTCTCAATCAAGTGAGCGCAATGGAAAAACAGTTAAACGCGGCGGTCACGGAGCTTGCCGCCATGCGCCGGGAACTGAACGAGGCGCGGGAACAGGCCCACCCCGTCAAGATCGCCCTGCAAAGCGCGGTCAGTACAATGGAAAAAAACGTGGCTGTTTTACGGGAACGGCTGGACAAGGTAAAGCAGAACATCATAGACGGCTGTAAAAACGCCGTTGCCGCTTTTAAGGAAAAGGGAATTGTTGCGCTTGACAATATCCCCCGGTTTTTCAAAGTGCGGCCCGTGTTGGAAGCTATGCGTGACGATTTGGGCAAAAGCATCCGGTTTAACGAAGCGACAATCTCAAATATTCAACCGCTCCATCCTAAGGCCGGGCTGGATTGCCCCGCAAGGTTAATCTGATTATTGATATTCAATCGAGAATGAGAGCCGGAAAAGGCCCGGCCTATGAGCGGTGGGCCAAAGTATTCAATCTGAAACAGCTGGCCGCGACGCTTCAATATTTACAGGAAAATAACCTGCTGGAATATGAACAGCTTGCGGAGAGAACGGCACAGGCCACAGACCGTTTTCATGCCTTTTCGGATAAAATCAAAAGCATTGAGGCGGCGGCAAATGCCAACGCTGAATTGATGGCGGCGACAGTTGACTACGCAAAAACCCGCGCCGTGTTTGACGGGTACAAGGCGGCGAAGTACAGCCGGAAATATTACGCGGAGCATGAGGCCGACATTGAGTTGCACCGGGCGGCACAGGCTACTTTTCGCCGTGTTCTTTCCGGGGCAAAACTCCCCAAAATCGACATGCTGAAACAAGAACGGCGACGGCTGACGGCAGAAAAAAAGACCGCCTACAAGGAATAGCGGACTTTGTTCTTACGCTTATTCCTTTGTAAATGTACGGATTTTTTAATGAGCTACTTTAGAATATGTTTTTCCTGCTTTTTTAGAAAGGAGCTTGACAGAAAAATATTTTAGACTAAAATGTACTCATATAGTTCATTTAGTCCATTTTGTGGTTGGAGGTGATGACAATGGCTTATGAAAAGGAAGTATTGGAAAAAATCATTTTAGACGCTTCGGAAAAGCTCCTCTTTCGGTATGGATATAAAAATCTGAACCTGAACGATGTTGCCAAAGAAATCAATATCAGCAAGACAACCTTGTATAAAACCTTTGACAGCAAATACGTTGTAGCGAGCAGGGTGATTGAGCGGCTTCTGGAAAATGCGGAGCTGGCAATGTCCGAGTTGATTCAAGCGGAATTGCCTTTACCGGAAAAGCTAAAGCAGGGTATTGAAATTATCTCAAAGATCTATACAAAAATGGACAGAGAATTTTTGTATGATTTAGAAAATAGTCTGCCGGAGTTGTGGGAAAAGATTGACGTTGCCAGAAAGGAGAAAGAAAGCCTGATCACAGCTTTGCTTTCTAAAGAACAAAGCAAAGGCGTTGTTCGCGCTGATATCGACCCTGCACTTCTATCGGCCCTGCTTTTGACGCTTATAAGGGGAATGTACAATCCCGGTTTCTTTTTAACGTACAGTGTGACATCTGATGTGGTTGCTAAAGCAATCGTTGATATTTTTTTACAAGGGAGCGTTGAAAATTAATTGTTCTTCATGCACACATAGAAAGGAAAGGTGATACCCATGACAAATATTGAAAGCAATGCCATTGTATTGCTCACAAATGTAAATAAGACGCTTGGCAAAGTAAAAAGAATAGATAATTTATCTATTCGCGGCGAACGGGGAAGGATTTATGGTCTTATCGGGCCTAATGGATCGGGCAAGACAACCATGCTCAATCTTATCACAGGGTTGTATAAACCAGACAGCGGAACGGTTCATATAGACGGTCTTGACCCTGTAAAGGATTACAAGGAAGTAAGAAAGCGCATCGGCCTGCTTCCCCAGGACACGGCTCTTTATCCCGAACTCTCCGCAAGGGAAAATCTCTCATTTCACGCCTCCCTATATCTTTCTGATCTTACGGATGTCAACAAGAGGATTGATGAAGTTTTAGAGCTTGTGGATTTAACCGAACGCGCCAATGAGCCGGTGAAGAATTTTTCAGGAGGAATGAGCAGGCGACTGGGAATTGGCCGAGCTTTGCTCAATGACCCCAAAATTTTGCTTCTGGATGAACCAACGTTAGGCGTGGATGTTCAAAGCACCCACAAAATATATGAGTACATCCGTAACCTGAAAGACAGCAATAAAACAATCTTTGTGACCACAAACGTCATGGCCGAGGCCGATGCTCTTTGCGATGAAGTCATTATTATTGATCATGGAAAGCTGATTTGCGCGGGTTCTCCCGCAAAGCTTAAATCAGACCTTGGCGAAGGAACAATCCAATTAACCCCAAAGATGAAGGAAGCCGTACCGGAAGATTTGATAAAAGAAAAAATTGGTGATTTTTCTTATGATGCTAAGACCATCATTGTCCATGCTCCCAGGGGCGAGCGGGATTTAGCGGAGGTTTTAGATAAACTGAAAGATGTTATTGAATTTGAAAACATATCCTTGCATAAGCCGACCCTTGACGATGTGTTTTTAGCCCACACAGGAAAAATTTTGAGAGATTAGGAGGGAGAACGATGCGCGTATTTCGTATTATCAGCAAAGAGCTGAAATGTATAAAAGAGGATATCTCTTTCAATTTAGTGACGATTCTCTCTCCGCTTCTGTTTTTATTCGCTTTCTGGCTGATGCTGTCAGGAGGGATTATGCTTCCGGTTCAGGTATACCCGGACACACAGTCCAGTGATTTTCTTAAAACCATGGAAAGCTACCAAGCCCCGGATGGAACGCCGTATATGGAATTACAGCCCGCTGCCGAGGCTGTACCACCCACCAATGCCGAGAGCAATTTAATTGTAATAGACCAAGAGCCTTCTTTTAAAAATGGCGAGATTACAGGGAATATTGTCCATTATATCAACGATGTCAATGAAAACATGACCAAAAATTTTAGAAACCGGCTTGACGGCGCGTTGGTCAGCTATATTGATTCGCTGCGAAACGGTGGAAATGTTATCATTGCCGAAACGACGGTGTATGAACAAGATATCCCTTGGGATACAGGATTTGGAGTAAGTGTTTTTGTGTTTGGATTAGTGCTCTCAGGGCTTCTGTTCGGTATGTTATCCATGACCAGCGAATGGGAAAATAAAACGACGAAATTACTGAAACTTTCGCCCTATCCTGCGGGAATTACGGTAACAGGCAAAATAATTGCCAATATTATCAAATGCTTTGTTTCCGGCTTGATATTTCTCATGATCTTTTTCCTGATTTTCAAAGCGTTACCTGTCCACGCACTGCCATTTTCACTTTCTTTATTCCTGGTTTACGGCATATTTGTCTGTGCCGGTATGTGCATAGGTATTTATATCAAATCGACGCTGACAGCTTTTTTAATATCCCTTGCGACCGCATTGACCCTCTGGGTTGGCGGCGGCGGTTTCGGCCCGCTTTCCTATTTCGGAGATATTGCCAATGCTTTGGGAAGCATAAACCCTGCGACTTACGCCATAGAAGTTGTTCGATGGTGCTATTTCAATGGTAATGTTGATCTCGCTGCCGGTTTTACCTTTTTAAGCATTTCATTTATTGCAGCATTTTCCTTGATTCTTGTTATCTATACAAGATGGGTACGAAGTGAGGAGGTCAGATGATGAGAGTATTTACAGCGGAATTAAAAAAGTTATTTATACTGTTTAAAGCCGACCCGAAGTCTCTTGTGGCGGGAATCATCGCCCCGACGATCATTCTCATTGTCTTTGCCCTTACCTTCGGCAATTTTACAGCACTGAAGCTGGCTTTTGTCAATGAGGACAGAGGAACCTACGGTACAACGCTTGAAACATCCATATTCAGCCAGATTTCCCCCTTGGGGCAGAACCCCTATTTTGAAGAAGTTGAAGCAGACTATGATACGGCGTTTGACCTATATGCCCAAGGAAAAGTAAACGGTGTGGTCGTTGTCGGTGAAAACTTCAGCGCCGACCTGCAAAATGGGAAAAACACAAGTATCGAATATCACTTTAACAATTACAATACCGATATGGCAAAAAACCTGCGGCTGTATCTGACCGAAGGGATACTGGATTTCTACCGCGTAACTGATCCAAATTTGCAGATTGAAGTTGAGGAAGTCCTCAATGTTGAAACACAATTACATTGGTTTGATATTATTGCCGTGGCGGTTTTTCTGCTTGCCTTCCTGCTTGGAGCCATGTTCAATATGCTGTATTTATTTTCTAAGGAAAAAACCTATGATACGCTGTATGAGTACAGATTATCACCTAACAGCATATGGTCGTCCCTGCTGGCGAGGGTTGTCATGGCGCTTTTTGCCGGAACGATAACTGCCGCGATCAATGCGGTATTTATCTGGCTGCTTACGGGGATTAATCTGGCGCTGTTTATACCCGGTATGATAGCGCCATTACTGGTCTTAGGGATAATCTATGTATTCTTTGCCGTAATTGTCGTTTTGCTGGTTGGCAGTTTCAGTGGAGCGGCGGTATTCACAATGGCGACAACGATCATACTATGGTTTCTTTCCGGGGCAACCGCTTCCATAAAATATGCCACAGGCATCTTAAAAGCGATTGCGATGGCGATTCCCAATACCTATGGTTTAAGCCAAATTCGCGGTGAAGTTTTTGCCATGGACCCCTCTGTCGGGGGTTTATTAGGCTTTACAGAAGGCTGGCTGATTATGGCAGGCTATATGATTTTGACAATGATAGCAGCGGTTTATGTGTATCGGAAAAAACTTGCTCGAATGGTAGGGTGAGGAATCTCAAAGATATTTTACCCATGAATCGTTATTGCCTGTCTCTGTATAGTGGGATGGTGGTATGCCGCCGTTTCTCTTTGTCGAAAAAAGGGAGATTACGGAGGGCGCGCTGATATACGTACCCTTTTTACTATAACGGCGACGGCGGCATAGGGGAAGGAGAATTGTTGTGTATCCCAAGCCGTTGCCGCTTTTCTACCACGGCGGCCAAATGTAGCCGAAGTTTTAATCCTATATAGCTTCAAAAGAATGGATGCGCTGGTTACTCAAATACAGGCCACAAGTGAGCATGTTTCTATACAGTGGAAAATATAAACCTTAAGCGGAATGTAATAAATGAAACTGAACGCCGGCAGGTTAATAAATGCCCGGCGTTCTTATTGCAACTATTAAAATGGCGTGTCATGGTACTGCAGGCCTGTGCAGGTACGGGGACGTTAGCGCAGGTGGTCCCAAACCGTCCCCGTTACCCTGGTCCGGGGCTCTACTCCATTTTCTTGGCCATCATTGTGGTTTGGTACTCAATAACCTGTTGACCACGCTGATTATAGCATTTGTTCCGATAAATCAGTAAGTTCATGTTGGGATTCTTGGTAGCGCGGAAATCAACTACTTCGGCTTCGGCAGTAAGGGTATCACCAAAAAGAACCGGGGTAGTAATTTTTACGTTATCGATGCCCACATAGGCATAGATTTCATATCCGTCCTGTTCCAACAGATAGGCTACTGTATCGGCATGATGGACCAAGCCATCTGCAACCACAAATATTACCGGAGCAGCAAGGGAACGTTCTTTAAACCAGGTATTTTTCGCATACTCCGAATTGCTATGGACAGCCATATTAAACCAGGTGAGCTGATGCAGCATAGAAAAGTCTCCCACATCAAGTGTCCGACTGACTCTGCAAGGAATTTTGGTACCCGCCACTACAGTATTGCTCATATCCAGACTCCTCCTTTAATTAATTGTCCTTCTCTCCCGCCGGGAGTACACAGCAAATCAACCAGCTTATCATCATCTTGGTAATGATAAAGCATTTACATCTACGACCGGATAATACATTCCTTCCCGGGCGCCTGCCTTATCCGGATCGTTCTGCTAAGAACACTTCTCAACTTGGAGTAAAAAACTTATCCTAAAAATTGATGGTGTAACGTTAGCAACAGTGGGCTGATAGTGCTCATAGAGAGGTACAGCCAGGAAGTCCAGAGCTGCAATTCTTAAAAAATGCAGTTAGTTCATGTTAAGTATGAAGACTAAAAAATAAGATATGTCTATGGGCTTAATAACCTGGGCCATCCTTGTTTGCCTGGTTCGAAAAGACAAACTGTCTGTTACCAAGACATATAATTAAGCCGAACTGCAAACCTATTAGCGGCATCCGGTTTTTAGTCTGCTGGTTGACCAGTCGAACAGGCCATAGTTAACGAAGTACCGAACCCGCGATAATCATGCGCTGGGCTTCGGACGTGCCTTCACCGATTTCGGTTATCTTGGCATCGCGGTAGAGGCGTTCTACCTTTGCTCCCTTCATATAACCATAGCCGCCTTGAATCTGCACTGCTTTGGTCGTATGCCGGGCCGCGCATTCTGAACAGAAAAGCTTGGCCTTGGAAGCCGCCAGACTAAAGGGCTTACCCTGGTCTTTTATCCAGGCTGCGTTCATGTAAAAGAAACGGGCTGCATCAATGTCAACCGCCATATCGGCGATAAACCACTGAATAGCTTGTTGACTGGCAATAGGCTTTTTAAATTGGACCCGCTCCTTGGAATACTTGACTGATTCATCCAGGCAGGCCTGGGCTATACCGGTAGACATGGCAGCCATACCTATTCGGCCTGCATCCAGGGCGCTCATGGCAATTCTGAAGCCGTCCCCTTCCTTGCCCAGCATACAGTCAGCCGGCACGGCACAATCTTTGAACACTACTTCCGAGGTCTGGGAGCCCCGGATTCCCATCTTTTCAAAATGCTGGCCCAGTATAAGTCCCAGGCTTCCTTTGGGGACCAGGAAACAACTCATCCCTTTGACTCCGGCCGAGCGGTCGGTGTAGGCGAAAACCACAAAAACATCGGCGATAATGGCATTGGTAATGAAAGTCTTGCTCCCATTCAATACATATTCATCGCCCTTTTTTACCGCGGAACTGCCGGCCGCGCTGACATCGGTCCCTGCTCCCGGTTCAGTCAGGGCAAAGGCTCCTGTCAGCTTTCCGGCTGCCAAACCGGGCATCCACTTTTGCTTCTGTTCTTCATTGCCGAAAGTTACTATGGGATGTCCGATCAGACCGAAGCTGTAGCCATGGAGAAAACCTGTAGCAGCGCAGGATCGGGCTAATTCTTCGGTTACTATCATGGTAGTAAGAAATTCCGTCCCCCCCCCGCCGTATTCGGTCGGATAAGAAATGCCCATCATACCCAGTTCTGCCAGCTTTTCAAATACCTCGACCGGCTGGCGGCTGTTTCTATCAATCTCCTCGGCCACTGGTTCGATGTACTTCAAAGCAAACTCGCGTACATTTGACCTGATCAGTTCCTGTTCTTCCGACAGCTTGAAATTCATAAGCACACACCTCTTTCCTTTAGGTAGCATTTCCAACATTTCCGCAATCAAATCCGGTAGGAACCGGCTTATAAGATAATATCTACCAAATTCAGTTTATCATGTACCCTTGGCCTAATCCACAGCCAAATTTCGCAACTTGCAGGGAATTTCTTTATAGTTTGGTATAGAAACCTTTCCTGCCGCCGCAGTTTTATCCAGCCAGTGAGCTCTCATGGCCATTTAGTGGGCAGCTCTGATTGTATTTTAAAAAACAGGCAAGTCCAATTAAATGTGATAAAATGGGAATATTACTAAAATATTGTGTATGGGCAGAAAAGGAGGTATTGGCTTGAAGAAGAGTTATCTAGTAAAATTACTGACCCTGGTTTTGGTGTTGGGAATAGTATTCACAAGTGTGCCTGGGGCGAGAGCTGAGCATACATCTTTGCTGGATACCAATATTAAAATCCTTACTCCGACAGCCGGATTGAAACTGATTGCCGGCAGCAGCTATGATATTACCTGGGAGGCAACCGGATCAATCAACTCGGTCAACATAATGTATTCATCTGATGGTGGCAGCAGTTGGGTGTCACAGGATGTTTTAAGCGGCAATCCAGGCACATATACCTGGACAGTACCTTCCACCACTACTACTCAGGGAAAATTAAAGATAGAGGTAAACAGGACAGAATTTCTTGGTTTCCCGCCTATGCCGGTAAGCAACTATTATTATAATGATAGCGCTGCTTTCAGCATTCTGCAGATGATAACACCAATACTAAGCAAACCGGCTGTCCCTGCTGACCTGACAGTTACCGCTATTACCAGTGATACAGTAAGTCTGTCCTGGCAGGACCAATCTGCAAATGAGAGCGGCTTTTTCATACACCGCAAGCTGGAAAACGCGGCTGCTTACACCAGCATTGGCAGTGTTGGGGCCAATATAACCAGCTATCAAGATACCGGTTTGATTCCCGAGACCACATATAATTATGTAGTTACTGCATACAACAGCGTTGGTTCTTCAGCTTTCAGCAATGCTGTTACAGCTGCCACCTTGGGCATCACTCCCCTGGCTAAACCTTTGGCGCCTACCCTGCTGACGGCGGTTGCGGTTTCCGATGAGAGAATTGATATAAGCTGGCAGAATAATTCTACCAATGAAAACGGTTTCTACATCTATCGCAAGAAAGAAGGCGAGATTGCTTTCAGCAATATACATGATAGTGGTAGTCCGGGATGGAGTGGCTATAGTGATTCCGGTTTGGAACCCGGTACCAAGTATTATTATTATGTAGCAGCTTACAATGGTATGGGATCTACAGACAGCAATATTTTAGGCGCTGTTACTACCGGTACGCCTGCTGCCACTAATCCCCCTTCCTCCAGCCAAACTACAACGGTTTTGCGTTTTTATATTGATAAATCCGAGTATTATATTAATGATATCGCCAGTGCCATGGATACAGCTCCGATTATCAAGGACAGCCGCACCCTGCTGCCGATACGTTATGTGGCAACTCCTCTGGGAGCTTCTCTGGACTGGGACCCGGCGGAGAGAAAAGTCAGTATTAGCAATGATACCACGCTGATCGAATTGTGGATTGGCCAGAACACGGCCCGGGTCAATGGGGTGGCAAAACTGATAGATGCCGACAATCCCGAGGTGGTTCCTATAATATTGCCGCCGGGACGCACCATGCTGCCGCTGCGGTTCATAAGTGAAAACCTGGGGTGTCAGGTAGATTGGAATAATGCTTTGCGGGAAGCCAAAGTCACATATTCCAAATAGCAGCCGGCAAGATCGATACGGTAATAAGCTATTACTTCAAACCATAGCAAACAGGTGGCTGCCCCCTCGGGCAGCCGCTAAATTATCGCCAAAGAGTCTCGGAGCAAGCAACTCCGGGAATCCATACTCTTCGGCGTGGCAGCCGGATCAGCAGCGGTTGACTCCTGGCTTGGAGCTATGCCGAAGGGATGATGCCGAAAGGCTGTTTGAATATATTATGTCAACAATTTAAGGTAGGCAAGAGGCCCCCCTTGCCCTACTGCAACTGCTTTTCAGCAATACTTCCTACCAACGGAAGCTTAAAACATTCATTCTGATAGGCTTTAATCATTAAAACTATCCAGAGAATTAGTGAAGCAAGCAGGATTATCGTAGTCAGTATGCCCAAAAATCCCGCCAATGCCATAAGTGCTCCCCCTCCAGCACGCCAGAATAACGTCCACAGAATACCTTGAAATGCAGAGATAACGACGTAAATAATACCAATGCCGCCAAATACCAGGATAGACTGCATAGCATGAAACTTAACTGCTTTGTTGTCCTTTTCAACTAAATAGAATATCAGTCCAGTAACCCATCCGAACAGGTAACAAAGAAGCCCTGCAATGTTTGAATCAAGACCGGTACTGCTTTTATTTGTTTTCATTGTTTCATTTGTTTCCATTGTTTACCTCCCTTATTTGTTTCCATAAATGCTCCAATTATATGAAACTTCCCCTCTCAATATCACTGTTAAATCCAAAATTGTGTGTTTTGAATATGTCACAGTTGCAGCCTGAAATTACCATTAAACCAACAGCTAAGGAAACAGCAATCGCAATCGTTTTTAATTGTTTCATATTGAATCCCTACTTCCCAAATAAGTCCTCTTCTCTGCAAGCAGATGATATTACCATGCTATTTTATACTATGAATAACATATCCCGAATAATAGACTACCTGATTAAAAAATATATCCATTAATATAATATTGTTAAGGTAATCATTCCACTGTTTTCTTCATTCTCAACGCCAACGTTAATACGGGCTTCATCTTTATACCCTGCAATTATCATCCAGGCTTCTCCCATGTTAGTTTTTGAATCAATGGTCCATCCCTTGGATAATAATTCTTTTTCATAAGCATCCGCGCCGCTATCATTAACGTTTTCATAAGCTATAGTTATTGCCTTAGCATTTTCTTCAGGAGTCATCTCTACTACTGCAGCAATATCACCTTGCAGCTGAGGTACGTAACCGGGAATGTTAGATGGCCACTCGCAATGACTGACGGTTTTGCCTGCTGATGTCGAAGTTGATCCGCTGGGTGACTCGGTATCTGCCGCATCATCCTTTGATTCAGCACTAGTTTCCATATCGTTATTTTTTTGGGCTTCTATACTTTTATTTTCCGCCTCGATCAGCCCTCCTATAACACTTTCAATAGTTTTTTCAGGGTTGCCGCCACCGCAGCCGCTAATTAGCAGTGTAAAATAGGCTAATAATAGAAGTACGCCAAACATCTTGCTCTTTTTTCTCATATTGCATTCCTCCTTAATTTCAACCCCTGAGAAGGTTCCAGAGGTCAATATCCTTTTATCCAAGCAAAAAACCATCCCCTGCTTCCGGCTCTTATTAGTACACTTCTACCAAGATGGAGGTATAACTTTCGAAACCCTGATCAGCATAGGATGCATACTCGTCTCTCGTCTTTTCAATAGAGACAGTGCCTTCATTTGTTTTCTTAAGCTTGTTTTTCATGTGCACCTGACACAACACATCACCCAAGCTAACCTCACTAGTTGCATATTCGAGCTGCTTGTAGAAGTCTCCAACTGTAAACACATCATCCTCACTCACAAACGTGATAATAAAATTCAGCAGCCCTTCATTCCCTACCTGAATCCGCTGTACATCAATAATTGTTGAAGGTTCGTAGATGGGACAGAAATCCTTCGGATAGTCTTTAGGGATGGTCTTTGAAGAACCATTAGTTTGAACTAGACCATTCCCCGAATCCTGCTCCTCTTGCTCAGACCCCGAAGACTGCATGGCAGAATGGTCCTCCGAACTCTCAGACGACGCGGTCTCAGCTTCTATTGATTTATTTTCCGCCTCCATCAACCCTCCTACGACATTTTCAATAGTCTTATCCGCATTGCCGGCACAGCCTGAATGCAACAAAGCAAAACAAACTAATAACAATAGGGCGCCTATCACTTTACCCTTTTTACCCATATCTCTTTCCCTCCTCAGAAGTATTTTGAGCATAAAAAAACTCCTTTCATTTGAAAGGAGTATATAATACGGCACTGAAAAAAAACTGAAATTTTACTCGGTAAACAGAGTGGTTATTTTTCCCCAAAAGTTCGCTGTTCATTCCTTCTTTAAGCACGGTATACTTATTGTATATACGTTTGGCTAGCGGCGCTGATTCTCTGCCATTTTTTTTGGGGCTTTCAACTCCCTGGCCGGATTGCATAATTTCCATAATAAAGCAGTAATAACCGAAGCTAATTCGTCAACATTAGTACATATATTGATAAAGGCCAGGTAAAACCAAACCTAAAACTGCTGTGAACATTACTGTAAGTACAGTTATAATTACAAACCAAATCAAAGCAGCGATGGCAAAATTTTTCTGGTTTTTGTTTTTGCTGCTTACCGACCATACAATCATCATAATAATATTGACTATTGGGATAGATGCAACCAACCACATCAGCAGGTATTTCCCAACTCCTAATGGTTGATCCCCCATATCTGCATATGTTGTATGATTCTGAACTGCGGCTGCTTCCACCCCTGCAGGAGACACATGCGTTACTGATGAAGAACCATGGTATTCTGAGTCAGCCTGTAAAGGAGTTTCTTCTGATTTCGCAATTTTAGTTCCGCAATATATGCAAAACGCTGCTTCGGGCCCCACTTCTGTATGACAATTTTGACAATTCATAGATTCCCTCCCCTTATTGTTCAATAGTACATCAAAGTTATAAAAATCTGCTGCTTTGCCTCCTGGAGACTCTTTCTCCCTTCAAAACATCTCTGCAAAACGTGAAATATTTACTTACTGAGCACTTTAATCACCTTTGCTCCTTAAATCTCATTTAATTAACTGACAATATTTTTTCTTAATGAAGTATACCTCACGGCACTGAAAAAAAAATGAAATTCTATTTAGCAAATAGCTTGGATATTTTCTCCAAAGGTCCGGTATCTATCTCATTCTTTATTACAGTGACATAATTATCATATATACGTTTGGCCAATTGGTGCTGGTTTTCCGCCATTTTGGCTTTTATCAGCAGATAGTAAGCCTCATCCATATAGGGATTCAGTTCTACCAGCTTGTACAGTATTCTGGCTGCCTCTAAATTTTTGTCCTTTACAAGGCAATAACGGCTGACCCGAATAGCAGCTTTTTCAAAAATCGATTCGTAATAAGCTCTGCTCTTTTCGGCCCATTCTTTGTCTATATTGTATAAGTAACCTCGGTTATAGTAATCTAGAATGGCCGACATGGTTTTTATTTCTTGTTTCCCTAGCTTGTCTGCGTCTGCCATGATTATTAAATCAGAACCATAGTAGCTTGGTGTACAGAAAAAGACCCCTTTCTCAATATAATACCTACCGTCTTCATAGGTAATGTATTCATATTCAGGGTCTATTTTTTTCAAACCTTTGCGCAAATTATATAATGTAGCATGAAAAACATTGTCTATATTCTTGCTTTTAGTATCTGGCCAGAGATTATCAATTATTTCTTCCTTTGACAGGGATTGGCTCCGGTGCAGTAAAAGTGTCAGCAGCTCTTTAGCCTTTTGCGAAAACAGGCCTTTGATACCAAGCTGGTTATTACGGTAATAGAGTTCAAAAGGGCCAAACATATTTACTACATAAGGTACTTCCTGTGAGTAATCCAGCATAGCTTGCAGGTTCTTATGGCTGGAGGCAACCATATGCTTTTCCGTGTTAATTATTTTGGAAATTAGACCGGGTTTTTTACACCGGTCATCCAGCTCCATAATAAATGCTTTATGAGCAAAGCTGAACTCTTCTTGCGGAAGTTCTTCAATTACCGGTCGGAATATCTTGTACAAAACTACACTCATCTGGAGAAAATTATTCGATGCTGCCAGATCTATATACAACATTCCGTATATATTTAAATTTTCATAGTCCTTTTTTTTCATAGCTATATGAGACAGGGCACCATATAGCATGGTAAGAAAATACCTGGGCTGGACATTCTCTATTAATTCTCTGCCCCTGCCGATAAACATCTCAGCTTCTGCCAGCTTATTCATCTGCAAGAAAGTAACCCCCATAAGGGTACAGCACATAGCTTCTATATATCCTCCTTCATTGATAGCTTCCTGGACCGCCTCTCTGGAAGTTGCCCGGGCTCGGAAAATATTTCCTCGTTTAATGTAACATCGAGCCAAAAGCATCTTGCTTAGTATCTTGAAGAAAGTTTCGCCTCCTACTTCGTCGGCTGTCGCTATGGCTTTATGGTAATACTGTTCGGCTATATCAAACTGCCCTAAATCCACATATATATGCCCCAACTGATAATAGGCGTAAGGCAAAGTATCTAAAAGATTATATCTTTCCTTTACCGCAATGTCATCCCGGGCAAAATCAAGAGCTTTATCCAGCATGCCCCAGTCCTGATAAATGCTGGCCAAACAGTTTCTCTGGGAATGAATAATGTATAAGTCATTATCAGATAAAGATGCGACTTTATTATACAATGACACAGCGTTGCCATAATCACCTATAAGATAATTAAAGTGCGCCATACAAGCTGCAATATGAGCTATTACAGTATTATCCATATTATCCAGAGCTTTTTCATAAGCTTGCTGCAGTGTTTTTTCCACATTGTCAAATTCGCCGATTAATAAATAGGATAAAGCCTTTTCCGTGGATATATCAAAACGTTCCCCGGCCAATACCTCCATAACATCTTCCAGTTTCTCAATACTCTCTTTATACTTACCCTGAGAACGCAGAATACGCGCCTCAACATTCAAACAGCGAGCATAGCCGATCTGATCCCTTTTCTCTTCGAACAAACTCTTGGCCTTTAAAAGATACTTCTCAGCCGTATATATGGAAAAATTATATATCTCCAACTCGGCTGCCAATATGCACAAAAACCCGTTCAGGTAAATAAGCTTATCATCGAAATATGACATCCAGTTCTTAATTACCGGCCAGTTTCCCTGGCGTATCAGCATTGGCACATAGCGCTCCATGAGTTCAGCGGCTTTTTCCAGGAGATTCGCTGATAACAGGTAATCAATACCGGTTTGAGAGCGGTCTTGGTTGATATAGGTCTGTGCTGCACGGGCATAAAGCTGCTCATGATCATCAATCTGTTCTCTCAGGCTTTCCCGGATAATATCGTGTATTTTATAGACTCCGTCGCCGGTTTTATAGAGCAGAAAATGCTGCTTCTCCAGCTTTTCCAAAAGCTCTGCACTGTTGGTTATAAGTAAATAATCATCACAAATATCTGCCTCCAGCATATCCAGTATGGAAGTATTGACTAAAAAACTTCTCATTTCCGGAGATAATGAGTCCATTATTTCCAAATTAATATAATCTGCCAGGGAAGACATATCTGCTATGTTATCGCCCTTAATCGTCCGGTCGGACAACAATATCAGATTAACGGCAGCTATCCAGCCTGCTGTACTGTAATATAATTCACTTATCTTGTGCTGAGTATATTCAATCTCTCTGGCGTCCAAATAACTTTTTAGTTCTTCTTCCGTGAAGCGCAGTTCATCACCCGAGAACCTGGTCATGCCTCCTCTGGACATAAGCTTAGCTTCGGCAAACTCTATTCTGTTCCGGGAAGTCAGCACAAAGTTTATCTGATAAACGCTGCTGGCATCAAGCATATAGGTTACAAGCCGCAGGGTATCAGGATTACTTATCAGATGAAAATCATCGAGAACAATGGTTAACCCGCTTTTGAATTTTTTATTTATATAACGAATGAGAATTTCTGCGGATAGAAAAAGCCTGTTTCCAGGAGTTTTGATGATTATTTCAGTTTCACCGGTAATATGTTCAAAACCGGCTATTATCCCCTGTATAAAAACCCGGCTGTCATTATCTTCTTTTCCTACACTGTACCAGAGCACAGGTGTGTCTTGTTTTTGAGCAATTTGGTGGGCAAAATAGGTTTTGCCATATCCTGCCGAAGCTTCTATTAAATATATAGTTGATTCATCTTTAACCCTGAAGAGCAGTTCTTTCCTTTGCACAGCTTTTTCTATTAAAGGTGTCCTAAATTTGTATTGCCATATACTATTCACGGCTATTCCCTCCCCTTAATGAATGCCACGCATTTACGTAATTAATATCTGATATAAGAGTCTTGACTAAGCTCGCCAGACAAATCCGGAGACGGCTTTTACAATAGTTCTAATGTATCCAGCCTCACTACTTTAAATCAATCCAACAAACTTTCAAGCGGCTGCCGGCTTTACCTTTCATATATATATAATTCTAGCAAAATATTTCTATACCTCCCAACCAAAGTAAGGAAACCTAGGCGAAGTCTGCAATCATAGCGGGTTTGATTATAAACAACCCAGCAGGATTATTCTTGCTTATTCTCTCACGTTTATATATAACAAAATGTTATAAGTTATATGATTTTTTTTGCAGGATTTATTAACTTTAGACTAGAATTTCTATATTGCAAATGCATAAAGGCTGTTTTGTGAAATATTTGTCAATATAGCGAAATTATTCAGGTAATGAGGTCGAGATATGTCGCATGTTTCGGTTCAACCATTTCTACAGGTTAGAGGAATTGAAAAGAGATACGGCAATATAGAAGCACTCAAAGCTATAGATTTAGATGCTTATACGGGCGAGGTACTGGCCATTGTTGGTGACAATGGTGCAGGCAAGAGTACGATTATAAAAATATTATCCGGGGCCGTCACCCCTGATAGGGGTGAAATCATAATTGCCGGGCATAAGTATTCCAAGTTAAAACCCAAAACAGCACTGGCTGCAGGCATTTCCACCGTTTACCAGGATCTAGCACTAGTGGATAGCTTGGATATTGCCAACAACATTTTCCTGGGCCGAGAACATCGGAAATATTTCTTCTGCCTGGATGACAAAAGAATGCAGCAAGAAGCATTGAGTCTGCTTGAGCAACTAGGGATTCAAATACCCTTCCTGCACAGCGCTGTCGGTTACTTAAGCGGCGGCCAGCGACAGGGGGTAGCTGTTGCGCGAGCTATTCACCAAGGGGGCAGGCTTTTAATTTTTGATGAGCCTACTGCGGCAATGGGACTGAAAGAAACAGTTGCTGTTCTGAAATTAATCAGAGGTCTGGCTGAAGAGGGTTTTGGGGTAATAGTTATCAGTCATAATATGGAGCAGGTCTTCAATATATCTGATCGTATTTGTGTTATGCGCCAGGGAGAAGTAGTAGCTTGTGTGAAAACCAGGGAGGTTAATCCCCAGGATGTGGTAGCTATGATCACAGGAGCAATAGACCTGGATGATACAAGTAATTTTAGGAGCAAAAACTAATGACTGTACGTATCAGGCTGCAAAGACTATTTCCGCAGCTGCTGCTTACCGGGGTATTACTTTCTTTGATTTTAATTTTAAGCTTGTCTTCGGAATACTTTTTATCCTGGGAGAACTTCCGAAATATTTTAGATCAAAGCTCTGTTTATATATTGCTGGCGGTTGGCATGACGTTTGTAATCGCCAGCGGCGGTATTGATCTATCGGTGGGTAATGTGGCTGCCTTTAGCGGTGTAGTGATGGCAGTTGCCATGAAAGCTGACATAGGAGTATTTTCGGCTATACTCCTGGGTTATCTGGCAGCCTTTTTATTTGGATTGGTGAATGGCCTGGTGGTATCTTATATAAAAGTCAATCCATTTATCACCACTCTGGCTTCAATGTCCATAGCTCGGGGATTAGCGCTTATTTTAACCGGGGGGGTTTCTATTTATGGTTTTTCGGCCAGCTTCAAATTCTGGGGAACAGGTTCAATTGGCCCCCTCAATCCCCCCATACTCTTTTCGTTTATCTTGGTAATTCTAGGTATTTTTCTTATGAGTTATACTTTGTGGGGAAAATACAGCCTGGCCTTAGGGGGGAACGGGGAAGCTCTGCGTCGTACCGGAGTCAACGTCAATTATTACCGAACCAGCATCTACTGCTTTTCCGCTTTGTGCGCAGCAACGGCAGGATTAATTATGACCGCCAGGCTTAACTCCGCAGCGCCTCTAGCCGGTGCAACTTATGAAATGGATGCTATTGCGGCGGTAATATTAGGCGGTGCCAGCATGAAGGGAGGCAGAGCTTCTATCCTGGGTACTTTTATTGCCCGCCTGACCCTGGGAGTGCTCAGAAATGGACTGACCATGATGACCGTCCCCACTTATTACCAGCAGTTATTCACCGGCATGATAATACTGGTCGCCGTCGTGGTTTCTGAACTGCGCAGCAGAGAGGAATAGAATCGAGATTGAGTGATGCAACTATTGATATTTTGATTGAAACAGCCTTGATTGGTCAGGGAATTTCCGATTTAACTGATGCGGAATTGTCCCGCACCTGGAAAGCCTATTTCCCTGACCCCCCCGATAATGTTGGCTTTGTCTGGCTGTGGCAGGGCCAGACGATGCTTGGCGACCTGGATTCTTTTTTAGTATATAGAAAAATGGAACTACCAAGAATCGATAGCCGTAAGCTTCGAGAGGGCAATAATACATCGATCAGCGGTTTTTGTACTGCCAGTGCAGTACTGGCCATAACCCGGGAAATCCAGGCCAGCCTGGTGGTAACTGCCGGCCTGGGAGGATTTTTTGAAGGAAGGGTTTCCAGCGATCTTCCGGAAATTGCCCGGAGACAAGGGATCTTAATTGCCTCTGGGTTCAAGGATATGATTGCGGCAAAAGACAGCCTGGCCTACCTGCACGCAGGGAACATTCTCGTTTCCGGTACCGGTAAGCCGGTTTATGACGGTTTTTTGTTTGCCCGGGAAGAAACTGCATTGGACCGGAAATATGCGGGAGAAAGCCTGGAAAAACTGGCGGAAGATAATTGCTGCTTAATATTTAACGATATGGAAATTGGGTTAAGGTTAAAGAATGCCAATTGGCTCAAAGAGAGCATCGAGGCGGGAAAATCAGCCAAAAACAGCGGTAACGAATTCCACCCTGCTGTCAATAAGGCATTAGCGTACTATTCAAAGGGACAGAGCAGCAGACTGCAGTTTGAAGCACTAATGAAGAACATAGCCCTGGCTTTGGAGATACAGCAGATGGGAAAATAATTAGCGGAGGAGCTAGATGAAAACAGCCGTGATACCAAAAGACGAGATGACCCCGGTGGAACGTTCCCGGGCGATAAAAACCGGCCGGGCTTATGACCGGATACCATGCAGCCCCATGGTTGCTGAACATGTTATTTGGTCCACCGGCATCAGTATAAAGGAATATTTATATAACCCTAAACTAGCGGCGGAAGCACAAGCCAGGGCTTTTGAGTACTTTGGCTATGACAGCGTAAGTGTGAGTCCTGATCATCATGGCTTTGCGGAAGCGATGGGAAGTCAATTCCGTTATACAGATGACGAAAGGCCCCAAATTTCTCAGTGTTGTTTAAGGAATCGTGATGATATTGCGCAATTGGAACCGGTAGACCCGAAAAAAACCGGGCGGCTGAAGCTGTGTATTGAGGCGGTGGCTCGCTTGCAGGAGATGGTGGGCGACAAAGTAAAAGTCGGCAGCGGGATGGGCGGTCCCCTGACCTGTGCCTCGCTTTTGCGCGGGGCAGACAATATTTTAAGAGATATGAGGAAAAATCCTGAGTACGTACATAAAATCATGGAGGTTAATACTCAAAACCTGATTAATTATATGTCGGCTTGCTGGGAATATGGAGTAGGCTGCAGCATTGGAGATTCCTTTGCTTCCTGTACCGTAATCAGCCCCAGGTATTTCAGGATTTTTGTCAAACCTTATTTGAAGATGGTGGCTGATTGGCAGATCAAAAATATTGGCAGTGCCGGTAATTTACATATTTGCGGCGACAGCAAACCCATCTGGAAGGACATGGCGGAATTGGGCTTTTCCTCAATTAGTTTAGATAATGCCATGGATTTGGCAGAAGCAAAAGAAGTATTCGGACAAACAATTGCTCTTAAGGGCAATGTCAAGCCAGTGGAGACCATGCTTTTGGGCAGTGTGGAAGATGTAATGAGAGAATCAAAGGAATGTATTGAAAAGTGCATGGATACTCCCCGGGGCTATACTTTAAGCAGCGGCTGTACATTGCCCATTCAGACTCCGGTTGAAAACGTGGAGGCAATGGTAAACGCGGCTCGTCTATGGGGCCGCCCAAAAAATTAGAGGGTGGTAATAAAATGATAAGAACTGTTCTGGGTTTGGGCACGGCTGCTATGGATGTGGTTCTGCAGTGTGACAGCCTGCCCACAGCAGACGAATTCGCCCTAATTGGCAGTGAGCAGTTACTGTCCGGGGGAAGTTGTGCCAATATGCTGGTGACCCTAGCCAAGTTAGGGTTAAATGCCAGGCAAATAGCCAAAATCGGAGATGACAGCTTTGGCCAGATATATAGAAAAGATCTGGTCAATGACGGTGTCGATGACCGTCTGCTCATAACAGTTCCTGCCGGCCAAACCATGCATACCTATATTTTTGCTGCCGCTAATGGAGAACACACTATTTTAGCCAATATGGGCGACTGCATCATGAACTTGCAGGCCGAAGAGATTAGGCCGGAAATGCTGGAGGGGGTGGACCTGTTTTATACGGATATGTTTCCTTCCCCACCGGCTATTGCCCTGGCCAGGCTTTGCAGGGAAAGCAGCATCCCGGTCATTTTCTGCCTGCAATGCCCGCCTGAATTCATGAACAGTATCGGGGTAACAGACGGAGAAATCTTGGAAATGCTTTCCCTTACTGACCTGTTTATAGCCGGCCGAAGCAGTTATTACAGCCTTACCGGGATACCGGATTATGAAGAAGCCATGGCTGCTCTTTATCACAAATATCCGTTAGAGCTGGGTATGATTTGTACAGCCGGAGATGACGGTGCAGCATGGCTGGATAATACTGAAATCATTAATACCAAGCCTTTTGAAATAGTGCCTGTGGATACCACCGGCGCCGGCGACTCCTTCCTGGGAGGGCTTATTTACAGTTATTTTGCCAGTGGACAGACAAAACAAAAAGCCATGGACTTTGCTTCGGCAGCCGCGGCAATAAAATGCACCCAGTTAGGCCCGAGAATAAAGGCTGATGTTAAGATGATCGAAGACTTTATGTCCGGCAGATCATTGTAACTTTGATTTGATCATACTTACAAGAGTATGTCAAAAAAATAGAACGGAGGAGATAGCCATGAAAAATATCCTAAGGTTAGTAATGTGTCTGGCGCTGATTTCCATGATGGCAGCGGGATGCAGCAAGGAAGACCCGGGCTCAGCCGAACAGGCGAAAGATCCGGTGTCTACTATCGAAAACGCATTGTTAAGAGATGCCGAAGCACAAATGCTGGAAGCATTATCTCCGCTGCCCGAGATGGGTAATGGAGAAAAAATCGGGGCGATTGCTTTCAGCATGACCAATCCCTTCTGGGTAACAGTTGAAGAAGGTTACAAAGACGCTGCCACAGAATACGGAGTACAGGTAGATGTTGTAGCTGCACCAAATGAAGCAGATGAAGCCGGACAGGCCGAGGCCTTTAATACTCTGCTGGCCAAAGATTATAATGCCTTTGCCATTTCTGCTATGACCCCTTATAATCTGGTTCCCAGCGTAGCAAATGCAACCAGTAAAGGTATCAAGGTAGTTGCAGTAGGCACCAACATTGATGCCGATGCCGCCCAAGATGCCGGTGCAGTGGTGGAAGCGTTTGTTACCTCTGACTTTAAAGAACAAGGCCGCATGGGAGCAGAATTCATAATGAATAAAATCGGCGGTTCCGGCAAGGTGGCGGTAATCCAGGGGCAGGCTGGTTCTGATAATAGTGAGCAAAGGAAACAAGGAGCTATTGAAGGTTTTGAAGCTAATGGCGGTGAAGTAGTGGCGGTGGAAGCTGCTGATTGGGATGCTCAAAAGGCTTATGATATAGCCACCAATATCCTGAAGGCTAATCCTGATCTAAAAGGCATTATGTGTGCCAATGACGATATGGCCCTGGGAGTAGTGGAAGCATTAAAAGCTGCCAATAAAAAAGATCAGGTAGTGGTATGCGGAATTGACTTCATAGACAATGCCCGGCAGTCGATTATTGCCGGTGAACTGGACGGCACCGTTGCTATGAGTCCATACCTTTTCGGTAAAGCAGGTTTGATTCTGACCTTAAAAGCAACCCAGGGGCATGAAATAGACGCCGATATTTTCTGGACCCCCATCGGCTTAATTACCGCTGATAATGTTGCAGAATATGATGGCTGGAAATAATATCACCCGCAACAAAGGAGTCAAAAGGGGCTGTGCTGTTTAAGGACAGCCCCTTTTTAAACTGGCCGTCTTACTAATCATGGTTTCTGGCATTAAATTTGAGCTGTGAGTTAAGGAGCTGGATATGTATAAGATCTTTGAACCTTTTAAGTGCTATTTGCACCATGATATTCTATCGGAAGAGTTTTGCCGTGAGCACTCAGATTTATTCCCCGCCGCTTACCTGGAGGCGGCTCCCATGGCCATAATTTCCGTTGAATTAGCCAGGGCACTCAATACTCCTTTAATCATGCTGCCCTTCGATTATGTTGCAGAGGCAGAGGCTTACGGTGCGAAGCTTATCGGTTATGATGATATCTTTGGATTGAGAACCGAGGGGCAGCATCTCCGTTCCATTGAAGAACTATCGGAATTACCGCCGTTGAGTTTTACCCAGGGCAGATTATCTGAGATCATAAAGGCTATAAGTTTGATAGATGCTTCAGAGTATACTCCCTGCTTAAACATAACCGGGCCATTCTCTTTATTGGAACTATTACTTCCCATTGAAAGAGTATTTTCGGCCTGGCGGAAAAGGCAAAATGTATTGCTGGAATTTATAGCAAGTTATGAAGAAAGCCTGCTGGAATATATTACTTTAGCCATGAACGCCGGAGCCAAAGTCATTTCCTACAGTGATCCCCTCACCGGACTGTCCTTAATTGGGAGAAAAAATGGCCGGCAAATGGCAGAGGAATTAATACTTCCCTTTTTTCATGATATGGCCCGGATACCTCATAGCGGTGTCATACATGTCTGTGGCATTTCTTCCGATATCTTAACTGCTGCTGACGCAGACTGGCAGGAAGTAGAGCTGGAAACAGAAAAATATTATTCCCAAGCTATTATTGAACAAGCCTGCTCCGCTCAGGGAATCAGGTTTTTCGGCTATGGTTGTCTGCATCAGAATAAAGCAACCAAAAATATGTGGGAGTTAATAATTGGCAAGGAAATCGACGTTTGAGGTTTTTCCATGCATGATAACTATAGGATGTAATATAAACTCATAGCCCTGCAAACATTAAAATCGACCAGGCCAGCCTCTGCCCAGAATGCGGAAATGCTCTGCTTTAGCCAACTGGCCCGGCGGATTGTTTTATCTCAGCAGGTCGGTTGAAGCTATGAGGCGCTGAATCTCATTAACCCCTTCATAGATCTCGGTTAGCTTGGCATCGCGGAAGATGCGCTCAATGGGGAACTCGGTGGTATAGCTGTAAGCCCCCATTACCTGCATAGCTTTGCTGGCCACCCGGTGAACAGCTTCAGAAGTAAACAGTCTGGTTCTGGCAGCATCAGCGGCCAGTTCTTTCCCCTCGGAGGCTTTGAATGCTGTAGCCAGAACAATCTGCTGCCCTACCATTACGTCGGTGGCCATGTCTCCAATCAAAGACTGGATGGTCTGGAAATTGGCTATGGGCTTGCCACGCTGTACCCGCACCTTGGAATAATTAACCGCCGCCTCCAATGCTGCTTGAGCCATACCCACAGCCTGGGCACATACCGACAATTTGCCAATCTGGGTGGAACCGAGCAGTACCTGGAAGCCCTTGCCCCGCATGGCCTCACCACCGGTGGTGTTTTCATAAGGAACCCTTACATTGTCCAATACCACGTCGGAGACTTCCAATCCATGCATACCCATCTTGTCATAAATCCTTGGGGTGGAATATCCTTCGATGCCCTTGGGTATGATGATGTTGGTGCACCTGCCGTCCATTTCCACATCCTTGCAGAATATCCCCATTAGACCCGGCATGGTTGCATTGGTTATAAACACCTTTTCTCCATTGATAACCCATTCATCCCCGTCCCGGACACAGGTTGTCCTGAGTGCACTGGGATCCGAACCGGTTGATGCTTCGGTAAAGGCAAAACTGCCGATTCCTTCCCCGTGAAGCAACTCGGGAAGAAATTTTTGCTTCTGCTCTTCGGTGGCGAATTTAGAGATATTCGCCCCCAGCATGCCATTGACTGAGATGGTACAGGCAGTTGAGCAATAAACTCTTGCCATCTCAATCTGCATGATAACATATTCAACATAGGTATTTCCTGTGCCGCTGTATTGCTCCGGATATTGGATAGCACACCAGCCCAGGTCTTTTATCTTTTTAATCAAATCCCGGGGAGTTCTCTTTTCAGTTTCCATCCATTTGACCATAGGAGCAATCTCTTTCTCCGAAAACTTCCTCACCGATTCCTTTAACATAAGCTGCTCATCAGTATAATTAAAATTCAATTGTTTGTCCCCCTCTTTGAAGTCTATCCCGTGTTACCTGCGCCCGAGTCTAATGATTATCGGATTAATTTACCGGAAGATTGGCCCCCGTATTCCGTGCACAATCAAAACCTGTCCGGAGTCAAATTGGCATTCAGCAAATTGTCCGTCAATACTGTTACCCAGGGGAGAATCACACTGACCCTTATTTGTCGAGCGGCTTTAGATACGCTCCGCTCTTTGCCTGGCAAATATCCTAAACCCCCTTCCTTTCCTCATACACAACTTATTACTTTAACATTTATCACATTATCAGTATATCATTGGGTAATATGGCAGGCACTATCATTGTTGTATGACTTGTCTGAGGAATTCCAGTGATTTAACTGGTGTTGCAGCAGGTGCAAGTGGCCGGCAGCTTTTTACTCAAGATCTGGATTCATTTATTAAGTATTTCAGCCCACTGCAGCAACCAGGCGGGATGCATCTTATCGCCTCGCTATATACTCAAAATAGTTCATTACTCTCTGCCAAACGCTGGCATTTTGTTTGAAGCTGGAGGAGGAATCTGCCGGTCCGACAACAATATCTTCTTCGGGGGTTATGCTCTTTTCCAGGATTTGTTTAGCATCCAATTTTATCTTGATATCTTCTGCCTCTTCATAAGTCAGTTCAAGAGACTCCGGATTCTTATAATTCCTGACTGCGACCTCTTTACCATCCTCATTGGCAACAATATAGATGGGACCTGGTTGTCCGAGCATTACCGCCCTACAATCCCGGGGATTAACATTGTTTTCAAAAGCTACTTGATCAAGCATGGGATTCAATGATCCTCCAAAATCCCAAACCCAGTCTCCATTTACCAAAGTAACTTTAAAATCGGTAACCGGTTCTCCATTCACTATAACCGGGAATGCATACCAACAAACTTGTTTGGCCTGTTCTGTCAAGCTCATCTGGGGATCAAAAGAGTTCAGGGAATAAACAGCAACCGGTTCACCCAGGTACGCGGTTTTAGCTTCGTCCGCATTGCTAAAATAATAGTAGTCAGCGATATTGTTTGAACAATCCTGCATAAGCTGCGGAAATATTTTATGCGCATAGGCCTTAGCTTGCTGAGATGAATCCACCGCATATGCAACCCCCCACACCAGCAAAAATAGACTAGTAAAGGCAAGGGTAAATAAACTGATATTTCTTGTTTTCATCATCATTCACCCCTTCTTCGACTAAAATCAAATATGCTGTGTGTCCAGTTCCAATTGGGATTTAAAAAACCTCCGCTGGAATAATTAGACCAACTGGTCGTATGGTCATCACCGTCATTGGGTTCAAAATAAATCACCTTTTCGCCCAATATTCCATCATTCCACCCTACGGCTAATTCTGCATGACCCATGCCAGATTTCGGTCCAAATCGGCACCAGACCATAGAACCATTAATAATCTGAGATCTTAAGCCTGTCCGGGTGAGTCCATTTGATTGCAGTGAAGTAGGAATGCCCCAATTGTTTAAGGCATCGCGAGCTTCACAGGTCGCAGCCGCCCTATACAGTGGAGCATCATACGGACAGTTGTTGTCGGGATTGCATTGTAAACTGTGACCAAAATGTATCCAGTGGACAATTGCCTCCATACTCGGGGGATTAGAGACATAATGATTCATAATTACATAATCACAACATGCCCAGCACCAATTAGTGCTGCGCGGCGGTTGAAAGTTGTTGGTATGAGGAATTACAACCGCTTTAACTGGCAATACCATTACAGATGCAAATAAAAACATCAGCGCTAAAACCCTCAATGAGCTTTTCACAGCAATCCTCCCTTTAACAATCGTTTGGTTAGGTATAGTGAAATGAAGATTAGGAACCCGTCAGCGGCCTGAGCCGGAACGGCACAAAAAAGGACCGGGGAATGTCCATCCAAAAAATCCAAAAAACCTCCTTAAAATGTCTTTCAATAATAAAAGACAACCTAGCAGGTTTTTTGCAACAAATATTTGATATTTTTTTGTAAATATTTATGGGCTATAATCCTTTAGATTCCTCTCCAGGATGTCTAAGGTTTTACCCCAAGGTAATAATCTCCATCTTGGACAATTTGACCAGATTTCATTAATCTTTCTAAATGATGGACTATGCCGTACATTTCCAGTTTATAGTACAATTCCTCCGGTTCTCCAAAAGATCTTGATATTATCTTTTGCATAGTTAGCTCTTCAAGCTTTCTGGGAATGGCAAGACTATCAAGGATCCTCGCCTCTCTCTCATAAATATGGTTCAGATATGTATCCAGACTAGCAGTGATATCTTCTGTTATCAAGCCCTTATGAGCGGATACATAAATTCTGGGGTTAAGATCCTTCAGCTTCTTTATTGAACTTATGAAAGAATCTATATTACTGGCCATAGTGCCATAGAATGGGCCGCCTTTGCTAAGATCAATATCCCCACCATACAAGATTCCTTCATCCTTCCAGAAGAAGGCGCAATGTCCAGGCGTATGCCCAGGGGTATGAATGACCTGCAAGTTAACTTCGCCAAGACATATTAAGTCATTATCTTCAAACTCCTTGTGTACTGGAGATTCTTCAATATGAGATGTATCAACATTCTCTTTCGAAAAACTGCCGAAGTAATAATCTATAAAAACATCCCTTGACCTCATGGCGGGAGCATCCAGACGATGAACCCAAACCCGGGCACCTGGGAATGCATGGTTGTTGCCCCTATGATCAAGGTGAAAATGAGAATTTATAATTAGATCAATCGCCCTATTACCCAAGCTTTTTAATGACTCACCCCCCCATCCGGTATCAAGCAGGGTTTGAATACGATCATCTATATATATGAAGTTGGAGTACGGATACTGACCGCAATTGGGCCCCTCAATAAGATAAGTATTATTAGATAACTTTAGCATCAAAAGCACTCCTAGCAGTGGATGGTGTATAACTTCAAAAGACAGCATCGTCAATGTACACTACTGTTGTTGCGGCTATTAATTTATGCGCGTCATAAGCAAATATAACGACTTCTATAGCTGCAGGGTATCTGGTTTAGGTAGTATGGTCTTGGTAACCCGGCCTACCACCAGTAAATTATCTTCAGCATCAAAGATCTTACATTCTACAAAACCCAGCCTTTTTCCGGCTTTGATCACAGTCGCCCTGGCTATTAACAGACCAGAAAAAGCCGGGGCTAAAACTGAGACATTAATGTCATGGGTAACATAAAAAGTATAACTATCCACAACTGTACTGAAAGCATAAGTAGCAGCTACATCGCACAAAACATAATAAATTCCCCCATGCACGGCTCCGGCGGCATTCAACAGATTTTCGGTAATCGGAACCTGTAATTGGGAGTGTAAATCCTTCTGTGTAAATGGAATAACCCACCATTTATTTGGTAATACTGAAAATACTCTTCTTCATGTGGAGGATAGGGGGCTCCGGTGGAGACCGACCTGAGCGCCACATAAGGTTCTGCTTATACGAATGAGGGCAGCTGCCGATGCTGTCCTTATTTTATTTTACATCCGGTAAGGCAAACTAAAAGCGTTAAACTCCAGGGTCAGTGGCAATGTAAAATTGTTAAACAAGATTGGAGTTGCACCGCCAAGCGCAATGATAATGAATACCACTAATCCTACTACTGCTAAAATGGCGGGCTGAACTCCTAATCCGGCAGCAGTTACCAGAATACCAATAACAGGTGCTAAAGCTGCGGCCAATAGTAAGCCGACCACTGCACCCACAAAAATGTTTATTAGTTGTTTTTTGTCAGTGCCACCAGTTATAAAGAATAACGGTAGCGCCAAAAATGCTGGCCAACCTTCATGAATACCTAATGCTCCAAGTATCACCAGGGATACCAATAGCCAGAATGCCACAATAATACCGATAACTACAAGAGCTTTTGTGGGGGATGTGCATGTTCACTCATTTTTCCCACCGTCCTTCAAAATTTTTATTAAGTATTTTCCTGCCTCAGGTTTTATCCCTTCTATAATTCACCTCCCATATAATTTGTTATAGATAATAAGATACCCTTACGAAAGCTATACCGTCGCAATTTCTGTGCCAACATCAAACCAACTCATCCTCGGCTATCAGGCAGTTATCTCTAATCCAAAAGCCGTCCATGCAGTGACAAAGTGTAACGGCATAATGACACACTTTGTTCCAATAGATAGCTAAAAAATGGAAACCAAATAACCGCAATGCTAACTACCCATTGGAGGAAGGGATACCTGAAGACTTTTATATTTACGCCCGTACGAATAAGCAAGGGGCATGAAACACACAATAAGGCAGTCCGGCTTGGTTATAATATTACATTGTTTGGCTTATAAGCATTGCCGATCGTGGAATTAATGAAAGGACCCTGCGAGATGGAGAATAACCCGACATTTGATCAGGTTCTTGCAGCCCAGAATATAAGTATCCAATTCCAAATTCAGCATTGGCTTAAGCATGAATTATTTACACCGCAATTCTGGCTGCTTATAATTATATTGATTATCCCCTGGTTATTATGGTGGAGATGGGTAGACAAGAAGAGACTTCTGGAAATTATTATTTATGGATTAATAATGTCAACTCTGGTTACTATTCTGGATGAATTAGGCTGCCAGTTGAATTTGTGGGAATACCGCTACGATATTGAACCTTTGTTCCCCCGATTCATACCTATGAATTGTACATTGCTGCCTGTACTATATATGCTGATTTATCAATATTTTTCCGAATGGAAGTCATATCTTATCGCGAACATGGCTTTGGCAGCAATATTCACTTTTGTTGGAGAACCCTTATTGAAAGTAATCAATATTTATGTGCTGCTTAAATGGGAACACATCTATTCGTTCCCTATTTATATCCTGCTTGCTTTACTGGTTAAACTAGCAGTAAACTCTATCATTAAAGTGCATAACCAGGCAATTCGGTAGACCCTTTTGGTATGGATAAGAACATCAGATTAGCGTTGGAGCTTACTCTTGAACGCTTCTGGCCGAGATCAGCCAGGGAGCTGGAAATGGCTCCGCCATGTTTTTGCTGTTGACTCGTGACACCTCTATATGAATGGCTTCAGTGCGCTCCAAGCCGTTCTCCCGGAAAACAGCAGGAAGAGACATCAGTACTTCGAAGTCCAAGGTATAGATGACAAAACTCATGGCTGGATTGACGGCTAGCAGGCTCTTTATTTCAGTACTGATCCGGGGAGAACCCACTATAAACGCCTGGTCCGGCACCGGCAGTTTATCCAGGATGCCGTCTTCCAGAGACTCAACTATTATTACATTGTTCAGACCAAATTTTTCAGCATTGCATTTCATGGTATTCAGATCCCGGTGATCATATTCCACCGCAATCACACTGCCCTCAGCAGCAATAATGGCCGCCTCTACCGCGATGCTCTCTCCTGAGATTATACATATATTATCCTGGTCCCCCAGATTAAGCTTGTTCATTATAACCGCCCGAACCTCCCGGCACACATAATGAACTGAGCCACTGGCAAAACGGCTGTTCTCCATGCCTATATGATAATTGGCAGCAGCGTTGGGATTAATAATTAACATAGCTGCCGAGTAATTGATCCCGCGGTTGATCATGTCTGAGACTTTGTCATGCTTGATCGGGCCTTCCGGATCTGAGCCCTCATTGTACCAGATATCGCAGTCTCCCAGTTCCGCATTCCACATATCGTAGAAGATATCCGGATGCCCGGCGTCTGTAAAGACCAGCACTGCCCGGTTGCTCATTACGGTGGGGATAAGGTTTTTATTCTTCCCGGTTATGTCCAGCATCTTTAGTTTTGCCAGATTGATCGGGGCGTTGGATGAGAAATACTGGAGCCAGGATAGAATGACCTCATTGGTAAACATGGTCTGTTCCACAGGCAAAACCTCCTTATTACAAGTTATCATACCATATTTTTGCTTGGATTGATTTCCAATCTCATCGCGGCCTGGATTTAAGCACTGGTACGCTCCAGCAAGCGTTCCCACTTCAGGTCTACATATTGCTGCGCTGCTTTAATCATCCACTCGTTGCCTGGCTGGAACATATGGCGAAATCTGCCCTGAGGGCGAAGAAATTCTTCTACCGGCAGCTTCTTCTTGGGTATATAAGTAAGACGCCAGACTCCTTCCTCTACTTCGTAAAGGGGCCAAACGCAGGTATCCACCGCCAGCTTACTTATCGGGGCCAATCTTTCCATAGGGTAGTCCCAACCTCTGGGACAGGGAGACAATATATTTAAAAAGCAAGGCCCCTCGGTATAGATGGCTTTATGAGACTTGGTGTGCAGATCCTTAAAGTTTCCTATAGGAGCAGTTTGAGCTACGTAAGGGATATTATGAGCGACCAAAATCTCGGTCAGATCCTTCTTATTTTGTTTTTTACCCTTTTGAACCGAACCTACAGGTGTGGTAGTGGTGCGGGTAAAATTGGGAGTTGAAGATGAGCGCTGGATTCCGGTATTCATGTAAGCCTCGTTGTCATAACAGACATAGACCATGTCATGACCGCGTTCCATTGCCCCTGACAGGGATTGAAACCCTATATCATAAGTGCCGCCGTCACCTGCAAAAGTAATGAATTTTACATTTCCTTCCACCTTGCCGCGGCGCTTTAAAGCATTATAGGCTGCTTCCACTCCGGAACAAGTTGCCGCGGAATTTTCAAAAGCAGAATGAATATAGCTATCCATATAGGCGGTGTAAGGGTACATAAAGGTGGAGACCTCCAGACAACTGGTAGCATTGACCACCACTGCCCGATCCTCCTGATCCAGAGCCCGCAGAACCCCTGACACCACCACCCCGGCGCCGCATCCGGCGCAGAGCCGATGCCCTCCGGTGAGACGAACCGGCTTTTCCGCTTCCCGTTTCAGATTATATACCCTGCTCATGCTATCTCCTCCTTTGACCTCTGTCCCATATGGGTATATACCGGTCCAATATCGCCAGTCGCCGCAATATCCGCCAACCGGCCAAATACTTTTACAAAATCCTCGGTCTTTACATCACGACCGCCCAGACCGTAAACGATATTAATGAGATAGGGGCGGTCCTTCAGATCATACAATGCACTGCGGGTCTCGGCAAACAGGGGCCCTCCGTTGGCCGAAAAGCCCTCGGACTTATCCATGACAGCTGCCGCCCTGGTCCCCGCCAACGCCCGGGCCAGTTCCTCGCCCGGGAAAGGACGAAATACCCTTATTTTAACCAGCCCGGCCTTTACTCCATTCTCCCGGAGCTGGTCAACAACTGCCTTGGCTGTTCCGGCACTAGAACCGATTAGCACCAGTGCCAGATGGGCATCCTCCATCCTGTATTCCTCCAACAGACCATAACGTCGGCCGGAAATCTTTTCAAACTCTGCGGCCACCTCCAGTATGCGGGCCTTGGCCGCTTTCATGGCCTCTGCCTCCTGAACCTTGTGTTCCATGTAATAAGCACTGATGTCATAGGGGCCAACCGCCAGCGGATTTTCTCTTTTCAGCAGATAATTTTCCGGTTTATATTCGCCAATAAACCTGCGCACGATATCCGTGTCCAGAAGCTCCATATTCTCTACCGCATGACTGGTAATGAAGCCATCCATACAACTCATTACCGGCAATCGCACTTCCGGGGTCTCGCCGATAGGCATGGCCATGAGAAGATTATCATAGGCTTCCTGATTGTTTTCCGCATAGAGTTGTATCCAGCCGGAATCACGGGCTCCCATGGAGTCAGAGTAGTCGTGATTTATATTAATCGGCCCGGTCAGGGCCCGGTTGACACAGGCCAATGTAATAGGCAGACGGCATGAAGCCGCTACGTATAAAAGCTCGTACATGAGGGCCAATCCGCAGGATGAAGTGGCAGAAACGGATCTGGCTCCGGCAGCCTGGGCTGCAATACACACCGACATTGAACTATGCTCAGACTCCACGGTTACATATTCAGTATTCACCTCGCCATTGGCCACATAATTGGCAAAGTATTCAGGAATCTCCGTGGAGGGAGTAATAGGGAACGCTCCCATGACATCAGGATTAATCTGCTTTAGGGCATAAGCTACAGCTTCGTTGCCGGAAAGACGGCTGCTCATGGAGCAACACCTCCACTCACCATGGTAATAGCCGGGAAGGGACATACGTTTTCACAAATGCCGCAGCCCTTGCAGTGCATATAATCGAAGTCCAAACGTTTCCCGTCCTTTACCGGAATAGCACTGTCCGGGCAAAATGGAATACAGAGCATACAGTGTTTACAGGCTTCCGCGTGAAAAACAGGCGTGTTGGTCCTCCAGTTGCCTGTATTGAAGGCCCGTGCGGTTCCTGCTTCATATATCTCCCCGCCGGGGGTCAAATCCTGCCAGGGAGTGCGTTCGTTGATATCCTTCGCCCGTATCATCCTAGCTGTACCTCCTCCATGGATTTTTTCAGTGCTGCCATGTTCCCCGGGATAAGCTGGGGCTTGGCAGCGAACTTGTATCTAAATGATGCTTCTATATCCGCCAAAAATCGCTCGATATCCAAAAAACCGCTAACTTGAACCGCGGCCGCCATCATAGGGGTGTTGGGGAAGTTACTGCCCAGAATCTCTTCCGAAATGCGTCTTGCATCTATGGTACAGACTTTTCCGTTCCATTCCGGCAGCCGGGACCGCATTTCCCGAGGCGATGCGGGAGTATTAATAATGATTGCACCGTCTTCTTTCAGTCCTCCGGTAACATCAACGCTGTCCAGCAGAGTTTCATCTACTACCACCACATAGTCCGGATAGTATATATTGGAATGTATAGTACACCGTTTGTCGCTGATGCGATTATAAGCCGTAATAGGAGCTCCCATACGTTCCGGTCCATACTCTGGAAATCCCTGCACGAATTTTCCCTGTAAACCAGCCACATCCGCCAGCATTAAGCAGGCCATTTTGGCTCCCTGTCCTCCCCGGCCGTGCCAGCGAATTTCCACCATGTCATTGGTTGCCATTGTTTTCTCCTCCAATCATGAATGATTGATAAAATTACCCGCCAGGCGCGCCGAATCTTTCCCTGGGCGCCTCTCACAGTACTTGGCCGCTTCCAGTAGCTTCCATTATTTTCCACAATATAGTGCAGTCCTGGTTATGATACGAGCATCCTGCTACCACAAATATGGCCATTACATCCGCCGGCAAATTAAAAGGCTTTCATCCCGTAAAGGGACGAAAGCCTGAAAGACACTCGCTATACCACCCGTTAATACACGACATACCATCATATGCGTTCCCGGTGACGGGGGAAAACCGTCGAAGCCTACTGGATTACTCGTTCGGTTCGCAGCTCAGGAGTGATTTTCGGGTTCAAACTACTGGTACCGGGCTTGCACCGTCCCCGGCTCGCTGAAACGTTCGACTGAAACTTACTCTCTCCGTCAAGGCCTTTGCAATTTTGAATTATAGATAAATATACCCTCTTGACAGTGTTTTGTCAATCAAAAGACAGGGAGAATATCCTTCTGTATGTGTAATCATGACTTTAGCTTATACCTGGTATATTTCGCAAGTGGCTGCAATTTGGCGCAGTGACAGGTTTGCCTTTTGTTTAGTTCCTACTCAAACAAAAGTGGTTCTTGTTAAATTCTATGAGCCCTTCATTTCTCATTTTGCATAATTCTCTGGACAAGGCACTTCTGTCTACATATAGATAATCTGCCAGTTCGCTCCGGTTCAACGGTATGGTAAAATCATGGGATTGGGACTCCTGGGCCTGCCCGAGAAGGTACGCCGTCAGTTTTTCCCGTATACTTCTTTTCGATGTAATCTCCAGTTTTTGATTCATTTGCATGTTCTTCACCGCAAGCAGTTTCATCATATTCTCTATTAGTTTGGCATGAAACATGCAGCTCATGGAGCATGTATTGATTATCCGGCGAAACTGAATCCACATGATTTCACTGTTTTCAGCGGCAACAACGGTGACCGGCGACTTCTGTATGCCAGCACAGGCAAAAGCTTCACCGAACACCTCATACTGTCCAACATAATCCACAATCGAACGGTTGCCGGCAAAGTCCTCTTTCACAATCAGAACTGCCCCCTGCAAAACAACCCCCACATGATCCACATTATCTTCCGCCAGTATAACAATGCTTTTCTTATCGTATTGCTGATTTTTAACCCCTAGACAGGCCAGCATGTCAGAAAGATCATCTGCCTTGATACCATCAAACAACCTGACGCTATTTACCAGTTCGCTTGTCATATACAACTCACATCCTTTTATTGTGGTTAAATTTATCATGTTTGCATTGCATTTGCAACCGATTGATATATAACGTTATGGTAAAGTTATGCCTGAGAGAAGGAAAGAACAGCATGATCAGAAATATCTAAATTGGATGGAGGTATATTAAATGTCAGATATGTTTTGTTTTCAATGTGAGCAGACCGCAAAATCAAGGGTATGCACTGGCAAAGCGGGTGTATGCGGCAAACAGGCGGATACCGCCAGATTGCAGGATGAACTAACCGGCGCCCTCGTTGGCCTGGCCCGTGCAGCACGAGTGAGCGAACCCAGCGCAACAACACATCGTATTATGATGGAAGGTCTCTTTACCACCGTCACCAACGTTAACTTTGACAATGAAACGGTAACCCGTCTGACTAAGGCGGCCCGCAATGAGAAGAATAACCTGCTGGAGCAGGGCCAAATAATCTCGGTTGATACCAATGATTATGATATGGAAAAGCTTTGGAATGACGACGAGGACGTTCGTTCTCTGAAATCCCTGCTCCTGTTCGGTCTGCGCGGTATGGCAAGCTATGCTTATCATGCAATGATCCTAGGGTATACTGATGAGGAAGTCAACCGTTTCTTCTACCAGGGGATGTTTGCGATTGGTGAGGACTGGGCTATGGAAGAACTACTGCCCCTGGTAATGGAAACCGGCCAGGTCAACCTCCAATGCATGGAGCTGCTGGATAAAGCCAATACGGAAACCTATGGAACACCCGTACCCACAACCGTACCGCTGGTTATTGAAAAAGGGCCTTTTATAGTAATAACCGGCCATGATCTGTACGACTTATATCAGCTTTTAGAGCAAACCAAGGATAAGGGCATTAATGTTTATACAAATGGCGAGATGCTGCCCGCCCATGCATATCCCAAGCTGAAGGCTTATCCCCATCTTAAAGGCAACTTCGGCACCGCATGGTATAACCAGCAAAAGGAGCTTGACGGCATCCCTGCTCCTATCCTCTACACAACCAACTGCCTGATGCCGGTAAAAGACAGCTACCATGACCGCGTCTTCACTACCGGGGTAGTTGCCTATCCGGAAATGGTGCATATTGACGAAGGGAAAGACTTTACTCCCGTCATTGAAAAGGCACTGGAACTGGGTGGTTATACAGAGGAGCACAGAATGACAGGTATTAACGGGGGAACCCAGGTGACTACCGGCTTTGGGCACGGTACTGTACTGTCGGTTGCTGACACAGTGATCGATGCCGTAAAAACCGGAGCCATTAAGCACTTCTTCCTGGTTGGCGGCTGTGACGGCGCTAAATCTGGCCGCAACTATTACACAGAATTGGTCCGCAAGACACCCCAGGACAGCGTGATTCTGACGCTGGCCTGCGGCAAATTCCGCTTCAATGATTTGGATTTGGGAGAAATCGGCGGACTGCCTCGTATCATGGACATGGGTCAGTGCAATGATGCCTACAGTGCCATTCGTGTCGCAGCAGCACTCGCTGAAGCTTTTGACTGCAATATCAATGAACTGCCCCTTTCCTTGATTCTCTCCTGGTATGAACAGAAAGCCGTCGGCATCTTGCTGACCCTGCTGCACCTGGGTATCAGGAACATCTATCTGGGGCCAACACTTCCGGCCTTTGTTTCTCCCAACGTCCTGAACTATTTAGTGGAGAACTTCAACATTTCCCCGATTTCGACACCTGATGCAGATCTGCAGAAAATCCTAGGATAATCAACACAACAGGGACTGTCCCAAGATGGTGTATTAAGGGACAGTCCCTTAAAAATACAGTGAGCTTTTTGATAAAAGAATATCACATGAAGATTTATTTTTTAGTTGTAATCTGCGGTCTTGACAAAGGCGCAAGTCAATTGTCTAAACTGCACTTTTTTTTACTTTCAAAATGCATCGCATTAATATAACCTTGACACAGGGCAGGATTAAAGTCATTTCAGCGAGATTTCCGTCTTGCTCAGGGTGGCTGATAGTATCACATCATTAGCTGTACTTGATAATATGTTCATTAAATCCTGCATTTCATAATCCTTGGGAAGTAATCCGTTGGCAGCCATTACCGAAATTCCCAGCTGGAATATCCTCATTTTCAATAATATGGTTTTTAATTCTTCTGCCGTAAACCCTTCCAGTTCAGGGTCCTTTTGCATCTCTCTTATTAATTTAGGCCCCATTCTTTCATTGTAGTCCTGCATATAGCCTGAATTTTTCATGAGCAAATCCCGGAAAAGCACACTGTACTCCATGGCAAACCTTAGACTTGCTTTTCCCATATCATAAAACGGGTTTCCGGTACTCTCCTCCATTAAAAGCTGCTGACTGATATTAATAATCCTCTCTATTAAAGCTTCAATCAGTTCATCCATGTTTTTGAAATTCACATAGATGGGAGCTACCGAACTGCCCATTTTTTCAGCTATCTTGCGCATGGTTATATTATCCATACCCTCTGTCTGGGCTATTTCCAAGGCCGCATCAATTATTTGCTCTTTGGTAAATCTAATCTTGGGTCCCATAGTAACGCCCCCTCTTTCGTATATAATATATAATTATTGTTATGTAACATATATTATATTATGCATTGATCTTTGGCAAATGCTCTTGGGTAAAAAATATTCTCCCTATGATGTACGAAGCAATAAACAATACCATAACATCCAACCCGCTTCTTAAGAGCACGTCTGACATAGTGCCTTTCATTATTAATCCAATAAAGCTATTAAAAATAATCCAGTTTAATCCGATAGACAAAGCTAATCCAATCGGTACATGAATCCATTTCTGTTCATTGTATAATACCGGATATAGTATGGTATAAATACAACCTAAAGTGATACCAAATAAGGCAGTCCAGATATAACAGGGAGCCATATAAATATCGCAGTTGCTTTGAATAATACCTGTTTCATAGCCCACTGTCCGTTCCAGCAGAAAACTTATGGAGATAATCCCAATGGCATATAGTTTTTCCGCCATTTTCATTTTGGGAACTTTTCCCTCTTTGACACTATTCTTTACGGTAAACAACGCAATAACCATGCATAGGATAAAAAGCGGGATTGCGTCTCCTACTCCCATAAAAAATTGATATTTTATATATTCAAATCCATATTGAGCAAAAGGCGACGATTCAACCATAAGCTCTTGCATTCCAACCATATTGATTAACGCAAAAGAAAGACCGAAGCGAATACCCGTTTGTAAATTTGAAATTTTGGTTTTATTACAGAAGTATATGACCACCACCGTACACTGAGTATATAACATGGCAAAATAGCTGACTGCTACAAATGGAAAGCCAAAATGCGTTACCAGGACACTATCTAATTTTTCCACATCGGCGGATGCAGGCATAACTGCATGAAAGGCAATTACAAAAGCAACCGAACACAATATGGTTAATACACTGGTGATGATTATTCTCTTGGTGTTTCTTTCTTTTGAATTCATTCCGGTTTTCTCCTTCCTAATATTCCCGTCTGAGTAAAATTGCTTTTGGAGCAGCTTCTGTCTTTCTTACTAAACTATTAATCAGTAAGGTAAGATTAACAAGTACCAATATAACACCTATCGGTGCAAATAATAATTTTGCCAATGCCCATGCCACAGCACCGGCTATCCCACATGTTACAAGAATACTTACCCATAAAGCTAGTAATATGAAGCCCATTATATAATTTAGTATTCTGTGAAATTCCCCAGTTTTCAACTTAATTCCTCCTATTCAGGCCACTGGTGGATCCAAGTTATACAGAGGTATCAGCACTTTTTCAGTAGTCTCGGACCTGATCCCCTGCCCCTCAAAGGGGAAAGGGACCAGGGACCTGTCCCCTTGTAACAAAAGTTATACTAAATAAACAAATTCCAATAATGAAGCATCCACATCAATCCCATTACTGCCAGGGTAAATATACTATAATGCACCCGGGCAAAACGGCCCCAAAATCCCTTCCACCAGACAACCACCGTAAAAGGCAGCAGCAGTAAACAAAGTAAAATCCCCATCAAGGTCGGTATAAGATCTAGTAACCAATTCCCTTCTGCCGGCATGTATGCTTCCACAGGCAGTTGATATACCGGATCAATGCCTGAAGAGAACATGCTGGCAAATAGAATCAGGATGATGATACTGGTGCAAATTCCAACCCCTAAAGCAAGGACAGAAAAACTGGGGCTGGTGTTTTTTGCCTTCTTAAACCAGCCTGGTATTATTCTTATTATCCAGTAGATTAGCGAAATTATTGTGATCAGGATAATTATTAGTGCTGCTAAGGCTGTAAAACTCAGAGTTGAATAAATTGGAGCTTTCGAATAGGTCATGGGTCCATCGGTGGTCAGCATTATCCTGTCCAGAGGATCTGTTTTAAAAATGATTCTATGAAATGGGCCAAAGGCATCCTGGGTTCTTCCTTCTCGAAGATTCTGATACACACCGGACTCAACCTCAATAAATTTATTGGTTTCTCCGCCATGGGTTACCAGCAGATATCCATCTTTATCAGCATCAACATTAATTATACCACCAGCTAATATGCCGGCAATTTTATTATCGGTAGTAACACTCTTCCGGTTCATCTGGTATTCACCGGTAAACTTTTGAGCCCTTTCCCGGCTGCCTTCACCGGGCACTCCCATTATTTGAGCTGCAGTGGGATAGCAATAATCCAAAAACTCTTGAAAAACCTCGGAATGAAGCAGATGATTGCCACCGCTATAGGAAATAAAGATTCCCATATTCACTTCCGGTATCAGGTAAAGGCCAGTGTTATAGAGCATCGTACTTCCACCATGGAAAAGCACTTCCTGGTTATTAAAGACTCCCTCTATAAATCCCAGCGTCATGCCTCCCAGCGTCGGGTCATAGGTGAAGTGCTGCCGGTGCATTTCCTTAACTGTTGCTTCGTTAAGAATTCTGCCTCCGCTATACGTACCACCAGATAAATGGGCTATCATAAAATTGGCCATATCCAAGGCGGTGCTGCTCATACTACCGGCTGGTTCTAGCAGGATATATTCAAAACCTGCTTCAGTATAGGACCCATTAACAAATCTATAGGGTTTGGCCATACGGGCCGGTAAATCCAATGTTGGAGGCTGCCGGTAAGTGCTGTTATTCATGTTTAAAGGGGTGAAAATATTATTCTCAACATATTCTGAAAAGGATATGTCGGATAAACTTTCTACAATATAACCGGCCAGAGCAGTACCATAGTTTGAATAGGCAGCAACTTCACCGGCGGGAAATATCCTGGCCGGCTGGTAGTTTTTGATATGCTCATGCAGAGGCATAAGTTCATCTTCCGCAAGCCTGAAAAGCATGTCGGGGCGATCTTCAAAACCAGGAGTATGGGTCATTAAATGGGTCATGGTTATCGGTTCCGCCAGGGTATTGTGAAGAGGTTTTGCCAGCCGGGGCGATATCTCAAAATCCAAATACCGGTTGATATCGGTGTTTAGATCCAGCTTGCCATCTTCAACCAGTTGCATTACTGCCGTCCAGGTAATTAATTTTGATGTAGAACCTATCCGGAAAAGAGTAGTATCAGGATCAACCGGAACGTTATTCTCAATATCCGCCAAACCGAATCCTTTCTTATATACAATTTGACCATCCTTTACCACCGAAACAGCTGCATTAGGGATATGATATTCCTCCATTTTGGAATTCATGGTATGGTCAAGAAAGGTTTCCAGGCCAGTGTCTTGAATATTTTGGGCAAAAACAACCGTCGTGGACAACGCTAAAACCAGGATCATTAAAAAACTAATGGCCGTAAGATGTTTTATTCTTCTGAACATTTTATCACTCCATTTCTCATTCTCTTTCCTTTTACTTAGCCGGTGGATAGCAACCTTAAACCCCTCCCCGTTCAAAGGTGGGTCCTCCCGGGTTCCCCCCTTCGAACTGCCCCATTTATCAACCATTCATCATGGTTATATGGTATATTTCTTCGGTTTAGGGATTTCGAAAGCTGTATAAACTATTTGGTCATGGGCCGATTTAGTGTCAGCTTCCACAGCAGCACCGCCCTTTCATAATATATGTTATATAACATAAGTTATATAACATATATTATGCTATTGCTTGATATTTGGCAAGTATTTTTTCAGCTTCACTCTGGTTTAGCCACTGATCAGAAAACGATAGCAGCGGGATACCGTCATTCCCGCTGTAAAAAAGTTCGTTAAAAGGACCGGGGGGGCTGTCTCCCCTGGCTTTTTCCCACTAATTACCTTAGTTGAAAACTGGTATGATTTTATCAGCACTCCGTATACGTTTCTCCCCCCGACTCCTGTAATATCAAGTTTTTAGAAAATCATAGACAATTGGACAGAAGCAGCGTATAATTCTTTTATACATTGTGTATATATTTACATTGTGTATATGTTTTCTTCGGGTTGGTTAAGAAATTTTTTTAGGGAGATGCGAAGTAATGAAAATAAAAAGCCCATCCAGTGAGGGTCGAATGGAGCGAAAAAAAAGAGAGCTGCGTCAGAAGATAAGCAGCGTCGCTATAAAGCTGTTTGAGCAGCAAGGCTTTGCCAATACCACCATGGAGCAGATTGCAGAAGAAGCAGATGTGGCCCGGAAAACGCTGTACAACTACTTTCCAGTGAAAGAGGCTATCGCGGATGAATATGTCAAAGGCATTTCCAATCAGCTGGCCCAGGAGGTGTTGGCAAAACTGCAAAACTTGCCTGACACTCGGTCCCGCTTGCTTAACGCCTTAAACAACGCCTACGGTTGGGTGGAAATCAACCCGGAACTTACGGGAATTGTTCTCGCCTATCGCTTTAAAACCTCTTATTATTCTTATGACAAAAATCAGGAATCAGAAAATGATTTTCCAGAAAGGGGCACCTGTAGGATTATAGCTGAGATAATCAGGCAGGGGCAAGAGGCCGGAGAAATAAGGGCGGATGTCCAGTTGAAATGGCTGGTTCGTTATATTGATTTGCTGCGCGGTACTATAGTCTGGGAATGGCTGCAGGATACTTCCAGCTTTGATCTCCGTGAGGAGATCAGCAAAATGGTGGATATAGTTCTTTATGGCATAAAGAGTGACGAGAAGCGATCAGAATAGAATTATGGGCAGACTGGTTAATGCTTTGGGTTTTTCGAAAGGAGCGATGGGTTTTGAGGAAGCATTCAGGTAAATTCTTTATGATGTGGGATCAGGCCTTTAAATCAGGAGCTAATCAAGTGGGGGGGAAGGGTTGGAACCTGGCACGGCTGGACAGCTTTGGCTTTAAAGTTCCGCCCGGTGGTGTGCTATCAACCGATGCCTATATGGAGTTCATCAACTACAACGATTTAGGCGATGATATTGCAGATATAGCAAGCAGAATAACCGCCACCAACCTCAGTGATTACACGCATGAGTTGTCGCAGTTGGAGGAAAAAATCATAGCAGGCTCCATACCCCGGGCCGTTAGAGATGAAATATCCTCGGCGCTGCATAACCTGAGGCTGGCTGATAAGGCGGTTGCGGTGAGATCGTCAGCCTCAGCAGAGGATTCGGCCACTGCATCTTTTGCCGGTATTCATGAGTCGTTTCTGAATGTGCGCGGTCTGGGAAACATACTTGCAGCAATCAAAGGCTGTTACTCCAGTTTGTGGTCTCCTAGGGCCGTGGCCTACCGGCGCAGGATGGAACTGGATGATAATGAAGTGCTGCCGGCGGTTGTATTGCTGGAAATGGTGGCAGCTCAGTCGGCCGGGGTAGGTTTTACCTGCGATCCTCAGACCGGACGACGGAATCTTCTGGTTATCAACGCCAATTTCGGTCTGGGAGAATCGGTAGTAAATGGCGCAGTGGAACCGGATAGCTATTATCTTGATGCTCAGCCCTGGAATACCGTACCTGCTCTGCTGAAGCTTGATACCGGAAGCAAACAGGGCTTCACCCGGCTGGCCGAGGGGGGAGGCACTGAATTCATATATAGCGATGAGCTCTCATCCCGGCAGGTGTTGAACGATGAGGAAATTGAGAAATTGGGCCTGCTGCTGATGCGGGTTTTCGAATCTCTGGGGGAATGCGAGCAACATCAGGATGTGGAGTGGGCTAATGATGGCCGGGACTTTTTCTTATTACAGGCCAGGCCGGTAACTGCCTTGCCGGAATATACATTTGCGGCCCTGAAAAACCAGCCGGCCATATGGTCAAACGGCAATTACCGGGATGCGGCACCCATGGTCATATCCCCCTTGCAGCGCCGCTTCCTGAAGAATATGATTGATACTATTCAATATGCCCAGTTTCCCGCCAACGGATACCAGATGCTGGAGGGATTTGAGTTTTCACGTTATTTTAACGGGCGGTTATACTGCAATATGTCCGCTCTGCAGTGGGCCTACTACGATTGTCTCGGAACCTTGCCCGATTTCTTTAATGACTTCTGGGGAGGACACCAGCCCCAACTAGCAATAGATGATCCTGAACCTTATGCAGGGGAGGTCGGACGGGAAAGGCAGAGACGCGGTATGAATATGATGAATCTGGTCATGGAGGCGGCTGCCGATGCGCCCCGTATTTTTGCTGAAGTTCCTCGTTCCGCTAAAGCCGTAACCGGCATAGGATTTGATGAACTAGCTGACTCGGAGTTTGACAATAAATACATTGAACTTGGCCGTATCGTAAAGACTTATTGCGAGAAATTCACTTTCCTGGCTGCAGTCGGCACTATGCCGGTTATGAACCTGTTGCAAAAGCTGTACGAATACTTCGGTGCTCGTGCAACTGTGGTTCTGAATGGCTTAATGGTAGGCGGACAGACGGGCATAACCAGTGCCGATCACGGCTACCGGCTCTTGGAACTGGCACAACTGGCCCGCGGGGATGAGGCTGCATACCGGCACTTGACAACTGCGGCTTTTAACCCGATTTTGTGGGAAGCAGAACTGCCGGAAAGTTCTCCCTTCAAGCAGGCTTTCCGGACTTTTATCGAGGAATATGGTCACCGTGCAGTATATGAACTGGATATTATCAATCCTCGCTGGAAGGAAGACCCCACTTATCCGATGGATATAATTAAGAATACGATGGATACAGCCCGGCCGGGCGACTTGAAGGTTCAGCAGAAGCTGCAGTTTGAGCGGGCCTGGCAAGAGGTGGTGGAAACTGTCCCCGCCGAGGTCCGGGAGGAGATTCGCCAGGGGATCAAGGCGGCTCAGGAAGGTGCAGCGGTAAGGGAGATGACCAAGTCGGTTATAGTTATGGCTACGGAACCTTACCGTTTAATGGCCCAGGAGCTGGGAAACCGTTTATGCCGCCAGGGTCTCATTAATGAGCCGGAGGATGTGTTTTTCTGTTCCTGGGCGGATCTATTCTCCATTTTGCGTGCGGAGTGGAATGGTGACGGGCTCAAGGCCCTGGTGGAATTTAGAAAAATGAGCTACCGGAAAAAAGAAACGATTCCTGCTCCTGATATCATCTGCGGCGAAAAGCCGGTCTTTTCAGGGCCGGTCGGCCAGAGCTCCGGAGACTGTTTGCGAGGGGTAGCAACTGCGACCGGGAGAGCTTCCGGCATAGCCAGGTTAATTGCTCACCCGTCCGAAGGAAACCGCCTGCAACCCGGGGAGATACTGGTAGCACCCTCCACTGACCCGGCATGGACCCCCTTGTTCTTAAAAGCCAGCGCCATAGTAATGGAAACCGGAGGATTCCTTTCCCATGGCTCCATCGTTGCCCGTGAATATGGAATACCCGCCGTGGTAAATGTCGCCGGGGCAATGCGAATCATTCAGGACGGGCAGGAAATCTTCGTCGACGGAGATGCCGGCACAGTACAAACAAGGTAATCAATATCCGCGATAAACAAGAAAGCAAGGGGGCAGACCATCACCATTTTCCGCTGCATACTGCAAGATGCCAGTACATAGGAATAGGCTTTCTTTTCTTCATCTGCCCTTACTTGGACATACTTGTATTAATTGTTAATCCGATCATTTTTAAGGGTTTGTTAGACTCGTTATTGTTATTTTTCATTATACCCAATATGCTCATTATAGAAAGTGCTTGCTCACTAAATTGAAATTTGTCGGTCTTATACTGTTAAATGATTACTTCACCTAAGATTTTATCATGCGGAACAATCAAGCACTTTTCTATCGCTTTCCAATGAGTTTCATACAACTGTTTTTGAGCTTTACCATAATTTTTATCTGTATCGAATTCCGAGTAGAGTGCATAGCGAACACATTTTACAATACGAGTAAGTTTGTCAGGTTGAAGCCCCTCCTTAATAGTATTCATATCCCTAATATAGTGCGAACGCTGTAAAAATCGAAGAGATTGACAACCGTCTATTCCTTTCATCATTTGAACAGCATCTTTCATAATAGCTTCAAACTCATTCGTCTTATCTGGCTTTACCTGATAAATACTAATTTCCGAAAATGACATCGTCCTACCTCCTCTAAATCTGCGTGTCCATATTACATCATTTATCGGTAAATAAATCCATAACAATACGATATAGTAATAACTCACACCGTCACTGCCTCTTTCAGCACAAACCCCGGCATGAGCTCGTGCATTTTCCAGACAATACTTATCGGGGCAGAGCCGTAATGGCTCACATAATCTGCTAAACCAATGCATGTGTAGGGAACCGCTGTCTGTCCGTCCTTTTTATAATCCCGCACGAAAATAAGCACCCGGTTGCCATTGTTTTGTTGATTAATGTATCTTTGCCCGGTAGCCGATCCTACACTGGTTATGC
>CAZCTN010000014.1:0-71215 GCA_964501655.1 uncultured Syntrophomonas sp.
TTTTTGCTTCGCTAAACCCCTATTTTATTAGGGTTTTAAGTATGAAATTTTCTCATCCAATTCCCGCAGCTTTTCCTCCAGAAAGGCGCGGTTGTAAAGGCCGGTCAGACGGTCATGGTAACTGAGGTAAGTGATTTGCTCCAGGGCTCTTTTGCGTTCGGTAATATCTATTCCTACTCCCAGTGAAGCCGGCTGGTTATTAAACTGAATTATGCTCACTGCGACCTCGATCCAAAGTGACTGGCCTTCCTTGTTGAGTATGACTGTTTCATAGCGCCGGGGTGCATCTTCACCGCGATGCCTGGCTGTGGTGATACTGTCTATCCAGTCCCGGTGGTCTGGATGGATGAATTCCCAATTTTTCATATTAATCAGCTCATCTCTGCTGTAACCGGTTACTCTCAGGGTTTCCAGGTTAAAAAAGACCAGTTCCCGATTCTGTACAACATAGATAAGGGCCGGGGCAGTTTCAGCCAACCGGCGGAAATTCTCTTCACTGTTTGTCAGGGCACTTTCCAATTCTTTTCTAGCGGTAATATCGTATGCAGTAGCAATAACTGCCGGTTTTCCCCCATATTCTATTCGATTGGCGGATAGGTCCATCCAGTACTCACGTCCGGTTTTGCTGAAGATTATAATGTCATGGCGGAAGGAAGGTATTTTACCTAGAAGCAGTTGAGTCAGTTCATTGTCTAGCAACTCATGGTAGTCCCAATGCAAGATGTCCATAGCGTTTAATTCCAGAATATCATAGGCATTATATCCAGTCACATTGGTGAAAAAGGCATTTACATACTGGAAGCGATAATTCTGAACTACAAATATGAGCGCCGGAGCGGTATTAGCTAGTTTGCGGAAATTCTCCTCGCTGTTTATCAAGGCATGTTCCAGTTCTTTTCTGGAGCTGATCTCGATTCCGGTGGCAATTATTGCCGGACGTCCTTCAAATTCGATGCAATCAGCGGACAAATCTATCCAGAGTTCCTGACCATTTTTGCCGTTGATTTTAAATTCGTAGCGTGATATCAATTCGGCTCCCTGCTGGCGAGCAAGTCCCCGACCCTTTACCAGGTCACGATAGTCCGGGTGAATTATGTCCCAGAAGTGAATCGCCAGCAATTCCTCCTGACTGTAGCCGGTTAGTCTTTCGAAGGTAGGGTTGACATATTTGTAGTGCTGGCCCTGTACCACCACGATAAATGAGGGTGAAGTTTCCGCCAGCTTCCGGAATTTAGCCTCGCCTTCCCGCAGGGCTGATTCAATTTGTTTGCGTTGAGTGATATCCCGGCCTATGCCCATAATTGCATGAGGCTGGTCTTCCCGGAAGATAATCCGGGAAGTTAGTTCCAGTATTGCTGTTTCTCCGTCTGCTTTAACAACCGGAAGTTCGTAGTTGATTTTTTGCTGGTTGTTGAAGCGGGAGCTTATCCTTTCCTCAAGCAAATTATGTTTATCCGGCACCACCAGTTCAAAAATAGATCTGCCTTTCAGGGTTCCGGTTTCAAAGCCCAGGATGCTTTCCCCGTTTTTATTAATGTATAACAGACGACCTTCAAAATCATGGGTGTATATGATCTCACTGGCTAGATCAAACAATTCATAGAAATCCTGCTGAGCCTGCTCATAATGGAGAATCTCCTTATGGAGGGTCTGCTTGGTCTTGTCCAGTACTTGTTTGAAGAACTTTTGTTCTGTCAGGTCAGTGCCCACCAACTGTATTTCGCGTAAAGTCTGGTCGGCAGAGAAAAGCCCCCGGATTCTCCAATTCCAATTCAGAAAAGTATGATTTAAGAAAGTCGGACCATATTCCCAGTCCATAACGGGTTGGGTGGGGGATAGCATATTAAAAAGAGATTGGAGTTTCCGGTTAAAATCCGGTTCGGAGATATTACCCAGGTTATTTCCTATTAAATCAGGCCAACTCTGTCGAAAAAATCTGCATCCGGCCGGATTTATGAACAGTATAGTTCCATCCGGTGCCAGCCTGCAGATTACTTCTCGGTGATCCTCGGTTAGATAGTTGAATTCTTCCCGGTTCAGATTCCAGTAAATGCACGTTTCTCTTTGCAGTAAGAGCAACTGGTGTTCCAATGCTCTGATTTGCTGGATCAAGTGATCTTTGCTCATACGGTCGTATTTGTTCATATACTTCTTCTCCTTGTACGATGCTAAAGATAGGATTTACAGAGGCCGACTAATGATTATACACAAATAGACTATATTTGACCCGGTTGGTATAATTTGATAATACTAGTTTTTAATTTATCATACTTGTCTTAAAAAATAAGTCGAAAAAAAGCAAATGAGACAAATAACTGGGCTTATTGTATTACTTATATCGAAAAATCAGGACAAACTCGTTAACCTATATGACGTTGGAAAGGATAATAATCCATTGACATGGTTTGAATGAAAGTGATATATTACAGGAAATTAATAATTGGATGAGACGAGAAGAGCCGAGTTTAGAGACGAGATGAGAAGAGATCAGGATAGGGAAATGTATTTATGGCCGGTGCTCGTTTAGCAGCGGCTTTGTTTATCCCTTTACTATTCAGGCAGTTGATGTCCTGCTGTGGTCCTCCTTCATAAGTTTCTCACCTGCTTTTTCCTCTCCAAGGTATTCTTGATCAACACTGTATATACCTAGATAATGAGCCGCCTCGATTTTGCAGGCATTGTTCTGCGCAATGCGGCGGATGCGGGTATTGGGGGAGTTAAGGCGACAGGGGATGGGAGGTATAGGAAGATGATGAAAACGGCGATAAAACGATGGCCCTTGAGGCCATTGGGATAAGAATGCTGACTGAAGGTGAACGAATGGCTATGATATTAAGGAGGAAACCAGATGTCGAATGTAGATTGTGCCGGGATGCCAGGTGCCGGAGGGTACTTTGACAAATACGGAGGCAGGTTTATGCCGGAAACCCTTATGCCGGCCCTGCAGGAACTGGAAAAGGCTTATGAGGAATTTAGGAATGATGATGGTTTCAACAGTGAATTGGCCTGGTACTTGAAAAACTATGTGGGCCGCCCATCTTTGCTTTACCCGGCCCGGAGACTGAGTGAGCATGTAGGCGGTGCCAGGATATTTTTGAAGCGCGAAGACTTAAACCATACCGGTTCTCATAAAATTAACAACACCATGGGTCAAGCTCTGCTGGCTCAACGGATGGGGAAAAAACGCCTGATTGCTGAAACCGGGGCTGGACAGCATGGAGTAGCTGCGGCTACTGCAGCCGCTTTACTGGGTTTTCAATGTGTCGTCTACATGGGAGAAGAGGACACCATCAGACAACACCTGAACGTATCCCGCATGAAGCTGTTGGGGGCCCAGGTGATACCGGTCAGATCCGGCAGCAGAACCCTTAAAGACGCCATGAATGAAGCTATTCGTGATTGGGTAACCAATGTAGACAACAGTTACTACCTGCTGGGTTCAGTGGGGGGGCCCCACCCCTATCCCATGATGGTGCGAGAGTTCCAAACCGTGGTGGGAAGAGAAAGCAGACAGCAGATACTGGAACAGGCCGGAAAGCTGCCCCGAGTGGTGGTAGCCTGCGTAGGAGGAGGATCCAATGCTATAGGGATATTTCATCCGTTTCTGGCAGATGCGGAAGTTAAGCTGGTCGGAGTGGAAGCAGGAGGGGAGGGCCTGGACAGTAATAGGCACTCAGCCACCTTGAACTGTGGTTCACCAGGAGTGTTGCACGGGACCCTGAGCTATGTTTTGCAGGATCGCGAGGGTCAAATTAGTGAGGTGCATTCCATCGCTCCCGGCCTGGATTATCCCGGAGTTGGTCCTGAACATGCATATCTTAAGGATATTGGCAGGGTTCGATATACTAGCGCTACCGATGGAGAAGCCCTGGAGGCCTTTAAATTATTGAGCCTGACCGAAGGGATACTGCCTGCTATTGAGAGTTCACATGCTCTGGCAGAAGCGTTGAAACTAGCTTCTAAGATGAGCCAGGAAGAAATTGTACTGGTCAACCTGTCCGGCCGGGGAGACAAGGATGTCGAGAGTATAGTGAAACAGGAGGGCAGAGAAATATGAGTATAATAACCAATAGATTAAGAGCGGTAAGGGAACGGGGAGAAAAGGGTCTGATCACCTATATGACCGGAGGCGATCCTGACATGTACAGCTGCCGGAAAATCATGCTGGATATGGCTCAGGCCGGAGCTGATATTATAGAAGTGGGACTGCCTTTTTCAGACCCGGTAGCAGATGGCCCGGTTATCCAGGCTGCTTCCCAGCGGGCCCTGTCAGCCGGGGCAGCGGTCGGCCCAATATTACAGATGATTTCTTCGGTGAGTCAGAATACTGACGTTCCGGTAGTTATAATGACCTATTTTAACCCCATTATGCAGTTTGGATTGGAGGAATTTTGCCGTCAGGCTGGAACCAGCGGGGTAAATGGAATTATCGTACCTGACCTTCCTCTGGAAGAGAGCAGCATACTTCGGGATCTTGCGGATAAATACCACTTGGATTTAATACCCATGGTAGCCCCAACTACTACTGAAGAAAGACTGCAAGCAATTTGTACTTATGCCCGAGGTTTTGTTTACTGCGTATCAGTAGCAGGAGTAACCGGAGTTAGAGAACAGATTAAAACCGATCTGGATGCATTGACTTCGAAGATACGAAGATATACCGATTTGCCCATTGCCATAGGATTTGGTATATCCGGGCCTGATTCTGCCCGGGAAGCAGCTTCTCACTGCGATGCAATCATAGTCGGCAGTGCCCTGGTGGAACTGATAGGCCAGCAAAAATATCAGGAGATGGCAGCCCTGGTAAGCACGATAAAATCAGCCCTGCGTTAGAGTAAATCGGAAAACAAGGGGACGGATCTTTTGTTTGCTTGTATTCAAGCAAACAAAAGATCCGTCCCCTTGTTTTCCGTATAATCAGTGTTGATTGGTACGCTTGGAATCTGCATCCAGCCAATTCAGGTGAGACAAGAGGGACCTTCCCACCAAGGGATTGGCTGCAGCAGGAGGAATGCCCAGTTCTTCCAATATGGTGCGGCACCAGCGCGGTTCTATGGCCGGGGAATAAGAGCGGGCATTATCTATTACCACCTGATGGATATTATTCAGATAGGCAAGGCCTGCATCCATAACCTGATAGGCTTGGCTGTCCGCCCTGGGTTCATCCCAGGCCGATAGCAACATGCTTATTCCCTCCAGTTTTTTTAGCATCTTAATCGATTCTATGGAAGCCTGAATGTCATCATAGATGGGTACATCTCCGGGCAGAGGAATCACATCTCCGCTGAAAAGCGCCCGGTCGGGAAGCAGCATTAAGGAAATGGAGCCGCGTGAATGACCGGGAGTATGGTATATCTGCAGTTCCAGTTGGTCTTCCAGATTGATTATGTCTCCTGCCTGTAGGGTATGTTCGACTTTCACCGGACCGCCAACCAGTGAATGAAAACCAGGAACCGTTCGTTCCCGGTATTGCTTATCGACATCCTCAATCCAGTCGACTTCAGCCTTATGGGCGGCAACGGTACAGCCGGTCTGTTCTTTTATGTTTCGGGCCGCGCCAATATGATCCGGATGTGAGTGAGTGAGAAATATTTTAGATATCTCCGCCGGATTCCGGCCAGTTTTCTTCAGGTACTCAAAAATGATCTGTTCTGAACCAGATATCCCGGTATCTATCAGGTAAACTTGCTGCCCATAGATAAGATAAAGATAGACAAAGCGGTCCAGTTCATGGTCGGCGTTAAGCTTAATCTTAAAAGGCAATTTCAATGCATGAACATGTTCGGTAATTCTCATTCATACTCCTCCATCCTAATCGCATGTAATCTCTTCCCGTAATTGTACTTTATTCTAAGCTATCATGGCAGTCAGCACAAGCTGACGATGAAGAGCGAGAGCCGGATCCGTGCAGGGAGGCTGGCTGAGAAGGCCGCTTCAATTTTTCCTCGATTGGCGCAGAAGGTTTAACACGTTTCGATCAGTAGGAAAGGCTAGAGGAGGCAAATTATCCAGGTCAAAGTAGGCTAACTGGTCCAGGTCATCACCGGCCAGCATATATCCGCTGGTAATTCTAACCATAAACCAGATTCCGACACTATGCTGGCCTGGATTATGAAAATTAGACTGAACCGAAAATGGTTCCAGTACCTCTACATCCAGATTGCTTTCTTCTTTAAACTCTCGTCGGACGGCTTCATAAACATCTTCATGATATTCAACGTAACCGCAGGGAATACACCAGCAGCCTACATAATCGCCTCGGCAGCGCCGACCCAGCAATATCTGCCCTCGCTGATTTAACAAAATCCCTGCTACACCTACCACTGGGTTTTCATAAAATCGATAGCTGCAGCTGATACAGGTTAAACGAGGAGTATGGTTTTCCCAACGATTCTCCAGTTGTCCCCCGCATTTGGGGCAATAATGGAAACGCAATGATTAATCACCTGCCCGGTTGTAACCCTTGATACGTTATTCAAATCATAGCGTATTATAGGCATTATTTCTACTTGGACTATGGAATTCGCGCAAGAGGGTTTTTAACCTGCTGTTGCCAATTCCATATACTTTGCCATTGCCTGTTCAGGGGATTCGTGGTTCCGGCTACAACGCCAGCCGATTATGTTGGGGCACAAAACAGGCCCAAAAACCGCTCATATTTCCTGTTACTGAAGGCGGAGTTTGGGCATAGCGTTTGGTTCCTTTTCATCGCTTTGAACCAAGGCGCTGTAATATTAAAGCTGGTTTCAGCAGTTGATATATATGCTTGCTCTATCAGGAAGTGAAGCTAGCAGGGACCCCTTTCTTACCAGCGCCAAGATATAACGAAGGTTTAGGTTCAGTGCGGCAGCAATTTCCGATGCGGTTTGCCCCGGGTGTTCCCTCAGGTACTCTCTTACCAATGATAGGTGCTTCTGTTGCTCTGCGCTGCATTCAGGGCATAATTCGTGGCCATACCTGACTAGGTAGAGGCGGCCGCATTCTTTGCAATTGCTTAATTCGCTCTTCATAAAAATCACTCCCAATATCAAACATTAATGCTTAATAATGCTTGAGGTAATTTGGAGATATGGGCAGTACATCGCACTGCCGCTACTATAAATACGTTAAAATTTGTTTAACATAGGGGTCGATAAGTCCCGATAAATACATAATATAACATATATGGAGAAAAATCAACCCTTAAGTCCCAGAGGGCAAAGGACTTAAGGCCGAGAGACAGAAGTCATTTCAGGAATGTTGGTCTGCCATTGAGGTATCGGGCTGTATGACACTTGCGTTGGGCTTAGCTGGAAAAAACTATGTGGATATGCTTTAATTAGATTTATCAGCCAATGGTACTGGGTTGGGGAAAACAAGGTTTCAGCCCAGGCGGTTGACCCTGATTGGGGTATAAGTTCTGGGTGGGCAGTCCAGATTCTTAACTGGGAGTGATGATTAATGAGTAAAATGGCAGGATTTTCTGGATATTCTAATTCCGGTAAAACGACGGTTATTTCGGATTTGATAGGTATTATGAAAAAACGGGGCCTGAGGGTGGCGGCGGTGAAGCATGCTTCTCATGGCTATCAGGTGGATACACCGGGCAAAGATTCCTGGCAGCATTTTGAGGCTGGTGCTGACCGGGTTGTGCTCATAGGACCGGAATCAATGACCACTCATCAGCGTTGGACCGCAATTCCGCCCTTGCGGGAGATATTTGAGGAAATGACTGATGTAGATATCGTATTGATTGAAGGCTTTAAACAGCAAATACACCCCCAAATTTTAGTCTATCGAAAGGAAGGCGGGAAGGAAACTGACTATCCCCCCGGCGATTATTCCGCCGTCATATCTGATACAGAACTTCCGCTGGACATTCCTCAATTTGCTTTCAATGAACTGGAAAGAGCAGCAGATTTTATTATCGATTTATTAAAATAAAAGATACTAATGGACGATATTTAACAGCTGACACCTCCCCAATTATCCTGGGAGGTGTTTTTGCGATATCCTCCATTATTGTCATGCAATATTCATCTGTCTGAGCAGCAGCAGGAACTTTTTGTATGTTAAGGTAATAAAATGTATCAAAGCTAGAGAAAGGAGATGAATAATGATGCATCGCAAACTGCTTCATCCCATTGAAGATACCTATATATCACAGTTCTATGCCAATACCAATTTTGGGGGAGTTCCTTATTTGTACACCAACAGATATCAGGGACCATTAGATGAATACCAATCACTTATAAAGTTTGATTTGGGCAAGCATGATCACTTCCGACACACTAGGCACAAATTCAGGTCCCAGCTTCGTCTTAAAATATACCGCAATGAACTTCCGGTCCCAATAACATTATTTGTATATAAGGTTATCGGACAATGGAGTGAGTTGAATGTTACCTGGAATAACCGGCCAGCGACAGCTCCGGAACCGATAGGATCTGCCATTGTACACCCCGGATTTTTTGGCTGGGTAGAAATCAATCTTGATCATTTCAGTGACCATGAAGGCCTGCTGTTAAAATGCCATGAGAATTTCGATAGCCTGCTGGGCTTCTTTGCACGCGAATACGTCAATCCAGACTTTTGGCCGCAATTGAAGATATTGTCCGTCGCTGCTGCTGATGAGGCAGATAAGCCGATAGTAACAGTAACTCCGATAACTGCCTCAGTAGTCCTTTCACCTGATCTGGTCAAAGTGCCTCCTTTCCATGATCACAGGAGAAGGCATCGGGGAAGAAAAATTGCCCGGGCCGACAGAAGATGTGACAGGGCTGGCAGAAGAGTAGTTAGAAAAAGAAGGCATCCCATGTGTTAGCTGACTATACAACCAGGCTGGAGCTTACCCTCCAGCCCTTTTTAATTTTTTATCTAACTGACGTGTCCATGTCTTGCTGAAAGAACATACGATTTTCCTGGATAACTTATATCACGATATTATCACTGATCAACGACACTAAAATAGCTCCGCTCTTGTAAATACCTAACCGCCTTGTTATAATTGCTACGTTGCCCAGATAACAGGGTCAAACTGAATGCTAATTGATATAAGATGGAGAGAAGAATATATGACTAAAAAATCACTGCGTAATATTGCCATAATTGCCCATGTTGATCATGGAAAAACCACCCTGGTGGATCAACTGCTGAAGCAATCCGGCTATTTTAGAGTTAACCAGTCGGTGCCGGAGCGGGTGATGGATAGCAACGACCTGGAACGGGAGCGGGGAATCACTATCTTATCAAAGAATACCAGTATCATTTACCAGGATACCAAAATAAATATTGTTGATACTCCGGGCCATGCAGATTTTGGCGGTGAGGTAGAAAGAATCGTAAAAATGGTAGATGGAGTTTTGCTCCTGGTAGATGCCTACGAGGGCCCCATGCCGCAGACTCGTTTTGTGCTGAAAAAAGCCTTGCAGGCAGGCTTGAAACCACTGGTGGTTATAAATAAAATAGACCGGCAGGGGGTAAGTATCGATAAAGTAAGGGATGAGTTACTGGATCTCTTCATTGATCTGGAAGCGGACGAAGATCAGCTGGATTTCCCGGTGATAATGACTTCAGCCCGGGATGGATATGCCAAGAGGCACCTGGATGAAGAATCAGACAATATGAAACCGTTGATGGATGCTATACTGGAGCACATTCCGGCTCCGGAGGGTTTTGCCCAGGGAGAACTGCAGATGGGCATCTCCTCGATCACCTATGACCCTTATGTAGGTCGGATTGGGATTGGGAAAATATCCCGGGGGAGTATCAAGAAAGGGCAGGAGTGTGTGCTGTGCAGTTCTGTTTCGGATGAGCAACGGGTCAATAAGATAGGTGTCATTTATACCTTCGAAGGATTGCAGCGATGTGAGGCGGAAGAAGCAAAGGCCGGAGAAATTATTGCTATCGCCGGGATTGAAAACATCAGTATAGGAGATACCATATGTTCCTCCCAGGATATAACTCCCCTGGATTTCGTCAAGATAGATGAACCCACTATTTCCATGAATTTTGTAGTCAATGACAGCCCTATGGCCGGATTGGAGGGCAGGTATTTGACCAGCCGTCATCTAAGGGATCGCCTTATGAGAGAACTGCTGTCCAATGTTTCATTGCGAGTAGAAGAATTGAGCCCGGACACCTTCAAAGTTTCGGGTCGGGGAGAACTTCATCTTTCCATCTTGATCGAAACTATGCGGCGGCAGGGCTATGAATTCGCCGTTACCCGTCCCGAGGTTATCCTTAAGCATGAAGAGGGAGCGGTTTGGGAGCCGGTAGAGGACTTATATGTGGAGGTGCCCGAACTGTATGTAGGTGCGGTGATCGAGAAAGTAAGCAGCCGTCGGGGCGAGCTGTTGAATATGGTTAATTCCAACAGCGGCACGGTTAAGCTGGAGTTTAAGATACCATCCCGAGGGTTGATCGGACTGCGCTCCGAATTACTGACTGATACTCGGGGAAATGGTATAATGCATCATGTCTTTTCTGCTTATGCTCCCTATAGGGGAGAGATTGCCGGGCGTACACGAGGATCTCTGGTGGCATCAGAAAGCGGAACTTCAGTAGCCTATGGTTTGTATAATGCTCAGGATAGAGGTATTCTCTTCCTGGGGCCGGGAACCGAAGTATATGAGGGTATGATTGTAGGCGAAAACAGCCGCAAAGAAGATATCACTATCAATGTGTGCAAGAAAAAGCATTTGACCAATACCCGCTCGTCAGGAGCAGATGAGGCTCTGCGCCTGGTTCCGCCGGTGCTCATGAGTTTGGAGCAGTGTCTGGAGTTCATTGCTGATGATGAGTTGCTGGAAGTAACCCCTGCTTCGCTGCGCTTGCGCAAAATGACTTTGGACAAGGTAAAACGCGAGCGGGCAGCCAAGAATAAAATCCAAGCGGGATGAGCCATCAAGGATTAAGGCTATTATATTATCTTTCCTTAGTCAGTCCTCATACCAATTCCTACTTGGCATCTTTTTACTTCTGGGGTACTGTCACTTTATTTGCCAGTACCCGGTGCCAGGCTACTTTAAATATCCAGAAAAATCAAAAGGGTTTAGCGTTCTTCAACCCTAAACCCTGTCGATAGACAATTTATCTGTAGCTGTTGGCCCGTCTAGCCTGGAAACAGTCTCTGCAGTAAACTGGTCTGTCTCCGGTCGGCTCAAATGGTACGGTGGTCTCTTGACCGCAGGCAGCGCAAACGGTGCTAAACATCTGGCGATCTTCTCTGCCGCGTGAGTTACCGAAACTGTTGCGCTGTTGCTTGCGTGCTCTTCTGCACGACGGACAACGGCCAGGTTCATTTTCAAAGCCTTTTTCTGCATAAAATGCTTGCTCGGATGCTGAGAATATGAATTCATTCCCGCAATCTTTACACACTAAATACTTGTCTTCCATGAAATAGTCAACTCCCTTCAGGTATTACTCTTGGACCTTCGTTACCCGAAAAGGAGTAAGCGTCAAGAACAAGGCACTAAAATCATAATCCAATCAGCTGACATTGTCAAGTCAAAGCGTCGGAAAAGGGCTAGGAAATGACAGAAAAATAACCCGGCAGGCAGTGAGCGGATAACTGACAACCTAATCCGGGTTCTATTCCTCTGCCTCGCTGCAGCGGTGGGTTTAAATTGCTCCATAGTTTCTTCCGAAGCCTTATAGTTATTTGCTCCTGGGGTAAATCAATAATTTCTCCCCGCCTGCCCCCCAGCAGAGTACTCGTGCGTATTCAGCCGCCTCGGAAGCCGAGAGAGCCAGAGCTTCTCCCGGGTATCCCTGTGGCTGAAGAGAGTGCCAGGGGCCGGCATCAAAGAAAATGGCATCGGCATGATTTTCGAAACTCAGCTGTATTTTTACCTTCACCCGGTTGGAACTGGAGGTATTTAGGATCATAAAAGTTGCTATTTTCCGGGGGCCCAGGGCAATCGGACCGGATTCTATAATAGAGGTGGCCGGAGGGGCAGGTATTATCAATTCCTGCTTATCTGCTATTTCCAACACTCCATCGATAAACTTAACCGCCAGTTGGGGCCAGGCATCGCTATTCTGGTACCTGCTGCTCCTGAAGGCCAGCAAATTGTTTTGCTCTTCGCAGCCGACCAGCAGCAGACCATTATTAGCTATAGAGCCGTCATACCACCCTCTGACCAAATTACTGACATCAATGGAGTGAATACCGGGTATGGAATTGGATTCAAAGGCAATTGACCCGTCCAGGGATGCACTCAAAGGAGGTTGGTTCATCCAACTGCTGGCATATTCCATCCACCTGTTAAGTAATCGATGGACACTTACATTTACTATCCCGGATTGGACCTCGTTTCTGTACAGGCTCAGGAGGAGATCCGCTTTTTCAATAGTACATCCTGGGGGTATGCTGCTCAAGTCGAACTGCAGCAAGGATCTATAACCATCTCCGGTTTGCTGATATTGGCTGACAAACAAAGCCTGACTGGAAGAAAAGTTGTGATCCGGGTACCAGTTCGAAATATAAGTGTTCTTACAGGCCAGGAAGGTGATGGACGGCACTGCGATCATCTCCTTAAAGACATACATTTAATATAAAATATTACAAAAGAGGAAGGAATGTTCATCATTTAGGCCTGGAAGACGCCCAATAGGCTAGAAATATTATGGTAAACAGTAACAAATTTTGCAATAAAGCATAAATTATTGTAGGAACTGGCAATAAACACAAACAAAACTAGTAATATTCAATGCTGATGGTAAAACCACAAAAATTAGGAGGTATCATTTATGTCACATTACAAAATACCGGAAGAAGATAAACCGGCAGCTGTCTTTCCTCATAGCGGTACAGTCGTTATGAACTGCGGGACCGGAAGCGGACTGGCCCTGCCGGTTGAAAAAAGAGGCGGGAAGTGCGTCAGTCAGCCCTCCCTGGTAGCCGGGACGGTAAGCCTTAACAGCCGGGGCTTGATTTGTCCCACGATTAAAGTCGACTTTTCCAGTATGATTAATTTCAAGGTCGAGAGCAGAGAAGGAGAATACCTGATTCGGCTGATTTTCCAATTGAGCAGGGCCTGTGACGGCGGGCAGAAGATTCCCCTGGGCACCTGGGTCTATGAAAAGGAAGTAGATATAGAACGCCGCAGGAAATTCCCGGTCAATAACGTAGCACCGGCTCAGGCTTCCGGCCCTGGCCCTTCTATTTGTCGTAGGGATGTGGATATGGAATTCAAGGAGTCTTTTGGTTTTACCTGGTGCGGGTGCTGTGATTGCCCCGATTGCTGCCAGTATATTGTAGAGATAATAGATATTGATACTGATGACATCAGCTGTTTATCTCTTACCAATGTGGGAATCAATGCAATAGCTTCCGGTGCCTGTCCTGCTCGCTGCTAAATCAGCATAAAAAGCGCCTGATCTTCAAGAAAAGCGCAGGAGAAGCAACCCGCAGAGATGTTTTGCGGGTTGCTTTTTGGGTATATATCAACCGACTGTAATTGGTGTATTTCATGACTATCCTCAGATAATAAATAAATTAAACTGCTTATAGTCAGATTTTGTGATAGAATATATCCTAGTGAAAAAATATCTTGGTATCTAGTACAAGCTTAATAACATGAAACAGGAGAGTAGTTAAGTTGAGAGGAGATCACATCAGGGTTTTTCGGTACTTCTATTACCATCATGCAATCGATATGGGGGATGGGACCTGTATACATTTTACCGGAGAACCTTTTAAAAAGTTTGATTCATATATTCGCAGGACAAACATGGATGTGTTTCTAAAAGGCGGAACCAAAAAGGCAGTTGCCTACCATGACTGCAAAGATCCGGATGAAGTAGTTAACACCGCCTTATCCTACGTTGGAATGGCTGGCTATCATTTACTATGGAATAACTGTTATCGTTTTGCCCGTTACTGTAAAACCGGTATACCCATGCCCATGAAATTTCATGAACTCAATCAAAAAGCCGCTTCGGTTACCGGGTTTAGCCCCCTGATGGTAGGACCATCCCGGTGCCAACCTGAAATGAGTGTCAGCACCTTAAGCGCCCAGCTGTACATGGCTATCGAGAGCATTAAGAACCTGAACCGGTCGTTAACCCATAAAATATTCAAAAAGTAAAATATGGGATAAGAGCAAAGTTTTCTGTTGGGGTCCTTCATCACCGGGAAATTATCCTCTTGTCCCATAAAATAAACCGGTAGCGAAGCTGTATGAGTTAGCTATCGGTTTTTAATTGTGAATTTGCAGGTGGGCCCTTGGGCTTATACATTAAATACGCTTATTTTAGCCTTTTGACATTTCTGGCACTCTTTCCGGGTTATCATCTGAGGTGAGTATATCAAGTAACACGTGCCGAAGTCAGAGCCAGGGATAGCTTGCGCGAATCAGTCTGAAAAGGCGAATAAAATGATTCGTCCGCAGATAACCGGTATTGCTGCAGCGTCAAGAAGTGAAGGAGATTGACACCAAGCTTAAAACTATTGTACAATAACCTGTGTTGGGAACGACAACACTACTTGTGTCGGAGTGGTGGAACCGGCAGACACGTACGTTTGAGGGGCGTATCCGTAACTGGGTGCGGGTTCAAGTCCCGCCTCCGACACCATGATTAGGCGCACCAGGCAACTGGATTCTTAATAAAAGACCGTTAGGTAAGATAGTGGCTGAGATAATGTTTTCAGCTACTATTTTTATGCGCCAATGCCAAGGCGTATAAAGAAAAGCCGGCTTTGGCCGGCCTTTTTTTATTTATCGGCTAGGCTTACTTCTAGATTCATCTCTGATAATCCCAAATTGTCAGTTATTGTACCTGCCACTAAGACAGATTCCGATGGAATCTCAGCAATTATGAGATCTTTTTATGATTGCCTTTTTCGTTCTATTTCCTGGTCCTGTTTTTCATAGAGCATCTTACATAAACGGGCAACAACTGAATCGGACAACTTGGTGATTGGGCGTCCACTTGTAAGAGCATAATAATAGGTGCGAGCAATCTTTTCCAGAAGCTCTACATTGCGATAGGCATTTTCAATTGACATCCCCAGGCTGAGTGCTCCATGGTTTTGAATAATATAACAGTTGCAGCGGTTACTCAAGCGGGAGGACATGTTCTGCGATAACTGATGACTGCCGGACAGGGCATAAGGGATGATATCAATAATATGCCCGGCATTTAAGGTTACTTCATCAAAAAGAGATGGAATGGGTTCATTGATTAAAGCGAATATGCTGGCATATACTTGATGAGTATGAATGATGGCATTCACATCACGTCGCTGTTTATAAATTTCTATATGCATTTCAGTTTCCAGGGAAGGCTTATATTTTCCCTCCAGAATATTCATTTCAAAGTCTACTATGCAGATGTCATCGACGTGAATACCAAAGTAGTCCATGCTGGTTGGAGTTATCGCAATAACATTTTCTCCTTCGATCAATATGGATATATTGCCGCCGGTGCCGATAGTGTAGCCTTTCTGCGATAGACGCTGGCTGTATTGTAAAACTGATTCTTTGTAAGCTTGATACTTACTCAATTTTGGCCTTCCTTCTTTCCTTTATTTTTGTCTAAAATCCTTAAGCTTATATTATCATAATAAAAAATGCTTTAAAAACATATATTCCCCAAAACCTCATCGACGAAAACAACTAAAAGAGTAATATCATATTTTTTTAAACTACCCAAAGCTCATTTATTACCGGCCGTTTGCTGAATACTGCAGGCGAGAAGATGTCCCCCGCTTTCTTGAAGCGGTTGGGCTTTCCTATCAACAAAACCGGCGGCAGGTTCTAGTCTCGCTTCGGAAATGGGTTGAACTGCTTGGTAAGCTTCTCCATTGGCAGTCTGCGGTTCTTTGCCGGGATAACCAACTTAGCTATATATTAACTTTTGAAGAACTATCTGGAACCTTCTGGTGTATAAAAGAATAGTATTTATTATCAAGAAAAGAGAACTCTTTTTATAAGCAAAGGAGGTAACGATTTGAGAAGGTATGCGCCGGCTGAAGGTGCTAAAAGTGATTGGTGCTCTGAGCAACACAGCGAAGTCCTGGACAAAAGATTCTGTTACTTTTCCAAACATCCCCAGCCCAAAGGAATATTACTGGAATGTGGGTGTAATCCTCAAGACGCGACATTTGATCCCAACCAGCTGGAACCGGAAACAAAGGTATTAGATAGGGTAGTAGTAGATACCACCTGTCTTTTCAGGCCGATGGTAAAGATCGAGTTTTCGAGTTTGGTCTTCTTTGATGTGGCTCTGGAAACTCCTGATCGGCAAAGGAGTTTTACTCTTATTCTGACCTTTGAATTGATCAGGAAATGTAATGGAATTGAGGATACATTAAGAGAATGGACATTCCGCCGATTGATTGAATTCATTCCCGTACAGGGTAAAATTATCGAGGATTGGCAGGAAGAGACGCCTTTCACTGTAACTTTCTGTGACAGAACTTGTCCGGATTGCTGCACATATGAAATGAGAGTTACTTCGACCAGAATAAATGACCCTTCTACAGCACCAGACTTTGAGGCAGTAAGAGTGACTAAACCAGACATTAGTGCATTGGCTCAGGGATTATGCGGAGATTAAGCTCAAATCCATGAAGTGCCCAAATTAACCGCAGAGAGATCTGCGGTTTTCTTGTTTCTGTATAGATCAGAGGTGACAACCATCCGGTTATACGGTTAGCAGGGAGGTCCATTAGCCTCTATCATTTCTATGAAGGTATTGGCCAGGTCAGGATCAAACTGGGTGCCGGCAGCCAGCCGGATTTTCTCCAGGGCCTGACTATGACTCATGGGCTGGCGATAGGGACGGCCATGGACCATGGCCTCATAAGCAGAGACTATGGCCAGCATTCTGCATTCGAAGGGGATGTCGTATCCATCCAGGCCCAGGGGATAGCCATGGCCATTCCACCATTCATGATGTTTCAGGATCCAGCCGGCTATGGGAAGTAGCTCAGGGGAACTGTGAGCGATACGGTGGCCTATTTCACAGTGACGGGATACCTCCTTTTTTTCTTCCAAGGTCAACAGCCCGGGTTTAAAGAGAATGCGATCAGGGATACCAACTTTGCCTATATTATGGAAACGAGCCAGAAGACTTAAATCAGCCATCCGGTCGGTGGAAATCTTGTTGCGCCGGGCGAAGGACAACAGCAGGTCTTGTACTCGCTGGCTTTGCGCCTCGGGGATGATTCCCCTTATGTTTAAAGAATTCATCATGGTCTGTACAAGATCAATCTGTACGCTGCTGCTGTGGTGGAGTTTTTCCCGATACATGTTATCATCTGCATTAATAAACAGCATTCTGAGGCTTAATTCATTATTCTCTGAGCAGGAACAGCCTATGGATATGCTCAGAGGCAGGGTGGGATCTTTGTGGTTAAAACGGTCTACAGCTGCTTGAATTCTGTGGCTGTAGTTTTCCAGTTTGGATTGACTGCAACCGGACACAAGAATGGCAAACTCATCTCCGCCGATTCTGGCCACTATGTCATTCGGATGGGCAACTGATTTCAGGATATTCGCTGCAGCTTTCAAAACCGCGTCACCACTGTCGTGTCCCAAAATATCATTAATTAACTTGAGACCATCGATGTCACAGATGATAAGACCGGGCGAGGAATTTCCTGCTTGGCGTATCTGCTGTTCAAAGTAACCGCGATTGTGAAGGGCGGTGAGAGCATCATGGGTACTGGCATATTGCAGCTGCTGGTTAACCATCTGTAATTCAGTGGTGGTTTGCTTGAGTTCACCCGTTACAGTATTGATAAGGGAAGTTAGAGCTTTCAGGATACTCAGGTTCCTGGAAGCAATGTTATCTATTGCCGTTCCCTCTTCCGATTGTTCCTGATCAGCTTCCGGATAGTCCTCAGATAAGGGGGGGTGAGATGTCTCGGATTCCGCCAAAACAACGGCGGTCATAGTATTGCTCAGCAACTGGTTGCTTTTATCGGCATGGAAAAATTCTCCGCCGGTGTAGAAACCTGATGTGGGAGCAATGGCTTGCAGGGGCAGGGTCTCGATCTGAGCTGAGTCTTGCAGATAGCTTCGCCGCGCCAGACAAGAGTATACAAATATGCTCTCTGCCGGTTGTTTTCGTATGTCCAGCAACAGATCATCTATCTGTTCAAGAATCAGGTTAATGTCGCCGAAGCTAAAACATACTGTATCCCCATTGGCAAAATCTCCGTTAAAGCCCAGGGAATCATCCTCATATCGAGACATGGGGGCTCTTGCTATATGGATGCCATGTTTGTTTATTACCAGGGGGAATTCGATGCCGTCCATGATATCGAACTCCTGGTATGCTCCCAGATAATGGTGATAAACCTGGTAGGCAGGTATATTATCAATAGTATAAACCCGTGAGGTATCAGCATGAGTAATAGTCATCTCTTTGCCTATTGGCTGCCAGCCCAGGCGGTTATGGCGAGTAACCCTCAAATCTTTGCCGCACAGGAGGGCAGCCGCAAATCCGTGCTCGGCAATTTCTTCATCAGTAAAGACTAGATATTTGCTGCCGTTAAGATTATTGCCGGCAATACCTCCCGCTACGGGCAAGTTGGGGTTGATGGATTGGATGCAGCTTAATAATCGGGTGATATAGTCTGAGGGTGTTGCGTATAGAATAAGCAGCCGGGCCTCGGGATTATTCAGAGCAGCTACGGGTAGTTCATAATTGTCTCCATTTGTTAAGGGGAATAATATTGTTTCTACATCACTATGCTGAAAAACAGAAAAAGACAGGACTATACCGCCGGAACTAATAATCCCGTTAATGATTTCACCATTGGTAGTGGTTCCAATTATTTTAGCTGCAGGAAGGAGATAATTAATCTGCCTGCATATATCTCGCAGGAGTCTTTTGTCTGTGACACCGGTATAAATCTGAACCAGAATGGCACGATTATCGGGAGATGATAGTATATCCTTATTATCTTCCACGTATCGGACCAGACTGGGATAGTTAATATAATAAGTATTGATGCTATACATTTCGTCCTCCATATAACCCCAAGGGCATATTAATATATCGACTAAAAGGAAAGATTTCAATAGACTTAATGGACTAAATTGTTGAAAATATTGTTAATATTTTACTGTAGTTCCTATACCCAATAAGCATTATCATAACGACAATGTTGATTATTGCTTTGAGAGAATTACAGCAGGAAACCTGGCCGATATTTGCCAGGAAAATGCGTGTAAACCTGAGGAGATACTTGGGCTTAAGAAACCAGAAGAAAAGGGGTGATTATAATGAGAATAAGTGAGCTAGATAACAAGCAAGGATGGATTTTTTATCCAAAGCAATTGCTTCCGCTGAGGTGGTGAAACTCTCAAGGTTTCTTTTTATGCCGGTTTGGATTCCAGGTCCACGGTTTCAACTGCACTGCCATGTGGTTAAGGGCGGAGAAGGAATCAAGAAAGTCATGGATCCGTTCGAAAATCAGGCCGGCCGCAAACCAGAAGGGAAAGAAATCCAGGCGGATTAGACCATCCACTGTATAGGGACTAAACCCCGAATAATCCCAGGGGCAGAATCCAATGAATTGTATTAACAACCAGCCGCTGATATATTCGATGAAAAGTATCAAGGAAACCCAGATAAATCCTCGAATAGGCCAGGGAGCTGGCCTGATCCTATCATGCACCGGCTCCAATAATACCGCCATCCCATAGATAGGGAACATCCACAGGTAGGTGTAGCCGGTCAGGCTTAATGATCCCCTGAGCAGAGAACCGCTGCCGGTAAATATTATTTCGAATATCCAGCCAATGAATCCGTACATAATAAATCTTCTGAACATAAGTATAGTATGTTTGAGGGCACCCGTTTCTTAACCTGTAAATTAATGGGTACAGTGCTGGGACTGGGCGGGGAACGGAGTGTTATTAATGCTTCTGGATAGGGACGAGGATAGGCCCGCATCGGCCATAGCTTTATGAAGAACAGCTATTATTACTTGGAAGGTGGCAGCACAAATTTTTCAATGATTTTTCCGGGGAAATTATAGTAATATGGTAATTAAGCTAGAGGAAGGAAATAGTTCCTGGGAAATATGGCGAAGATACCCATGGAGGGGGAGGAGGAAAAATATGAAGAGACTTACTCAGAATGTGATGCTGCTGGGAAATGGTTATTTTAACTATTACCTGGTTGGACAAAAAGAAGCGGCCCTGGTGGAATGCGGAACCAGTGCAGGGGCAGCTATCCTGGCCAAACAATGGCAAGAGTTGGAGGAGAAACCTGATATAAAATATCTGGTAGCCCTGCATTCCCATTTTGATCATGCCTGCGGCATTCCTGCCCTAAAAGAACTATTTCCCCAGGCTCAGGTAGCGGCCAGTAAGGCAGGGCAGAAACTGCTGGGTAAAGAGCGCGTGGTCAGAGGATTGTTCGGGTACGATCAGGTAGTGAGTGACAACTACCTGCGTCATGGTTTGGTGGACAGTGAGATAAAAGGACCGGACTGTGAGAACATAGCAGTGGACATAGCCGTAGGGGAGGGGGATGTCCTTGACCTGGGCGGAGGCCTGCAACTGAAGTTTATTGATGCCCCCGGTCATAGTGTCTGTTCTATCTGTGCCTATCTGGAAAAAGATCAGGTTATGTTGGTTTCAGATGCAGCGGGGATAAAAGGACAGGACAATCAGATATCCCCAGTGTTTTTCCAGGACTACGATCTTTATGTAGATACGATAAATAAACTGATGTCTTATCCGGCTCAGGTGGTTGGGGTCGCTCACGGGGATATAATAGCGGGGGAAGAGGTGCCGGAATATTACCGGGCAAGTCTGAGTGCAGCCTCAAGCTGCTTTGAACTGATCAGGGATCAGCTGGCCGGGGGAAAGGATGAAAAGCTTCTGGCCGCTGAACTCTATGAGCGGTTCATTAAGGACGGTATACTGTTATATCCAGCTGATATGATGACCGGGGCTATGACCCTTTTGATTGAGAGCGTTAAACGAAAACTCTAGCCAGATACAAGCAGCGCTACTACTTGGTGGTACAGGGGTTAAAAGGTTCTCCTGGCGGGAAGGAGGGTTCTGTATGTTGCGAAAGCTGGCTGATAATGTTCTCATGATGGGCAACCAGCATTTCAATTATGTAGTAGTTGGACAGGAGGAGGCGGTGCTAATTGAATGCGGGGTCAGTGCGGGGGTGATGAGTTTTCGCCAGGATTGGCAGCAACTATCCAACCCTCCGAAGATCAAAAAAATTGTAGCTATGCATGAGCACTTTGATCACGTATGCGGTATTCCCGGATTGCGAGAGATGTTGCCCGGGGTTCCGGTTTTAGCCCATCCCCGGGCCGGCCGGGTGCTTGCCAAAAGTTCGGTAGTAAAAGATTTTTTCCGGCAGGACGATGAGATGTCCGACTTGTTTACCAGGCGAAGAATAATTAAGGAAAAACCACCTGCTCTTGGAATAGATTCCATTGCTATTGATGAATATATAAGTGAAGGAGATACTGTCCCCATAGATATCTTTTCCGGGCTGAGGGTAATGGAGACTCCCGGCCACAGCCCGAGTTCGCTTGCACTTTATCTTAAGGCGGAACAGATGATGTGCCTTTCTGATGCGGGGGGATACCAGATCAGAAGTGATTTTATCTTTCCCATCTTTTTTCAGGGCTATGAATCATACCTGGAAAGTATCGAAAGGATGAGCACCATACCTACCCGTATCCTGGCTTTGCCTCACGGTCAAATTTGGACCGGGGTATCAGTGCATCTTTTCTATCGCCGGGCCCGGGAAGAAGCAGAAAAAGCCTTCAAAAGTATCCGGCGCAGACTGGAGGAAGGTATGGAAGGTGACGAGATAGAAAAAGCCCTTTACCAACATTACTACCGGGACGACCTGACCATTTATACCCCGGATAATATCCGCCTTTGTGTCAAACTCCTGGTGCAAAGAGTTAAGGAATGTCTATAGAACAGCTTAATACTGGACAGTTGGGAGCAGGCGGGTGATATCCATCCTTCTTGTAAGGCTATAATCAGGCGAAAAGAAGTGCCCTGCTTTTCTAAGCCATGGAATTCCTATTTAAAAACAGGGAGCAGGTTCTAATCCCTGCCGTTTTGCGGCGGCGGCTTGAAACTGCTCCACAATTTTTACCTATGCCCAAAACGAGACCCGGGCAGTTTGGCCCGGGTCTGGAAGATAATACAAAAAGATGCCAGGTTTATCCCTTAACTTTACAGGTCATAATATAACTCAAATTCCATAGGATGAGGCAGGCTATTGATCTTGGCGGCTTCAGCCCGCTTGGCTTCTATCCAAATCTCTATAAGCCGGGCCGGAAATACTCCGCCGGCCAGTAAGAATTCGTGGTCTTTTACCAAGGCGTCCAGGGCTTCGTCCAGGGTTTTGGGCAGGGATTTGATCTTGGCCTGTTCCTCCGGAGACAGTTTATAGAGATTAACATCATAAGGCCCAAAACCTTCGGCAACAGGATCTATCTGGTTTTTGATCCCATCCAGACCCGCCATCAGAATAGCCGTATATCCCAAATAAGGATTGCAGGTAGCATCCGAGGAGCGGAATTCAAAGCGCTTGGTTTCAGGAGTCTTGGCGTAAGCCGGAATTCTGATTACCGCACTGCGGTTGGAAGTAGCGAAGCATATACTGACCGGGGCTTCGTAGCCGGGTACCAGGCGTTTGTAGGAATTAGTGGAGGGATTGGTAAAAGCCAGAACTGCCGGCGCATGTTTTAACAAACCACCAATAAAATACAGAGCGGTTTTACTCAGTCCGGCATAACCGTTTTCATCATAAAACAGGGGCTGACCGTTTTTGAACAGGTGCATATGTACATGCATGCCGTTGCCGGCTTCTCCGAATAGAGGTTTGGGTAAAAAGGTAGCGGTTTTTCCTTCCTGGAAAGCCAGGTTTTTGATTAAGTATTTGGCCAGCATGGTTTTGTCAGCCATTTCCCGCATGGTACCGAATTCCACTTCGATTTCCACCTGCCCCGGGCCCCCTACCTCGTGATGATGATATTTTACCGGGATATTATTTTCTTCCAACAGCAGGCACATGCGTGATCTTAAATCGTATAGTATGTCTTGCGGGGGGGCGATATGGTAGCCGCCCTTAAGAGGTATTTTGTAGCCCAGGTTTTGGTATTCTTCATCTCCGCTGTTCCAGATAGCCTGTTCAGCATCAATGGAAAACCCGGTTTTTTGAGGTTGACAAGTATAAGTAACATTATCAAAAATATTGAACTCATACTCGGGACCAATTCTCAATTCATCTGCTATGCCAGTCGAGGCCATATATTCTTCGGCTTTAATGGCAATGGCCCGGGGATCTTGCTCGAATCGGTAATTTTCCGGTTCAGCAATAACATATACATCTCCGATCATGCTAAGGGTAGGTACATCCGTGAAAGGGTCAAAGACTGAGGTGGTAATGTCAGGAATGAAAACCATGTCGCTCTTCTCGACCGGAGCAAAACCATAGTTGGAACCGTCAAATCCGATACCGTATTTGAGAGTGTCGGGGGTAAAACGACCAATGGGGATGCCCAGGTGGCGCCATCTGCCTAGTAAATCAATCATCTTGAAATCAATCATTTGAATTTTCTGTTCACTGCAAAATTTCGTTACTTCTTCGTAACTTCTGAACATTTATAAGCCTCCTTTGCCTTATATAACACTCCGAAATTATAGCAAAAATATATCAGATAGGTAAAGTATTTTAAATGCTGTATACAGTATTATGTATGGCGGAATGCAAGCTGGCTGGAAGTATATTCTATTAGACATTCAGGTATATCTGCTTTAGGGGCTTAATAAGATGTAATACATCTTACTAAGCCTTAAGATGCATGGGGGTGGGTGAAATAAACAAGAGGCTGATTAAGATCATATTGCCAATACTGGCAGTGTTGCTGGTTTTTGGTTTAACTTTTAATACCCTGCGTGACATGTATGTGAAATCCCGCCTGGAAGCCGGAGTGGAATTGAACAAAGCTCTGGCTAACATGGAAAATATTACTGAATACAAGTATAGCCTGAAATCAGGCTTTACAGTTGAAGGTCGGGAGGAGGTGATAAGCCGGGTAGAGGGAGAGAAGAGTCAGGGAAGAACTCATATAAAGGGGGAGATGGTTAACACACCGGTAGATATTTATTATATTGACCGTACCATCTACAATTACGATTCGGTCTCCGGAAAATGGTTGATTATCGAGAGCGATACCACCAATTCCGAGGAACTGCTAATATCGGAGCTTAATCCCCTGAGCAATTTTCAAATCAGGGCACCCGGAAAGGTTGACAAAATAGGTTTTGAGAAGATTGATGGTACGGAGTGTTTGGAGGTCAGATGCCAAACCGGAGTACAAAGCGAGTTGCTGGAAACCTTTTGGAAGGATTTTGAATACCGATTCTGGATTGATTACCATAAAGGGCTGGTGAAAAAGGCCCGAGTAGAGGCTAAGAATAAGGAGTCTTTTGAAACGCTGCTGAGAATTGAGGTTGTCTTCGATGAAATTAACCGGCATATCAGTGTAGAAGCACCGGATACTAGCGCAGGAAAGGAGTAAATAAGGAGCAGGGGCCAAAAAAGCAGCCCCTGCTTTTCCTTTAAAGGCACTGACTGAAGCAGAAGCATAAGCCGGCATACGAAAAGAGAAGGGAGCAGCAAAGCATTTGCCAGCGGTTGACAGCCTCGTTGCGCGATGAGTCAGGAGTTGTTATAATCTCCTTAGACAAGGGGGGATATTTTTGAATCTCGCGGAAGTAGAGGTTTTATTTTCTCCTGAAGAAATTCGGGAGAAGGTAAAGGAATTGGGGAACAAGATTTCTGCTGACTATAAAGGAGAAAGCCTTCTGGTAGTGGGGATTTTAAAAGGGGCCTTTGTTTTTATGGCCGACCTGATCAGGGAAATCGATATACCTATGGAACTGGATTTTATGAGTGTTTCCAGTTATGGAGCCTCCTCGGAAACATCGGGGGAGGTACGAATTATGAAAGATTTGGATTTCTCCATAGAAGGAAAAAACGTTCTGGTGATCGAGGATATCGTTGACACCGGCTTGACCCTAAATTATATCAGCAAGATACTGAAACAAAGAGGGTGCAGCAGTGTAAAAATATGCTGCCTGCTGGACAAACCTTCGCGCCGGCGCAGCCCGGTTATACCTGACTACATTGGTTACACCATTCCGGATCAATTTGTAGTCGGATATGGGTTGGATTACGCTGGACGATATCGCAATTATCCTGCGGTATGTATATTAAAGCCCTCAGTATATGATAATGATTAGAGGTGCAGCAATGAATAATGAACTAGTACTGGTACTTGATTTCGGAGGTCAGTATAATCAGTTGATTGCCAGGCGAGTCCGGGAATTATCCGTTTATAGTGAGATGGTTCCTTTTGATATAAGTTATGAGGAAGTGGTTAAAAAGAATCCCGGGGGGATTATTCTGACCGGGGGACCCGAAAGTGTTCATGTGGAAAACGCACCCGCCTGCGATCCCAGGATATTCGAGATGGGAGTTCCGGTACTGGGAATTTGTTATGGAATGCAGCTTCTGGCTCATCATTACGGTGGAAAAGTAGCGGGGGGGCATATCCGCGAATACGGTCGCAGTATGCTGCGGGTTATCCAGCCCGGGGATATCCTTTTCCGTGATCTGGAAGAGGACATGCAGGTATGGATGAGCCATGGTGATTCCATCGAGGAACTGCCGGTCGGGTTTCAGGCTACCGCACGTACCGGTAACTGTCCCTTTGCGGCTATGAGCCATGCAGAATTGGGTTTGTATGGAGTTCAGTTTCATCCGGAGGTAAAACACACTGTTTGGGGTATGGATATTTTGAAAAAATTCCTGTTTGATGTCTGCGGGTTGAAAGGTGAATGGGATCTGGGTGATTTCATCGGGGACACAGTAGAAGAAATTCGCCATAAAGCAGGGGACAGGAAGATATTATGTGCACTCAGCGGCGGGGTAGATTCTTCGGTTGCAGCTACCCTGGTCCATAAAGCGGTAGGCGATCAGCTTATCTGCGTATTTGTAGACAATGGACTCCTGCGCAAAGATGAGCCGGAACAGGTTGTGGATACTTTCCGCAACCAGATGCATATGAATCTGATAGCAGTTGACGCTAAAGATCGTTTCCTCAATAAGCTGGCCGGGGTAAAAGATCCGGAGCAGAAGCGTAAGATAATAGGAGAGGAATTCATTCGGGTATTCGAAGAAGAGAAGAACCAGCTGGGTGATATAGATTACCTGGTACAGGGGACTATTTATCCGGATATAATTGAAAGCGGCACCAGTACCGCACATACTATCAAGAGTCATCACAATGTGGGCGGGCTGCCGGAGGATATGGATTTTGAATTGATCGAACCGCTGCGGCTGCTGTTCAAGGACGAAGTCAGGCTTATCGGGGAGAGACTGGGTATTCCCAATGAGATACTGTGGAGACAGCCCTTCCCCGGTCCCGGATTGGGAGTCAGGGTTCTAGAGGAGATTACCTGGGAAAAGCTCGAGCTTCTGAAAGAAGCAGACGCTATTGTGAGGGAAGAAATAAAAAAGGCTGGGTTGGAAAATGACATCTGGCAGGCATTTGCAGTGCTTCCTCCCGTAAGGAGTGTAGGAGTTATGGGGGATGCCCGTACCTATGCCTATCCGGTAATAATCAGAGCGGTGGTAAGCGATGATGCCATGACCGCAGAATGGGCTCACCTGCCCTATGAACTGCTGGATATAATGGCCCGCCGGATTGTTAACGAGGTCCGGGGAATCAACCGGGTGGCCTATGACATAACCAGCAAACCCCCCGGCACCATTGAGTGGGAATAAGGAGGGAAACCAAGGGGACAAGAACCGTCCCCTGTTTCCCAGGTTAGGTTTGGTGTTTGGAGGCGCACATCTTGTAGAAGCCGCGGGCATTGGCGAATACCGGGTCATTGCTTACTATTACCACCGGGAAGTATCGGCGCAGATATTTTTGCAGGAGTATTGCTCCACCTCCGCTTAAAATAACAATATTTTTTTTCAGGTTGCGGCTCAACCATTTTCTTGACAAGTCGCCTAAGACTCTTCGGGTAAATTCTTCCAGCATTGCTTCTTGTATATCTTCCATACTCATTTCTTCATCATCCATGGCATTGGTAATTTCCAGAATACCATAAGGCAGGGTGCCTGAATCCCGGTCCAAGAGCTTTTCGCCGGCTACGGTACAAAAATTTATGGTTCGGGAGCCAATATCAATAACCCGGACAATATCTTTTTTAGAGAAATTGCGGTTGTCTATTATTTTACCGGTCTCATCCAATACATAATCCCAGTAAGCTCCTTCGCCTTCAGCAGCTATGGTGATATATTGCACATTTAGCTTACGGTATTCCCGGTTAATCTTTACCTGATAATCGCCGCTGAGGAAGGTCAGGATTTCGCTTATACTTTCCGGCGTATACTGCTGTATGGGTATGCCGGTATTAACAGTAAAATTATCGTTGTTTTCAATGGCCAGGGCCAGGGCTGATAAGAATAATATTCTGGTTTCAGGCTGTACTTTGTTGTTTAAGAGCATCTGCCGACCAAAAAAGCTTTCCTCCACCAGATCGGCAATAAAATACTTTTCCCCATCAATTTCCACTTCGTAGTTGCCCCCAAAAGTAATCTTTCGGTCTCGCCATTCACCAACCCGGGCCTTAAATTGCAGCTTCTTTTGGGCAGTTACTACTTTTACTGAGTCGCGACCTACATCTATGCCGATACATTTCACCTTTCAAGTCTCCCTTCTGGAAACACGAGGGTGGGCCTCCTGTTTCCCATACTAATTGACCCATACACAAGTGAAAGGGAAAGGATCGCCCCTTCCTTTCCTGTGCCTGTATATGATCAATCCATATTAAAATGAGCAAAAAACCAGTCGTCATTGTATTTGCATTTCTTATTCAAGGTCAGCCGCTGCTCCCAGACATCACTGGCGATGACCTCTACCATTACCTGGCCAAAACTGGTGTTGCCTTTTACCGCCTCGATGGTGCGGGCGATCCGGTCTTTGTTATATAATTTAAATGCCAGCCTTAAGTAGTTATAGACAATATTCTCGTACAGTACCGGGTAGGGTTTAGTGTTCCTGAACTTATGAAGGATACGCACTTCAGGGTTTAGGAATATCTTGTGTCCCTGCATCCATAACCTTATGCACAGATCGATATCTTCCAGTCCTACAATCCTAAAAGCCCCATCAAACCCTTCTACTTCTCTGAAGGTCTGAGTCCTTATAGTCAAACCGGCTCCGCCGGCTAAAGGAATGGGAGTGAGTTCTTCTGCTGCCCGGGTTATCCAGCGCGGCTGCAGCCGGTTATCCAGAACCAGGCCGTAAACATCGGGATGGCTTGGGTTGAAGCTGCCTACCACGGGCGCCAGTACCTCAATGGCAGGATCCTCAAAGCAGTTAATAATTTTATCCAGCCAGTACTTGCTGGGGATCATATGAGCATCCATAAAGACTAGTATATCTCCCCGGGCGGATTTCGCGGCCAGGTTTCTGGCCGCGGCTGGACCTAATACGTCGGTGCTGATCAAGCTTATATGATTGTCAAACAGATCATGCAAAAAATGGGTGGAATGGTCTGTTGAACCATCATCAACTACTATGATTTCGTAGGGGATATCGGTTCGGGTAACTTCTATATGGTCAATAGTCTGTTTCAGGTTATGCCCTTCGTTCCTGGAGGCTATAATAATGGATGCTACTATGCTTTTACTCAGATTCAAGCTTTATCATCTCCCCGTAATCCAGTTAGGGAACGATTAATCTGATTGTTGCTGATGATAATATCCAGGCTTTGATTTCTGGCTGGATTCTGAATCCTGAAACGCTTTGGATCAACGTCCTTTACTACTCCATCGCTGGTCTCAATAACTGTATTTATCTGGATTTCATTTAATTCCCCTGCCGCTTGCTTGGCTGGCCAAGAGATTTCCAGCTCTGGCTCAGACGAGCAATCCAGAGGTTCTCCTGAGAATTCATCAAGTGCTGCCGCATTGGTCGGTGTTATATCTTTCGCGGCGGATAGATCCTGGTTTGCTTCATGTACCGGCTGCATCCGGTTCTTAATGCAGGCTATATACTTATCAATAATACTCATCTTTTCCCTCCCTCAAAAAGGTATGTTGAATTTAGCAAAAAACCAGTCATCATCATAGGTGCGCTGATACAGATATTTATTGCGCTGTTCAAGTGAGTCACTTAAAATAATTTTAGTCAGAGTCCGAGCAGTATGCCTCCTGTCTCCCAGGGCCTCAATTATCCTGGCAATTCTGTCTTGATTAAAATGGCTTACGGCCATACGTACCCGGTTATAGTGAAAATCAACGGGATTTACCTGATAAGGCGGTACTTTCCGGAAATGGTGGCCAATTTTAACCCAGGGGTTAACAAATATCTTGTAGCCGAACAACCAGAGCTTCAAAGAAATTTCCACGTCTTCATACCCCCAGGAGTTAAATCCCCGGTCGAAGCCATGAACTGCATCAAATGCGCTTTTGCGTATAGCCAGACAGGCGCCTGGCGCCAGAGGCACTTCTTGAATACCGGAAGGCCGTTCCAACCACTTTATCTCCAGGCTGTTGTCCCAGGTCTGCCCGTAACCCGCCCGGCGGTGCGGATCAAAAGGGCCAATACCCGGGCAAACGGCACTGACCTCAGGATTGTGGAAGGTTTCCAGCAGGGTGTGCAGCCACCCTTTTTGCATGATTATGTGTCCATCACAGAATATTAGTATTTCCGCTCCTTCAGCCGATTCCGCTCCTAAATTGCGTGCCCCGGATGCTCCAATACCTTCGGTGGTAATAAGGACAATATCCTTATAATCTTTATTCTTTTGGCGCAGAAAATAGCAGGATCGATCTTTGGAACCATCGTCAATAACTATAATCGGGGTTTTTCCCCGGGCTTCGGTTCGAAGCATAAAATCCACCGTTTGTTTGGGCCTGATATTTTCATTTCTGCAGGGTATGATGATGGCGGCTTTTTTATTATCCAAGGTATTTCCTTCCCTTTGATTTACCCGGCTTTACTATCACAGCGGATGGAAGAATATTAAGATAACGGGCACAAAAAGCATACCCGTTATCCAGCTTACTAGGGGTCAACCGGAGTAGCAGTTCCGATATAAGGTGAAGCAGTACCTATAACAGCCGCATTCTGGAGGAAGAATATCTTGATAATAACATTTACATCCGGTGGCAGAGGTCCAAGAATAAATTGCCCGCAGTCGTCAGTTATAGCGTGCCCGATTGACTCCAGATTACAGGTGGTGGTTGGATCATCCTCAGGATCCAGCATTTTGAAAAACTTTACTACGGCAGCAGGAACCGGAGTACCATCCGGGAAGCGGACGATACCGTGAATAACCTTTCTTTCATCAGGGACCAGGAAAAGATCCGCATCAAATTGCTGGGCATCATCAGGGAAGTCACTGGTGGTGTTTACCACAAAGCGGGTTAGACGGTAGCCCATATAAAACCTCCTTTCAAAACCATTCGATATTAATTTATGAGAAGCGAAAATAATCTGTTCCCGTTAAAGCTATAATTATTTACCATTTTAGCCATAATTTCCATAATATTCTTGCTAATTAACATTCATCAGCGGTATCAGCCACTATGGGTCTATGGGGGTGGCAGTACCTATATATGGTATTGGAGTGCCAAATGCGGAAGCGTTTTGCAGGAAGAAAACCTTGATAATTACGTTTACATCTGCCGGCAATGGCCCCAAAAGGAACTGCCCGCAGTCATCGGTGATAGCATGCCCGATTGACTCCAGATCGCAGGTGGTTTCCGGGTCATCCGCGGGATTTAACATCTTGAAGAATTTTACTACGGCAGCCGGAACCGGAGTACCATCCGGGAACCGCACGGTGCCGTGAATGACTTTTCGGTCATCAGGAACCAGGAAGAAGTCAGCATCATACTGCTGGGCATCATCCGGGAAATCATCGCCAGTGTTAATCACATAACGAACCAGGCGGTAGATCCCGCCCGGAAGAGGTGGGGCCTGGAAATCGAATTTGGTAACGAAACCATCCGAGAATCCCATAAAACCAGGCATTATTTCCTGAAAAGCTCCGGGTGTGACCGGGAAGTTTTCCGAGAAGGTTACCCCGGTTAAATACACATTTCCCAGATCATCCATTGCTATACCCTGGGCAATATCTTGGTTCAGCCCACCCAGGAAAGTCGAATACAGCAAGGAAGATCCGTCAGCATTGAGCTTTATAAGAAAGACGTCAGTGTTACCCCCATAGGAGATCTGGTAAGCATCCGGACTAACCGGGAAGTCCAAGGAATTGGTAGATCCTGTAACATACACATTGCCATCGTTATCCAAAAGGATAGCCAGCCCCTGGTCATCGCCAGTACTTCCGCCAATAAATGTTGACCAGACCAGATCAGAGCCATCCTGGTTTAATTTGGTCACGGTTACATCGAAAAAGGCCTGCAGCGTTTCCTGATAAGCTCCCGGAGTGGTAGGAAAATCAGGAGAATTGCTGTATCCGCACACATAAGCAAAATTATCGGAATCAGTGGTTATTGACCTGGATTCATCGTGGATACTGCCTCCGAGATAAGTGGAATAGATTAGAGCAGTAGCATCTGAGTTAAGCTTGCTAATGAAACCACAGGTATCACCGGCAAATAAGGTTCGATATGCCCCAGGGGTTACCGGAAAGTCATTGGATAAAGTAACCCCGCATACGTAGGTGTTTTTGTCGCTGTCTACTGCCAGGGATTGACACGAATCCATGCCGCTGCCCCCCAGATACGTACAATAAACAATAGTAGATGCATCCTTATCGATTTTCATGAGATAACCATCGTTCATACCGCTGATTATAGGCTGCACAGCTCCTGGGGTAACCGGAAGGTTGGTTGAAGTGGTCTCGCCGGCTATATATACGTCTTCATCACTATCCAGTGCCAGGCTGAAGATATAATCGAATCCATCTCCACCATAGGCTAGAGACCATATTAATGAATCTCCGGCAGGATTGAGTTTGGTTAAAAACGGGCTGGTATTTATCAGTGGGGAAGAGGGGATTGCGGTTACTGGAAAATCTGGAGAGGTAGTCATGCCGCCCACGATAACATTTAAGGCTGAGTCCAGGACCAGAGCGTTGGCCATATCAACTCCGCTTCCACCCAGATAGGTAGACCATATCAAAGATACTCCGGAAGTATCCATTTTAGTAATGAATGCGTCGTAGGCACCTGCGTTGTCGAGCTGGAATACTCCCGGGGTGGTGGGAAAGTCTCCGGAAAAGGTTGCCCCGCTGACATACGCGTATCCTGAGCTGTCTACTGCTATGGAGCGTCCTTCATCGTTTTGATTTCCTCCCAGATAGGTGGAATAGTCCAGGCCGGGATCAATAACCAGGGAATAAGCTGGATCATAGTCCTCAGAAATACAGAAGCCATGAACAGATTCACTGCTTGCAGTATGGTCCAGGAAGAATTCTCCTGCCACCTCTACCTTTTTTCCATTAATGACCTGATAACAAAAGGGTGCACAATCGGTCATGGTACCAACGCAGCTTTGGATTTGCAGGTTGCCTTTTTCATCCAGTATAACATTATCGGCTCCAGCGTAACTGAGACGTATAAGGTTAATATCAGCGCCAGGTTGGACCCTAAATTCATATTTTACCTGGCCCTTCTTGCCTTTCAGCTGCATATCGATACCGGGCCATAGGTTGCGATAGCTGATTTGATGGTAGACCGGGATACCGGTAAACCATTTGCTGGGTTCCTGGCCGCTGAAGAAATTAACTCGGGCAGTACCCTCCTGCTCTGCCAGAATTGCCACCCCCGGGTTGGCTTCGATAAAGCGCAGTGACAGCAACAGACCCAGATCCTTGGTGGAATTGTTTTGACTCTCTGGAAACAAGGTTTTGGGATCAGGGGAGCTATGATGGTGGGCAGGTTTTACAAACGCAAATAGAATTTCGTCTCTATTGAAATGAATGGCAGAATTGGCCTCCCGACTGTAGTATAGTGAAGGGGCTTTACTTTGGCCATGGTTGGGAATAAAATTCATCGGCATATCATGGAATCTGCTGGCAGCAGTTGTGCCTCTGATGGGTCCTGTCTGAACCGGCTCAAATTTTTTTGTGAACAATATTTCACCTCCTTGCATATATAAGCCATGGTTTTGTTAATGTCATGACTACATTAAGTTATTCAAATGATCTGTTATTTGCTACCAGTTTAAGCAAAGAAAGTGAATGAATCTATAAAAAAATCACCAATACCTGTGCTTTAAATATTCCCGCAAAATACCCCGGAAAATAATTTGTATTTCCCGGGGTGTTTATGTCAATAGTTTTAAGTTCAGCTGGATGGCATAGTTGCCGCTGCTTAAGAGTCAGCCGGCAGGATATAACTCTCATTTCTTTCCAGGGGCTGGCTGGTATCCCAGTGACCCAGCAGTGAATCAACTTTTTCTCCTTCTACCAGGATTTGTACTCTCTCAATATTGCTTAACTCAGTTAAAGAGTTTACCAGCGACATAAGGGTAATGGTCTCGCCGGCACTTCCTCCCCAGTGTTTGCTTATAATATCCTGGGAAAAATCAACCATGGCGGTGCCCTCTTCCACTATAAGTGATAAAAGACGGGTCTCCGGAGGAATAGTGGGATACAGGCTGCTGTCATTTGGACCGGCTATCAATTCCTGTACCACCAACGAAGGAAGTTCTTCCGGGTTTTCAGTTTCTGCCATACGCTGTTCGGCGACTAAACCGGCAGCGCCTTCTTCCGCAAAATAAAGGGTCAGTTCCGTCTGCTCACCCGTTATCGGAGGCTGAGCGTTATTGGGATCGTCTGTTTTCTCGGCTGTAGTGCATCCGGCAACCAAGAGCGCTAAGATTAAAAGACCGCTTAAAAACAGGCCTGTAAGTTGCTGGTGTTTCATTATTTAACTTCCTTTCCTATAATTCTCTTATCATATTATATACGCAGATGGTCCAAATAATCATACACTATCCCAAATAATTCACCGTTAGAAAGTGATTAGAAGAGCTAATTATTACTTGGGAGTACTGAGAAGTATAGTCCTTCTCCCGGCGGGCAAGAATTCTATTTACAGAAAACAGGCATAAAAATAGACAAAAGAGATGAGGGGTCTCAATGAGGACCTGTATGACAGGACCCACTGTAAAAGGAGGATAGCTGTGGAAGATTTAATAAGGCAGTTGGCTGCCAGGGTTATTGCCCAGTTGGATAAGCTGGAAGAGGAAAGTGATTTGGATTGTTGGCTGAAGGTATCCGATCCTGACCTGCAAAATGAAGCCCTTGAAATTTCCGAAGGTATAAGTAAATTAAGAAATAAACTCCGAGAACTGAATTGATCACAATAGCCCCAGGTTCAGGTTGCCCGCTGTGCCCTGGCTTTAATTTATCCTCAGGGAAAATGTGCCAATGGCTGGATAAAACCTGGTTGACACCCGATAGATGCTTTGCTAATATCAAGATGTAACTAAATAGCCAGATAATAACGCGAAAGTGTGTCTAGGGTTCCGCATATTCGATAATGGACTGGTCCGAGTGACACAGGCGCTTTTGGGGCGCTACACCGTATAGGGATAAAAGCCCAGGCGGACAGGTTTCGTTTACGAAACTGCCCGTCTGGGCATTCTATTTTCAGGGGGGACGGTCCTCCCGGATTGTTAGAGATTGAAGAAAAGGTTCAAACTATTCTCACCAAGTGCGGAAGGTTAATTAGTCCCCAGAATATTATGCCGGGATGTGTTGAGTTGTTTATTAAGGCTGATAATCAAGGAAATGTTGGCAGAGTCAAGGAGGAGTGCCGGAAATGCCGAAAATAGGAATAATAATGGGCAGTGATTCTGACCTGGAGGTGATGAAAGAAGCGGGGGATATGCTGGAGGATTTCGGGGTTAGCTATGAATATACTATTTGTTCTGCCCACCGCTTGCCCCTGGCTACGGCTGAGTATGCCCAGAATGCTGCTGATCAAGGGATGAAAGCGATAATTGCCGGAGCAGGCGGAGCAGCCCACCTGCCGGGAGTCATAGCCGCTTATACTATCCTGCCCGTGATAGGCGTTCCCATTAAGAGCAGCACCTTGTCGGGAATTGATTCATTGTATTCCATAGTCCAGATGCCAAAGGGTATCCCGGTAGCTACGGTAGCTATTAATGGCAGTGCCAATGCAGCTTTGCTCGCGCTGCAGGTGATGGCCTTAAGTGATGAAGGCATCAAACTGGCCCTTCTAGACTATCGCCAGAAGATGGCCGAAGGAGTGCTGGAAAAAGATAAAAGACTTAAAGAAATTGGAGTCCAGGCTTACCTCAAAGATAAGAAATAAGTTTTTCGGGAGGATCATCAATGATAGATAGATATACACTGCCCCGTATGGGAGCTGTATGGTCAGAGGAGAACAAGCTGCGCAACTGGCTGCAAATCGAAATAGCCGCCTGTGAAGGTCAGGCGCTTATAGGACGCATTCCTGAAGAAGCAGTAGCAGTTATTCGGGAACGGGCTGATTTTGATATTAAAAGAGTTAAAGAAATAGAAGATGAAGTACATCATGATGTGATAGCTTTTTTGACCAATGTTGCTGAATATGTGGGGGACGAGTCCAAGTACATACATTTCGGGATGACTTCTTCAGATATCCTGGATACCGGATTAGCTTTGCAGATGAGAGATTCTGCCGATCTTATTATGGAAAAGCTGTTCAGATTAAAAGAACTGGTGGGAGAAAAGGCCAGGAAATATAAATATACATTAAACATAGGAAGAACTCACGGTATCCATGGTGAACCAACTACTTTTGGCCTTAAAATGGCTCTATGGTATACCGAGATAGACCGTAATATAAAAAGACTGGAGGAGGCCCGGGAAGTTGTGTCCTATGGCGCTATATCCGGGGCGGTAGGAAACTTTGCTCATCTGGATCCACGGGTTGAAGAATATGTGTGTCAGAAGCTGGACCTTAAGCCCTGTCTGGTTTCGACCCAGATAATTCAAAGGGATCGTCACGCTCAGCTTATGACTGCCCTGGCGGTGATTGCCAGCTCTCTGGAAAAAATGGCTACGGAGATCAGAAATCTGCAGCGCACAGAAATACTGGAAGCTGAAGAACCTTTTCAGAAGGGACAAAAGGGCTCCTCGGCCATGCCTCATAAAAGAAATCCCATGATGAGTGAAAGGGTGGCCGGGCTTTCTCGGATTATTCGAGGAAATGCCATGGCAGCCCTGGAAAATGTAGCCTTATGGCATGAACGGGATCTAACTCACTCTTCAGTAGAAAGGGTCATAATTCCAGACAGCTGTGTATTGCTGGACTATATACTGGAAAAATTCTGCGCTATCGTAGCCGGGCTGGTCATATACCAGGATAATATGATGGAAAATATTAATAGGACCCGGGGACTGATATTTTCCCAGGAGCTGATGCTGACCCTGCTAAACAAGGGGATGCTGAGGGAAGACGCTTACCCTCTGGTGCAGAACCATGCCATGCACAGCTGGGAAGAGAAGCTTGATTTTAAAACATTGGTATTACAGGATGATGAGATTATGAATTACATGACCCCGCAGGAGATAGAAGTCATTTTCGATCTGACCATTTATACAAATAATGTTGATTATATATTTAAACGCTGCGGTTTGGACTAGCAGTATAAGGAGGGAACGGCATTGGATAAAAGAGAGATGCTATATGAAGGTAAAGCCAAGCAGATTTATGCGGTTGAGGATGAGCGCTATTTTATAATGACCTATAAGGATGAAGCTACCGCTTTTGACGGTGCAAAAAAAGGAATTATAGAAAACAAAGGTATTGTTAATAACCGGATATCCTGTTTACTCTTCAAGATGCTTGAAGAACAGGGTGTGGAGACTCATCTGGTTAATCAAATAGATGAACGGAATGTGATCGTAAAACGCCTGGATATGCTGCCGGTAGAGGTAGTAGTGAGAAATGTGGCCGCCGGAAGTCTCTCCAGGCGGCTGGGAATAGAGGAGGGGACAGAACTGCCTTTTCCCATAGTAGAATTGTTCTTAAAAAATGATGAGCTTCATGATCCTATGATCAATGAATGCCATGCCCGGGTTTTTGGATGGGCTACTAAAGAACAGCTGGAGGACATTCAGGCCCGGGGGCTGAAGATCAATGAAATCCTGACCCAATTCTTTGATAGTATTGGCATAATACTGGTTGATTTTAAACTGGAGTTCGGCGTTTGCCAAGGAAGGATAGTCCTGGGGGATGAAATATCCCCGGACAGTTGCCGCTTATGGGACAAAGTAAGCCTGGAAAAGCTGGATAAAGATCGATTCCGCCGGAATATGGGCGGGGAAGCAGAAGCCTATCAGGAAGTGGTAAGAAGGATAGAAAAGGTGTTGGGATAAACCTGCAAGTTGCTAATTGTATAGGAGGAGGCAAAAAGGTGTTAAAAGCTAATATTTATGTAACTTTAAAAAACGGTGTTTTAGACCCCCAGGGAGAGGCAGTCAAGAAATCTCTTAAAGTACTGGACTATGGGCAGGTCAGCGATGTGCGCATAGGCAAATTCATCGAAGTATGGCTGGAAGGTGCAGATTGTGATTCGGCCTTGAAGGAACTGGAGGAGATGACCGATAAACTGCTTGCCAATCCGGTTATAGAAGATTACCGGGTGGAAATAGTGGAGGTAAATCAGCCATGAAATTTGGGGTAGTGGTTTTTCCCGGTTCCAACTGCGATGCAGACTGTTATCACGTTATAAAGGAAGTGATGGAACAGCCGGTTGAGTATATTTGGCATAAGGAAAACTCGGTGGCTGGTTACGATGCGCTTATCCTGCCGGGTGGATTCTCTTACGGGGATTACCTGCGAACAGGTGCTATTGCTCGCTTTTCACCAATTATGCCTTCAGTAACAGAATTTGCTGAGGGGGGCGGATTGCTCATAGGTATCTGCAATGGATTCCAGATACTGCTGGAAGCTGGATTGCTGCCTGGGGCTATGCTGAGAAACAGCAGCCTTAAATTTATTTGCCAACCCGTATACCTTAAGGTAAACCGCAATGATACCCCCTTTACCAACCAGCTTAAGGCAGATGAGGTTCTAAAAGTGCCCGTAGCTCATGGAGAGGGTAATTATTTTTGTGATGATCAGACTCTGCAAAGTTTGAAAGACAACGGCCAGATTATATTCACCTATTGCAGCGAGAAGGGCCAAGAGGGCCTGGAATACAACCCCAACGGCTCCCTGGCCAATATAGCCGGTATATGTAACTCCAAGGGAAATGTTCTGGGAATGATGCCTCATCCGGAGCGCTGTGCAGAAGGAATCCTGGGAGGTCAGGACGGCTTTTATATATTTGCTTCAATGATCAACTGGCTTGGGGAGGTGGGAAAATAATGAAAGAGATGAGCTACCAGGAGATGGGCCTGCTGGATGAGGAATACGCTCAAATCACTGAGATATTAAACCGTAAACCCAACTACCTGGAACTGGGTATGTTTTCGGTAATGTGGTCCGAGCATTGCGGGTATAAAAACTCTCGCCCCCTGCTGAAGAATTTCCCCACCGAAGGACCGCAGGTAATACAGGGCCCGGGAGAAAACGCCGGGGTAGTAGATATTGGAGATGGACAGGCTCTGGTTTTCAAAATCGAGAGTCATAATCATCCTTCAGCTATAGAACCGTACCAGGGCGCGGCCACCGGGGTAGGCGGAATTGTCCGCGATATTTTTACTATGGGAGCCAGGCCGATAGCTTCGTTAAACTCCCTGCGTTTTGGCAATTTGGAAGATGAACGGGTGAAACAGCTGTTTTCCGGGGTGGTGGCAGGGATAGGAGACTATGGCAACTGTCTGGGCATACCTACCGTGGGAGGAGAAGTATATTTTAACCAGGCTTACCAGGGAAATCCCCTGGTAAATGCCATGTGCGTAGGCTTGGTCAATACAGATGAGATAGCTTACGCTGCTGCCAGTGAAGTGGGCAGTCCCTTGATGCTGGTAGGGGCCAGAACAGGCAGGGATGGTATTCATGGTGCCACCTTTGCCTCCGAGGAATTGAGTGAGGCCTCCCAGGAGAAGAGGCCCTCGGTACAGGTGGGAGACCCTTTTATGGAGAAACTCCTGATCGAGGCCTGCCTGGAGTTGATCAAGGAAGACTTGGTGGCGGGGATGCAGGACCTGGGAGCAGCGGGCCTGACCAGTTCCATTGCAGAATCTGCCAGTAAGAAGGGAAGAGGTATCAAAGTCGATGTATCCCGGGTCCCCCGACGGGAAACCGGTATGACTGCGTATGAGGTGATGTTGTCGGAATCCCAGGAGAGGATGTTGATCGTACCTCGGGAGGGACAAGAAGGGCGGATTGCCGAAATATTTGATAAATGGGGATTGGATGCTACAGTTATCGGAGAAGTGACCGACGATGGAATCTTCCGGGTATATGAAGGGGAAGTTCTAGCAGGAGAAATGCCGGTAGCCGCCTTGACAGAAGGCTGCCCGGTATATGTGCGGGAAGGGTTGGAACCTTCCTATTACCAGGAATACCGAGATTACAACCTGGATGAACTACCTGAATGCAATATTGATCAGGCCTTGACTGCTCTGCTGGCTTCGCCCAATATTGCCAGTAAAAGATGGGTCTATTCCCAGTATGACCACCAGGTAATGATAAACACTGCCTTGCTCCCCGGAGATGCAGATGCGGCAGTTCTAAGGATAAAAGGTCATAAAAAAGGAGTGGCTTTGGCTACTGATTGCAACGGGCGCATGGTTTACCTGGATCCCTATCAGGGCGGTATGATGGCAGTATGTGAAGGAGCTCGCAACCTGGCCTGCGTGGGTGCACGTCCTCTGGCTCTGACCAATTGTTTGAATTTTGGCAGTCCCGAAAATCCCTATATCTACTGGCAGATGCAGCAGGCCATCAAAGGCATGTCAGAAGCGGCCCGAGTATTGGGCACACCGGTAGTAAGCGGCAATGTGAGCCTCTATAATGAAACCGCTGCCGGAGCGATATTCCCCACGCCGGTAGTAGGAATGGTAGGAATCCTGGCGGATATCGGCCAGCGTTGCGGGATGGCCTTCCGAGATGAAGGAGACCTGCTGGTGCTTCTGGGCAGGATTCGGGAGGAACTGGGTGGTTCTGAATATCTCCAGGTCTGTCATGGTCTGGAGAAAGGTGCTGTTCCCGAGGTGGATCTGGAAGAGGAAAAGAGGTTGATTGACCTCTTGGTAAATCTTGTCGAAGCTGGATTGTTGAAATCATGCCACGATATTGCTGACGGCGGCCTGGCTGTTGCTCTGGCCGAGTCGTCCATTAGAGGCGGTATTGGTTTCCAGGCTGATTGGGATTTTAAGGGCATCAGGAGAGACCGGGTGTTGTTCTCGGAGGCTTCCGGCCGAGCGGTAGCTAGTCTGGCCGAGGAGGATCTGGCCGCGGTCAGAACTTTATGCGCTCAACTGGATCTGGAAATAACCGTGCTGGGCAGAGCAGGGGGAGATAGCATGATTTTTGCAGATAATGGATCGGAATTTATTAACCTGCCAGTACTAGATCTTGCCAGGATCTGGGGGGAGGCCATAGAATGCCATATGAAATAGGGGATAAGTTTAAAGATGAATGCGGTGTATTCGGTATCTTCCTGAATAAGCCGGAAAGTGAAAACGAAGCTGCCGGTACTGCTTTTTACGGGCTGTATGCCCTGCAGCACCGGGGGCAGGAAAGCGCCGGGATCGCAGTATCCAATGGCCATAAAATAAACCTGCACAAAGGGATGGGGCTGGTTACTGAGGTGATAAAGCCTGAAACCATAAGCAACTTGAAGGGCAATATCGCTATAGCCCATGTTCGCTACTCTACAACGGGAGAAAGCGGCATAGTAAATGCGCAGCCCATGGTTTTTCATTATCTGCAGGGTATGCTGGGTCTGGTCCATAATGGCAACCTAACCAATACGGTTGAATTAAGAAAACAACTGGCTACTTATGGTTCAATATTCCAGACCACAACTGATACCGAGCTGGTAGCCAATCTGCTGGCCCGTTATTCCCAGGATAAGTTGGAGGACGGTCTGAGCAAGTGTATGATTGATCTTAAAGGGGCTTTCGCCCTGATAATCATGACTGAAGATAGAATGATTGGCATACGGGATCAGATGGGGATTCGTCCCCTGTGTCTGGGCAATTATGAGGGAAATTATGTGCTGGCTTCGGAATCAGCGGCCCTGGACACTATCGGGGCAGAATTTATACGGGATATCAAACCGGGGGAGATTGCTATTATTGGCCGGGATGGATTGAGATCCAGCCAGGTAGTTAATTCTCCTCGCTGTGCCCACTGTGTTTTTGAGTATATCTATTTTGCCCGGCCCGACAGCACTTTGGATGGAATAAATGTCTATCAGGCCCGCAGAGAGATGGGGAAACAGCTGGCCCGGGAATGCGATACTGATGCCGATATGGTCATATCAGTGCCTGATTCCGGTACGGCTGCCGCTCTGGGCTATGCTGAGGAATCGGGTCTGCCTTTCCAGGATGGTTTGATGAAAAACCGTTATGTGGGCAGAACCTTTATCCAACCTACCCAGAAGATGAGGGAATTGAGCGTCAGGTTAAAACTCAATGCGGTAGGGAAAATTGTGGCTGGAAAAAGACTGATAATGGTGGATGATTCCATCGTCAGAGGCACCACCAGTAAACAGATTGTGCAGATGTTGAGGGATGCCGGAGCCAGGGAGGTGCATATGGCGGTTTCTTCTCCGCCTACCACTTATCCCTGCTATTATGGTATAGATACTTCCCGTCGGGAAGAATTAATAGCCAGTAAGATGGGGGTTGAAGAGATAAGGCAGTTCATAGGAGCTGACAGCTTGAATTACCTCAGCCGGGAAGGCATGTTCGAGGCTCTGGGGGGCAATGCGGGTAAATACTGTGATGCCTGTTTCAGCGGTTATTATCCGGCAGGAGCAGAAACTTAGAGCAGCTTGAATCAGCACCGGTATTACCCCGGTTGAAGCCCGGCCCCCCTGCTCAGGAGGCTGCGGTAAGAATAAGGTCGGGAGGTTAAATATGGATAAATCAGGACTCAGTTATAAGGACGCTGGGGTTGACATAGATGCTGCCAACCAGTCAGTAGATATGATCAAGAAGTGGGTGGGCATGACCCGACGCCCTGAGGTTTTGACTGAAATTGGTTCATTTGGAGGTCTTTTTGCTCTGGATACGGTTAAATACCGGGAACCGGTTTTGGTTTCGGGTACTGACGGGGTGGGAACCAAACTAAAGATAGCCCAGCTGACCGGGATCAGCGATACGGTGGGAATAGATCTGGTAGCCATGTGTGTAAACGATATCCTGGTGCACGGGGCCGAACCCTTGTTTTTCCTGGATTATATAGCGGTCGGGAAGTTGAAGCCGGAGTTGATCGAAGCTCTGGTCAAAGGCGTAAGTCAGGGCTGTCTGCAGGCCGGATGCGCCTTGATTGGCGGAGAAACTGCCGAGATGCCCGGACTTTATGCGCCGGATGAATATGATTTGGCTGGATTTGCGGTAGGAGTGGTAGAACGTTCCAGGATCATCGACGGGAGCAAGGTGCAGGACCAGGATGTAATTATAGCCCTGCCTTCCTCGGGATTGCACTCCAACGGATTTTCCCTGGCCAGGAAAGTGCTGCTGGAAAGAGCCGGCTTGAACCTGGATGAAAGGCATGAAGATCTGGGCCGAACCTTGGGTGAAGAACTTCTGACGCCTACTAGAATATACGTAAAAACCATACTGTCCCTGCTCAAGGAAACAGAAATAAACGGGATGGCTCATATTACCGGAGGAGGCATGGTGGAAAATCTGCAGAGGATTCTTCCCTCCGGACTGGGGGCAGTGATTGAGACCAATCAGAGTACAATTCCCCCTATTTTTAATCTGCTGCAGAAACTGGGACAGATATCAAAAGAAGAAATGTATCGGACTTTTAACATGGGTCTGGGTTATGTGCTGGTAATATCCCCGGATAAATCCGGGAGGGTTCTAAAGCACTTGCAGGATCAGGGAGAAAAGCCGATAATTATAGGGAGTGTCAGTGCCCGGGAAAAAGGGGTGGTACTTAAATGAAGCAGATCATGACCGCCCGGCATCTGAAGCTGGCGGTTATCGCATCTGGCCGGGGCAGCAATTTCGATGCCATATGCCAGGCCATTGAGAGGAAAGACCTGGATGCCAACATAGAGCTTCTGGTCAGTGACAACCCTAATTCTCCGGCCTTGGAGAAAGCAGCTCAGAGGGGGATAAAGACTTTACATATTAATCCCAGGGAATTCAGCAGCCGCGAACTGTATGAGGCGGCGCTGACTGAAGAACTACAGGCAAGAAAAGTGGACCTGGCAGTGTTGGCGGGCTATATGCGCCTGGTGGGAAAGGTTTTCCTGGCTGCATTTGAAAATCGGGTATTAAACATCCATCCCGCCTTGCTGCCTTCATTTCCCGGGCTGCATGCCCAGCAACAGGCACTGGAATATGGAGTCAAGGTCAGCGGATGCACAGTTCATATTGTAGATGAAGGCATGGATACCGGGCCAATTATTCTGCAAAGAGCAGTACCGGTATTGGCAAGCGATGACGAAGAGACTCTTTCCCAGCGCATATTAAGAGAAGAACATCAGATATACTGGCAGGCCTTGCAGCTGATAGCTGAAGGCCGGGTATGGGTTGAGGGAAGAAGAGTACTAATAAAGTCAGGTTAAACGATAAAATTTCTGATTGCAGCGGTAAGGGCAATGAGTTCTTAACCGCAGATTTTGCAAAGGGGGATACCAACATGAAGCGAGCCCTGGTTAGTGTTTCCAATAAAGACGGAATTGTAGATTTTGCCCGGGGTCTGGAGAAACTGGGCTATGAGATCATTTCTACCGGCGGTACTTATCAAGCCCTGCAGGATGCCGGGGTCAAAGTTACGAAGGTATCTGATTTGACTGGTTTCCCTGAGATCCTGGATGGCAGGGTGAAAACTTTGCATCCTAAAGTGCATGGCGGGATACTGGCCCGGCGTACCGATGATCATCTGCAGCAGCTGCAGGATAATAATATCAGTACCATAGATCTGGTTTGTGTTAATCTGTATCCTTTTCGGGAAACAGTCAGCAAAGCCCAGGTCACTTTGGATGAAGCCATTGAAAACATTGATATCGGCGGGCCTACCATGATCAGGTCCGCAGCTAAAAACTATCAGGATGTAATCGTGATAGTAAAACCCGAATTTTATGTCCAGGTATTAGAGGCTCTGGAGGAACAGGGCAGTGTAAGCCAGGATTTTCGTCTGCGGCTGGCGCTGGAAGCTTTCAGCCATACTGCTTCCTACGATGCCATGATTACCGCCTATCTATCCGGGATTACTGAAACAGTATTCAATGACAACTATGTGCTGGCGGGAGAAAAGGTATATGAACTGCGTTACGGAGAAAATCCTCATCAGAAGGCTTGCTTTTACCGCAATATGACTCCGGGGCTGGGATTGCCGGATGCAGTTCAGCTGAACGGCAAGGAATTGTCCTATAACAATATAATTGACGTTGAGGCTGCCTGGGCTCTGGTCAAGGAATTTGATGATCCCGCCTGTGTGATCATCAAACATACCAACCCCTGTGGTACTGCAATGGGAAAACAATTATACGAAGCCTTCGAATTAGCCTTTGCAGCTGACCCCCTATCGGCCTACGGGGGGATTATTGCTTTCAACCAGGAGGTGGATGAAAAGACTGCTGAAAAAGCTGCGGCACCATTTATGGAAGCAATTATAGCGCCGGGTTATGATGAGGCAGCCTTGTCCATCCTGCAGAGCAAGAAAAATCTGCGGGTTTTGCAGCTGCCTATTAATAAGAGTCAGGGTCTGCAGTTGAAGACCGTAGAAGGCGGATTTGTTTTGCAGGGCCCGGATGCGGATAGCATTGGGCCCGAAGATCTGAAAGTAGTGACTGATACCGTGCCTGACGGTCAACAGATCCAAGACTTGCTCTTTGCCTGGAAAGTGGTCAAGCATGTTAAGTCCAATGCCATAGTGGTGGCTAGAGACAATATCACCCTGGGGGTTGGAGCCGGGCAGATGAACCGGGTGGGTTCAGCTGCTATCGCCATGGAGCAGGGCGGCGAGAAATGCCGGGGAGCAGTAATGGCTTCAGATGCATTTTTCCCCTTTAAGGACACGGTAGAGATGGCGGCCCGCTACGGGATAAAAGCTATTATTCAGCCGGGGGGGTCCATCCGGGATCAGGAAAGCATAGACGAATGCAACCAGCATGGGATTGCCATGGTTTTCACTGATATGAGGCATTTTAAGCATTAAAACTTGAATGTCGGCGGAGCGAAAAACAGGGAGGTTTAATTATCGTGGGGAAGAAAGTTCTGCTTGTGGGTCAGGGAGGCAGGGAACACGCCCTGGCCTGGAAAATTTCGCATAGTCCGGAGCTGGCGAAACTATATACTGCTCCTGGGAATCCTGGTATAGAGAGGATATGCGAGTGCGTAAATATTGATGCTGCCGATGTGGAAGGACTGTTGCAGTTTGCCTTGAAGGAGAAAATCGATCTTACGGTAGTAGGCCCGGAAGTGCCATTGATGCGAGGCATAGTAGACTGTTTCGAGGCTAATGGACTGACCATCTTTGGGCCGACGGCAGCGGCAGCCAGATTGGAAGGCAGCAAGGTATTCACCAAAAACCTCTTTAAAAAATACGGTATCCCAACCGCCCAATATGATGTATTCAGTGATATAGAAGCAGCCCGGGAGCACATAAGAACTTACACTGATAACAATAAACCGGTAGTAATAAAAGCTGATGGTTTGGCTGCCGGCAAAGGGGTAGTAGTGGCGGCCGATTATGAAGAAGCCGGCCAGGCTCTGGATGCCATAATGCTGAATAAAGAGTTCGGTGCGGCTGGCGACAAGGTAGTCATTGAAGAATGTCTTTTCGGGCAGGAAGTTAGTTTTTTTGCCATAAGCGATGGTTCTGACTTTGTTCCCCTGGTATCGGCCCAGGACCACAAGCAGGTCTTTGATGACGATAAGGGCCCAAACACCGGCGGCATGGGAGCATACTGCAATCCCCCGATTTATACCCCGGAATTGCATCAGAGAGTTCTGGATACCATAATTGCACCGGTAATCAAAGCCATGGCGGATGAAGGCACGCCTTACCGGGGGGTGCTGTATGCCGGGCTTATGATCACCGAAGATGGACCCAAAGTACTGGAATTCAACGCCCGGTTTGGAGATCCCGAAACCCAGGCGGTAATGCCCTTAATAAAGAGCGATCTTCTTCCCCTGCTGGAAGGAGCTGCCCGGGGATGTCTGGATGGCTGCCAGGTAGAAATCCATGATGGCACCTGTATCTGTGTGGTGCTGGCTTCGGGAGGGTATCCGGGCAGTTATGAAAAGGGCAAGGAAATTCACGGCCTGGACAGAATGGCGCCGGACACTTTGCTATTTCATGCCGGTACGATCAAGCAGGGCGGCGCTTATTATACCAATGGCGGACGGGTGCTGGCTGTAGTCAGCCGGGGAGAAGATATTCCCAGGGCTATAGATAAGGTATATAAAGAGGTAGAGAAGATTACTTTTGAGCATATGCATTATCGAAGCGATATAGGAAAAAAGGCGCTGACTCAGGGGGGGAGCAAATGAATCCCAGATTAGCTCCGTTCGTTAGGGTCGGAGCATTAATAATATTTATCATTATGCTGACGAACCTATCGACCCGGGAGTTTCTGAAAACTACTTTCATAATGGGGATCCCCTTTATATTTGCCCTGGGGTTCATGAAAAAGAGCCACCGGTATTCCCTGCGCTGGGTTATTGGTCTGGTTGTAGTACTGGCTGCAATGGGAGGATATATCAGTATGCTCACCACTTTGCCGCAGCGTATAGCCACCCACCAGATTGTCATTGAAGGCCATGTATTGATGACCGACGGCAAGTTTGATGAGGCGGCAGAGAAATTCAGCGAATTGGAGAGATACGGCGAGATTGAAACCCGGGATGACAAGATAGCCCTGGTAGAAAAAGAAAGGGCAGCGGCCCAGAAGGTAAAACAGGCCGAAGAACTTATAGGGAAAGGACAAATGGAGCAGGCCCGAGAGTTGCTGGAAACAGTTCCTTCGGACAGCCGGTCTTATAAGGATGCCGCCCGGCTGCTAAAAACTTTGAGGGAGTAGGGGAATTATGATGGTTACACTGGAACAGGTAAAAGCTGACGAAATGGTGCAGGCATATATGCGGCTGGGGAATGAATATATTGGAACCCTGGGAGCCATCGAACACAATCTCAGTCATGCCGAATATGTCTCCGGGCTGTGTAGCGAGATATTGGAGAAACTTGGGTACTCCCAGCGTGAGTTGGAGCTGGGGGCCATTGCCGGATACCTGCATGATATAGGGAACCTGGTCAACCGATATGGTCATGGAATGTCCGGAGCCCTGTTGGCCTTCGACATCCTTATGGGTATGGGAATGGACCCGAAGGAAGTGGCCGCTGTTATGGGAGCCATAGGCAATCATGAGGAACACGCCGGGGGACATAGTGTTAATGCCATTGGGGCAGCTTTAATACTGGCAGACAAATCAGACGTACATCGCTCCCGAGTCAGAAAACAAGAGATATCTTCCTTTACCCCCAGAGATAGGGTAAACTATGCAGTAACTGATACTAATCTGGTCATCGATATTAACAATAAAATGATATATTTGAAGATTGAGATTGATACCCAAGTGTGCCCGGTCATGGAGTATTTTGAAATATTCCTGACCAAGATGCTTATGTGCAGGCGAGCTGCCCAGTATCTGGGCTGCGAATTCGCCCTGCTCTTAAATAATAATCGATTGCTGTAAGGAGCAGATAAGATGAGAAACAGGCAGATACCCAGAGGATTGCGGGATTTACTACCGGAAGAAGTTAAAGTGATGAGAAGCATGGAGAAAAAGGCCGCCGGGCTTTTTAGCAGTTATGGTTACGAAGAGGTAATGACTCCTACCTTCGAATTCCTGGAAGTGATTGAAGCCGGGCGAGGCAGCAGGCGGGAAGATTTATTTTTATTTATGGACCGCGAAGGGGGCATTTTGTCCCTGCGCCCTGAAGTTACCGGATCGATTGCCCGTATGGCATCGACTCATCTGTATGATGCAGATTTTCCCCGCCGGATTTTTTATACTGCCAATGTCTTTCGCCATGTTCAGCCCCAGCTGGCGCAGTATCGTGAATTTCGTCAAACCGGAGTGGAGTTGCTGGGGGCAGCCGGGATATGGGCCGACGCAGAAGTAGTAAATATCGCAGTTAAATTACTTGATCGCATGGGAATGGAGAGATTCAAGATCAGCATCAATCAGCTGCCTATTTTTAACAGTGTTCTGGATGATAGCGGTCTGGAAGCAGAGGAGCGGGATTTGGTGCGCAAACTGGTGGAAGATAAAGACCTGGTAGCACTATCGCGGTTACTGGAAGGACTGCGAATGGACGATGACCTGAAAGAGACCATTTCTGCCCTGCCGGTCTTGCATGGGGGACTGGATGTGATTCATCGAGTGCCCTATGTGGAAAAAAATCGCAAGGCTTCAGCAGCAGTGGAGGAATTGATTAAGATATACGATGCCCTGAAGATATTTGGAGTAACCGAACATATCGTAGTGGACATGGGGGTATTAAGAAATTTGGATTATTATACCGGATTGGTTTTCGAGGGCTATTCCCCGGATCTGGGATACGGTCTCCTGGGAGGCGGTCGCTACGATAACCTGCTGGGACAATTCGGTCTTGACTGCCCGGCCACCGGGTTTGCTCTGCATATGGACAGGCTGGCCCTGGTTTTACAATGCCGGGATATGGAGCGGGATCATTATGTGCTTGGAGGCAGTGATTATCCCGCCATGATACATAAAGCAGAAAAGCTGCGGGAGCAGGGTTTCATTGTAGAAATGGACCTGGGTCAACATAGCCGGGCCGAACTGGAAAAGAGGGTCAGCGGTAAAGACAATTTCACGCTCTTATATTTGGAATAAGGGTAGAATAATCGGATGGTGGGCTGTGAGTATGGGAGTCTTGGGTCAGGAAAGGGGACACACTAGGTTATAACCATGAGCTATTGAAGATGGAGCAATGTTTTGTCGGTGCTATGGCGAGCTCTCGCAATAAGGTTCGGGGATACACCTGCCTTGGAGTTTCTGGTTGTTGGAATGTCCCCATTATAATAGGAGGAGAAAGATGCAGCGGGATTACTTAACTATTGCCTTATCAAAAGGCACTCTTCTGAAACCAACGGTAGAACTGCTTAAAGAGAGCGGGCTGCCGGTCAGCGGATTGAGCGAAGATAGCCGCAACATGGTTTTTGCCTATGAAGATGAGGGTATTAAATATTTAATGTGCCGTCCGACGGATGTCCCCACCTATGTGGAACAGGGAGCGGCAGATCTGGGGATAGTGGGCAAAGATGTTATAGTAGAACAGGCCAAAGATGTTTTTGAGATGGTAGACCTGGTATATGGCTACTGCCGCTTTGTGGTAGCAGTACCGGCAGCCATGAAAGACAGAAGTCTGCGGGAATTCAATTACCGCAGAGTAGCCAGCAAATTTCCCTTGATAGCCGAAAAGTTCTTCCGCGAACAGGGGCTGCAGGTGGATGTTATTAAGCTTCATGGCAATGTAGAACTGGCGCCTCTGATGGGCCTGGCTGATATGATTGTTGATCTGGTTTCTACCGGAAGGACACTTAAAGAGAATAACCTGGCTGAGCTGGTTAACATAATGGATTCTACTACCCGGCTTATATGCAACCGGGTTAGTTACCGAACCAAACACGAAAACATCCAGCCGTTAATAGAAAATATGCAAAAGATAGTGAAAGGTGGGAGCAAGACATGAAATTGAGAAGGATCAAGGCATCCAGTCCAGAATTGATGACTTTTTTACAGGCTAACTATGATGATATGAAACAATATGAAGAAAGCGTGCAGAATATTGGCCGGGAAGTTAAACGGAGAGGCAACCAGGCCATATTTGATTTTAATCTGAAATTTGACGGAGCGGATATCAACGCTGATAATTTTATGGTTAGTGAGGAAGAGTTTGAGTCTGCTTATGATGCTGTTGATGATGAATATATTTTTGCTCTGCGGGCAGCTATTAACAACATTGCCGCGTTTCATTCCCGTCAGTTGAGGAACTCCTGGATGGAAACAGATGATCGAGGCTGCATACTGGGACAGGTTTTCCGTCCCCTGGAGAGAGTAGGCATATATGTGCCTGGTGGCACGGCTGCCTATCCTTCTTCAGTGCTGATGAATGCCATTCCGGCTCAAGTGGCAGGGGTGGAAGAAATAGCCATGGTAAGTCCGCCGGGAAAGGATGGCCGTATGAACCCTTATACCCTGGTGGCTGCCAATGAACTGGGGCTGCAGGAAGTATATAAGATGGGAGGTGCCCAGGCAGTCTTTGCTCTGGCCTGGGGGACCGAAACCATAAAAAAAGTAGATCTGATAAGCGGTCCGGGCAATATATACGTAACCCTGGCCAAAAAGATGGTTTACGGGGATGTCAATATAGACATGCTGGCCGGACCCAGTGAAATATTGATCCTGGCTGATGAAAAGGCTGACCCGGTATATGCGGCAGCGGATATGATGTCCCAGGCTGAACATGATTTGCTGGCCCGCAGTATATTAATCAGTTGTGACGCTTCCTTGCTGGACCGAGTAGAAGAAGAATTGAATCGTCAGGTCCAGTCCCTGGAACGCCGGGAGATAATTGAAAGATCCCTGAACAGCTATGGCGCACTGATATTGTCAGACAGCCTGGAAGAATCCTGCCAGGTAGCTAACCTTATTGCTGCCGAGCACCTGGAACTGATGGTAGAAAATCCTTTTGATCTGTTGAGCCAGATTAAAAATGCTGGGGCTATTTTCATGGGCAGGTATACCCCGGAACCAGTTGGAGATTACTTCGCCGGACCTAATCATATACTGCCCACCGGAGGTACGGCCCGATTCTATTCGCCGGTCAGTGTTGATACTTTCATTAAGGCTTCCAGCTTGATTTACTACTCTCAAAGGGGTATAAAACAGGATGCAGATGAGATAATCAAGCTGGCCACGGTGGAGGGCCTAAGTGCTCATGCCAATTCGCTCAGAGTAAGAAAGGAAAGTGATGAATAATGGAAAGGCTTAGAAAAGCTGAAGTACAGAGAAAAACCAATGAAACTGAAGTCCTGGTACAGTTGAACCTGGATGGGACCGGCAGTCATCAAATTGATATTGAGATACCTTTTTTAGGACATATGTTGGTGCTGCTCTCCCTGCACAGTCTCTGTGATTTAAAGGTTACCGCCCGGGGAGATGTGGAGGTGGATGATCACCATACGGTGGAGGATATCGGGATATGTTTGGGTCAGGCTCTGGCTGAAGCCCTGGGGGAGAAAAGGGGTATTCGCAGGTACGGAGAGGCCACTATTCCCATGGACGAAGCTCTGAGTCGGGTGGTTGTCGATCTGTCCGGACGGGCAGTATTGGTATATAACGTGGAAGTGGAGAGGGCTTGTATTGGAAATTTTGCCACCGAAAACGTCCGTGAGTTTTTAAAGGCAATAGCTAATGGAGCTCGTATGGCTATCCATGTGGATGCTATCCGGGGAGACAATACCCATCATATACTGGAATCCATTTTTAAAGCCTTTGCTCGTGCATTAAAAGAAGCCATAGATATGGAACCACGTATGGAAGGAATATGGTCTTCCAAAGGCAGGCTGTAGATCCTGTTCAGCAGCACAGGGTTCCGGACCAGGAGGAATTAAACTTGATAGCTATTATTGATTATGGAGTAGGTAACCTGGCCAGTGTAAGGAATGCCTTTCTAAAACTTGGGCATGAAGCGGTTATCACCGGAAGTTCCGAGCAGATACTGCAGGCCCGGCGGGTGGTGCTTCCCGGGGTAGGCGCTTTCGCAGATGCCATGCATAATCTATGCCGTTTGGGATTGGATGACACGGTTAAAAAAGTGGTGGAAAATGAAACCCCCTTTTTAGGTATATGTCTGGGTTTGCACCTGCTTTTCAGCCAGGGAGAAGAACATGGCGTTCACCCGGGACTGGATATTATTCGAGGCCGGGTGATAAAATTCGAACTGCCGCGGGAGTATAAAGTGCCGCATATGGGATGGAACCAGGTATTGCCCCGAGAGGGCAGCCGGCTGTTTAAAGGCCTGCCCAGCGGCAGCCACTTCTATTTCGTCCATTCCTATTATGTTTTGCCGGAAGACGATAGATTTACGGCTGCCCGCAGTGATTACGGGACAGAATTCGTATGTGCGGTGGAAAAAAATAATATTTTTGCCACCCAATTTCATCCGGAGAAGTCAGGTAAGCTAGGCCTGCAGTTACTGCAGAATTTTGCTGTGCTTTAGGGGCGATATCTTCTTATGCCCCTAGGGCGGATGATAATGAGGTGTATAAACAATGATTATATTTCCTGCTATTGACCTCAAAGATGGTCAGTGTGTCAGATTGGTACAGGGAAAAGCCGAAGCCAAGACTGTTTACTCCAATGCCCCGGGGCAGGTGGCAGCTTCCTTTGAAAAACAGGGGGCCCAATACCTGCATGTGGTTGACCTGGATGGAGCATTTACCGGCAGTCCAAAGAACTCAGCGGCTATTGAAGCTATTGCCGCCAGCATTAATATTCCTTTTCAGGTAGGGGGAGGACTGCGCAGCGTGGATGACGTACAAAGGGTATTGAAGCGGGGCGCAGCCCGGGCCATTGTAGGAACCAGGGCGGTCAGCAGTACTGATTTTGTCAAAGAACTGCTGGATCGTTTTGGTGCCGAGCGTATTGTCCTGGGGATTGATGCCCGGCAAGGTATGGTCGCGGTGGAAGGATGGGTAGAAATATCGTCATTGAGCGCGGTGGATTTCGGAGCCAGCATGAGGCAAATAGGGGTTGCCACCTGCGTTTTTACCGATATCAGCCGGGATGGCCTTTTGACCGGACCCAATCTGGATTCCACCCGGCAAATAGCTGAGAAAACCGGTCTTGAGATCATCGCATCGGGAGGGGTATCCAGTACCCAGGACATTACAGAGCTTAAGGCCATGGAGAGGCTTGGGGTAATAGGAGCTATAATCGGCAAAGCATTATACGATGGCAAACTAGATTTGGTCCAGGCTTTGCAGGCAGCCGCTGATTAGTCAAATAGAAGCAGAAGGGGAGGGAAGCATATGCTGGCCAAGAGGATCATCCCCTGCCTGGATGTTCATGAAGGCAGGGTAGTAAAAGGAATCAATTTCGTAAACTTGCAGGATGCGGGAGACCCGGTGGAACTGGCTGCTTACTATGATAAAGAGGGAGCTGATGAACTGGTGTTTTTGGATATCAGTGCGTCACATGAGGGCCGGAAAACCATGATCGAAGTAGTAAGAGAAACCGCCCGTCAAGTGTTTATCCCTTTTGCAGTAGGCGGCGGAATAGGGAATATAGACGATATCCGCAGCATACTGGTGGCCGGTGCAGACAAGGTTTCAATCAACTCCGCAGCAGTCAGAGAGCCAGCTTTGATCGGGGAAGGAGCAAAAAAATTCGGCAGCCAGTGTATAGTCTTGGCCATCGATGCCCGCATGAAAGATCAAGATGCCTGGGAGGTATATATCAACGGAGGAAGAGTGCCTACCGGACTGGATGCGGTGGAGTGGGCCCGGCAGGCTGAAAAGCTGGGAGCAGGAGAAATACTGCTGACCAGTATGGACAAGGATGGCACCAAAGATGGTTATGACCTGAAATTGACCCGTGCTATATCCGATGCGGTAGGGATTCCCGTTATAGCTTCCGGGGGAGCCGGAACTCTGGAGCACCTCTATGAAGGGATAGAGCATGGCCGGGCCGATGCAGTGCTGTGCGCATCTATTTTTCATTACCGGGAATATACCATCGATGAAGCCAAAAGATATTTAAGGGATAAAGGAGTTCCGATTAGATAATGATTGATAAATTAGATTTTGAAAAACAGGGTGGATTGATCCCTGCCGTAATACAGGACAATGTGTCCGGTCAGGTTCTAATGCTGGCTTACATGAATAAAGAGGCTCTGGTTAAAACTTTGGAAACAGGCAGAACCTGGTTCTATTCCCGCAGCCGGCAGGAATTGTGGATGAAAGGAGAAAGCTCCGGGCATGTACAGGCAGTCAAAGAAATACTCTATGATTGTGATGAGGACTCCATCCTGGTAAAGGTGGAACAGACCGGAGCAGCCTGTCATACCGGACACTATTCCTGCTTCTATCGGGATATCAAGGGACAAGAAGTAGATAAGCCGGTATTCAACCTGGATAAGGTTTATGCATCAACTGCTGGCAGTCCCGCCATTCTATATGAACTTTTTGATATTATTAAAGACCGGCAGGCCAAAATGCCGGAAGGCTCTTATACCACCTATCTGTTTCAAAAGGGATTGGATAAAATTCTGAAAAAAGTCGGAGAAGAAAATGCGGAAGTAATAATCGCAGCTAAAAACCGGGAAAAATCAGAAGTTATTTATGAGACCTCGGACCTTATTTACCATCTGCTGGTCCTGCTGGTTGAACAAGAGGTGAATATAAGTGACATCTTCGCCGAACTGAAATCGCGCCGATGAGTCCAGGAAATGGCTCCTGGACTTATTCATTTCTGGTCTTCTGGCGAAGGGTATCCATTTCCTCATCTATCCTGGCACTTAGTATCTGCAGATCTGATTCGTCCAGTATTCCCCGGCGCATAGCTTCTTGCAGGGCGCTTTTCTCGCTTTGCAGAGCCTGAATGCGAGCCTTGTTTTCCAGGATATAATTCAATGATACTTCATTTTGCTGCAGTTCCTTCAGCTGTTGTTCTATTTCTTCCATCCGCAGGCGATATTCCCGGTGGAGTACATCATAATTACCAGAAGATATTGATTTGCTTTGCTGCAGGCGGTCCAATTCCAGCAGGGCGGCTTCTCCGGCCAGCAACTGGCTGGCCAAGCGGCCATATTCAGCCATTAATCCCCCTTTGCTGGCCAAACCCAGCTTTCTGATCAGCGGCTTGATGCTAAGCCCCTGTACCAGCAAAGATACCAAAACCACCCCAAAAGTGGTAAGCAGCAATTCGTAGCGGTAGGGGAAATTTGCTCCCAGGCCCAGCACCAGAGCCATGGGAATGGCTCCCCGCAGTCCCCCCCAGAAGAGTACGTGCTGCCAGTTGAAAGGTATATCCCCTTTGAGACGGTTGACCAGAGGCGAAAGAAGGTAAACGGCCACAGCCCTGCCTGCCAGTACCACTGGTACCGCCAGGAGAATATCGGTCCACCGCTGGGTTAGATCAAACAGCGCCACTTCAAATCCCACCAGCAAAAATACTATCGAGTTGACCGCGAAAGCCAGATATTCCCAAAAGGAGTTGACTGCCAGGCGAGTGGAAGCACTCATACCGGTGCGCATGCCATAGCTGCCCATAACCAATCCTGCGCTTACCACCGCGATTACTCCTGATACATGGAGGGTCTCGGCACTCAGGTAGGCACCGAAAGCAGTTATGGTTGTCAACATGATTTCAAAAAGATGGTCATCATATTCACGGGTAAGTCTGGAGGCTAGAAAACCAATACCCCCTCCTACCAGCACCCCTCCCAATACCACCAGCAGGAAAGACTGAATACCGCCTATAATGGAGATCTCCTGCCCTGAGGCATAGTTTACCAGCAGGGTGAATAATACTATGGCAATTCCGTCATTAAAAAGGCTTTCTGATTCCATAATAAGTGACAGACGCTTGCCCACTCCCAGTTCCTTGAATATGGCTATAACTGAAATGGGGTCGGTGGGTGAAATCAAGGCGCCAAAGACCAGGCCCACCGCTAGAGGGAGATGGAGCAGCCAGGAGATGGCATATCCTACCACTAGGGTAGATATTACAGTTCCAGCCAGAGCAAAAATAGCAATAGGAAGGGCATTCTCTTTTAAAAGACGGATACGAATATTAATTGCCGATTCAAATAAGAGGGGAGGAAGAAATACCGTAAACAGAATATGCGGTTCCAGTTCTATCTGGGGCAGAACATGAAAGGGAGCGATGATCAAACCGGTTATGACCAGGGCCAGGGCATAAGGAATTCTAATAAAACGTCCTGCCATGGCTACCATAGTGGCTATCACCATTAGCCAGAAAAAGGTGGTTAAGTCAAAACCTACAGTATCAACTACCGAAAATAAAAGCATATTGCCCGCCTGCCTATTCGCTCAATATTTCTGATCACATTTTGCTAATTGGTTCCCTCTGTGAAAAAGGCTGGGCCTCTTTAATCAATCTTAATCAATCAGCTGTGCAGGGTACTCTCCGATAAACGGTTGCCAGGATAAATACGCATATCCCGGGGGATTATGTTGCTTTTCCCGGGGAACCAATAAGAGAAAAATGCTATAAAAAGTCAACCTGTTTCATGATAGCATGCAAAAAGCAAGGGGACAAGAAAACCTTTCGGTCTGATCAATTAACTTCCCGCAAAAGTCGGATTCTTCGTACGGCTTTTTCTGTCAGGATAATAACGGGGCGTATCGGCTGCGATTGACTGCCTTTTCTTTATACATCTGCCGGTCCGCCACGTTTATGAAATCATCCACGCTCAGGCTTTGGCTGGCAGGATATCTGGCCAGGCCATGACTTACCGATATTGGATAAACCATTGTTTGCTGGGCACTACGCTCCTCCATTTCTTGTTTGATCCTGGTCCAGATATTCTCGGCCTCGGCTTGACTGCAATCAGGCAGGATCAGGAGGAACTCATCACCGCCCAGACGGCATAAAAGATCCGATTTGCGCAGATGCCGTCTTATCAACTGCACCACCTGCATAATCAATTTATCGCCTTCTTTATGGCCATAAGAATCATTTACGGCTTTCAAGTTGTCAATATCAAAAAAACAGATGCTCAATTCATGCTCTTGGTGCTGGGCCAGCAGCATGTTGTATTCCAGCCATTCAAGTCCGGTTCTCCGGTTATATATTCCCGTAAGGTCGTCGACGGAAGCATAGAGCATTAATTGCTTTTCCAGGCTTCTTCGGACCTGCAGCTCTCGTTCCAGCTTATCCCGGCTGCGTTTTTCAGAAATAAACTTCAAATTTAACAAGACCAAAAAAAGGCTCGATAAGATATAGATTAGGAATACACTAATGTTTAAGCACTGTATTTGGTGATATTGACCGGGAATCGTCGGGTTAACTAGGGCGGCTACATAAATGCTGCCTGATATAAAACCGCCTGTTACATAGAAAAAAATGAATTCACTCAGGCTGGCAGGTATTGGCCGGTCTTTTCTGATCTTGCTGCGGGTTATAAGGATGGCGGCCAGTATGCCGGCAGATAAAAGGTAAGCAATCAGATGGGTGGCAAGGATCAGTTCCGGTATGGTCCGAACATGAAGCAGGTCAAAACCCATGTATCCACTGAATAGGGTATAGGAAACCAGATCCGCAATAACAACGGAAAAATAGAAGAGCACGATGCCAAACCCTGAACGTAACAAGTCCAGGCCGAGAGTACTTCTGACCAGGCCGGCATATATGATGAAATTTAAGCATCTGGCAAATAAAAAATATTCTGACCCGGCTGACGACACTCCGCAAGCTGACGACACTCCGCACAAAAGGGTGGACAGAAATATGAATTTGGCCAGGGTAATCCCATCGGTTTCCAGGTAAAACAGGTTTTTTAGCAGTAAAAAGAGTATAAAGCTGTCCAAAAAGGTCCCTAGAACAACGGCCATAATCATATAATCTGCCCTCCTCTGATATTCTGCTTACAGGCAGGGGAGCACCTGACCTGCTTTTACCAAAACAGCCCAACGCACCCCTAAGAGCCAAGGATATGTTCCAATAATTAACATAATAAGTATAATATTACCATAAAAGTATTGGGCAAATCATTCTATTGCCGGTTTTCATTAACCGGCAGAAAATCCCAAAAGCAAATATCTAACAATCTGTTTAGCAAATATGATATATTACCAGGCGACAAGAAGTCTTCTGTTATTTAGCAACCGGAGGTTCAAACTGCTCCGCAGTCTGTTCCCATGCTTAAATACTCTCATAATAAGATGACAGCATGATGTCACCGTGGAATTATTTGTAATTTGTTTGGAAAGACCCGAGTAACGGAGAAATGAAGCAGGACCGAGCAAGATGTACCGATGGTTTATTGCTTAAAATAACAGATAATGAGAATATTAGAGAATTATCATGGAAAATGACGATTTCAAGGATATCCAGGGGTTTTTGGTGCTGTAAAGGACTTGTTGTCAGACTAATGTTTATATCATAATAGATATTGTAAATTATAACGAATATAATAATTTGGCAAAGAAGCCGCAGGAGTTACCTGCGGATTTATTATATGAAACGATAATGCTTTCATTGGAATAGTATTGCGGCAGTACCGAGAAGAGAAAATAAAAAAACATCGGCAATGAAGCCCGCGGGAAGAACCCTGCAGGCTTTTTTTGTTTTAGGCAATGAAGCCCGCGGGAAGAACCCTGCAGGCTTTTTTATTTTAGGCAATGAAGCCTGCGGGAGGAACCCTGCAGGCTTTTGTGAATTGGAAGACAGTTCCCGGCGTTTCTAATTCAGGTGAGGAATGAAGGGGCTGGACAAAGGAAGTGATAAATATTGCTAAGCAAATATATAAAATCAGGTCGTTAATATAAGTTAAAAATTATGACTATTGAGGGGAGAAAGTCGTCATGGGAGATCAAAAAAAACTTGGTTTTTTATCTGCATTTTCAGTAGCAGTAGGTTTAGTAGTAGCATCAAGTACTCTGGTTACTTTAGGTCAGGGCATGGGTATGGCCGGCGGGGGGTTTATCTTTGCCATGATTGTCGCCTGGCTCCTGCAATTGTTCGCTGCCCAAAGCTTTGCCGAGCTTACTACATCATTGCCCAAATCCGGCAGTTTGAATATCTATGCGCGTATGGCCTTTGGGCCGGTGGTAGGTATAATAAGTATTCTGGCCGGTTATGTATACATGAGTTTCTTAACCGTGCCGGCAGAATTAGCGGTGGCAGGAGCTGTCTTTAACGGGGTTTTTGCCCCGGAGTTCTCTCCGGCTCTCTTTGGCTTAATCCTGTTGGCCATATTTGCCGCGGCGAATCTGATGGGTGTTGATGTATTTGCCAAACTGCAGATATTTTTGACGGTTACTATGATCATATCCATGACTCTGCTGGGCCTGATCGGCTTAACCAACCTAGGGCTGCCGGCCCCTGCTGTCCCGGAAATGCCTTTTAACCCACTGGGATTTTCGGTTTTGGGTCTTACCGCATTGGCCATCTGGCTGTACATAGGGATTGAGTTTGTTTGTCCGCTGGTGGAAGAAATCGAACATCCGGGCAGGAACATTCCGATGGCGATGAGTATCGGGCTGGTTGTTATTGTAATCGTTAATATATTATATGGCTTTGCTTCCATTAAGTATGTAGCTGCAGAAGCTTTAGCTTTCTCTGATATTCCGCATATTCTAGTAGCCCAGGCTATTCTGGGCCGGGCAGGAGAAATATGGATAGGTATCGTGTCCATTCTAGCCACGGCAAGTTCGGTTAACACCTTTATAGCCATTATTCCCAGAATGCTCTACAGTATGGCAAAAGAGGGAGAAGCACCAAAATTCCTTGCTCTCATCCATCCCCGGTTCAGAACGCCATGGGTGGGAATTATTCTGGTTGGTGCTGTATATGCGTTGCTCCTATTGCTGGGAATTGCTGGAATCGAACAGATTATTATCTTGATTATGTCGGCAGCTACCTGCTGGTTGTTGGCTTACGTATTAACTCACATTATTGTAATCGTAATGCGCCAAAGGTATCCCAATCTGGTACGTCCTTACAAAACTCCGGGTTATCCACTACCCCAGATTGTCGGCAGTTTGGGTATGCTTTACGCCATATGGCAGATTTGGGGTGACATTGTTACCAAGATGATAATTTACCAGTATGCAGCCATTACTCTCATCGTCTGTATAGTGTATGCGCTGATCTGGGTTAAATTCGTTATGAAAAGGAAGCTTTTTGAACCGGTGTCATTAGAAGAAGAAATGGGAATAGATTTTGTTCAAACGGCTATGAAATGAGGTGAATAAGCTGTGAAGCAAAAAATTGATGCTTATGCCAGGGCCAACCTGGAATATTTGGCAGCTAGATTTACTCCCTACTGGGGTGAGATGGAAGCATGCGGAGAGGAAGTGGTTTTTGCCAATCCCCCTCCCCCCCTGAGAAGAGTGAAAATCTTATGTAAAAAGAAAAAGTCCCTGTTGGGCGGCCTGTATTCTCTTCAAATTATCGGAGAGATTGATAAAGAAGGGCTGGTGAGAAACAAAACCCCTATCCGGCTTTATTATCGGGGACTGGTGAGCAAAGGCAAGGCCTTCTTCAAACACCAGGAAGATATTAATAGTGATCTTATTAAACACTTAAACAATGATGTTAATTTGATTAATATTTTAAGCCTCCTGGATCTGGAAACCGGTGAGATATGGCTGGCGGATGACAAGTATATCATAGTAATGTCCCCGATAAGCGGGTCTTTCATGTACATGGTATTTCCTCCCCTGCGATACTCGGGAAGTCTTCCGGAAGAAGAAATAAGGCAATTGAACACTTCGTTATTCCGAACCTCGGAGCTTCTGCAAAGCCGCAGCCAGGCCGTTTAAATAAGAGAAGGGAGAAGGGGAAAGATGACAGCATTAAAGAGATACTGGATAATCGTTGCTATCGGTATAGCCATAGGCGCCTTCCTGATAGTCTCCAATCAGACCCTGGATAGTATGGCTTATTCGGATGAAGGAGACGGAAGTATTAATGTGGACCTCAATCAGCTTACCGCTGCTCTCGAACAGAATGAGGAGCTGATGTTTTTTGCCGGAAAAAGCGGCAACCTGACCGCCTATTCATCAAATCTGGAAAAGATTATGGACCTGCCCGCTTTCTATAAAGACAAGAGCAATTCCATAGCGGTATCTCCGGATACAAGCTTGCTGGTAAGTGGTGATGAAAAGGGCAGAATTGTGATATGGAATGTAAAGGATCAAAATGCTACAGCTATTGAGGCTGCTCACCTGGGTGACATTTTGGGAGCCGCCTTTTCACCCGACGGGAGATATTTCGCCACTGCCAGTAAAGATAGAAGTATCAAGATATGGGATGCCGGGACGCTAAGCCTGGTGCGGATTTTGGAAGGACATAGCAGCTATGTTTTGGACCTTGATTTCAGTCCTGACAGCAGGTATCTTGCTTCGGTGGGTTCCGACAACCTGTTGGCCATTTGGGATGCTGACACTGGTGTAATGGTAAAAGAAAAGAAGAACAGCCATTTCAGAGCGGTAAATCAGGTTTCTTATTCACCTGATGGCAAATATCTGTACACGGCTAGTTCGGATACGTTGATAAAGATCTGGGATTCTGAAAAACTCCAGTGTTTAAATACCCTGAAAGGACATAACAGCGAGGCCCTTAGTCTTTGTATCAGTCCGGACGGGAAAACCATTTTGTCAGCCGGAAGGGACAAGACCCTGCTTTGTTTCGATGCTGCCAGTGGTGAAATGATGGGCAAGGTTGACTTACCCAATAATGTTTATGTATCAGATATGCTGTTTTCAGGAAACGGATCTTATGTATATATAGCTGATATATCCGGGAGTGTACTCTGCATGGATTACCAGAGCAGAGAAATTATCAAGGAAACGACTATAGGTCCTATCTATGCCATGGGTATGATTTAGGAGAGATTTATGAGAATTGTGGAATTATTTCATGATGAAAACCATCCTGAAAGCTCAAATGTTGATTTGTGGGTTAAGGAATACAATCATCGATCTCAGAAGCTTCCAGCATACAAAGGGTTGGATCTTCCGGATTTGGATAGCTTTGATCTGATATTCCTGCATGGCGGTGAACAGCATCTTTGGAATAAGGATGCGGATCCATGGCTGCATGCGGAAGTAAATTATATCCGCCGGGTACTGATGAATAAAAAACCGGTTATTGGATTTTGTCTAGGCAGTCAAGTTATTGCTGATGCCCTGGGGGTAGAAATATACCAGGATAAGGAAATTGAATTTGGCTGGGGCCAGGTGATGGTAAGGCCGGAGGCTAGGGGACATATGATACTGAAAGGATTGGAAGCAGGCTTTATATCGTTTATGTGGCACCAGGATCACTATGAATTACCCCCCCATTGTATGTCCCTGGCCTTTACTCATCAGGCGGCCAACCAGATTTTTGTCAGCAACAATCTGCCGGCTGTAGGTTTTCAATTTCATCCCGAGTACAGCCAGGAGATCGTCAATAATTACTATCGAACTTATTGGGGTACGGAATTTTTGAAACTTAAGGACAGTCCTCCCATAGATGACTTTATTAAGGAAAGCAATAGTTTGCCGGACACTTATTCGTTATTCAGGCAGCTGTTAAACAATACGGTTAAGTATCTTGCTCTGGAAACAAGATGACAGAAAGGTTATTCACTTTGTGAAAGGGGTGTTTATTGATGGAACAAAGTAATGTGATCCAAATTGAAAATGGTTATAAGCAAATAAGAATGGAAGAGATAAAAAACATTATTAAAGACCAGGGAATAGAAATGATTAGATTGGAGTTCGCAGACCTGAATGGTATTAACCGGGGCAAACTTCTGCCGGCGGAAATGATCGATGTGATTTTTGAGGAAGGAATAGCCTTTGCGGCAGCTATTATGGCTATAGGAATGGATAACAGTGTGGCTGAGGTTAAAGGACTGTCCGAGTATTATGATGATATGAAGGTGATTGGAGATCCTGATACTTTTACCGTTTTGCCTTATCTGAAAAATACGGCTTTGCTGCTGGGGGACATCTATTATCATAAGGAGCCGATGATGCAATCGCCGCGCTGGTTCTTGAAGAACATGATAAAGGAATACAACGATTTGGGTTTTAATCCGGTTTCGGCCTCTGAAATTGAGTTTTTCCTCTTCAGTAAAACCCCGGCTGGTGATTACGAACCTTATACCAATCAAACAGGAAATTGTTACACCAGCAATATTAGGATTGATTCCAAGGGATTTCTGAATCAACTCACCAAAACCTTGAGAGACATGGAATTTAAGGTATTGTATATGAATCATGAATTTTATCCCGGTCAATACGAATATAACTGGAGCCATACCCACAGTCTGCGCAGTGCTGACGAAGGAAGTTTGTTTAAAGGTATATGTAAGGATATAGCCGAACAGAATGGTTTAGCTGCCACCTTCATGGCCAAGCCCCGAAATGATACCGGCGGCAGCGGCTGCCATTTCCATGTTTCTCTCAATGACAAGAGCGGCAAGAATGTCTTTTATGATGCGGAGGTCCCGGAGCAGCTTTCTCCGCTCATGAAAAACTTTGTGGCTGGAGTGTTAAAGCATGCCAGACCCTTAACCGCATTTTTATCTCCTACTGTCAACTGCTTTAAGCGCTATCAGCCGGATACCTTCGCTCCTTACTATATTGGGTGGGGATACGATAATCGAACTACTTATGTCCGGATACCGGAAGAACGTGAAAAGGCAACCAGAGTAGAGGTGAGAGCCGGCAGCGCAGCCTGTAATCCCTATTTGGCACTGGCAGGGATTTTAGCAGCAGGTCTGGATGGCATTAAGAATAATCTGCAGCCACCCGAAATAATCAGGACCGATCTCTATCATGATACCGAAAAACAGGGAGAGATTGTCCCCAAGAGCCTTTATCGCGCCTTGATAGAGCTGGAAAACGATGAATGGTTATGCCAATGTGCAGGACAGGCATTAATTGATAATTTTATGGCTCTTAAAAATATGGAAGTGAACAACTTCAGTAATTCCGTTACCGATTGGGAATGGAAGCATTATTCCTATCATATTTAGGAGACTGGGAACCAAGCTGGTTTAGATTAATCCTCAACCAGGTGCTATATATTAGCGCTTCAATCACTTATTACTGTGCAGGCCAATAAGTTCTGCCGTACAAGGGGGGATTTTTATTAAAAAACAGCCCTATTTTAAATATTTTAGGAGGAATTGATTATGTGCGGAATTGCTGGACTAATTAACCGTCAGGGCATGGATGTGTCATCCAAGCTGATAGAAATGCTTTCTCTGATACAGCATCGCGGACCTGATGCCAGCGGAATATCGGTATATGGCAGTGAAACCGATGAAGTGTCTTTACGGGTATCTGTAAAAAGAAAAGATATGGAAGAAGTACTGCTGAATATTGTAGGGCAGTATGGAACCGTATTATCACCGCCTGTATCCCAGTGGATCAAAAATGCTATATTTTCCGAGCTGCAGCTGGCCATTGATGATGCTGACATACCCCTTCTGCATGCAGCCATCAACTCAATTGAAGGTCTTTATGTACATTCACTGGGCAAGGGGATGAGAGTATACAAAGACGGAGGAACCATAGCTGATTTGAATAACAATCATAAAATTATCAACAGCATAGCTACTCATGGGCTCGGTCATGTGCGTATGGCAACTGAGAGTGCTGAAGATATCAATGCGGCTCATCCTTTTGTATCTCCCTTTTATCCGGATTTATCTATAGTACATAACGGACAGTTTACGAACTACTTTAATTTAAGAAGATACCTGGAGAGCAAAAGAGCTATTTTCAAGACCCTCAACGATTCTGAAGCTGCCAGCCATCTGATTGCCTATGCGATGAGAGAAAATGGTGGAGACTTGGAGGATGCACTGGGAATGGCCGGTGAGGAATTGGACGGAGTTTTCTGCATTATAGCTGCGACTTCCAGGCAGATCGGTTTTGTCAGGGACAAGCTGGGCATAAAACCGCTGCTGCTCTTTGAAAAAGACGGATTAACTATGCTGGGTTCAGAACAGATAGAATTTACTGCGCTTTTCCCGGATGTATATGCCGAGGAAATAGAACCCGGGGAGGTGAGGGTATGGAATATATAGATGCGGCCAATTTGAAAAGCACTGAACTTAATAAAGAAATTATCAGCAAACTTGAGCGATATGGTGAAGTAACAGTCCAAAACCCTCATTCCATGCACAATGTTGCCGCGGGATTACCAACTCAAGGTAAGGTTGTTATTCAGGGCAGTACTGGTTTTTATACCGGGGGCTTTATGGAAGGGACTACTCTGCAGGTGGAAGGGAATGCGGGCTGGTATGCCGGTGACAACATGATGGAAGGGGAACTATTGATCAGCAAAAACACGGGCTGTAATGCCGGCACCTATATCTGCGGTGGGAATATCGTGGTTTATGGAAATACCGGCAGCCGGGTGGGATATGGAATGAAAGGCGGTACCATCATTGTTTGCGGTTCAGCCGGACCCTGGGCCGGACAGATGACCATGGGGGGCAAGCTAATAATTCTTGGAAAAGCAGGCAGCAAGATGGGGGAGTCCATGTACAAAGGAGCCATATTTGTCCGTGATCCTGAAGCTGGAGAAAAAATAGGCAGCAATGTGTTCCTTGACATCATTAAAGCAGATGAAGAACAGGAGCTGAAAGATCTTTTTGCCAGGTATGATATAACAGCTGATCCGGCGGAATTTAAAGTTGTTCGTCCTATGCAAACTGGCAGACATACCTATGTCTTATTTAATCCGGATTTAAAGCCTGAGTTATCCCGTAAAATGTCAGTATGAAGCCTTAAGGGGAGAAAGTTATGGATAATGAAAAGAAAAAAGATTTTGAGCCCAAAGATATACAGCATGGTATATGGAACAAGGAGACTATCTCTGAAATAGATTACAAAGCCCAGTATGGTCAGCATAGAATTCGAGGCTGTGGAGCAACTCGTTACATGCCTACTTTTAACGACATTATGATTTTGCCTTCCCAGCTTTCCCGCCTGTCCTTGGATACCTACCGTGAAAGCTGTGAGACAAAAACCATTTTGGGGAGGCGAACGGCCACTAAACCGTTGGAAATAGAGACTCCCATTATGATAGCCGGTATGTCTTATGGTGCTTTGAGTAAAGAGGCCAAAATAGCTCTGGCTAAAGCTACCGCTGTCACTGGAATCGTAATCAGTAACGGGGAAGGGGGCTTGCTTCCGGAAGAGAGACAATACTCTTACCGGCAGTCGGTACAAATTCTTCCCAGTCGATTTGGCTTTTCCAAGCGAAGCCTGGAAGCGGCTGATATGCTGGAATTTTTAGTGGGTATCGGAGCAAAACCAGGGTTGTCCGGACATTTGATGGGCAGCAAAATCAGCGAAGAGATTGCTGAAGTCAGGCAGCTTCCAGTAGGCATTGATCTCCACAGTCATCCCCGTCACGGCGATGCATTTGGAGCCGACGATATGGTAGTGAAAATGGATCAGCTTAGAGAACTGACCCATGGAGAGGTACCTATATTCGCCAAGATTGCTGCCGGCAGGGTCAGAGACGATGTGAAAATCGCGGTGAAAGTAGGTGCGGATGGCATTATTCTGGATGGAGCCCAGGGGGGAACCGGAGCGGCTCCGGTAATGGCTACCAATCACCTGGGCATTCCCACTATGCCGGCTCTGGTTCAGGCGGTGCGAACCCTGGAAGAAATGGGGATGAAGAATGAAGTCAGTATTATTGTTTCCGGCGGTATAACTGATGGTTCAGATCTGGCCAAAGCCCTGGCTATAGGAGCAGATGCAGTAGCTATAGGGACAGGTGCCATGGTCGCCATGGGGTGCCGGGTTTGTTTGCGCTGTCATAGCGGCAAATGTGCTTTTGGCATCGGCACTCAGGACCCGGAATTAAGACAAAGACTAGATATTGAAGAAGCTGCCGAAAGGGTAGCTAATTATATAAAGGCTATGACAGCTGAAGCCGTTCTTCTGGCGAAAGCTGCTGGTAAAACCAAATTAAAAAATCTGGAGCGAGAAGATCTTAGAACGCTGACTCTGGAGGCCTGTGCTATGACAGGTATTCCGCTGGTGGGCAGCAATTTTGTGTTTGGGGAACGCTTTGGATTTGAGTGCTAAAGGAAAGGTCGTGAAGTGATGAGAATAGAAAATCACCCGATATTGAAGAGCTTTGAAAAAGGCCGGCTGGTGAAATTTCTATATGATGGCCAGGTTATGGAGGGTTATGAAGGAGAACCTGTAGCGGTGGCTTTGAGAGCTAATGGAGTAATGGTTCATCGCTATACATCCAAACATAATGACCCTCGCGGGGTGTTTTGCGCCATTGGCCGCTGCACCGACTGTGTAATGGTCGTAGATGGTGAGCCCAATGTTCGCACCTGCATAACTTCGCTGCAGGAGAACATGAAAGTTGAGACCCAATTTGGAATAACAAATAGTAAAGAGGATGAAGCCATATGAAAAGATGCGAATTAATCATTATAGGAGCTGGGCCGGCTGGGCTGTCTGCAGCCATAGAAGCAGCGTCCAACGGTATGCAGGCAGTGGTATTTGATGAAAATGAAAGGCCGGGAGGTCAGTTGTTTAAACAAATTCACAAGTTTTTTGGCTCCAAGGAACACCAGGCCAAAGAGAGGGGCTTCCGAATCGGTGAAAAGCTCTTGAAAGAAGCTAGGGATTTGGGAGTCGAAGTAAAATTAAAGGCTGCGGTAATGGGAATTTTTGATGACAAAGAAATATCGGTAACGCTGGATGGAAGAGTTGAGCATTATCGGGCCAATGACATAATAATCGCCACCGGGGCTTCGGAAAAGATGCTTCCATTTCCTGGCTGGACCCTGCCTGGGGTAATAGGTGCGGGAGCTGCCCAAACTATGATGAATCTCCACGGTTTAAAACCTGGAAGCAGGGTGCTTATGGTAGGATCAGGCAATGTGGGCCTGGTGGTTGGTTATCAGCTGCTGCAGGCCGGATGCCAACTGGAAGGAGTCATTGATGCTGCTCCCCGGATAGGCGGATATGGAGTACATGCGGCCAAGCTGGCCCGAACCGGAGTTCCTTTCCATATGTCGCATACCATAAAAGAAGCTCATGGTGATACCTGTGTCAAGGGTGCTGTCATATCTGCCGTAGACAGCAGTTGGCAGCCCATTCCCGGCAGTGATAAATTTCTGGAGGTAGATACCATTTGTATAGCGGTGGGTTTATCACCTATGTCCCAATTAGCTCAAACAGCTCACTGCCATATGGAGAATAACCCACCCAAAGGCGGGTTGGTTTCGATATGCAATAAATATGGAGAAACCACCACCCCCGGCGTTTATGCAGTGGGAGATGTAGCCGGCATTGAAGAGGCCAGTTCCGCTATGATTCAGGGCAAGATTGCCGGAGCAGCCGTTTCTTTTGCCAAGGGTTACATAAGTGATGCCGTATTCGCTGCTCGCTATGAAGAATACCATAATTCACTGATGGATCTGAGGGAGGGTATGTTTGGTCATGATAGAGGTGCACCAGACCCGGAACATACTGAGGAAGGGCACCCCCTTTCCCTTAGCCTGTTGACCAAAGGCTATATGGAAGCCGAAGAGATTTTGGATTATCCGGGTGCATACCCGTCAGAATACAGGAATAAGGGAGTATCCCCGGTTATTGAATGCACCCAGAACATTCCCTGCAACCCCTGCCAGGATGCCTGCAAGCGAGGCTGTATTAAGGTCAGCGGTAAAATCACCAGTCTGCCCAGTGTAGATGCAACGGTTGAATGTACTGCTTGTGGGATGTGTGTAGCATCCTGCCCGGGTCAGGCCATCTTTTTGGTAGACGAAACTCTGGCTCCCGGCTATGCTTCAGTTGCTATACCTTACGAGTTTAACCCCCTGCCGGAACCAGGCAGCAAAGGACTGGCTTTGGATCGTTCAGGATCAATTCTGGGGGAGGCAGAAGTAATAAAAGTTCAGAGTTCCAAAGCAATGGATGAGACTGCGGTTCTAACCATGAAGATACCAGTGGAATGGTCCATGCAGGCCAGGTTTTTTAAAGTTAACTAATTAATTCAACTGCAAAGAACCTAAATATTCAGGAGACATTGGGGAGCATGGCAGCACGCTTACTGGTTTTTTTACGTGATATGTCAAGCAGATAAAACAAAAAAATTGAAAAAGGAGATTAACCATGAAAATGAGACTGGAAAGGAAATTAATCCAGGGCGATTTTATTCCCCGGGCTGATGACGAGCTGATTGTCTGCCGCTGTGAAGAAATTACCCGGGGTGAGATTAGAAGAGCAGTTTATGACGGAATGTATACCATGGGTGAAGTAAAAAGGTACCTGCGTGCAGGTATGGGTCTTTGCCAGGGACAAACCTGCAGTAGTCTGGTGCAAAACATCATTGCCCGGGAACTGGGGCTTGCTCCAGGTGAAGTAGGGATATCCACTTCCCGTTCTCCGGCCCGCCCTATTCAGATGAGGGAAATGGCCATGGACGGGGTAAATGAGTAAAAAGGTGGCAAAGGATATGCACAATAAAGAAGTAATTATAGTGGGCGGTGGGGTAATCGGCTGCGCTATTGCTTATTACCTGGCCAGGATGAATGTAAAAGCTCTAGTCATAGAAAGCGAAGAAATTGGTCATGGAGGTTCCAGCCGCAACGGCGGCGGGGTACGGCAATCTGCTCGTGATCCGCGGGAGCTTCCATTGGCTATGCATGCTATTCGCTATATGTGGCCCCATCTCTCTGATGAACTGGGGGTAGATGTAGAATACTGCCAGAAAGGTAATTTGCGTCTGGCTAAAACCGAAGAACACATAAAAATACTGGAAAGGGTTATTGCTCAGGGCACTTCCCTGGGACTCGAACTTAAGCTTATTGATCAAGAAGAAGTGAGGGAAATATGCCCCTATGTATCCGACGAAGTCATAGCTGCCAGTTATTGCCCTACTGACGGGCACGGCAACCCCATGGTAACAACCCTGGCTTATTATAAAAGAGCCCGGGAACTGGGAGCCGAATTTATTACCGGTGAGATGGTTCAGTCAATTGCAATACGTAAAGGCAAGGTGGCGGGAATAAAAACCAAGCTGGGTACCTATGAATCAGATCAGGTAATTTTAGCAGCCGGGTACGAATCAAGAGCAATTGCGAATACAGTAGGGATTGATATTCCCATGCAGCGTGTCCTGGTAGAGGCTCTGGTCACCGACCAACAGCCTTCCATGTTCCCGCAGATGATTGGAACTGCTGCTTCTGATTTTTATGGTCACCAGACTAAACACGGGTCTTTCGTATTTGGCGGCATGACCGGGTTGGAGCCTTACGCTTCTGAAGTGGAAAGACCCGTTACCAGAAGTATTACTGCCCCTTCCATTTGCCGGGCCATACTGGGTTATTTCCCCGCCATCGGGAAGACCAACATAGTCAGAACCTGGTCCGGATGGCTGGATGTATGTGCTGATCATGTACCGATATTAAGCATAGTGGATGAAGTGCCCGGACTAACTTTGGCCTGCGCCTTCAGCGGCCACGGATATGGCATTGCACCCGCAGTCGGACAGTTGATGGCAGAACTGGTTGTCAATGGAAGCCCGTCCCTGTCCCTGGATGCCTTTTGCTATGATCGTTTCAAACCAAAATCATAACCTTGAAAGGAGAATATTGATATGAAGTTAACGAGAAGTAATTATTCTTCCGGAGCGCCCCTGGAAGAAACAGCCGGCTACAGCCGGGTAGTTAAAGTCGGACCTTTCATATATGTGGGGGGCACTACCTCGGTACAGCCGGATGGCAGTGTATACGGAGAAAATGACGGTTATGCTCAAACCAGGTTTGTTTTGGGGAAAATGCTCAAACACCTGGCCGAAGCAGGAGGAAAACGCGAAGAAGTAATACGGGTTAAAATGTATGCCACTGATATGAGCCGCTCCAAGGAATATATCCAGGCCTACTCCGAATACTTTAAGGATGTGAAACCTTTATGCACCCTAGTGGGAATAAATGCCCTTAATCGCCCTTCCCAACTGATAGAAATTGAAATCGACGCGATTATAGGCGGTGCAGAAATATAACAGGCATTTCCCCCGCTTTCCTGCCGCTTCAAGCAAACATGTCACTACCAATAAAACAGATAACCGGAGCTAACGCTCCGGTTATCGTCATATCTAAGTCTGGAAAAACAGGTGCCCGACTCGCAGATATTTGATTTCGAGTTAAGCCGGGAAGATATGTTAAAAATAGACGGGATGAATCAAAACAAACGCCTGGGCCCCGATCCGGACAAGGTTAACTTCTAGGATTATGAATATTCTGGTGCGGCGAAGCCGCAGTTCCGGAGATTTGGAAACCGCCTGTC
>CAZCTN010000015.1:0-41656 GCA_964501655.1 uncultured Syntrophomonas sp.
TTGTGCACAAGCAAACAAAAGAACCGTCCCCTCCCCTTGTTTTCTGCCCTAGCCTCTCTATAGATCACGGCGGGCAGATATCTCCTGAATAAACACTTCCGCCAAGCGGGGGTCAAATCTAGTGCCGGCACAATTCTTGATTTCCTGCAAGGTGCCTTCTTTCGATATGGCCTGCTGATAGGGCCGCCCATTACGGATTACATCATAAGCGTCAGCTATGGCCAGAATCCTGGCCTGTAATGGTATGTTTTCTCCTTTTATCTGCAAAGGATACCCGGTTCCATCCCAGTTTTCATGATGGGTCAATATCGCCTCGGCTATTGGTGCCAATTCAGGAGCTGAGAGAGCTATCCGATAACCGATTTCCGGATGTTTTCTTACTGTTTCCCACTCCTCTTCCGACAGTTGCCCTTCTTTTTCCAGTATACTGGGAGGGATAGCAATCTTACCTATGTCATGCAGAGAAGCCAGCAACTTCAGATTGCCTATCTCACTTTCGTTCAGACCTACCTTGCGGCTAACCGCCTCCAGTATCTGGTGCATGCGAGCGGTATGCTCTCTGGTTTCATGTCCCCTGCTCCACAGAGTCTCTTCCAGTGAATTGATGAACGAATTCCTGGTGTTGCGATTTTCCAGCAGCTTGTTCCTGTACATCCGTTCTTCCGCTTCTTTTTCTATCTCATGGATATCCTGTTCATAACTTTCTTTGGTAGCCATACCCAGGGCAATGCTCAGGGTCATATTGGCGGTTTCCACCCGCTGGCAGTTTTCTTTGATTCGCCGGCATATATTGCGCGCTACCTGATAGCTGGTCTTGGGCAGCAGAGCAATGAACTCATCCCCTCCTACCCGGGCGATAATATCCTCCTGCCGGCAGGAAACCCGGAGCACTTCCGCGACCCTTTGCAGGGCCAGATCCCCCTGTTTGTGGCCAAATGCATCATTTATTAATTTCAACCCATTCAGGTCAACCATTACTATAGTAAGAGGCAACTGCCTCTGGGTATCCAGTCTTCTCAACTCTTCCTCATAGAAGGCCCGGTTGTACAATCCGGTCAGACTGTCATTAAAACTAAGGTACCTTATCTGGTCCTCGGCTCTCTTACGCTCGGTTATCTCTTCACAAACCAGCATAGCCTCCAGAAATTGCCCCTCCTCATCCAGCATCGGATCAATCCGGTAATATATCCAGACCTCCTTACCCCATCTGGTAGTTATCTTTAATTCACCGCTGGCACTTTCTCCCAGACAGCACATATCCAGTAAACCGTCCAGTACCGGCAGGATTTCCATATTATCCTGCCCGAACATGCTGAAGGACTGGAGCTCTTCCTTGGAACCTGCGCCGAGTATATCTGCCAGGGCCGAATTCACATGAGTTATCCGGCCTTCCCGATCAAATTTGCACAAACCAATAGGATTTCGCTCAAATAAATCTCTATACTTGACCTCGCTGTCTTCCAGTTTTTGGCGGGCACTTTTCTGATGGCTGATATCCTGCCCCAGGCCTATCATTCTTAAAGTTCGGCCTTGATTGTCCTGGAAAACCAGCTTGCCGGTGATAAAAACCCAAATATATTCTCCCTGTCCGTTCTTTACTCGAGCTTCTACAGAAAAATGGGGTGATTTTCCTTCTAAATACTTCTGCAGAGCTTCGCTCAGGACTGGCAAATCATCCGGATGGAAATATTTATCCCCATCAGTTATCGGCAGTTCTTGTTCCTGCCAGTTATATCCCAGTACATCCGCCCACTTATCATACACGAAGAACCGACCGGTAATCATATTCCATTCCCACATGCACTTGTTAGCCCCCCACAAGGCCAGCTGCAATTGTTCTTCGCTATTCTTCAGACGGGCATTGGTTTCCAGAAGATTATCCTGGTATTCACTAAGTTGATTATTTAATTCTTCTATTTTCTCATAACCTCTATGCAACTCTTCGTACTGCTGTTCCATCTGTATCTCAATCAGCTTCTGACTGTTTATATTCCTGGCCCTTAACAGTACTACCGGTATTTCATCCACATCATAAATCAAGCGGCCCACAACCTCAAACCATAGCAGCCCCCCATCCCGCTTGCGATATCGCAATTCACCGGAGGCCTCACCAGTTTCCAGAGTTCGATTAAATACTTGTAAAAGCTCATTCTTGTCCTCTGAATAGACCAGGTCAGTGATTCTCAATCGATTGCTGCCTATCAGATCTTCTTCTCGATAGTTCAGAATATTGGATATAGCCGGATTTACGTAGAGGCATTCGCTGCCATCCGCACTGTGGAGAGAAATTATGTCACAGGCATGATCCGCCAGCAATCGGTACTTTCTTTCTATCTGCTGCAGTGAATCCATCAGGCTCTGCCGGTCTTCATGGGCCAGTTTAAGCTCACTCACCTGTTGCCGCATCTCTAAAATACCTGTTTTTAATTCTTCTTTTAACTGGTTCCTGCTGCCCATACTTACACCTCAATTGCCGTTGTCATAATTCAGCAAAATTAAAGGACCTTCATATCATTATAAACCCTATTTACAAAATATGAAAGATAAATCGGGATGTTGCCCGGAGCTTAGTCCCATTTTCATTCATCCCTAGGTCCCATCTCTATGATTCCCCTATATAGAATAACACGTCTCCCCTTAAAGAAAAAACCCTGTTTTGTATTTTATTCTCTCAGCAGTCCCCTAGAATTATTAACGATTGCCTTGGAAAAGCCGGGCCGGGTTATCCCCGCCCCGGCTGTCCTTTAGTGCTTACTCTGCCCAAACCGGCTCGGCCGAAATCAACTTCCAATAGTGAAAACTGTCCAGTCTTCTGTTCCGGGGTTTTGTAAATATAGGGTAACGTCGTACCCGAGACCGTCAGTTCCTGTAAACTTGAGTGCAATATTGGCTTGATCCACCCCATCAGGCAGATTTACCACTATATTGTTGAAGGTAACCTGCCCGTTGACATCTGCCACAGCGGTCAAGATGCCGGACAAGGTAGAGCTAGAGCCGTAACCCATGGGAATTTCTGCGGTTAATTGTATCCCAAAGTCGGGCCCGTCAGTCAAGTCATTACCATACCTATCCTTTAGCTGAATCTTGATTGGCGGCAAAGACTGGCCGCTGCTATAAGTTTGACCGCTTTCCGGTCCGGTGAGGGTTGAGCATTTTTCTCCATTGATACTGCCGGCCGTGATAAACTGGGTTACCACAGCGTCCTGGTAACCATCGGCCTTGACGGTTATGGTATGGGTGCCTCGACTCTGAAGGGTAAGGATATTGTAGGTGTGCAGCTCTATTGCATAAGCGTGAGCCACGAATATATCGTTCTGCCCCTCCGTATTCGTATATTCCACCCCATCAACTTCAATGGCAGTAATTGCGTCTCCATAAGATCCGTCGTTATAAGAGAACACAATCTCAATCCAAAATCCAGCCGCATTTAATTCCGTATCCGGGGTCAGTGAAGGCGCTGCCTGGGGCAGAGTGGACTGGAAGTTGGCCGTCAAGATTGTGTCAGACGCCGGCATGGTGTAGGTAAAGGATGTTTGAGCGCTTACCTCTGTACCGCCCACCGTCCAGTTGACAAATGCATAGTCAGCATTGGCTGCAGCTGTTACTGCTATTGGTGACCCTGCTGTATAGTTTCCGCTGCTGCCGCCGCCGTCAATCGTTGCGGTCCCCCCTGCTGCCGGGTTGGCTTCCAGGCTTAAGGAGTAGCTCTGGGGCGGGATGGTAAAGGCTTCACTGACGGCGGTAATGGTGCTTAACTGAAGCAGGAATCGCACCTGCAGCCCTTCTGTGGACACATCCGGGTTATGACTTACAGCGCTAAGGCCAGTAAAGGTGGCAATTCCATCCACCATATCAACCGTCTTTGTTCCTGCCAAATACCACAAGCTAGAAGCGTCATTTTCATGCTTATCAGCCACGATCTGAGGAGAAGCTCCGCCGGGGAACACACCACGCATGACTGTGCACAGGTTATCATCTTTATCGTAGAGCTTCACCACCGGCTGCGGATCCAGCAGTTCACCGCTTGCACTGGGAGAGCCGGGCTGAATATCGATCACCAGATAGCTGGGAGCGCCGTTGGTAATAGGCTGAACGATTACTGCATCAGTATAACCGGGTGCTTCTATCCGGATAATGTAGTCCCTGACTTCAGTGAAGAAATCCTGCGGGTTATAAAATGCCAGGTAATACACTCCACCGGTGTTTGACAGGTAATAATCATCGTTTTGGATAAGCTCTGTTCCATCCAGGTAAAGCTTGCCGACATTGATAACCTGGTTAGTCCAATCTTCATTCTGCGGATATGTTATGGTTAGATCTCCGGCACTGTATCCGATATAATTATTCTCCGTTTCTGGCGTAAATACCGGCGCTGCTCCTCCAGCTGAACCAGGAGGTATGGTGAAGGTGTTGCTGTCAACTGTTACAGCTGTACCATCTACTGTAAACTTAAACTTGGCATCTGTAATTTCATTACCCGTCAGGTTGTAAGCAGATAAGCCCCCAAACGTAACTGACCCTTGATAGGCATTTCTACTGACAACACCTCCCAACACCCAATCGCTATTATCTGCTTTCTCAACGATCACAGCCACACTCGATGATGGTCCATCCAAACATTGGTTGTTATAGGCATCAAATAGGGATAACCCAGCAGCTGATTGGAAGACGCCTCCGTTGGCCGCAGGTCCTTGGGGCTGAGTATCGATGCTTATGGAAGCTGCTATCCCAGAAGTAATCCCTTGGTACGTTATTGTGGCTTCATAGTTTGGCGCTGCTATGCTTATTAGATGACCATAATGCCTTTTCTGAAGTCCAGGTATCTTTGATGTATCAAGGATCAGCCTGCCTGGTTCCCAAGCGACGCCCTCCGCTCCAAACAACTGGATGTTTGTTCCTCCTTCGACGCCTAAGATGATACTGTTTACAGCCGCCCGCCAGGTCGGGTTATCGGTAAAAGTTATTTCAATGATATTTCCGGCATAGTTGTCGGTAGTGTCCGCTGTAAGGGCTGGTGCCGGCTGGCTGCCCAACCCTGGAACAGTGAAATATTCACTGTAGGTGGTAACCCCGCTAAAGGTATAGCCCATTCGAGCATCGCTTATCTCTGCCACGGAAGGATTTGAGGCGGTTAAATCCGTAAAGGCGGCGACTCCATTTACCGCATTAACGGATGTAGTGCCTCCCAGGCTCCAGGAATCTCCCGCAGCTCTCTGCAAAGTGATGGAGGCATTGCTGGAAGGGCCATCGGCGCATTTACTTCCATATGTGTCGTAGAGTGTTAATACAGGCTGCCGTTCCAGCAGCCCTCCGCTTACCGCAGGCCCAAGTGGTTGTGTGGTAAACTGAGCGCTAGCCTGTGGTCCGGCTGTAATCTCTTGACTAACCATCGTGTTGTTATAGCCTGCAGCCTCTACAGTTATAGTGTAGGTACCCGAGGCTTGCAGTTGGGTAATGTTTGCGCTTAAGAGTATCAGATTATCTATTCCGATATTGTAATGTTCTGGGGTGGTTAAGGTGTCATTCCCAACCTTCACCGCTGTAATGGCACTGAGCCAATCTGCCCAATCGCCTGCTGGCAGGGTGATGGTAATAGTATTTCCTGCGTAGTTGTCGGTGGCATCTGCTGTCAGGATTGGTGCCACCAGACCTGTTGCGCCAGGGATGGTGAAGCTTTCACTATAGAAATACTGGTTGGGACTGCCCACCACTTCGTACATGAGGCGCGCATCGGTGATGGCCAGGCCGGAAGGATTGGTGGCGGTGAGGCCGGTAAATGTGGCAACTCCTGCAACCGCGTTTACCGTCGTCGTGCCTCCCAGAATCCATGTGTCCCCGCTTGCCTTTTGCAGGGTGATTTCCCTGGTGCTGGACGGGCCGTCAATGCAGGGGTTGTCATACTGGTCATAGAGCTTGACAATTGGCTGGGTAGCCAGCAATCCGCCATTTTCCGCCGGGCCCACGGGCTGAGTGGAAAATTCCGCGCGGTCAAAGTAGGTGGCGGTGATTTCCTGCATTACCACCGCATCGGCATAGCCGGTGCTTTTCACCCTTATTTCTTTAGTGCCAGGGCTTTGTAGGGCATTTATTTTGCTTCCATATAGTGATATCTGCCCATCCACCACATCATCTCCAGTATTGAGAAAATACTGCTCAATGCCAATTTGTCCGGAAAGAATCTCTCCGTCTACTGAAATCTCGGTAATGGCATTGGCCCATGCCTGCCCGTTGCTGAAAGTGATCATAAGGGTTTGACCCGCATAATTCCCTGTGCTGTCGGCATTTAGTGTTGGCGGTGGGGCTGTTGCCGTGGAGATGAAATTCGCCACCAGGTTGGTGTAATTGGAAGGCATGAGGTAGTCAAAATTCGCCTGATTGCTGACTTCCACACTTTCAACAGTCCAGTTGACAAATTCATAGCCTGCTAAAGGCATACACCCTACTTGGACCTGTGCTCCAGCTGGAAATGTCCCTGAAGTTGACGGGGTTCCATCAATACTGACCATGCCTGCACCGATGGGGCTCACTAATAGATTAAGGCTGTAGCTGCCGGCCGGTATATCCTCGTAACTTACCACAACGATGGTGTCTGCTGTGATACTGAAGGTATACTGGTTTGTTGGTACTGCGTTCAGTTCAGCTTTCTTGTCTACTCCGCCAACGGTAAAGCTGGCCACCTGCTTGCCCGACGCCGGGCTTACGGTGATGGTTACAGCCGTGTTTTCTTCAATCGCTCCGGCAACCGGATCAGATGATATATTGTCCCCGGTCAGGGTCAGGGTGTAGCTGGTCGGAGCAACCTCCAATATAGTAATGTTCACCGTTTTACTCATGATATTGGCGCTTTCTGCCACATTGTAAAGGCTGACCAGCAAGGTATAGTTCCCGGCTTTGCTGAAGTTAGCTGTCAAAGCGTCAGTATGATCATAGTCTGCTGAAAGCTCAAATCCAGTTTCCGGTCCCCAGTATCCTAATGCAATGGCATCTACCGGACCTGCTCCGTAGTTCCCCACCAGAGAAACTGTGGAATTTTCTGGCTTCGCCGTGACCGACACATTGACTCTAACGCTGTTATAGCCTTCATCCTTCACTTCTACAGCCTTCAAGGTAATATCAACCTCTTTCGCTTGGGCTGCAACTATACCGGTTGGATCGAAGATAATGTCATAAACGGATTTTTCTGTTATTTGTCCTGCGGTGGCTGGGAACACAGCCGTTACCTCACCGGAATTTGCGGTGTTGTATACGGAAGTTGCTGCCGTCACAGTGAAAAAGTTCTCCGTCACCCCGTTCAGGGTATAACCGGATTTTGCTGTCAAGGTAATAGTAGCTGTATAGACGGTAGCAGCTTCAAAAGTGCTGTGATTGGGAGACCAGGCGACAGTACCGGTGTACTGAGCGGTCTCGGTTACTGTACTCACCGGTGTCTGCCCCGTAACCGGAACAGTTAGGCCGGGAATGGCAGAGATATTTATCCTGCTTGAACTAGATCCTCCTCCGCCGCCGCCACTGCTGCCGCCACTGCTGCCAGAGCTAGCCGGTGCTGCATATACTTCCTCTTCTTCTGGTTCAAGTGAGGCTAGATCGCCCTTTATCTGCAGACTGCGCTGCAGAATGACAGCGGCCTGAGCCCGGGTAACATTAGCCTGGGGCTTGAAGCTGCCATCTGGATAGCCGCTTACAATTCCCTGAGCTGAAGCACACGCAACTGCATCAATGGCCCAAGACGAAATAGCTTCTCTGTCAACAAAATCCTTACCGGTACCGGAAGTTATACCCAGAGCTTTTACAAGTATGATTGCTGCCTGCTCCCGGGTGATAGAATCGTTGGGGCCGAATCTAACTTCACTGTAGCCGGCAATAATTTCATGCTCAACGGCGGCCTTAATTGATTGTTCCGCCCAGTGCCCCACCGTATCAGCAAACCCTTTTCCGTTACTCCCAGACAAACCTAAAGCAACAACGGTCAGATGGACAAATTCAGCCCGAGTAATTACGCCTCCGGGGCGAAAGGTTCCGTCAGGATAGCCCTTAATTATCCCTTTTTCAGCCATATTCTGTATGCTATCCTGGGCCCAATGCCCGGAAATATCAGACATTGGTATTCCCGTATTCCCGGTTTTTACATCGGAAGCCAAAGCACCAGGCGGAAAGCCTGCCGATAATGCGGTAATCATGCAAAAGCACAATGCCAACGCAATGAGTTGATGATTGAATATTTTTTTAGCAAGCAATTATGAATCCCTCCTTGAATAGGTTTTTTGGGTTATCAACTGTGTTTCCAACATCCTTTCCAGCTTTACAAACGCTTCCAATATCTGTCTAACGCCAGGGGTCAGAAGAAAACGGCTTATAGATATCGATAAACAGCCCCGTATGTTCCCACAAAAACCAATCTTTTCCCTTTTTCCGTAGTTTCACTGGGCGCGGGCTGTCCGCTCCGTCGGTGTGAACATACACGGTTGCGTATCCGACTTCTGCAAAGGTATCCGGGGTTTCTTCCATAATGACAGTATAGGGAAGCTCGGGGGTATAATCGTTCTGGGGTGCAGCACCCGCTAAATAAGCTTTGCCGATATACTCCGACTTTCCCATCATGCGTTGACGGATAAATTGTTTTTCCATGAAGCCTAATTTCTGCGGCCCCTTCAACTCGTCGATCATGTTATAACATTCATCCCGGTTCTCGTGATAAGCGCAAATCGCTGTAATGAATAAAGCAGCTACATGAAAGGGTGATGTCAGATCAAATTCCGGCATGGATATAAATTCTTCTGCTGTTTTGGGAAGCGTTTGGAATACCACCTGCATAGCTAACCTCCTTTCATCTCTCGGCAAATCCTTTCCCGTATAAAAACTACCACTTTGTGGAACTTGGTTTATATACCTTATGTCCATAAAAAGATTCCCATTAAAAACCTCATGTCTAAATAAAGGCATAGACGTAAAAAAATATGGGAACAGATAGCCCATATTTTTAGAAAATTTAATAATTATATCCTAAATAAAGGGAAACACTAGGCGTCTGGCATGATGAATCCTTTTGACATGGCAAATACCGCGAATTTAATAATACTGTCGTATCCCGTCTTGTTCAGTATATCAGTAATGACTGCTTTTACCGAGCCCTCAGACATGGCAAGCTCTCTGGCAATCTCTTTGCGGCTTTTTGCTTCGCACACCAGCCGGAGAATAGCAATTTCCGTATCGGTAAAGGAAAGATGGCCCGGAAGCACCGAGGGGGCCTCCCGGGGATATGTGCCGTAGCCGTCCATAGTGCTGCGAATGGTTGCCAGCATAGTTTCGCTGGTGATATTTTTATACAAAAAGCTTTCTACCCCTGCTCTTCTAGCGCTTTCCATATAGGTGATTTCCGGCATGCCGGTCATGATGATGATTTTTATGGCCGGGTATAGGGCGTGGATCTCGGCCGCTGCCGCAATGCCGTTTTCATTGTTTTCAGTGCGTACATCCATCAGTACCAAATCAGGGGTCTTGCTCCGGCAGATGTCCATAGCAGCCGCCGCGTTGCCGATGCTTCCAACTACCTGCATATCTTCTTGCCCGTTGATTAAATTGGCCAGGGAATCCCGCATTATGACCTGATCTTCTACGATGAGAATTCTAATCATGGCTACTCCTCCTTTCCCTTCTTCGGAACCCGAATACTGATATAAACCTGCGGCAGAATCCCTATTTCAAGTTCTCCCCCTAGTTCATAAACCTGCCTGCGCATTCCTGAGATGCCCCCTCCTTCAACGATAGGCTGGAATGGCGGGTTTCCGTCATTCTGTACCGTTAGGCGGTATTCTTCATCAGCCTCATGAAATTCCACGTATACATTCCCCGCGTCGGCATGACGAACGGCATTGGTAGTGCATTCGCGGATCACTTCCGCGAATACCTGGGATACCTTTTGAGCTTTCGGCAATCTGCCCTTTATGTGGATGACCGTTCCTATCAGGGAGAAAGAATGGGTCAAGGAGGACAAGAGATACTGGGGTGAGGTATCAGCCGTCTCTGTTATGGCTTGGGTAAGATCCGTCAGCAAAGGCTTGAACTTATTTATAATATCCTCTGCCTTCATATCGCTTTCCAATAAACGGCTCAATATTGAAAGGCGCTGCCCAAGAATATCATGAACCCTGGTTTTCATCCGCAGGATTTCTCTTTCCTGTTCCAACTGCTCAATGTTCTTGATTGCCGAGGAAAGCTCATGCCCTAATTCTTCCAATGTTTTATTACTTTTCTCCATCTCTCTGGTCAGGACATCCTCATCGGTGATGTCGATAGCAAGAAGCTGCAGGTAACTTTTGTTTTTAATTATAATAGTTTGCTTGGAGAAAAGCCATGTACCGGCGTTCCTGATCCGAATCAACAGCTTGTCGTCCAGGGCTCGCACACTGATATTATAACTGTCCTGTATTTTCATGAGTCTTTCCCACATAAGCATAGCGTCTGTCACCGACTGGATATCCAAAGCGGACAAGAGCCGTTCCATGGCTGGATTTACGATCAAGGTTCGGCCTTTTCCATCGGCATAAAGGATGCCGCCCGGGAACAGGTCTATCGCTTCTTTCACCGATAATCGGGTAATGCTGCCCTTTATCCGGCTCCATTCCAGGTCAAGCATCACCACGCTGCGGAAGATAAAATAGAGATTGCTGAACAGAAAGAAGTATTGGGAATAAGCAAAGGTATAAAAGGGCAAGGTGGTAAGCAAAAGAACCGAGCAAAACAGGGGTTCTTTCTTCTTATGCCTCAGCATGACCCAAACGCCCAGGATAACCGGGACCACATCGATAAATCGAAACTCATAAAAATATCCCGCCACGATATTACGCTGTATTAATGGGATGGTCAGCAGCATGGTTGCCAGTATCAAATGGACCAGCATGGATAGTTCATGGAATAAAACCGACCAGGGTATTTTATGTTCCCGGTGGGAAACCAGCAGGAGCAGCCGCACAGTCTGCAAGGCGATGGAAATAAGCAGCAAGCCGGAAAAGAATACCCGGATGGCTGGCGCAAGGCTGTATAGTTCAATCATTCTCCCGGCCTCCTTTCCGAACAAGGATTTGAATCATCAACCCGTCTTCATCTTCGTAGGTTTCGCAGGAGGCTCCCATGGAATCCATAGCATCCTGCATTATATGTACAGAGCGGAAATCAGCAGAATCGGCGCAAGGTGTTGTCTCAACCGCGATGCGCAACGCCACTGCTTCCCCACTGGACGATAGATTAACCAACAATACGGCATCTTCGTATTTCAAGGCCTTTTCCAGAATATGTTCAAAACAATCGTATAGCAAGGAAGCCTGAGTACTGTGGATCTGGACGTTACCGGTTTCGGTCACCATCCCCTCTATTCCCGCTGCGTCAGCTTCCCAAAGAGATTCTCGCAGCCACAAGGCAAGGGAAGCAGTATCAGTATACTCATCACTCACTTCCATTAAGACCAGATTGCCCCGGCGCTTGCAGTAGTTTACCAGTATCTTGATTTTTGCTAATTGCTTTTGCATTGTATCCCAGCCCTGGTCCATATATTTTGTGGATATGACCGCCATAATTGCGTTGATTATGCTGACCCGGTCTTTTAATACCTGGTCTATCCTGGTATACAATTCCTGTTGCGCTTTCAGCCTGGCTATTTCGCTTTTTACTCTATGGGTGCGGGCCAGAATACTATTTTGGATTTTGATCTTTCTGTTCTGTTCAGCCAAGGCTGTTTGCAAGCGGATTACCGAGTCAAGATGCTGGGCAATAATGGAATATCCACCATTGATTCTGTACACCCCATAGAGGGTGCTGACATTATACGGCAGGCTCAGCCCGACGGGAGTGTCTGCTTCCGGTCGCAAGTGCCGTACCTGTTCAATAATCTCAGAGGACAGCTCCGCCGAGTGATCCGTCCGGTATTCAATGTGCATGGCATCCGAAAGAATATGCATATCAATGGGCGCGAAACACAGCAATTCTCCTAAACGAATATTGTTGGGTATCAGCCGGCTGCGAAGACATACTTCAAGAAACAGCAATGTCATGATCCCGTAAACAATGCTGAAATCCGATTCTCTGAAAATGGGAAGCCCCCATGCGTATCCAACAAAGTATATAAGCGAGAGGCCAAGGAGCAGGAGTAAGGGGGCAACCCCCTGGGCTGCCGAACCTGGTTTCCTGCGGGCGGCTATATACACAAAGGCCAGGATCAGATAGAGAGACCGGGCAAAGATTAAGTAATACACCCAGCCGTAAGAATAGTATTGATCATAGATATTCCCTCCCGTCCCCTGGTAAAATCTAAATACCATCTGATGGTAGTCATTGCTTAATACCAACAAAGCCAATAATGCGGAAATAATGAATCCGGTTTTTTTTATCCGCCCGGCCAATGGGTTCTTATCGCTTTCATCCAAAATTAAACCAATCCAAAACAAAATAGTGGGGAGAAAAATTAAGGGAATATAATATAAGTACCAGCAGATGCGGAACACTGTCCCGTCCGGAACCAGCAGCTTTATGATCCTGACCAGCATCCAGAATAAGAGCAGCAAGCTAATGGCAAATAGTTTCTTTTGCAGGGATTTGTCAGAGATCCGCATATATAAGGTCCCGCTCCACAGGACCAGAATGATGATAAAGGCCAGGTAACAAATCATATTCTCTATACCATTGGCAGTAGCGAATTGACGTTCTCCCAAAACCATCCGGCGAAACTTAGGAACGACGTTCATGATCTGAATAGCGGATTTATGGTTCAGCACGGCGTTTTGGGCAGAAGAATATTGGTGCGGATCGGGATAGATCAAAGGATCACCTTCTCCGTCGGAAAGGCGAAACCCGGCGGCCAGCAAGTCGGCCTGGTTTGCGTCCGGCAGCTGTTCCGCATTGGTGCTTATAATGCCCCCAGGAAAGGACAGGGTACCTTCGTCAGGTACGATAATTTCAATATTCTGCCCATCCCTAATTCGCTGTGCCGCCTGGTAATCAAACATGATAGCCACCGGGGCATGGGATGGATCCTCCGGTATAAGACGGCCATTACGGTGCAGATGTCTGAGCAATTGGAGGGTGTTCTTGTAACCACTCTGGTCAGAATCCAGCCCGGCCGCCATGGCTAAAAAGGTATAACAAAAGCCTATATGGCTGAGCTTTCCTTTATAATTCAAGTAGACCGGGTAATCGCCGTCTCGCAAGGAACTCCAGCCTGTTATTTGATCTTCCACCCGGTCCCTGTCTACCGCAATGATCACGGTACTAATATAATCCGTGCGGTATTCTTTTACAATACCGGCTTGCATTAGCGGAACCGCCTGGTTTTCATAAGCAACAGTATGGGATGAGGCAAGAATACCTTCATCGGCTGGAATTTTATTGTGAAAGCTAACAGAACTGTCCGGCTTATGGGCAGTTGCAATGCATAGGAGAAGCAGCGTGGTAGCGATCACACCTAAAATCCCGGTATACATCCATTTTCGTTTCCAGCTCATGGTAATCATCCTTGCTATATCGTTGTCTGTTTCTCCATGTTAATATCTTTTTTCCGGCCCGGGCTTTTCTTGGACGATTAGTATTGAACGGCGTCTCTTTCTTCAAATTCCTCCGTTAGCATTACAGGAATGCTCCTTGTAACATGAAGTGCTTATAGGGGTATAAGAATTTCAAATAATCTTCCTATAAAGTATACTTTATAATTTTATTAAGAAATAGGTAGTTTGGGAGGTGAAAAGGTCAAGGGCGTTTCATTTAAGTTGTATGAGGGAAAAAGGTGCGTTTCTGAAATAATGCTATTATTTTCCTGAGCAATTGGCATTTAATGGTTATTTATGGCAATTCCCCTCCCTAGATCCGCTTTTTTTAAGGGAGGAAATAGATTCTGTAGTAATATCAATATGCGGTGTTATCACCTGCTTTTATATGTTTTATAAACAAGCGCACATGACAGATGGTAATATATTTCTAAAAGAGAAGGGAGAATTCTAATGATATGTTCAACCGATGTTCTGATTATTGGTGGCTCCGCAGCAGGTTTAAGTGCTGCCAATACGATTAAGACCTGGTACCCAGACAAAAAAATTGTTATAGTGCGTGACACATCATATACTGTTGTTCCCTGTGGAATTCCTTATATTTATGGAATGTTAAACGCTGTAGAAAAAGATAAGATTCCTGATGAAGGCTTTATCAAAAAAGGAATTGAATTCTTAGTGGCCAGGGTTGAGGAAATTAATCCAGAGGAACATATTGTCAACTTAAAAAATGGGGAAACTATTCATTATGACAAGCTTATTTTGGCAGTTGGGGCCAAGCCCACCGTTCCACCCATTCCTGGCATAGATTTAGCACATATTTTCCCCATATATAAGGATCCAGCTTTTCTACAAGAGATAGATGATGTGTTGCAACAAAGCAAGGATATCGTAGTTATCGGAGGAGGTTTCATCGGAGTTGAAATGGCTGAACAAATCAGGCTCAAAGGCGATTACAATGTTACCTTAATTGAAGCTTTGCCGCGTTGCTTAGCCCTAGCCTGTGAAGAGGAATATGGTTATCAGGTGGAACTGGAATTGGCCAGATTAGGCGTAAAGGTCATGACCAGCACTCGGGCAATCTCATTTGAAGGCGACACAAAAGTTTGCGGTGTTACCCTGGCGGATGGCACTAATCTAAAAGCAGATATGGTTATTCTAGGAATAGGAAGCGTTCCTAACATAGAGCTAGCAGAAAAAGCAGGTTTGCAGATTGATCCGCGAAACGGTATTATTGTAGATGCATATCTAAGAACGAATGACCCGGATATTTTTGCCTGTGGTGACTGCGCCAGCAAGTTTTCGGTGATAAATGGCCAGGAGATAGGGATTCGCTTAGCTTCAGTAGCAGCTTCCGAAGCCATGATTGCGGGTAGCAATTTATATCAATTAAACCGAAAAACCCCTGGAGCACTTGGTGCTTTTGCTACCAGAGTAGGCAATGTATCAGTTGCTGCGGCCGGATTTACCGAACGCATGTGCAAAGAATCCAATATTAGTTATTATCTTGGCAAAATGAATTCTCCCGATCGCCATCCGGCCTCGTTACCGGGTTGTACCATGCAAACTGAAATGAAATTGATATTTAATCGGGAAAATGACTGTATTATTGGCGGACATATTATTGGTGGTCTACAAGCTGCCGACATGGTCAATATACTTGCCCTGGCTATTCAGAATCAAGTATCGTCATCAGACTTGGCAGTGATGCAATATGCCACTCATCCGTTGCTGACCGGTTCACCTCTGGTTTATCAGGTAATGTGGGCGGCAGAAAACGCAATTGCTAACAAATAGACCCTCCTATTTCTCCAGTAAAATATTTTTTTCCATACAGTCAGTGGATAAGAGAAGTTTTCTTGTCCACTGGCCTTTAATCGTGATACCAAGACAAGTCAACTGCAAATTGCTTTCACAAGTTAGCTGTACATTCGTCTTAGATTCCAACACCCTTCGTTCTTAACTTGCTCGGAGACAGATTTAATAAACTGTTGAGCAACTGTTGAAGGCTGCTCATTTTTTAAATGAACCAAAATAATATCTGTTTCCAGTTCTGGTTCAAATTCCTTGATTTTTATTATTTTTAGAGCTCCGTTGTTAACTTCTTTTTCAACTGTAATTGCCGGTAAAATAGAAACTCCGATTCCCTCCATAACTGCCGATTTGACCGAATATATACTGGTCATTTCTAAAATAACATTTAAATCTTCTATACCATACCCATTTTTTAGTAGGCCCTGTTCAAAGGCCGTTCTTATTGCAGCACCTTTTTCGCGTAAAATAAAAGGTTTTTGCTTAATTTCCTTTAAAGAAAAGCTGCTTTTTTTAATATCATTGGGAGCAATGAAAACCAAATTACTGGAATTAATATAATGTGCAACGAAATCCGGATTTTCTACAGTACCTTCCACTACTGCGATATCAATATCATGGTTCTTTAATTTTTCGAGAGTTGTATCGGTATTTCCAATATCCAATCTCACATTGACTTCTGGATATTTTGCCTTAAAAGCACAAATGCTGCAAGGCATAGCATAATTACCGGCAGTACAACTTGCGCCAATGGTCAGAAATGGATTGCCATTTAATAACATATCCAAGTCTTGTTCCATAGAGTTGTACATGTTCAAAAACCTAACTGCATAAGCGCACACTATTTTGCCAGCTTCGGTAAGATATACTCCTTGAGGGGTACGGTTAAAGATCTTTATCTTATAATAATCCTCCATAGATCGGATTTTGCTGCTAATAGCTGGCTGAGATAGATGAAGCAACTTGGCTGCTTTAGAGAAACTTTTTGTCTCAGCAATTACCGGAATTAATTCAAATTGATTTAAAAACATGTCCAGTCATCCTCCCTCAAGCAATAAAGATATCCTTATGCTGGTACACAAACCAGAGGCTATTATTATATATTATAATACATGGATGATATTTTTCAGAAAAACAGAAGGGCCTTTCCCGGCCTTTATTACAACTCATTGTTTACATTTAATACTTTTTATGACTCAGTGCTCAGTTCTCTAATCAGCTTTTTCAGGGCTCTTTTCTCTATTCTTGAAACATACGACCTGGATATTCCCAATTTTTTAGCTATTTCTCTTTGAGGTTCCTTCATCCCATTAAAAATACCATAGCGCATCTCTATGATCTGCCGTTCTCTTGTACTAAGCACATCTATGTGAGATAGGATCTTCTCTCCCTGCATTTTCATATCTACCATATCTACAATTTCATTGTCCTCGGCCAGAATATCTATCAAGGAAATTTCATTTCCTTCCTTATCGTAGCCAATGGGATCGTATATGGAAACCTCATTCCTCTTCTTTTTTAAGTTGCGCAAATGCATCAGAACTTCGTTATCTATGCAACGCGATACATAAGTGGCTAGTTTAACTCCTTTTCCATCATCAAAAGTTTTGATTCCTTTTATCAGGCCTATGGTGCCAATGGATATTAAATCCTCCATATCCTCGCCGGTGTTCTCGTATTTTCTCACCACATGTGCAACCAAACGCAGGTTGCGTTCCACCAGTACGTTACGGGCCTCTTCACTGCCTTTCCTCAATTCCTGCAGATAATGCTTTTCCTCCTCTTCACTTAAAGGCTGCGGGAAAACCTGATTGTTAAGATAGGCAAATAGGAACAGGCTGCCCTTGACTACCGCAGCAACAGCTAAGAAACACCCCAGGAAGGACACCAAACCACCTCCTGTAATTAGCGGCCCAAAAAAGAGAGCGCTTTACACTATATGCAGAGGCCCGGCTTAATGTGTCCTTATTCTTACATGAAAATTTTGGGTTAGTGTTACGGCTCGCAACTAAGGGGAAGGTTCTTGGGGTACAGGGTAACCAGATCAAAACAAATATTTACCGCAGTATTCCTCCAGGGTGGTTATTCCCTCGTTATGCATTTGAGCAGCGGTCTCCAGACCAACATAACGCCAATGCCATGGTTCATACATATATCCGGTTATGTCCTCATAGCCTTCCGGATAACGCAATATGAATCCATACTTATAAGCATGCTCAAGCAGCCATTGGTATTCCTCGGTATTCTGAAAATTACTTTGGCTTAACCTGGAACCTGAATAATGCACTACGTCTATGGCTAAACCGGTCTGATGCTCGGAATGTCCAGGCCGGGCGGAAAATTCATTAGCCCTGTCATTTCCGTATACTTGAACGTACCCGTAGTATAGGCTTCTTTGTACATTGTAGCTCCTGTAGGCAGAAGCTATCTTAAGATTAAGCCCCTCCTTATTAGCCGCATTTTGCATTTGGCAGTATTGTTCGGCTGCTTCACTTCTTAGTTGATGGGATGTTCCATCCATATATAACATAAGACTGGGAATATAATTATCCGGCAAATAATAGTGCTTGTTGCACATCACAGTTATGCTCTCAGGATCTGGAACTGGGTTCATTCCTGCATAACATTCTTTATCTACATCCACATTCACATATGCCATTACCTTGTCATAACTCAAATCCCTATGATCTTTTTTGTAATCAATATACCTGAGCAGGTTTTCGGGCCAATAATATGATTCACTCTTAAAGTTCAGGAGTTCTTCCACATACATCTTATGTTTTTCATCGTCAAGGGTTGTGGGCCCGGTATCACATCCTATATCCAGGATATTTTCCAAGTCAGATAAGGTAAAATAGGTGGAGCCGTTAATTGTCACCGAAGGCTTTAACAGGTCCCGGTCAATACCGTTGATTCTTGCAGTCTTGCTTCCAGGCACATAAGAAAATGTTGTTCCGCCTGATGTTACTGCCAGAATAATTCCTGTGTTATCATCCCACTCAACAATGCCACCCATGGTCTCTAATGTGCTTCTGAGGGGGATACATACGGCTGCTGCTTCAGTATTTACCCTATGTATGATAACAGAATCCTGCTTTGCCGAATCTTCTGCAACTGCCCCCGTGGTAATGAAAAAAGTAAAAACTAATGCAATAAGTATAGTTGTTAAAGAAGCATGCATCATTGATATTTTCTTACTTGACCGATAATTGTATAATGCTCTATTGGTTGTAAGACTCATTTTTTGTTTCTTCCCTCTCCAAATTTTCGCTTGCGCTATCAGGCACACTAGAGCTCATCCTTTTTCTCCCTCAACCCTCTCTGATAATAAACAAACACCGGCAGGGGAACTACTATCCAGCCCAGGCTTTTTACCAGACTGTTCTGAGCTCTGCTCTTTTGCCGATTAAGTTCGGCTGCCACCATGGCATCGTAACGGCTTTTCATCTCCCCTTCGGACAATTTATCCGAATCTTCCAGGTTTGGATCTTTCCGCCAATCCATTTGTTGGTATTCTTCGAAAGATTGATAATAGGGGGGCGGGAACACCAGGTCGGCAACCGCCATAAAAGCGGCGACGCTCCCTCCGATGGTCATCATCAGGGTGGCAAATAGCACCAGGTAGACGTAAACTTTTTTTATCACCATATTTCCTCCTTCGGACTTGCTCGCGGTTATCGCCGCGGCCGTCAATCCAATAATGAGTGCTGCCGCTGTCAGCAGGATAAACAGTGAAACCATATACTCACCTCATCGAACCTCTATATTAAACTGGAACCCCTTGTCATACCCTTCTTGGGTCTCCGCCAACCTTTTGACCCTTTCCGGCGGACAATTACTAATTCTATATACGCTGTCAATTCTCCTTGCTTGCACCTGCCATGACCTGGGCCATTTAAGCCAGATTTTGGGAGTCTCCTGACCAGCTTGGTTCCTGACCATAAGTTGCTGTTAGACCTTACAATCCTGATGGGTCCAGCAGATACAATTCCCGGAGAGCTATCACCACCGTCTGCCCTTTTATTTGTCTGGCCGGGTTTTAAAGAATTCTTAAGATTTTCACCAGGTAGTTTGTAATGTTTGCCTGCCAGAATATGTAGTGAAAGGCAGGTGAAATATTATCCGGCAGTCGAATAACTGAATAGAAGTCAAATGGAGGCGTAATATGCAAAATTTAAATATCCTGGTCTGTGATGATGACCCGGCTATAGTGGATGCTCTGGAAATCTACTTAATACAGGAAGGCTATGGAGTGCTTAAGGCCGGTAACGGATTTCAAGCCCTGCAGGTATTAAATGAACATGATATTCATTTGATCTTATTGGATATCATGATGCCCGAGATGGATGGCTTATCTGCCACCATCAAGATCCGCGATGAACGCAATATTCCTATTATAGTAATTTCCGCTAAATCAGAGGATACAGATAAGATCACCGGACTCAATTTTGGTGCCGACGATTATGTCACCAAACCCTTCAACCCTCTGGAGTTGATGGCCCGGGTCAAATCCCAGATGCGCCGCTATACTGCCCTGGGCAGCATGGCTCATAAAAGCGGAATATTAAAAAGTGCCGGCCTGGAATTGGATCGGGAAGGCAAGGAAGTACGGGTGGATGGCGAGATTATTCGCTTAACGCCAATCGAGTATGGAATCACAGTATTTCTGATGGAGAATATGGGACGGGTGTTCTCCACCGCCCAGATTTATGAGCAGGTATGGAACGAACCTTCTTATTCATCGGAAAACACCGTGGCCGTACACATAAGGAGAATCCGAGAGAAAATTGAGATCAATCCTGGGGAACCAAAATATCTTAAGGTGGTGTGGGGTATTGGATATAAAATTGAGAAATATTGACTATTCCAGCGGCTTCAAACTGCTGGCCATGATTATAGTCTGGCTGGGATTTTTGGGCACTATCGGCGGCTGCATTTTCTGGCTGGACAACCGTCAGCCAGCCGATGTGTCCAGTTATACTGAAACCTATTCGTTCCAGAGCACATTTTCCCGGCTCCTGTATAATACAGTGGAATACTATACCGGCGTCCCGGAGGAATATACGGCTGAAAAACCCGCTGAAGATTTACCGGGCGAAGATAATAATTTAGCCCAGTTGGATCGCATTGACAATGAGTTTCCGTCCCTGGTCAATTTTGTCTATTATGTGCACAACACGGAAACCGGCCAAACGTGGAGCAATCTGGACCCTGAAGAAGCCGATCCGGTTAAGTTCATTCAAAAACAACCAGCCCATGCCTTCTTTAACGGTTGGACCTCGGATCACAACATAGCCATAATAAAGGATATCAGCGGTTTGATAGCCGACCGCCCCTATGAGGTTTATGCAGCTGTGACAGACCCCCCGCAGCCCGGGGATGTGTTTTATGATTATTATCTCCAGTTCAACCAGGGCAAAGCACTGGCCCAGACTGCCACCAATGTATCCATGGCATCTTTTTTCCTCATGGCCCTGGCCTTCATTTACCTGATCTATACCATCCTTCGCCGTGACCCCGAGGAAATAAAGGCCCGGCGGCCGGTTAGGATGTATACCGATCTGCATACCCTGCTGGTTTTTATAGCTGCTGTCATCTCACTAAGCGTAGGGGTTAACGCTTCCATGGATATACCAGATACAGTGACCTTTATCTTTCTGGCTATTATCCTCAGCCTGGATATCTTCATCGGTTTGTTTTATGTTTTGGCAATGGCAGAGCAGATCCGGACCGGGGAAATTTTTACCAACACTTTGACCTACCGGGTTTGCTCAAGTATGAGAGAGGTGCTTGGCCTGGCCTTCCAAGGCAGGCTGTTCAAAACCTGGACATTAGTGATTTTGTTGGGCTATGCTCTAATAAATGGATTGCTGTTTACCCTGTGCATGTTTGCATATTATTATCATGGCAACGGAACTTTTTTCTTTCTGGTCTTTTTGCTGCTATCCTTTAATGCCCTGGCAATATATTTCGCCGCCAAATCCCTGGAGGCTCTGTCTCAGATCATGGAAGCAGCCCGGCAGATATCAGCCGGAAACCTGGATTACCCTCTGGACAGCAGCATCATGCCAGTTAGTTTTGCATCTTTTGCCAATGATATCAACAGTCTGCAGGGAGGCTTAAAACAGGCAGTAGCCATAGCTATCCGGGGGGAAAGGATGAAAACCGATCTTATCACCAACGTCTCCCATGACCTGAAAACTCCCCTGACTTCCATTGTCAATTATGTGGATTTGCTTAAAAAGGAAGACTTGGAGAATGAACGGGCGGTTGAATATGTAAAGGTTCTGGAAGAAAAATCTGCCCGCCTGAAGCAGCTGATCGAAGACCTGGTTGAAGCCAGCAAGGCCTCCAGCGGCAACCTGGCTGTTAGCGGGGAAAAAGTGGATTTACAGGAGCTGATCATGCAGTCCTGCGGGGAATACCAGGAAAAAATACAACTGGCAGAGTTGGAACTTCATATCCAGTCACCTGATGAGATTATCGCCGTACAGGCGGACGGACGACATATGTGGCGTATTGCGGAAAACCTCCTGTCAAATGTGATCAAGTACTCCATGCCCCATTCCCGGGTATACATCGATATCGGCTCGGGCAATGGCTATGGATTTTTCACTATGAAAAACATCTCCTCTTTCGCCCTGAATATCTCTCCCGAGCAGCTCACCGAGCGTTTCGTCCGTGGCGATGAAGCTCGCAGTACCGAAGGTTCCGGCTTGGGCCTGGCCATTGCCCGAAGCCTGACCGAACTGCAGGGAGGCAGTTTCCAGCTGGAAATCGATGGGGATTTGTTCAAAATTACCGTGGCCCTGCCTATGTGGAGAGAAGAGTAAGCAATAGTCGACCAGACTTATAGATTTATCATCCTCTTGCAGCTCGCAATAAAAACCCTGCGAGCTGTTTTTTTCTGCATGGCTCCATCCTGGGCCTTTATCATGTCAAATTTGCCCAAGGTAAACAGCGGAACCATATGTTACAGTCAACTCGGGCAGAAGATTAACCTTTGAAGAGATCAAGCGTTGATTGACCGAATCAGCCAATGGTAAATTCCGCCGCCAAATAGTATTCATCAAAATCGCCTGTACCGCGGAAGTCCAGTATGTCTTTAACAATTCGGTAGTCACCCGGTTCCAAAGTGCCATGCAGCCATTCCCAGTTTACTGGCAATTCTTTTGCCTCGCCCGGCAACAAACGATAGCCGATATCATCAAATCCATATTCCCCCTCTATTGTCACCGGAAGCTGATACCAGGTGCCATCGATTTTCTTCTCCAGACAAAAGTATTGACCATAGCTGCCCCTGCTGCCTGATTTGTTCTCCAACATTACGGTCAGGCCGCCGGAGTCAACACTTCCTTCCTTGACCGTCATGGTAACGCCGCTAAAGCCGTTAACTGTTTTATAGATGGTAGCTTCCCAGTCCCTGGCTTCATTCCCCGGTCCGGAAGCATTTTCTTCCGGCATGTTTCCGGCTCCTTGGCTACTGTCCTGGTAATCTAGACACCCAGCCAGTAGGACCAGGCTGATTGCTGCACAGAGGAAAAAATACCGATGTTTTTTCAAAGCTATCCCTCCTTTTGCTAGTCTTTGGCTGCAGGCTGCAAAAACTGGTATCTGATTGAGACCATAATTATAATATGCTGGCTGATGCTGATAACTTTCAGCAACTATTAAGGTTCCTGATCATTTTGGGCCAGGGTATAGGCTTTCTGCAGTTCGTACATAGTCTGTGGTCCTGCGACGCCATCAACCTGCAGGTTTTTATCAGTCTGAAAACTCCTTACTGCCTGCTCGGTGAGCAAACCAAAATAGCCGTCCATTTTGGACGGGTAGTAGCCCAGTTTACTTAACATTCTTTGCAGTTCAGCTACATCGGAGCCGCTGTTCCCTTTTCTCATGATCCGGCTGGCAGGAGTACTGCCCACTATAGTAACCGGGGTGCCGATAGGAGTGCGGTTATAGACTTCAACAACATCGTCATTGTACATTCTGATACAACCATGGCTGACCGCTTTACCTATCGAACCGGGGTTGTTAGTGCCGTGAATGCCATAACCACCCCATGGAACACTGAGCCTCATCCAGCGGACTCCAAAAGGCCCGCCGGGATTCAGCACCTTCTGGACAATCACCCAATTTCCTGCCGGGCTGGGTGTACTCGGTTTGCCTACCGCTACCTGGTAAGTCTTGTTAAGACTGGGGGAACTGAATTTCAGTCTTCTTTTAACCGTGTCAATATAGATACTGGGCAGAGCATAAGCGGCAAGGCCTGAAATAACTGGTTGGTGAACAGTTCTCAGGGCAAGTTGATTCCAGGTATCCGGTCCCACCACTCCATCGGCTGTTTGACCCAAGTTGCGTTGGAATTGGATTACTGCTAGCTGGGTAATTTGGCCGAAGCAGCCGTCTGCTATTCCCTTATACAGGCCGATTTTCTTTAGTTCTTCCTGTAGTTCTATTACATCCGGTCCCTCCATCTGCGGATCTTCCAAACGCAAAAAGCGACTGGCGAATATCATTATATTCCCCCCAATTCTATAAGGAAGTTTTCTTAATAATATTTGCTGGTCGCTGATAATATGAATTGGAGAATATGTTCCTCCCGTTCTTTTGGCTTGACATTCAATAGTAAACTAAAAAGGAAAGAGGAGGCCGCAAGTTGAACAGATTTGAACTTTTTTATCCTCCCTGGCTGGAGTTGATTCCGGTAATTTTATTGATATTTGCCTTTTCGTATACTGCAGAATGTTATTCGTTTCTGCCCGAGCAGGTTCCGACTCACTTCGGCCTGGCTGGCAATCCGGACGCCTGGGCCGCAAAAGGCTTTTGGAGTGTATATGCTTTGCCCTTGCTAGGGTCTGTAATATGGCTGTCAATGTTATTGATAAATTACTTTTTGATCATACGTCCTGAAGATCCGGGCCAATATATCAACTTGCCCCAGCGGCATAAGGAAAAACTGGACCGGGAGCGATTAGAGGCTATACGAACTACTACCGCCCGGGGTATAATGCTCCTGAATCTCACTCTGGCAGCTATGATTGCGGCTTTCCAGTATAGCTCCATCAATGTTGCTCTGGGCCGGCAGGAAAGCCTGGGCATGATAGCCCTGGTATTCGCTGCACTAATACTGGCGGAATCCATTGGCCTGAGTATCAAAACCCTTTCCATGACCTTTAGCTCCGGGGGAGGCAGTGGCAAATAGTATAGTAAACCGGGCTGATCTTGGAAGGTCCCCAACGCCTACCAGGAATACAGGAGTAGCTGTCCGCCATAATGATCCGATCAAATATAACCGCTTTGTCATTCAGGCAGGGAGATAGAACGAGCATATAAGCTGTATAATCAAGATTAACCGGAGCTAAGCTAATGATATAATGCAACGATTACTCGATTAGACTCAGGAAAAGAACGGGGGAACGCTATATGTCGGAAATATATCTGGCCGGTGGATGTTTCTGGGGTTTGGAAAAATATTTGGCTTCCATTCGCGGAGTTTTCTCTACCCGGGTAGGTTATGCCAACGGACGTACGGAAAATCCCAGCTATGAAGAAGTTTGCTACAGTGACACCGGACATGCGGAAACAGTGCAGCTAGAATACGACCCGGGGATTCTGCCCCTGGAATTCCTCTTGGAGTTATATTATGAGGTTATTGATCCGCTGGCTGTCAACCGCCAGGGCCCGGACGTGGGGGCCCAATATCGCTCCGGCATCTACTATATTGATGAGAATGACCGGCCGGTTATCGAAGCTTCCCTGGCTCGCCTGCAAAAACACTATGAAGAACCTATCGCCATAGAAGTTAAGCAGTTGGAGAATTTCTGCCCGGCAGAAGATTACCACCAGAGGTATTTGGATAAAAATCCCGGCGGTTACTGCCACATAGGAAAGAAGAATTTTGCACGAGCCGCCCAGGCTCTGGTCAGTCCAGCCCCTTATCCGTTCCCGAACCCGGGAAAACTGCGTCAAGATCTGAGCCGGGTCCAGTACGAAGTCACCCAGAACAGCGCCACCGAGCCTCCCTTTCGCAATGAATTCTGGAATGCTTTCCAGCCTGGTATTTATGTGGATATAACTACTGGTGAACCCCTCTTCAGTTCTTCAGACAAATTCCAATCCGGTTGCGGCTGGCCAAGCTTTTCCCGGCCCATCGATCCGGATGTTTTGCGCGAAAAAATCGATACCTCCCACGGCATGCGCCGCACCGAAGTAAGAAGCCGCGCCGGAGATGCCCATCTGGGCCACGTTTTCAATGATGGTCCCAAGGAATTGGGCGGGCTGCGCTACTGCATCAACAGCGCCTCCCTGCGGTTCATCCCCCGGGAAGATATGGAGCGGGCCGGATACGGATACCTTCTGGACTTGATGGATTAGAGGATTTTTCATCAATAAAGCCATTGGCTGGATCTTACGGGAGTACTCCAAATCAAATAGAACTATCAGGTTCAGGCAACTCCGGCAGGTTAATAACGTCCTCTTTCACCCGTATCAATACCGCCGACATCCCTGGATAACATCAACGATATCTTCAGAATCTACCCCTGGTTTGCAATTGCCCCCGAAAGCAGTCTAGGGTTTGCATAACAGGCAGGGTTCATAGCCTGATTCCCTGGCTTGTTCCAGGGTTATCTCTATACACTTTTCATCTAAGAAGCTGCAGCCGGCCGCATGGTATTTGTTGCTGTTTTCATTAACCAGTACCGGCTTCTGAGGGTCTTCCTCAGTAATGGAATCAACCGGCGCTTCTTCAGCCGTTTTAATTGCCATCTCCGGCCAGGAGTAACTGCCCGGTTCTGCCTTAAAAGTTATGTTCCTGCCATCCGATACTGCCACTATGGCACCCTGCTCATCGGTCCTATACACTGGGATATTACGGTCATGGAGCTTAATCATGGTTTGCATGTGCGGGTGCAAATAGGGATTGTCTTTGCCCACGCTTAAAACGGCAGTATCAGGACTAACCGCCTGCAGAAATTCGTCCGAGGTAGCTGCGCTGCTGCCATGTCTTCCTAATTTCAGCACATTGGCAGACAGATCAAATTCCATATCCAGCATCTCTTGTTCGGAAACCCGGCCCGCGTCACTGCTGAATAAAAACGAGGTTTCTCCGTATTCCAATTTAATTACTACCGAGTAATCAGCCAGGTCGTTATAATAACTGCCGTTGGGAGCCAGTATGGTAAAGCTGGCATCTCCTAATGAATAGCATTGACCTGGTTCTGCTATAACCGGTTTGATATACCGGGCCAGCAATCTCATCTGCAAATCTTTATAGTTCTCATTCAAGCCGTCTATGCGGGGTATAATGATCCAATTCAATTTATAGTTCTCGATTAGATCACCAATTCCTCCAGTGTGGTCCTTGAGCGGGTTGGTCGCCACAACATATTCAAATCGACTTATTCCCTGCCCATCCAGATATTTTTTTAGCTTAACGCTGTTATTCCTAGTGCCGCTGTCAATAATCATGACCCGGTCTCCATTCTTGATCAGAATGCTGTCTCCTTGCCCCACATCTATGAAATGGACTTCCAACCCGGTCTCATTTCCGTCTGGCTGTCCTTTCCCGCCGAAAAACTGCCCGCTGCATCCGCTCACCAGCAAGACAGCTATCAAAACCATGGAAATCGCAAATTTTCTGCACCTTGGCCTTTGGCCAAGAATATATCCTGTCCCTATTACCATTACTGTGATCAGAATGATACCTGCAGTGAAATCCATATTCATCCCCCTTCCGTAACTCTATTTATTAGACAAAGGTGATATTAATACCTTTTATAAACTGTATTTATGTATTATATATCACCCCCCGTAAAGATAACCTATTTTATAACCATAATCCATGGCAATATAAGTAATCACCCCGGGTTAACAGAAAACCCGGGGCAGCTTTGATAAACTGAAGGCCTATATCATCATAATCAGTTTCGAGGAGCGACTATCTGGTTCAATGCTTTTACCATGGCCTCAACATCGATCCCATGCGCCATGGCTCCCTGCTCCAGGGTTTCGAACAGGGCACCGCTGCAACCCAAACATCCCATCTGAAACTGTCCGAAAACAGGAAGAGTTTGAGGATATTTCTCCACAATATCTTTTATAATCATGTCCTTAGTAATCAATCTTAATCACCTCCAATAGCTATTGTTTACCATTTTAATTATTCTTGGCGGCTAATGCAAGTTGCTGCGAAGAATATATGCTTGCACTTGACGTATTCGCGGGGAGGAGAAAAAAGCAGCCAAATCTGTCGCTTGATTCCTTTTCCTTTTGTTACCAAAAACCCGGGGCGGTTATGATTAACGGCTCCGGGCTTGTTCTTCCCTAAGATTAAACTGTGCAGGCTTATTCCGGCTGACCCGGCTTCTCTGCCTCGATAACGATTCCCTGATCTCCTGCACTGATATTCACCCGATCATCAGGTCCGATTTCTCCGGCGATGATTTTCCTGGACAGCGCTGTTTCTATTTCCTGCTGGATAAATCTCTTTAGCGGCCTGGCTCCGTAAGCCGGCTCATATCCTCTCCGGGCCAGGTAATCCAAAGCCTTGCTGTCCCAGGTCAACAGGCCGCGTATGGTCTGCCGAAACCGGAGAGCCAGGTTCTTGAGCAGCATCTCCGCAATCTCTTCGATCTGCTCTTTTTCCAGGGCGTGGAATACTATAGTCTCATCAACTCGATTCAGGAATTCAGGCCTAAAATTCATCTTTAACAGATCCAGCACTTTTTCTTTCATTGCTTCATAGTTTCCGCCTCTTTCCTGATAATTAAGGATTTCCTGGCTGCCAATGTTTGAAGTCATGATGATAATAGTATTGCGAAAATCAACCCTTCGGCCCTTGCCGTCGGTTAAACGGCCATCGTCCAGTATCTGCAGAAGGATGTTAAATACATCATAATGAGCTTTCTCTATCTCATCAAACAGGACTACCGAATATGGTTTACGTCTTACCGCCTCGGTCAGCTGTCCTCCCTCCTCATATCCCACATAACCGGGAGGTGCTCCTACCAAACGCGACACACTGTGTTTCTCCATGTATTCGGACATATCCAGGCGAATAATGCTCTTCTCATCATCAAAGAGAGCTTCCGCCAGAGCCTTGCTTAGTTCGGTTTTTCCTACTCCGGTGGGTCCCAGGAAAATGAAGCTGCCAACCGGACGCTTAGGATCTTTTAATCCGCTGCGGGAGCGCAACACCGCATCAGCCACTGCGGTTACCGCTTCATGCTGACCGATAACCCGCTGGTGAAGAATATCATCCAGGTGCATCAGTTTCTCTTTTTCCCCGGCCAATAACCGGCTTACCTGTATCCCGGTCCAGCGGCTAACCACCCGGGCAATATCTTCCTCGTCTACCTCTTCTTTCAATAATTTGCTGCCCTGTTTATCCAACATTCTTTCTTCTTCTTCCCGGAGATTGCGTTCCAGTTCGTTCATACGGCCGTATTTGAGCTCCGCAATTCGGTTTAAATCGTATTCTCGCTCGGCTTTTTCGATTTCAGTACGGCATTCGTCCATCTGCCGCTTAATATCCCGCACTCTGCCGATAGCTGCTTTTTCAGCTTCCCATTGTCCCTGCATCAGAGCAGATTCTCCTCTTAGATCCTGCAGTTCCTGTAAAATATTCTTGTGCCTTTCTTTGGAGGCATTGTCCTTTTCCTTTTCCAGTGCAGCCGCCTCTATTTCCAACTGCATGATCCGGCGAGTTATTTCGTCCAGTTCTGACGGCATACTGTCGATCTCGGTGCGCAGCCTGGCTGCCGCTTCATCCATCAAGTCAATAGCCTTGTCAGGTAAAAAGCGGTCGGAAATATAACGCTCGGAAAGCACAGCCGCAGCAACCAGGGCAGAGTCTTGTATGCGCACCCCGTGATGCACCTCATATCGTTCTTTCAAGCCCCGAAGAATGGAGATAGTGTCTTCCACCGAGGGCGGATTAACCATTACCGGCTGAAAACGGCGTTCCAGCGCCGCATCTTTTTCTATATGCTTGCGATATTCATCCAGGGTAGTGGCCCCGATAGCCCTAAGTTCGCCCCGGGCCAGCATCGGCTTCAGCAGGTTGCTGGCATCCATGGCTCCTTCGGCTGCTCCTGCACCGACAACAGTATGCAGTTCGTCTATGAACATGATAATCTGCCCGCTGGATTGCTCAACTTCCTTTAAAACCGCTTTCAGCCGTTCCTCAAATTCGCCCCGATATTTGGCTCCCGCCACCAGTGATCCCATATCCAGAGAGATTAGCTGCTTGCCTTTCAGCCCCTCGGGAACATCCCCGGTGACGATGCGTCGGGCCAGTCCTTCCACTATAGCGGTTTTCCCCACTCCAGGTTCCCCGATTAAGATCGGGTTGTTCTTGGTACGGCGGGACAGTATCTCCATAACCCGGCGGATTTCCTCATCCCTTCCAATCACTGGGTCCAGTTTTCCATCCCTAGCCAGCCGAGTCAAATCCTTCCCATATTTGGCCAGTGCTTCATAACTCTCTTCCGGGTTGTCACTGGTCACCCGCTGGGAGCCCCGTACCTGCTTCAACGAGCTCATCAGCACTTCCCGGGACAACCCTGCCTGGGCCAAAAGGGCTCTTAAATCATTCTCCCCTTCTGCTATTAAACCCAGAAGGATATGTTCAACGCTGATGTAGTCATCTTTCAGATCATTAGCTTCTTTCTCCGCATGACCCAACACCCTGGCCAGGGCCGAACTCATATATACCTGGCTTTCATAACCATGAACAGAAGGCACCTTGTCCAGCAGTTGTTTAATTCTCCGTTCCAGATCAGCAGAATTGATGCCGGCCTGCTCCAGCAGTCGGGCGGTAATCCCGTCTTCCTGCTTGATCAATACTGCCATCAGGTGTTTGCCGCTGATTTCCTGCTGGTGCCGCTCAGCGGCCAATTGTTGAGCAGAGGCCAGCGCTTGCCTGGATTTCTGGGTTAATCGCTCCATGTTCATTATCTCTCACCTCTCTTTAATCGCTCTACTTCCTCTTCCAACTGTTCTATTCTCTGCAGCAGATCCACGATAACTGCTGCTCCATTTAAATTTATACCCAGGAATTCTTTCAGGCGCAGTATCTTGTATAAACGCCGACAGTCCTGGTAGCCAATATTATTATCTTTGACATCTACAATCCCCAATTCCTCCAGAATGTTAAGGAGTTCCGGATGGATATCCAATTCGGAGATCGGCAGTGAATCAGAAGTGGCGTGGTAATATACTCTTATCATCCTCATATTAATACCCCTACTTCCTGCGCAAGGCCATTAAACTGGCATACAGTTCTTTTTCGTCTTCCGTCAAATCTTTTGGCAGGTCAATCTTGATCAGCAAATAATGATCCCCGCGTCCTCCCCCTTTTTTCGGCATGCCTTTGCCTTTAAGCCGCATTTTCCTGCCGCTATAGCTCCCGGGGGGAATATTAACGCTTACACTTCCATCTATGGCAGCTGCACTTATTTTGTCTCCTATAACGGCCTGATCAGGCCTTAAGGTGATTTCAGATTCCAGGTCGTGGCCCTTAACCGTAAAGACCGGGTGCGGACTGAAGCGAACCTTCAGGTGCAGGTCTCCACGGCTGCCACCTCCATAACCTTCTCCGCCTTGATTTTTCAGCCTTATTATGCTGCCCTCGCTGACTCCGGACGGAATCTTTACCTCCAAATTCTTTCTCTCCGGTACGCTGCCGGTGCCGCCGCAGCGACTGCAGAACCCTCGGTGAATTATCCCTCGCCCTTGGCATTCACTGCAGACCCGGCTGGAGCTGATACTTATCGAGCGGGTGCTGCCATGGTAAGCCTCTTCCAGCGTAACTTCCAGGTCACTTTCTATGTCCTGCCCCCGCATGGGCCGGGAACTGGAACTATTCCTGTCCGGACCGGCCGCCCCCTGGCGGCCGCTGCCAAACAGGCTGGCAAAAAAATCGCTGAATCCCCCTAAATCCCCGGAATTAAAATCGCTGGTGGTATAATAGAAACTCCCGTCACCCCAGTCCGGCGGAGGAGTAAAACTATCGCCATTACGCCAGTTTTTTCCCAGACGATCATATTTCGACCTCTTCTCCTCATTACTCAAAACCTCATAGGCTTCATTGATCTGCTTGAAATTTTCTTCGGCTTCTTCCTTTTTCTTCCCGCTATGCAGATCCGGGTGCCACTGGCGAGCCAGTTTCCTGTAGGCCCCTTTAATATCCTTAGCGCTGGCATCCCGGGCTACCCCCAAAACCTCATAATAATCCTGATATTTAACTGCCATTTTCAACCGCCTCCGTTATCTGACTACTAGTTTTCCTCATATTCGGCATCAAACACCTGATCATCAGGCTCACTGCCCGAGCTGGATGCCTCATCACCTCGTGCTTGTTGATACAGAACCTGAGCGGCGGTCTCCAGCTCTGCCATGAGCTGGGCTATTCTATCTGCCGGGACTTTTTCTTCAGCCCCTAGCCTGAGTTCTTCCAGAGCCCTTTCCACCTTGGCTTTCTCCCCAGCAGGCAGAACAGCATCATGCTCTTTTAACTGTCTTTCTACCCGATAAACCAGGGCATCAGCTTCATTGAGTTTTTCACTATGTTCTTTTTTCCTGCTATCGTCTTCCCGAAATTTCTCAGCATCCTTTACCATGTTATCAATCTGGGCTTGATCCAGATTGGACGAACCGCTGATAGTTACAGTCTGTTCCTGGCCGCTGCTCTGGTCTTTAGCGCTGACTTTCAAGATGCCATTGGCATCTATATCAAAGGTTACCTCTATCTGCGGTATTCCCCGACTGGCCGCAGGTATCCCTTCCAGCTTGAATTGTCCCAGGGTCCGGTTATCTGCTGCCATCTCCCGTTCCCCCTGCAGAACATGTATATCTACAGCCGGTTGATTATCCTCGGCGGTAGAGAAGATTTCGCTCCTCCTTACCGGAATGGTAGTATTCCTTTCGATTATTTTGGTCATGATCCCGCCCATGGTTTCTACCCCCAAAGACAGGGGAGTTACATCCAGCAAAACCACGTTCTTCACTTCCCCGGCCAGCACTCCGGCCTGTATGGCCGCTCCAACCGCTACTACTTCATCGGGATTGACCCCCATATTGGGTTTTTTTCCGGTGATTTCTTCCACTATTTTCTGCACTCCAGGAATACGGGTTGACCCTCCTACTAGGATCACTTCCTCTATGTCGGCAGACATAAGACCGGCATCCTTAATAGCATTTTCAACCGGTTCCCGCAGTCGCTGCAGCAGATCGTAAATCAGGTCCTCAAATTTAGCCCGGCTTAATTTTAGGTCCAGGTGCCGGGGGCCACTGGCATCAGCCGTAATAAAGGGAAGGCTGATATGGGCCTCCATCATACTGGACAATTCCATTTTAGCTTTCTCCGCTGATTCCGTAAGGCGCTGCAGGGCCTGTTTGTCTTTGCGCAGATCAATACCCTGATCCTTTATAAATTCTTCTGCCATCCAGTTTACTATGGCTTTGTCAAAGTTATCGCCTCCCAGGTGGGTATCGCCGCTGGTGGACTTAACCTCAAAGACCCCGTCTCCTACCTCCAGGATTGAAACATCAAAGGTTCCTCCCCCCAGGTCAAAAACCAGTATGGTCTCATTTTTCTTCTTATCCAGACCATAGGCCAAAGAGGCTGCTGTGGGTTCATTAATGATGCGCAGGACATTTAATCCCGCAATTTTCCCGGCATCCTTGGTGGCCTGGCGCTGGGCATCGTTGAAGTAAGCCGGTACAGTTATAACCGCATCGCTTATCCTTTCTCCCAGATATTGGGAGGCGTCTTCCACCAGTTTTTGCAGAACCATAGCCGATATTTCCTCCGGTGCGTACATTTTTTCATCCACCTTGAAGCGCACCGCGTCATCCTTCCCTTTCACAATACTGTACGGGACTAAATCCCTTTCATTTTCCGTTTCGGCATAGCGGCGTCCAATAAACCTTTTAACCGAATAAAAAGTTTTTTCCGGGTTCAATGCTCCCTGGCGCTTGGCTACCTGTCCGACCAGCCGCTCGTTTCCGGTTTTAAACGCAACAACCGAAGGTGTAGTTCTGGATCCTTCGGCGTTCACAATCACGGTGGGATTCCCACCTTCTATTATTGCTACAACTGAGTTAGTTGTACCCAGGTCAATTCCAACTGCTTTTGGCATATTGTCAACCTCCTTTGTCTTATGTTGTCAATAAATTCCAGACATCATACTCCTTAAACTCTCGGTTCCTGCTATAACTCATATTTCAGCTTTTGATCTGTAAAGGCATATCTTAAGTTATATTATAATAAGCCCGGGCGCAATAGTCAATAATGGTCAAAGTTTTTTTAGGAAATTGAGCTCCCGGGTAAAAATTTCTCGGGCTAAGGCAAGGGGACACACCTGCTATCGAAGGAATGTCCCTTTATTGCATAGTACTTATAGCAGCAGGGTGAGGATGGATTCAGCTATGGTTTTGAAGATCGGCGCGGCATCTGCAGCTCCGGAGGTTCCGTCCTCAGCCAGGACCACTATGGCCCAGCGGGGGTTATCAGCCGGAAAGAAACCGGCGAACCAGGTATTGAGAATTTCTCTTTCCCCTTCATCGCTTATTTCTTTTCCTTCCTGTGCCGTGGCGGTTTTCCCCGCTACCTGTACCAATTCCAGTGCGGCGTTTTTACCCGTTCCTTGAATGACGGTCTGCTTCATTAACTCCTGCACCATCCGGGCGGTTTGTTCACTTATCACCTGCTCCTTGGCCAAGGGAGCCAGGGAAGTTTTTGATCCTTCGTCATTTATCCAGTAACGAATCACTGACGGCGGCGCCCACTGACCATTATCCGCAATGGTGGCTATCATCGAAGCGATTTCCAGGGGAGTCAGCATTACCCCCTGCTGCCCCAGGCAGGCATTAGCCAGAGCCGGACCGCCTGGCTCGATCCTGACATAGGAATAATCCCGGTCACTGTTATAACCCCGCAAGGTTTCATCGGTAAGGTGAAATTTCTCCACATATTCCATCAGACGATTCCGATTCAATTTTCTAGCTATTTCTATAAAAGAGGGGTTGCAGGAATTGGTAAAAGCTTCGGGAAAACTCAGCTTTCCATGTCCCCCCTCCTTCCAGCAGGATATGGACACTTCCTCGGAAAAATAGTAGCTCCCAGAACAAAAGAATTGGTCCTCCCATTTTACTGCTTCTTCTTCCAGGGCCGCAGCTGCTACCAGTATTTTAAAAATAGATCCCGGGTGATATCTGCTTAAGGCCCGGTTGGTCAGAATGCTTTGCCCGTCATTTTTAATCAGCTGCTCAATATCCGCATAGGGATTAAAACTTGGCCGGCTGGCCATAGCCAGGACTTCCTTGCTGTTTACATCCAATACCACCACAGCTCCCTGGGCCATCCTTTCGTTCATAGCCTGTTCTATCACTTCCTGTACCCTGCTGTCGATAGTCAGAACCAAACAGCTCTTTTCCTTTTCCTGTTCCTGCCGCATGCGAAACATCAATCCCTGTATGGTGGTGCCCCGGGCATCCTTCACCGATACTATCTCCTGGCCCGAATCGCTTCCTGCCAGCACCTCATCATATAATTTTTCCAATCCGGCTTTACCTAAACCGTCGCCCTTTCCCACATAACCCAGCAGGTGGACACCAAAACCGTCTTCCCGATACCTTTTCAGCAGGGGAGCCGGAATAACCCCGGTTAAACCGGAATCTCCTACTGCCTGAATCTCCTCCGGCTCCAGATTGGCAGCCAGTCTGACTATGCCCCGACCGTCGGCATTGGCTTGCTCCAGCTCGGATTGGATATCTTCACTACTCAGACCTGAGATGGAAAGGCACCCGGCCAGGATTTTCGCCGCCGTGCTTATCCTTTCCGACTCATCGGCAGGCATGGTTCCATCAACCTTGATATCTCGAGGAAGACAATAGAGTGCGGTAGAGGTGGTACTTCCGGTAAGCAGGAGATGGTTGCGGTCATAGATCTCCCCCCGGGACCATTCTTTGATTTCAATTTGCTGATTTCGCATGGACGCTGCTTCCCGGGCCAGATCAGGTCCCTTGATCAGCTGATAATAACCCACCGCCCCAGCTAAAGACAGAAATAAGAATAGAAAGAAACACATAATAGCAGCCAGTCGATGCCTGATCATAAAAAAACCTCCCTTTCCAGCCTATTTCTATAATGGACCGGAGCGGAGGCGGTTATACAGTTATTCTGCTATTATTTCCACCGGAAAGGGCAGAGTGGTCAATATTCGGATCAGCTCAGGTCTGGTATCTGCCGTTCCCCGGATGATAACCATTCCGGGATCCCGGCTCAAGGTCGAGACAATCCCTAAATGACCATAGGCTTCGATTATCTTGGTTAAGATATCGATGTCCTTTACTTCAACCCCGGCATATATATCACTCTTTATTCTCCAGCACCTGCCCTTCTAAGGATGGAATGCTCCGGTAATGCTTCAGGGGAGGGAATCAGTATCCTCTGACGGGGATGACGAGCCCGGTCTAATCCCTGCCCTTCCGTATCAAAAATGGCAGGAATCTTCCATCTTTTAACACCCTGTCCCGGAATCATAACTTCCATATTTTCTCCCACTCCGAAATTGGCTCTCTGCTCGACTTCTGCCATTTTATTCCCGGCATGGTAGTCCTTCACTATCCCGCAGAAATCCATCCTGATGTGCTGAAGCTCTTTATTAATATCCTGGATCAAGGGAGATTCTCCCTCAATAAAGCCATTGGTAAACGGGCGGGTAGCAGTGCCGGTAAGCTCTTTTATCCACCGGCTCAGCTCATCGGCAGAAAACTGGCAGCGCTTAACGACGTACTGATCGATGGCATTGCGGTAGGTGGCAGCGGTGCTGGCCACATAAAGGGGGCTCTTCATTCTGCCTTCTATTTTGAAGGCATCTATCCCTGCCTCCATCAAGGGGGGAATATATTCCAGCAGGCACAGATCTCGGGAGTTTAATATATATGTTCCCTGCTCATCTTCATGTACCGGATAATACTCTCCCTCTCTCTTCTCTTCCATCAGCGCATAGGAATAACGGCAGGGATGAGCACACTCTCCCCGGTTGCCGCTCCTGCCCGTCATATAGTGGGACAGGAGACAACGTCCTGAGTAGGATACGCACATGGCCCCATGAATAAATATCTCTATTTCTAATTCGGCCCGTTGTTTTATCTCGATTATCTCGCTCAGGTCCAATTCCCGGGCCAGCACTATCCTACTGGCCCCCAGATCCCGATAGAATTGTGCGCTTTCATAGTTGCTGACACTGGCCTGGGTACTGATGGTAATAGGCAACTGGGGCGCATATCGGCGAGCCATTTTTATTATGCCCGGATCAGAAATGATGAGTCCATCCGCCTTCATCTCCGCCAGTTCCTCCAGGTATGCCGGCAGGCGATTCATATCCCGATTGCGAGCCAGTACATTTATTGCCACATATGCCTTTTTCCCCTGCTGCCGGGCATATTTAAGTCCGGCTCTCATCTCTTCCAGGCCAAAATTACCTGCATAGGCCCGGAGACTGTATTCCTTTCCTCCCAGGTATACAGAGTCTGCTCCGAACAGGCAAGCGGTTTTCAATTTCTCCAAATCGCCCGCCGGCAGTACCAATTCCGGTCTTTTCACGAGCTGATCCTCCTAAATAGTTATGACCCAGTTTGTTAAGCTGTTAAGTGATCAATCCAGATATTGGGCTTTGGCCTGCAAATGCTCATTATAGGTCCTGGTGAACTGGTGACTTCCGTCTCCCCGGGATACATAATACAGATAATCATGCTCCTGCGGATTCAATGCTGCATCGATGGCAGCGCGTCCGGGGCAGGCAATGGGAGCCTGCGGCAGTCCAATATATTTATAGGTATTGTATGGAGAATCAACCTCCAGGTCTGCATAATAAACCACGTCTTTTTCATCCATATTCAGGATATACAAAATAGTGGCATCGATTTGCAGCAGCATATCTCTTTCCAGACGATTCTTGATCACTCCCGAGATAATACCTCGCTCGCTGTCCACCATGGCTTCTCTCTCAATCATTGATGCGGTTATAATCACGTCATAGACGCTTACACCCTTTGCCGAAGCCTGCTGTGTAAATTCTCCTTCCCATATCTGATGAAAATTCTCCAGCATAATCTTGACTATTTCGACTGCTGTAGTACCCTCAGCTATTACATAGGTATCGGGAAAAAGAAATCCTTCCAGATAGGATTTTCCGGGACCCGGATCAGCCATCTGGAGAAACTGATAATCATAGGGGGCGTTAATGGCCTCCTGCCAATCTTCCGGGGTACAGATTTCATTATCTGCCAGAAAACGGCCTATTGCATCAACCGTATATCCCTCGGGAATAGTGAAGGAAATAGTAACTACCCGACCTGCGGCTATAGCTTCGGCTATTTCTGCCAGAGACTGGCTGGGGCTGAATCGATAATGCCCGGCTTTCAGTTTACTGTCCAGGTGGTTATACCGGCAGTAAGCCAGAAACAAATCCTGGCTGCGGATAAGCTGCTCTTGGCACAACAATTCTGCCACCTGGCTGGCAGTACTATTCTCAGCTATCCTGACCTCAATAATACTGGTATTGTCAGGATCTACTGGGCCTAACTGCATCGATAAAACATGGTACCCGCCCAGGAAGCTGGCCAACAGCACCAAGATGCCCAGTACAAGGCCCCGGGTAACTTTTGTCTTAATCATTGGCTTTATCTCGCTCACTTTTTACACCTTTCTCAGCCGGTTGCATTGATATTTAGAGACCCTCCGGTTCTTGTTCTTCCTCCTCCAGTTTATCTGCCTGACTATCCCCCGGTATAGGCTCATGGTCAATAATATCCCCGTCAAGTTGGGGGTTGTCCGCGGGAACATCGGGCTGGGGATCCGGAGGCAGATCACTGGCATCCCCGATACTCTCCGGTTCTGGAGGTCCAACATAAGTTATTTCATCGAAGGGTTTATATCGATCCCGGGCCAGCAGTTCGCTGTTAATCAACTGCCCTGCCTGATCATAATATGAGCGAAAGGACCTGACGATGTAGCCCGGAAATCCTTTATGCTCCACCCGACTCTGACCCGCATTAAGCCGGGGATCTATCTCATCCCGGTATTCAAAGGGTATGATCTCATCTACAACATGACTGGTCTGAATATTCTTCTTATATTCCACATGGCCATAAATGTTCACCGTGAGTTTTCCTCCTCCGGCCAGGGCTCGAATGTATACCGGGTAATCGGTATTGTTCCGAAAGCGAAAATCACTCAAACCATAGGCTACCGTAGCATCCATCCCCAGGGGGACATAAGACACTGCCAAGCCGTGGTTATGCCTCTCAACTATTTCCAATCCGGCCAAAAGACTGGCATTGTAAAGGGTGGAGGATACCTGACATATGCCTCCCCCCAATCCCGGTTCCAGCGTATTGCCCACAATTACCGGTGCATCCCGGAACCCGGTAGCCAGAGTACGGGGTCCTACCGTTTTATTAAAGGAAAACTCTTTGCCGGGCCTTATCATATGTCCATTAATTAGATTAGCGGCCTGGGTCAGGTTATGACTTCTATCTATCTCAGCCACCTTGTACCAGGTTACATAGGAAGCCAGTTCTCCCATGAACTCCAAATCCCGGGCGCTAACCTCGGGGATTGCATCAGCTGCGCTTATCGGTATTCTCAGCGGCTTCAGCCCTTCCCATTCTCCCGGCATTTGGTTGAACGTAGCCTGCAGGTCAACGGTTTTACCGCTGATTTCGGGAACAACTATCAAACCCTGGCTGGGGTCCATATCCAGGCGGGCGTTCACTGGCTCCTGTCCCAGGACTTGGTTCCAGGTATTCAACATACGCTCTTTTGCTGCCTGGTCATAGCTTATGGGCAACGGGTAATTTTTTTCTCCCTTAGCAATCAATTGGCTTATCCTGGCCCACAGAGCCCTTTCTCTCTCTTTTTGGATGCAATCTTTCACTGCCTGGTCTGCATCAACCCGCTGGCTGACCTCCCCCAGCACCGTACTGTATGTATAATCACCGGCATAGAATACTACCGGAGCCGTATATGCTTCATCCAGGTGATGCTGGAGTTTCAGACTCGCCTCTTCCAAGGTGCAGCCCTGAACTGCTACGCCGGCTATTCGAACTCCGGACTGAAACTGATCGAGCAGATATAATCTATGGTAGAAGTACCCCCCGACTGCCAATAGCAAAGACAGCATCAATAACGCTATAACATAGATTCTTCTCTTCCCCTCAAACAATTCCCATCCCCCAAAACCTGCTATTCTCGTACCCAATTATCATAATATAAACTAAAACCGACTTATTAATTGTAACCTATTACTGACAATTTTAAAAACAGAAAAGGACTGCACCCCCTGCTTAAGTGAAGAATGCCGTCCTTTTAAAAGTTGTCTCGAGGTACCAGACTGCCTCGGTTTTAGATTTCTTCGTTTTCTGTAAGCTCCTGCCAGACATCAGCAACCATTTCCCACTCTTCATCATCATCTATGTCGGCCAGAAACTCATTTCCTTCATCGTCATACATAACCTTAAATATAACTACGCCTCCGCTTTCAACTTCCCCATCGGACTCATCCTCATCTGCTTCTTCAAAAAAGAATTCATCCAGCGGCAACAGAACCCGGTACTTGCTATCCTGGATGTCCAGTTCGGCAATCAGCTCAAACTCCATCTCAGCGCCTTCTTCGTCTACCAGTACCAGAACGGGGTATTCTTCCTCAAAAAGTTCTTCGTCGCTCATATATTCACCTCTTCTTTCAAGCTACAGCAATTCTATAGTTTGACCGATTATTTGTCAAATAACTTTTTCAAATTCAGTCAAAATTTTACTCACCAGTTCCATCCAGATAGTTCTGGAGGATGGTAACCGCTGCCAGTTTATCTATAACTTTTTTTCTTTTGGATCGGGATAGGTCAGCTTCCAGCAGCACCTTTTCCGCAGCCACGGTGGATAAGCGTTCATCCCAAAAGGCCAGGGGGAGACCGGTATACTCCTGCAGTCGGCGGCCAAAATCCTGGACTTCAATAGCTTTGGGACCCAGACTGCCATCCATGTTGCGCGGCAGTCCCAGAACTATCAACTCAACCTCATTGTTGAGACACAACTGCTTGAAATGTTCCAAATCCCGCTGCATGGAGCTGCGCGTCAATACCGAGTGGCCGCCGGCTACTATTCTCATAGGATCACTCAAAGCTATCCCTATTCTTCTGCTGCCAACATCTAAGCCCATTATTCTCATAAAAGCTGCTCCTTATACTTACAAATATTTAATCCCCATGCCCAGCATGGGGATTCGGTGATTACTTTTTTAACCGGAACTGCGGACCTGTTTCAACCCATGGCTACAACCAGCAGGAATTAGAACCCGCTGCCGGTTTGGTTGATGAATACCTTACTGCTTGCTAGAAAAAACGGAGAACATCTTTTCGCCTCATCCGGTTATATTCTAGCCAGATATTCTCGTACCAGCACTTCCATGATCTCATCCCGGTCCACTTTGCAGATAAGGCTGCGGGCATCATTATGACTCGTAATGTAAGCTGGATCACCGGAGATCATATATCCTACCATCTGGTTGACCGGATTATACCCCTTTTCATCCAGCGACTTGTATACCGACTGCAGAATCTCCCTGATGCGCTCTTCGCCTTCTCTTTCCCGTTTAAAACTGACGGTTTCCCCCATTCCCTGAGTCATATACCACACCTCCTCTAAGCCAGGATTTCTACATCGGTCTGGCAAATCCCTTTGTTTAAGCCAGTATTTTTTCGACCATTTTACGGGCTTCGGCCAGGGCTTCTTCCAGTTTGCTCTTATCCCGGGCTCCCGCCTGGGCCATATCCGGGCGTCCGCCGCCGCCGCCGCCGGCGATTTTGGCTGCAGCTCCCACAATATTGCCGGCATGAACGCCCCTGCCCACCAGATCTTGACTTACAAAGGATACCAGCGAAACCTTATCACCGCTTACCGAGGCCAGCAGCACAATCCCACTGCCCAGTTTGTCTTTCAGCATCTCCGCATTTTGCCGCAAAGTTCCGGGGTCCTGAGCCTCCACCCTTTCGATCAGCACCTTGCTGCCGGCAATATTATAAGCCTGGTTGATTAATTCGTCACTGGAAGCACGGGACAATCTTCCTTTCAGCTGTTCGATCTCTTTTTCCTGCATTTTGAGAGCCTGCTGCATATTTTCAATTTTATATCCTACCTCGGCCGGGGCTGCCTTCAGAGCTGAGGCTGCTGCCTTCAATGTCTTCTCCACTCCGTTATAATACTCCCGAACCCCACGGCCGGTCAGCCCTTCAATTCTGCGCAG
>CAZCTN010000015.1:41756-68127 GCA_964501655.1 uncultured Syntrophomonas sp.
CCTTTTTGCTGGGCATGTTCCCCCAGCACCTGCCTCAGAGCCTTGTGCAGCAAATGGGTGGCGGTGTGGTTCCTGGCCGTATCCAGTCTCTGGTTTTCCTCTACCTGCAGAACAACCTTTTCGCCTGCCAGCATTCTTCCTTCCACCTGACCCTCATGAATGATGCTATGGCCGATTTTTTGTACGTTATCTACCCGCATCCTCCCCTGCTGGCCGCTTATTATACCAGTATCCGCTACCTGTCCTCCGCTTTCAGCATAGAAAGGGGTACTGGCAGTAACCAGCAACACCTTTTCATCCTCTCCCTTATCTGCCAAACGCCCATCTTTAATGATAGCGATTATAACTGATTCGTCCCGAGTGTTTTCGTACCCGCTGAAAATAGTAGAACTATCTGTCACTTCTTGCATCAGCTCTGATATAATCACTTCTTGAGCAAAGGCACCGTCAGATTTGTTGGCTTGCCGGGCCCTTTCCCGCTGTTCTTCCATCATTTGATTGAAACCCGGAGTATCAACCAGCAACTGGTTCTCCTCGGCTACATCCTCGGTTAAATCCAGCGGAAAACCGTAGGTGTCGTAAAGCATAAAGGCTTCTGCCCCGGGTATCATATTGTTCCCCGCCTGCTTAACCCCGACTATGATCTCTTCTACTTTTCTCAATCCTTCGTTAAGGGTCACCAGGAAACGCTCTTCCTCCATTTTTATAACATCCTTGACGAAATCCTTTTTTTCCTCTATTTCCGGATAAGCATCCCTCATTATACTTACTACCAGGTCAACATTTTTGTACAGGAAGGCCTCCTCTATGCCCAGGGAACGGCCAAATCTTACTGCTCGCCTGAGAATTCGCCGCAGAACATATCCCCGTCCGTCATTGCTGGGCAGCACTCCATCACTGATAAGGAAAGTACAGGCCCGGCTGTGGTCAGCTATAACCCGGAAAGGAAAGCCCTTTTCTCCTCGATCATATTTCAACCCGGTCATATCCTCAATACCCTCTATCAGGGGAACAAACAAATCGGTATCAAAATTGCTGTCGACCTTCTGCAGCAGGGATGCCAATCTTTCAAGCCCCATGCCTGTATCAATGCTGGGACGAGGAAGAGGATTCAGCTTCCCCTCTTCATCCCGATTATACTGCATGAATACCAGATTCCACACTTCCAGCCAACGGTCACAATCGCAAACACCCAGGGCGCATTCCAGTTCCTTGCAGGCATAACTGTCGCCCCGATCATAATGTATTTCACTGCAGGGACCACAGGGTCCGGTATCACCCATAGCCCAGAAATTGTCCTTTTCCCCCATACGAATAATACGTTCGGGGGCGACTCCGGCTACCTCCTGCCAGAGTTGCTCGGCCTCATCGTCATCTTCGTAGATAGTTATCCAGAGCTGCTCCTTGGGGAGGCCGGCCCATTCCGTAAGGAATTCCCAGGCATACTGTATTGCTTCCCGCTTAAAATAGTCTCCAAAGGAGAAATTACCGAGCATCTCGAAGAAAGTATGGTGACGGGCGGTTCGTCCCACGGTATCCAGATCGTTGTGTTTACCTCCTGCCCGAACACATTTTTGAGCCGTGGCTGCTCTGCTGTAGCTACGTTTATCTATTCCTAAAAAAACATCCTTGAACTGATTCATTCCAGCATTGGTAAACAGCAATGTCGGATCGTTAACTGGAACCAGCGAAGAACTGGAAATTACCGTATGCCCCTTGTTCTCGAAATAATCTAGGAATGCTTTCCTTATTTCCGCACTATTTCTCACGACCAGGCCTCCTCTTTTCCCTGCAATACTTTTGTTCTAATCTATTTTCTGGTATAAAAGCTTTTGTGTCAACTTCTTCCCGGCTTTTTCGCTTATCCCTTCAAGCTGCATAACGCAAATACAACCAGGAAACGCTTACCTTAATCATAGCAGCAACTGGAACGGCAAACAATATGCCCCATATACCATATAGATTCCCTCCGGCCAGCAAGGCAAAGATAATAAACAGGGGGTGGAGGCCCAGCTTCCCCCCCAGTATTCTAGGAGTGATAATATTGCTCTCCAACTGCTGTACCGCAAATATGGCAGCAGCCTGATATACTGCCAGCTTCCAGGATTCCGAATAAGCAATGAGTACCGCTGGGATTCCTCCGATAAAAGGACCAAAAAACGGGATCAGATTGGTAACCCCAGCCAGCAAACCAATAATAAGAGGCAATCTCACCCCCAGAACCAAAGCCGATAAGCCGACCAGGATTCCTACCACTATTGCTACCAGGATACTGCCTTTGATGCCCTCTATCAGCACCCGGTCAATATCCGCCATTAAGGCCTGCAATTCCCGGCGAAAGGAGGGAGAAAACAGGTTAAGCAACCACTCCCTTATTTTCTCCCAATCCATCAGAATATAGAAAGCCAGGATAGGCGCCAGAACAACAATAAATATTTTGCCTAGAAAATTATAGATACCAGCCAGGAAATTTTCCAACCCCTGGAAAACTGCTGCTTCAATTTTGTCAATGTTGGAATCGATCAAACGGTCCATCTGAGGTGGTTTCTCGATTCCGTCAATTTCATCTGCAATCTCTTCCGCCCGGGCTTCCATCTGCGGATACATTTCCAGCAAGTGTCCTGCCTCATTGATTAAACGTGGCACTCCCCAGTACAGGGTAAGTCCCAGCAGACCTACAACAGCCAGATAAAGCACCAGAACCGCATACAAACGTTTAATACCCTTTTTTTGCAGGTATATCACCGGGTGATACAGGAAGTAAGCCAGTATCCCCCCCAGTGCGAAGGTAATCATTACCTCCCATACCCGGTAAAAAAAATAGGAGGCAGCTAGGGCTGCCCCGGTAAAAATCAGATAACGATACCAGCGAACTGACTTAGTTTTCAAGTTCACCCCTGCTTCCTTAGAGATTCATCCCAATCCTGACCCAGATGGTTCAAGAACTTGGCCACATCTCTGCCGCTCTCCTTAAGCCGGTGGCCGGCACTGCACAATTCTCTCTCGTTGTTCAAATAAAACGTGGCTGCTGCTGCTCCTATTACTGCCCCCAATAATACTGCACTGAACATATCCTTCATATGATTCACCTCCAAGTCCTTATAAAATCTGGGATGATTCCTCTACTGCCAGCAAGGAACCATCTTCAGCCACTTCATAAAGATTTAAGCGGCCCCGGTGATAATTAAATTCCAGGTAGCAGTTCCAGCAGTAATACTGATCGCTCCCTACCCTGCCTACCTGCATCCCGCCGCAAATTGGACATTTGTTCACCAAGACTGTTCTCTCCCTTCATTTCCAACTACTGCGCTATCGCTGCTCGTCCAGGATATTTGCTCCAAATCATACTCCTTTCGCCCATGCAGCAGATCTCCGATCGCTCCTGAAAAGACCTCCACTCCCAGCACCCTCTTTTCCTGGATCGAAATAATGAAATCACTGATGGCACCTAATTCACACCCCTTATCGTCGAATATTATATCTCCCATTTTTTGCTCATATACTGACGATTCTTCCCCGTGTCGGTAAGATTTTATACCATCCAGGTCTTTGATCAGCAGAACCTCTTCTCCCAGATAAAGATCCTGACTCAATATCATCCCGGGAGGTTTACCTTCTCTCTCGATCACCACGTAGCTCAACCGGAAATCATCCCCGATCACGGCTCTTTTAACACTTCCGACCACTTCAGCACTATTCTCCAGAAATACCGGCATCTGCCTCATATGACGCAGTTTCATTTCCATTTCTCCCTTCCATCCCTAAAAATATTTTCCCCCACGCCGGGAAAATAATGCGTTTCAATCCATAATAAAAGTCAGGTTCCCGCATCAAAGAAACCTGACCCATACTCCTATTCAGTTTCCGGTGCGCAAAAAATTTATTTGCGCACCCTGTCCTCAATACCTCTGCCCAAGCCCTTGTTGGCCTAAGGGAACAATTGGGCACATAATAATACTTTCAGAGTGAGTTTGTGGTTTCATTCCCTTAACCACTTAAAGTTTCCGCCGGTTGCTAATGGCTATCCACTGCCAAGATTATCCCCCCGCCCAGAACATACTCCCCATAGTAACACACGGCTGATTGACCACAGGTAATAGCCCGCTGCGGGCTGTCAAAAGTCAGCCGCATCCGGTCCGTATCAGCCCCATCATCCTTGGCCAGCCGGGCCGGTGCAGCCCGCCTGGCATACCTGATTTTGGCCTCAACCTTAACCGGAGCATCAATTTCCTCCTGGTAGATCCAATTATTTTCTCCCAGCAACAGAGAGTGATGGTAAAGTTCAGCTTCACTTCCTACCACCAGCCGATTCCCTTCCATATCCAGTTCCAGCACATAAATGGGCTGCCCGGCACTTATCCCCAGGCCCCTGCGCTGTCCAATGGTGTAAAAAGGAAGTCCCAGGTGGCTTCCCAGAATCTCCCCTTGCCGATCCACCACTTCACCTGGCCGGTATTGCACCTTGTCCCTGATGAAATCCCGATAATCATTTTTTATAAAACATATCTCCTGGCTTTCCAGATTATCCGCCGCTTTTAAACCGGCTTCGCGAGCCATCTCCAAAACCCGATTTTTCTCCAGGTCTCCCAGGGGGAACAGAGTCCGGCCCAATTGATACTGATTAAGACCATATAAAAAATAGCTCTGATCCTTTAGCGGATCGATCCCTTTTTTAAGCCGGAATCTTTTGCCACTCTCATCCGGTTCGATGCGGGAGTAATGCCCGGTGGCTACTTGATCAAATCCCTGCGTTAAAGCAAAATCCAGCAGAGCCCCGAATTTTATATGCCGGTTGCATTCTACACAGGGATTGGGGGTAAAACCCTTTTCATAGCTGCGGTAGAAATATTCGACCACCCTATCATAAAACAGCCGGCGCAAATCTATTATTTCATGGCTTATGCCCAGATAACGGGCTGCTTGGGCTGCCGATTCAACCGCAGCGGCATCCCAGTTATTCATAGTCAAGCCCGATATATCATAACCCTGCTCTTTCAGCAGCAAGGCAGCCATGGTACTATCCACCCCTCCGCTCATCAATACCGCAACTTTCACCATTGCCGACCTCCTTTACCGGTCATTGTAACACTAATCCCCCCAACAGAACAACCAAACCAGGGGGGACCAAACAAGGGGACGGTTCTTTTGTTTGCTTGCACACAAGCAAACAAAAGAACCGTCCCCTTGTTTGGTCCCCCCCTCTGGTTTTGCTTGTAGGGCGGTTTTATTTTGTTTTATAATAACTTCAGGTTTATTGGTCACCCGATAGAATTGCTATAGGGCTAATGGAGGTTGTGCAAATGGATTTATTTGACTTGGGCAATCAGGATATTAGTGCCCCGCTTTCTTATAGAATGCGTCCCCGAACCCTGGAGCAGGTAATCGGGCAGGATCACCTGTTGGGCCCTGCTTCTCCCTTGCGCAGATTAATCGACAAAGACCAGCTGCATTCCATGATTCTTTATGGCCCCCCTGGAACCGGCAAAACCACTATTGCGTCAATTATTGCCCGGATGACCAGGGCTCATTTTGAATCCATAGCAGCAGTCACTGCCGGAGTAAATGATATCCGCAAGATTGCGGCGGATGCCGCCCAGAGGCTTAAATACTATCAGCAGAAGACCATATTGTTTGTTGACGAAATCCACCGTTTCAACAAGAGCCAGCAGGATGTATTGCTGCCGTTTGTGGAAGACGGCACTCTGGTCCTTATCGGGGCTACTACCGAAAATCCCCTTTACGAACTAAATAACGCTCTGCTGTCCCGCATCAAGCTGTACATTCTGGAACCCTTGCAGGAATCTCACCTGGCCAGGATCATAAACGATGCTCTCCAGGATGGGGAAAATGGACTGGGCAGTTATCAGATCTCCCTTGATGATCAGGCTGTCCCTGCTATTGCTTCCGCCTGCAAAGGGGATGCCCGTATGGCACTCAACATCATAGAAACTGCAGCCAACTCTTATTTGCAAGAAGATGGCACTTTATTCATTGATCTTGATCTGCTGCAGAAAATCTTATCCCGGCCTTTATTAAAATACGATCGTCGGGGGGACGGTCATTATGACAGCATCTCAGCTTTTATCAAGAGTATCCGTGGTTCTGACCCGGATGCCTCCGTATTCTGGCTGGCGGTGATGCTGGAAGGCGGCGAAGACCCAATGTTTATCGCCCGGCGCCTGCTCATACATGCCGCGGAAGATATCGGCCTGGCTGATCCGGCAGCCTTAAATCTTGCTGCTGCTGCAGCTCAGGCAGTTCAGCTGGTGGGTATGCCCGAGGCCAGGATCCCACTGGCCGAGGCCACCATATATTTGGCTACTGCCCCCAAAAGCAACAGCAGCATTAAGGCTATCCAAAAGGCATACGGGGCAGTCAGGGAAGCCAAACAGATCAAGGTTCCCTTACATCTGGCAGATTCTTCCCATCCCCAGTCCCGAGCCCTGCTGGGCCGGGGGGAAGGCTACAAATATCCTCATGATTACGGCGGCCATGTCAAGCAGAATTATCTCCCTGAGCAGATGGCCGGCATGATATTCTTCGAGCCCGGATCGGAAGGATATGAATTGATTATAAGAGAATTCTTGAATAAAACCGAAGCCAGAAAATAGACTTGGAAACAACATTTAAGACGGGGGGATACGATGAAACTGGAAATTACCATGGGAAATTTTATATTCTGCCTCTGGCAGGAAACTCCGGTTATGGGCAATGATTGCCGGGGCTGTCAGTTTTTTATTCAGGAAGGAGATACTTGCTATTGTATTCATGACTATGAAGAGGGGGATGAAGATTAGCACTCCTGGCAGGTTTCAACCTGCCAGGAGCACAATTTTTCTGCGCAATTCTAACCGATAACTTCGTCAATTACCTTTTGCAGTTGAACTTTGCCCTGAGCTCCAACAATTCGTTTAACTTCCGCCCCCCCCTTGAAAAAGGCCAGGGTGGGTATGGACCTTATGCCGTACTGTATAGCCAAATTCTGGTTTTCGTCCACATTGATCTTGCCTACATTGATCTTGCCCTGGTTTTCATCGGCCAGGTTTTCTACCACCGGACTCACCATGCGGCAGGGACCACACCAGGGTGCCCAGAAATCAATCAGCACCGGAAGGTCTGACTCTAATACTTCTTTATCAAAATTGACACTATTAATATCTTTGATGCTTGACATATCAATCCCTCCTTAATCTTTGAACAGCAAGACTTCACATGCTCTCGGACAAAATTTCTGTTACCGGCCTTGAAGCTGATGATGTCCGCCTGCCACCTTAGATACATCACTGGGTATATTCAGCATAGCATAAATTACTACCTATGCGAAAAATAACATATTTGTATTAATACTGTCAAATTGGCCGCATAGCAGGCCTCACTTTTTATTATGCCGGGAAATTAGCTTTAATAAACAGACTTGATTATTTCCCAAATAGAATTATTGACATATGCCCATTATTTTTATAATATATATGGGGACTAAAAATTAGCCCGGCTTGAAACAATAAGTTCAGGCGCAAATCACCCATCGTTAAAAATATACCGTAAAAGGGAGTTGGAACTATATGAGATTAGCCATAGCCAGGACGGGCAATGAAGCTGCCCAGCATTTTGGACACTGCGATAACTTCGTGTTATACGATATTGAGGATAATAAGGTTATCAATCAGAGCATACTGCAGAATCCCGGTCATGCCCCGGGAGTATTGCCGCCTTTTTTGCATCAGCACGGAGTTCAGGTGGTTATTGCCGGAGGCATGGGACAGCGGGCCAGAGATCTGTTCGCCGAGAATAACATTCAGACTATTACCGGGCTGACCGGCAGTATTGATCAGATATTAAATGCTTATTTGAGCAACACCCTGCAATACAGCAATGAGACCTGCTCGCACGAAGGCCATGACCATGATCATGACTGCAATCATTAACAGGATCAGCAGAAAACCATAGCTTTAACCGGACCGGGCAATATCTTCTGAGATCCATGCCTGTAGTTGTTCTTGGACTCGGAAATTGTTTTCCGATTAAGGGGAACTTCTTGAGCCGGCACTTTGATATGAAACAGAACAGCCAACCCCGGCAAGAAATTCCTGCCGGGGTCATTTTTTCACCTTAGTCAGCAGGTTTTAATCCCTGCCACCGTTAGATATCGTTACCATAACAGCTGGTAAGCCGCTGCGGCAACACCAATGGCAATCACAGCCCAAACCAGGGTTCTGAGCAAATCATTTCTTACCTGCCTGGCAAGCTCTTCCATCCATATTCCTCCCTCGCACAAGGTTCTTTTTATTATACCACAAGCCGCCGTATTATTGCTGCAGAACCTGCCCGCGTAAGGCAGAGGGGCTTCTTTTAGCCTCGTTTTAACTGCAAAAAAGCTGAATCGTCTTAAAATATATGATTACCATTAGTCTTGACAGACTAATGGTATTTCTCTTATCTGAGCAGGATTTTATTCTGGATACCTAGAATATTTACCTTGAGTGGTAATGGTTTAGCAGTATGGGAAAAATGTTTAAAGGGGGATTATGTTTTATGTCAATTAATGAAGTGGTAATGGTAAGCGCGTGCAGAACACCTATCGGTGATTATGGCGGAACCCTGCAAGGAGTAAGAGCAAACGATCTGTCCAATATCGTCATAGCTGAAGCTCTTAAAAGGGCCGGCGTCGATGCATCCACAGTCGATGAGTTGGTTTTGGGAATGTGCCTGCACCATGGCAATGGCTCCTGTCCTGCTCGTATAGTAGCCATCGAGTCCGGTTTGCCTGATCGGTCAGCCGCCATGATGGTCAATCAGAACTGTGCTTCCGCCATGCGGGCAGTCGATATTGCCGCCGGCAACCTGATGCTGGGCAAAACTGATATCGCAGTGGTAGTTGGGACTGAAAGCATGAGCAATATTCCTTATCTCGCACAGAACGCCCGTTGGGGTTATAGAATGGGTGATGGAAAACTGCAGGATGCCATGCTGACAGACGGGCTGGTATGTAAACTTGCCGGCGGTGTCCACATGGGTGTAACCGCAGAAAACATTGCTGAAAGATATGGAATCCAAAGAGAAGAATGCGACCAACTGGCACTTATGAGCCATACCCGTGCAGTCGCAGCCAATGAGGAAGGGCGCTTCAAAAGGGAAATAGTTCCGGTAACGGTGAAAAAGGGCAAAAAGGAGATAGTGTTTGAGGCTGATGAACATCCTATTCGAGGTGCCAGCATGGAAGCTATGGCCCGCTTATCCCCTGCCTTCAAGAAGGGCGGTGTAGTGACTGCGGCTAATGCCTCCGGGTTGAATGACGCTTCGGCGGCAGCCGTATTTATGACCAAGAAAAAGGCCGAAGAACTAGGCATCAAGCCGCTGATGAAACTGATCAGCATCTGCAGCGAGGGCGTAGATGCCAAGGTTATGGGTCTGGGACCGGCAGTAGCTATTCCCAAGGCGCTGAAACTGGCAGGCATGAACTATGACCAGATAGATTACTGGGAAATCAATGAAGCTTTTGCAGCTCAGGTAATTGGCGTAGGCAAGATGATAAAGGAAGAAGCCGGTATTGAGCTCAACATGGGGTCCCTGGATAAAGTTGGCAACATCAACAACAATGGTTCCGGAATCGGCCTGGGACATCCGGTAGGATGCACCGGCTTGAGAATTATTGTCAGCCTATATTATGAAATGGAAAGACTGGGTGTTACCAACGGTGGCGCGTCCCTGTGCGTAGGCGGCGGTGCTGCTATGGCTTCCCTCTGGACCAGAGACATCTAAGTTATAACCCATATAAAAAAAATCCTTCCAAGCCCTTAATAATAAAGCAGCAGGTGCGCCTGCTGCTTTTTGTTTCATTGTGCGGCTGAGAACCGATAACCTACGGTTAAGTGCAGGTCCGGCAAAAACTTTCATTAATTCCCATGTTTTTCCGCATAAGTCTGTGTTTAGGTTATACTTGTACTAGACAAATTATTCTAAACTGGAGGTGCTGCTATGAAATCACTGCTTATCTCATCTGCCTTCCCCACCCAGGGCAAAACAACTATTGCAGTAAACCTGGCTGTCGGTCTTACCCGAATGGGGTATAGAACCATGCTAATAGAAACCGGAGATCCGGCTCTGCTTATGCAGTGGTTTAACCTGGATGAAGACGGCCTGGTGCCCGAGCAGCTTGTCTCGGCTGGAGATATGGGATTCGACCTGACCCGGATATCCAATCAAGCTTTTGATCTGGATATTTTTCAAGCCTATGACTGGTTGATCATCGACACCGGCATGGATTTTTTCGAATACCGGCCAATGATTGGTCAGGCTGACCTGATTGCTGTTTGCACCGATTTGAGAGCTGAAGATATTAAGGCTATACCGGATCTGGATCAGAAAATAGACTGCACAGCCGATTCAAACAGCATAGCCCTGATCATACCTACTATTATCAATGCCAAAGAATGGAGCCATAACAGTGAAGTGCTGTTTTCTCTAATGGAACGCTATGGAGAGGACAAAATAGCCGATCTGGTGCCCAAATGCAGTGCCATCTATGATCTTCCCCGGATAGGAAAGCATATCTGGCAGCTGCCGGATCAGTACAGAAATCGCCGTGAAACTCTGGACCGGCTTTTGCAGCAGATGCTGTCGCTGAATTAGTATTTGCCTAAGCGTTCCGACAGAGAACAGCGGGCAGGTCAAAACCGATAAATACAAAGGACCTCTATTCACGAGGTCCTCGGCTTGTCAAAGCATCTTCCGCTATTTACACTCATCAAAAACAAGCAACAAAGGTCTATAGACCCAGCTGCATATAAACCGCATCAACCGTATTCTTCATAAGCAGTGCGGTGGTTACCGGACCCACCCCTCCTGGCACCGGGGTTATCAAGCTTGCCCGGGCGGCAGCGGTTTCAAATTCCACGTCTCCTACCATCTTACCATCCACTTCATTAATTCCGGCATCTATAACAATAGCCCCTTCTTTTATCCATTCTCCTTTTATAAACTCCGGTACTCCCAGAGCCGCTACCACGATATCCGCCCGGTTGACATGGGATGCCAACATCCCGGCCCTGGAAGTAAAAGAATGACATATAGTGGTGGTGGCATTTTCTGCCAGCAGCAGCATGCTTACCGGTTTGCCGACAATGCTGCTGCGACCGATGACAGCAACTTCCTTGCCCTTGAGGTCTGCCCCGGTGGATTTGACTAACTCGGTGATAGCCAAAGCCGTACATGGTTTCAAACCCTCTGCTCCCAAAAACATCAAGCCCAGATTCTGAGGGGTTACTCCCTCCACATCCTTGGCGCTGCTAATGCTCCACTGCATCTCATTTACTTGCAGGTGCCCGGGCAAGGGCAGATTGATAATAAGTCCATTTATGCCGGGATCCATATTTATCTCTTCTATGGCCGCCAGCATCTCCTCACGGGTTATCTTATCCTGCAACTGCCTGGATTCATACCTGATACCCACTCTCTCCGCAGTTCTTCTCTGGTTTTCCAGATAATAACGCGAGGCCGGATCCGATCCTACTTCTATGGTGACCAGACAGGGGCAGATCCCTTTTTCCTTTAGTTGATTCAATCGCCCGGCAGTCTCAAGCAAAATCTGATCTGCCAGTGGCTTGCCTTTTAATAGTTTTGCTTCCATTATTCCACTCATTCTATTTCCCTCCAAACACAGCTTATCGTTAATTACCTAACCCGCCTTACCCTCCTTGCTCTGATCAAACTGATAAACTCGCCGGCAGACCGGTGGTAAATTCGGATTAATTCAGCTAAGATTCCAGGGCAACTATTTCCGGTTGGATAATTCCTTTTCCAGTTTTGATCAGGATATAACTGGCTCCATAACCTAACCTAGGCAAACTTGGACTGCCCGGATTCAGGAGCCAGATCCCATCCTGGAATTCACAGCAGGGCACATGAGTATGTCCGAAGACCAGAACCTCGGCCTCCATCTCCAGGCCATAATAGTAAACATCATTTAAGGTGTGCTTTACCCGATGCTGGTGCCCATGCAATACACAAAATCGGTGATGATCCAACTCCACCACCTCTATCAGCTTACCCTTTCGATTGGTATCGCAATTCCCCCTGATTCCGGTAAAGTCCAGTCCCAGCTGCCGGGCCAGCCTGCTGCCATCCGAATAAAAGTCTCCGGTGTGGATCAAGTAATCAGGCTTGCAAAGCTTTAAGTGGCGCTTCACCACATCTACCCGGCCATGAGTATCGCCGGTTACAGCGATCAACATCGATATTTCCTCTTCTCTAATCCGGTTATCCCAGCAGCTTTTCCAGCTTGGGCACGCACCTGGCCAGAGCCACTGCCCGATGGCTGATGGTGTTCTTAATCTGAGCCGGCAATTCTCCGAAACTCTTATCGTATCCCACTGGAATAAACAGGGGGTCATAGCCAAACCCCTCTGATCCACCAGGAGCCAGAGCAATCCTGCCTTCACAGCATCCACAGACTGTCTCGGTTTTTCCGTCCGGGGTGCTGATGGCTATAACACATACAAACCTTGCGGTTCTGCACCCCTCTTCAATGCCTCTCATCATATCCAGCAATTTTTCATTGTTGCTTTCATCCGTAGCATCCTCCCCGGCAAATCGAGCCGAAAATATGCCCGGCTGGCCATTCAGGACATCGACTACCAGGCCGGAATCATCAGCCAGGCAGACATATCCGCTCCAAGCTGCTGTCTCCCGAGCCTTTTTTATTGCGTTCTCTTCGAAGCTGGACCCATCTTCCACTATTTCCGGTATTTCCTCAATATCATTCAGAGTTAGCAGCGTTAAATCAGCTTTGCTTAATAGCTGTTGCAGCTCCGTTTTTTTCTTGTTATTCCGCGTTGCCAGCAGGAGTTGGGGCATGATTTTATTCTCCTATAATCTTTTTCTGCCAGGCAATCAGCTCATAAATACCCTTTTGCGCCAGCGCCAGCAGTTCATCCAGATCCTCACGACTGAATACCTGTCCCTCAGCGGTGCCCTGTATTTCTACGAATTTTCCGCTGCCGGTCATGACTACGTTCATATCCACCTCAGCACCGGAATCTTCAATATAATCAAGATCCAGCAGTTTCTGTCCTTCTACTACGCCTACACTAATGGCAGCCACATAGTCCTTAAGAGGCATTTCTTCAATGATCCCTGCCTGCCGGTATTTTTTCAGAGCCAGAGCCAGGGCTATAAAACTCCCGGTAATGGAGGCGGTTCGGGTGCCCCCATCTGCCTGGATAACATCACAATCAATCCATATGGTTCTTTCTCCCAGCTTTTCCAAATCCACCGCAGACCTTATTGACCTGCCGATAAGTCTCTGAATCTCTGAAGTCCTGCCGCTTATTTTACCCCGGCTGGCTTCCCGGGAGGTACGGGTATTGGTCGATGAGGGTAAAAGAGAATATTCCGCCGTTATCCATCCCTTCCCGGTTCCCTTCTGAAAGGGCGGCACTTTTTCTTCCAGCATGGCAGAACACAAAACCCTGGTATCTCCTGTTTCCATCAATACTGACCCATCCGGGTGTTTAACGAAACCGGGAATGATTTTTATCGTCCTTAACTGGTCATTGGGGCGATTGCCTGTTCTGATCATTTTACACTCCTATCTATCCGCCGTATTCCTGCACCCTTAACTTATCGGCAGTTAATTAATATAATAAATGTTATTTTTCCTACCGTCCATTTTTTCCCTGTAGGACCAAGCCCCGGAGCGAAGCAGGATATCCCTTATTCAGCTTTTGCCGCCGGCAGCCTTTATCACCTTCACTGCCGGGCATTAAGGCAAGGGATTGATCAGGAATCTATATCTTATCCTGACCCAAATTTGGCACCTCTAAACCAACCGCTCTTTAGCTGTTTAAGTCAAATCTTTTTACCTGATTAATCAGGTCACCAAGAAGCAATTTACCTACTTTATAAAAGGATTCATCATTACCGCTGACATAAAACTGTTGGAAAGGGCTTTCCCCGCTATCGTTGAGTAAATGATCCGAGATCAAAATCTGACGCAGTTCCTCTACTGTCTCATAAGAAGGATCCACCAGTTTGATGTCCCCACCGGCGAATTCTCTAATCGGATCGGATAAAAAGGGATAATGGGTACATCCCAACACCAAGCTGTCTACCCTATTTTTAAGCAGGGGAGCTACATACTCCCTAACTGCCTCTTCGATCTGGTATCCATCCAGTATTCCACCCTCGATCAGGGGTACAAACTTATGACAGGCCGCCTCATAAACTTGATATTTAGGATCAATAGCCTTTATCTCCCGGGTGTAAGCATGGCTGTTTACGGTTGCCTGAGTAGCCAGGACGCCTACCCGATAGTTCCTGCTCATGCGAGCGCCAGAACGCGCCCCTGCCTTGACCACCCCCAGCATAGGAACTTCCCACTTACTCTCCAGCCCGGGGAGAGTAACCGAAGAATGTGTTCCGCAGGCTACCAATACGGCTTTTACTCCTCTGCCTACAAGAAAATTGATAATATTAATAGCATAGGACATAAGCTGCTTTTCAGTTTTATTTCCATAGGGCACATGAGCTGTATCTCCGAAATATATGAAACTTTCGCCGGGCAAGCGTTCCAGTAAAGATTTGACTACGGTGAGTCCCCCGACTCCGGAATCAAAAATTCCGATGGGGCTTTCTTTTCCCAATATCAACACCTCTTTTAATAATAGCAGTTACCTTCCGGTCCAAGGTCAAGCCGCCAAAAACCAACCAACGGCAACCCCAGACCTAAGAAAATAACCCAATAAATAATTTAACATGTTTATTAGATATATTCTATATAAACTTGCACCGGGCTATGCCTGCCATCAGCTCATCCCTGCTAAAAACAAAAATAGACTGTCCTTTCTCTGGCTTATACCCAGGACAGCCTTTTAATTTCCTATGCCCAATTACTGTCAGCTGCTAATTCTACAGTGCCACCAAAGACACATCATCCAGATCTGCGTGCCCCCCTGAATCACTGGTATCAATTTCAAATCCTATCCGGGCATAACGGGCGCCCGGAGGAGCGGGAATGCTGCTTATATTGAGAAAGCTGGTATACCCATGATCAGATAGGGTGAACTGTTCAACCATTACATCAATAGCCAGACCCAAATCGTTTTTACGCCGGTCCAGATACCTTAGAGTAATCCAAAGCGGTGCGTTGCCTAGACTGCTTCCAGATATTAGATAACAGTTTAGCTGATAATAGTATCCGGCACAGACCTTCCGGACATCCTGATACAACCAGGCATAGGGACTGGAAAATCCCAGCCGGGCAGCAGCCAATCCCTGGTGACTGGGTTCCTCCGGGGCATATACGCGATCAACCCCCTCATTGACCTTCCACCCCTCCAAATCCTCTTCAAATCCACCGTTATAGATCAGGTTTCCCCTTCTGCTGCAGTGCAGGTTAACATTAAAATTTTCTTGCATAAGCTTTCAGTCCTCCTGCAATCCTATACCGCATCCTATGTCAATTTCATCCCCAGCGTTCCGGTTTAAACCCCTGGAGGCCCCTTCTATGCCCCTTGGATGCCTGAACATTATTTTATTTATAATGAGCTTCTAGCGGTTGGGCAAGATCTACATAACCTCCCAGATAATCAACCGTCTGACCATCGATCATAAAACTTATCCGCCGCACCGTGGGAAACTGACCCAGAGTATTGGTGAGGGAATCAATCATCAGCTGTTCCTGCTGCTCATCTTTTATCTGCCTTACCTCAGAACTCAGATCAACTATACACCAGCCATCTTCTTTGATATTAATGTCCAGCAGTCTGGTCCCTTCCGGGAACAAGCTGATATAGTCGGTATTTTCCGGTCCTTTTAATAATTCCTGCAGAGTCCGGCGGGCGATTCCCTCTGTCTTCTCGATCTGCCTTTCTTCAGATACCAGGCTGTTCCCGGTCCTATCCCCATAGTAGAGAGAAAGTACTATGTATTCAGTAGTATCCTGTGGTTTAAGCTGCTGGTCCAACAATAAATCTTCCAGACTTGTACCACTATTATCGTCGGCAGTTTCAGCTTCCGGGCTCAAGCTCAATAATTCCTTCCAGGCCTTGAGACTATTGTCCCCGGCAAAAGTCGAGCAGCCACCGCTTGCCAGACAGATGGCCAGCAATACTATTGCTGCTGCCAGCACTATTTTTCTGCCCATATTTTTCCAGCCCCCTTTCTCAGTTTCTTTACTAAGATACGAAGCTGATCTGGTTTTTATGCCTAATATGTGCCTAAAAAAAGAAAGAGCACCTGCACAGGTGCTCAACATGAAGGAGGAGTTATTAAAACAAGAATACTACTGCGAAGATTTTGTGAATATTGTAACCGCTCTAACTCTACTAAAATATTAGCCGAAATTCTCGAATATTGTCAAACAAAATAATTCGACATTAGGCCAGTTTATTCTTCTCTGAAGTAGTTTGCTTCTCCATTCTCACTATATTGATAAGATTATCTTTATTTAAATCATCAACCAGGTAGACAGCACCTTCTGCCTTTTGCGCCAGTTTTTCCAGATAGAACCTATGGGCTTCAACCCCGATACAGACAAAGCGTATCTTGTCCTTGGCTATCAGGGCTGCGGCATCCAGTGCATCGGTTTTGGCATCCAGGGTCCACAATGGTATATTGGGAATGCCGTCGGTTATCAATACCAGCATGGGATTGCGAACCTTGCTGCTTTTGATAAGATTAACAGCGCTGACGATGCCATCCGCCATAGGAGTTAACCCGGCCGGGTTTATGGTAGCCAGACCCTGTTTCAGCACCAGTTGCTTGCGAGTGAAAGGCACCACAACATTGCTTCCCCGCTCCTGGAAGGTAACCACTGCTACCTTTTCTTTCCCGGTCAGTAAGAGATGTTCGGCCAAAAAACAGGCGGCCTGCCTCTTGTCTCCGGCCATACTCCCACTGGCATCAATCAACAGGCATATATCTACCGGCACATAGCTCTTTTTCTCATAATAGTGCAGATCCTGCTTTTTAATGGTAAGGTGATCGTCTCCTCTTAGATAACTGTTCTTCAAAGCCTGGATAACGGTTTCAGGAACCGCCAAATCACCCGACCAGTTCTGGTCCGGATTATTTACTGTTTTATTGCGGTTGGTATATTCAACCTTGGAAGTCTTTCGATCATTTTGTCCCAGTTTTTTAAAACGGCCCCCTCCTCCTGAGGGCATCCTCCTGGTATTACGACGAATCTCGGTTTCCAGCTCACACTTATGATTTATCACAAATTCCTTTAATTTCATGCCTTTGCCGGTAAGAACCTTGCCCAGGGGAGTATCTTTAAGTATCCCCAGTTCTTCCAGCTGCTGAACATCGTGTTCGATGTCCCCCCATTTTTTCTTTTGCTGTTGTATACCTTTGCGTTTGAATATGTTGGTTGAATAATTCTCCATGAACTCCTCTATCTCATCAACCCCGCCAAACTTTTCGGCCAGCTTGATAATCAGCTGGTTCACATTCTCTTTGTCCGGAAGGTGCCGCGCCTGCTGGCCTTTTAAATGCTTCCAGGGCAGTTTGATATAACCCGAGTAACTATCCTGGGCCTGTTTCTCATTGCCATGAATAATATTCCGAACTTTGGACAGCTTGATGCCGCTTTCCAGTACCACCTGTTCTACTACCTCGGCAATGATATAGACCAGATAGTAATCCTCCCGATCCAGCTGAGCCAAAATGTGAACATGATCCCATCCCTCATCATATTCGGCAAATGGATCAACTTCATCCTGTAATAAATTATAAAGGGTTCCTCTGCCCTGGTTGGTAGTAATGTATATCTTGCTGGCATAAGCGATTACCAGATTGAATCGCTCATCTTCCGCATATCTTAATTGAGGGTCCTTTTCCAGATAATGCTCGTCGATAGCAGCAAATATAGCCCGGGCTATAATTCTGGGATCAATGCCCCCCGGCCGGTGGTATACATCTATATGCACCACGCGGCCTTCCTCTACAAAATCGAGAAACACCTTACCCGCGTCACGATTAACCAGTATCTTTAGCTGACCCTTTACCCTCTTTTCCGGCATCCGGGCATGAGCTTTACAGCTGGCCACCGTACTCTCGCCCAATCTCACACCCTGGTTCTGCCCGAAATAGAGGTTAAGATAATTGCCAACTGATGCTGCTTTATCTACATTTGTACTTTCACCCAGCATCTAAACCACCGCCTCTACCCATGAGTGGGTGTTAAATCTTTTTCCGTATTTACCAGTTCGCTCCTGCTCATATCCTTTAACGCGCGAGCGTTCTGCTGAAAATATTCTTCCTCTTCTTCTCGCTTGTTCTTCTTGTTCTTAAAGCTCAGAATACCTTCCCTGGAACCCCGGCTCTCCACATCATTAATCAGCTTAACCAATGTGTCGCCGTCCACCCGATGCTTCAGTGCCAAAGGCAATATCCTGGTTACGTCAGCTATCATTACTTTGTCTCGATTCTTAATCAAGCTATGCAATATTGCCCCCTGCTGCATAGCTTCTATGGCTCTAATACTTTCCAGATTGTGTTTAATGTACAGGCGGGCAATGAAATTCCGCAGAAAATCCGGCATGTCACTCCGGCCATATTGCTCAGCCCATTTAATTATATCCTCCCGATATTTATCATTCTTACTCTCATCGTAGACATCGCTGCCTCTTTTGTTCGCGTTGCGTATTTTATGCTGATGCGAGTTTTCTTCCAGCATATGAGACAAAACATCTACCGAATCCGGTCGGCCCATATAACATACCAGGTCGAACCGATCAGATAACTGTCTCCTTATCTCCTCCAGTGGTCCGGGATCCTCATCCGGGTTGGAAGCCGCCCAAACCGAAACACTGACTGAGATATCTACTGTAGGCAGTCCAGCCTCTTCTATTTGTAGATGGCCCGGTTTATTCCCCATCACATCCAGCAGTATATCGGTAATTTCCGGAGAGGTATCTGCCAATCGGTTGATCTCGTCAATAAAGATAATCCCCCGGTGAGCTTGAGGAATCAGCCCCGGCAACAGTTGAGCGGCAGGATTGCTGGCGTCGGTAAGCCTGGCCAGATCAATGCTTCCCGCTACAGTTCCCACCTTGGCTGAATGGGATATTTCCAAAAAAGGCATCGGAATCTCCTCGGTTCCCAAAGCCTCTATTTCTGCTAAACTCATATCCCGGTGTTTAGGACAGTGCGGATTTTCTGGGTTACAATTGTAGATACAACCCTTGATCCTAGTAATATTAGGTAAGATACCCCGGCAACTTCTCATTATGGTGGTCTTGCCCGTTCCCCTTAATCCCTCTGCATGGACATGTAACGGCTCACCAGCATAAGTAGATACCATTGACATTGTCACCAGCTCAAACAAGGGCTCATTCCCTTCGTATCGCTCAAGCATATAAAACGGTATCATTAGCATCACTCCGATCTTCCTTTAGCCGTACAACATTCTAAAAAACAGAGCTTTCGAACTATGATACATTGCACCCATATATAACTATTTCCAATTATCCTTTAACCTATCAATAATAGCCGGTCAAATCATCCGTTCAATATCCCGGCTGCAATGCAGCAGTTGCTCCTCCTTTCTCTAATATTTCTACGTTCCCTCTAGTCTTACTTTAACTATAAATCATTTTGTGATTTTTTTCTCTATTTTGGTTGCACTTGGTTTCATATAGCGGATACTTTGTTGCAAATGTAGCAATCTATAGCCATTTTTGCGGTTGGTTTAGATGACAAAAACAGGACCGGCATCGTGAAGGGCCTTCCTGTATCGGTTATTGTCAGTATTTTCAGTTTTCTTTTTCTTGTACCGAACTGGCGTCCAGGGTTTATTTTGTGTTATTCCAGGCATATTATGCATGATTGGGAGTATATTCAGTCATATATCCAGCTTTTCTCTCAGAAGCCGTAGTTTTGACCGGCTCAAAGTTATTTCCTTCTCACATACGTCTAACTGCAATAAATAAGAACCTTCCCCAAAATGCTTAATTTCTCTTATATAATTCATATTTACCAGAAAGGCCTGATGAACTCGTAAGAAACAAGTATCATAAAGGCGTTTTTCTAGTTGGTTGAGCGTATAATTGGTAAGATAGCCTCCTTTTCGGGTACAAATGAAAACTTTCTTTCCCTGGCTTTCGCATACAATGATGTCCTCATGTCTTACCAGTGTGATTTTCCCCTTTTCCCGTATAGGCAAGCGTTTTATCAGTAGTTCATCCTCATTATACTTGGCCATAATGTAGTCAATCCGGTTTCTCAGTCTCTGCCTAACCATCTCTTCTATGTAATCTCGGTGAGCTATTCTTTCCTTCACCCTGCCGATAGTCTTTTCAATTCGGCTCTGTTCAATAGGTTTTACAATATAATCCAAAGCCCCCAGTTCAAAGGCCGCAACTGCCATGCCGGTTTGGGCGGTTATAAAAGCTATAGCCGGGGAGTCCTTCATTTCCATCAGTCTCGCCGCTGTTTCCAAGCCATCCATTTCGGGCATGGTGATATCTAGGAATACCAAATCTATTTTTTTCTCCTGGCAAAGCATCAAAGCTTCCAAACCATGGACTGCCTCTCCCACGATTATTACATCTTTGACTTGTTCCAGCAAGTATCTCAGTACAATTCTCTCTTTATGGTCATCGTCAACTATTATTGCTCTGACGGGCATAATGTCCTCCTTTTGCCAATACCTTAGTTTAAAATATACCTCCTCCTTCAGTATAATTCAACTAGCATTTTTTATCATCTCATGCTCGGAAGCTTTAAAATATGCCCTGGATTTGTTATCTTTATTTTAAAGGAGGTTAATCAATGAGATACGAAGGTACTGTCTACCGTCCGCCCAGTGAAGCCGGCAGTTTACTGATTCAAGCAACCATAGGCTGCCCTCATAATAAATGTGCATTTTGTAATATGTATAAGGATGTGAAGTTTAGAATCCGCCCGGTGGAGGATATTAAAGAAGACCTGCTGACCGCACGTAATCATTATGGAGAGTATATCGAATCCTTATTCTTCCCCGATGGCAATACCATAGTTATGCGAACCAACCAGTTAGTGGAAATATTTGAATATGCCGGGGAACTTTTCCCTCATCTCAGCCGCATTACCATCTATGGCTCTTCCCGCTTTGTGAACAAGAAGAGTCTGGAAGATTTAAGGCGCTTGTACCAGGCCGGCCTGCGACGGGTGCATACTGGTATGGAAAGCGGAGACGACATCACTCTGGCTAGAATATGCAAGGGAACTACCTCGGAAGAGATTATTGCCGCCGGACTAAAACTCAAAGAGGCCGGCATACAGGTTAGTGAGTATTACCTCACCGGAGTCGGCGGCCTGGAGAGAACCCGGGAACATGCAATAAACAGTGCAAAAACCCTTAACCAGTTCAGTCCCGATTTTATTCGTATAAGAACTCTGGTTCCATACCCGGGCACCCCATTATATGAAGACTTTTTGCGGGGATCCTTCCAGCTGTTAACCGCTCACCAAGCAATGCAGGAGATCCGCTTGTTAATTGAAAACCTGGAATGTGAGGGCAGTGTTCTCTTGAGTGATCATATGGCGAATTATGCCAATGTCAATGGTCTCATTCCCCGGGACAAGGAGGCCATGCTGCAACAAATTGATGAACTGCTTACCTATCCCCCGGACTTTTTCCGGCCGCCTAACAGATCCCGCCTGTAACAATAAAACTTCGAAAACGGAAGGGTTTTCGAAGTTTTTTCATATCCATACTCCTGGGTTTGCTTAAGTGTATTTAGTTAATATCCCGCACAGAGGCCGGCACTATATATACCTCCTGACCCCGAAAGTCAAAATAATCGCTCAGCTTCCAGTAAACACCCCGACTCAGTCTGGTGTCTGCCGGCCAGCGGAAGCTTATATAAGGTACATCTCCCTTGAAATAAATCTTTTGCTCCTGGTCCAGCACCATTTCCTGAAGATCATGGAAGACCAGCTTGACTGTACCATCATCCTCCTGTACATATCCACTGGCCAGAAAAGGCACATCCTCAACCGTAATCGGATTAACGTCGTCGCCCAGCTTAATACAATAGCTGCCGTCATCATTTCTTTCGATATGCGCAGCCAATATATTAAGGATATTGCGGCGAAACATCTCTGCCGTTCCAAAATACCATTTGCCGCTTTTGCTTATAATTATTTCAGTTAAATCCAAGCCTGCTCCCCCCCAATCAATGTCCCGGCCAGCGCGGGGATGATCCTCTCCTGTTTGTACTTGCTCATCTAAGCTTGGGCTGAACATTCACCGCTGCCAGATACGGGAAATAATCCATTCATCTGCAGCCTTGATATGCCCGTCTGTGATTTTATCATCCCTGTACCTGTATATTGTATTAATAACCAAAGGCAAATGCAAGTAAGGGATTCAGCAGACCCAATGATTTTGGCTAATCAAAGGATAGCAAATAGCTTATTAAGACTGATCTTATTATATTTAGGGCCTTTCCAATCCCTTCAGGGAGCTGCGATAGATTTCTTCGATCTCCTGATCACTTATCTCTCGGTTTCCCATCTTCAGTCCGGCCAACCCAAACCCATGCTTTTGACCCAGGTGTCTCATGTACTCAATGGTTTCCAGGGGCATCTTGCTTCCTATGCTGTAGTCCTGATAGTCAGCCTCCAGAGCCAGCAATATAGTTTCGGTAAGACAGGCCACGTTTACTCCCTCGCGATATCCCAGGTTAGGCCCAAAGGAAACCGTATCAGGATACTGGACCAGTCCGCCTTCCAGGATTAAAACATCGTTGCGCTCTTGGTAGCATTCGGGAGCTACATCGGCAGGCCGGGCAACATCACATACTACCGAACCCGGGCGAAGATTTTCAGGAAAGATCAGAAACTCCGGGGAATTACTGGTTGCTATGACCATGCTGCACTGGGGCAGTGTGGCAGCAATGTCCAGACTGCTGGTTAACGGCAAAGGCAGCTTGAGATAGTTGCATATATCTTCCATGAGCCCTGGATTAATATTGTCTTCATCCAGCATTTGCTCCAGGTATTGTCTGGCTTCCGGTGAGTCGGTAAGGGTGAGAGCTTGTACTATTGAGTCTACCCAATTGCTCAAGCCCTCCAATTGTCCAGCTTTATATCTCTGGAAAGCTTTCCGGTACATATCCCGCAGCAAAGATGCCAGTCGATTTTTACTGCTGGTCACGTGTTCGGGATTGCCCAGAACTACTATATGGGATATACGCTCTGATAACAACAAGGCACAAGCGCGTCCAATGGAACCGGTGGCACCTACCACTGCTCCCCGGGCTTTAGCCAGATCGATATGCATCTTTTGTGCACCCATAACCAGAGCCTCCATAGCCATAAGTACTGTGAAACTGTTACCGCTGGTTATGCTGATGTCTCGGCCCTGTACAGCCCGACCTCCTCTGGTAACCACCGAACTCAAAGCTCCCAGGCCTACAATTTTGGCCCCTAGTTCTCGTCCCATATCTACTGCCTGCTTAATAACCTCACTGGTTTCTTCCCGGGGCAATGACATAATTTCCCTAGCTCCAAAGGGAACTCCAATCAGCCATCCTTCAGCTACTGTCCCATCCGATGATCTTATCGCAGGCATGTGGCAGACCAGCCCTGCTTCCTTGGTTTTGCTCTGCCATTCCATCAGCTGGTAAATCTCATCCCGACTGTAGGCGGCAAAGGAGGGATTGTTCAAAACTACATCTTCCGGAGCTGCATAATGGATGATAAAAGCAAATTTTTCCCTTGCACTTTCTCCCGGTTTTAGCTTGGAAGATTTGATACTCCTGCTGACACCCCGGTAGTCGATGATATGTTCTGGTTTCTGATAATCCCCGATAAGATGACGATAAAGCTTGGAGTAATCACGGTTGTACAGTATCTTGAATACCACCGCCAGCGCTTCAACCGCCCGATCTATTTCTTCATAGCTGATAGTCAAAGTGGGCTCCAATCGAAGAGTCATGGAACTATTAAGATAAGGAGCCAGCCGGATATTATAGATGTTAAGCAAGAATCCGGCTGCCAGAGCAGTAAAGCCCTCACAATCAGCCAGGTAAGTCATATCAAAGGAACCGCAGTCGGTCAGTTCATTGATCTCCACCCCTATCATCAGTCCGCTGCCCCTTATTTCTTTAACTACCCCCGGATATTCGGCTGATATGTCCTGCAGTCTTTTTATAAGATAACTGCCTTTGGCGGCTACTTCCCTTATCAGTTCCCGGTTATTGGCCTCCAAACGCTCCAGTACCGCAATTCCTACCGAACAGCTAACCTGGTTGTTAGCGAAGGTGGAACTGTGCAGCATTCCAAAATCATCATTCCAGACTCGAGGTGAGCTTATGCAAACTCCGATCGGCAGGATTCCTCCTCCCAGGGCTTTGGCCAGCAGCATTATATCCGGTTCAATATTCTCATACTCGCAGGCAAACAATTTCCCGGTCCGGCCCAGACCAGTCTGAATCTCATCTACAATAAACACAATCCCATATTTGTGGCAAATTTCCTGAGCACCCTTCATATAACCAGGGCGGGCAGTTACTATGCCGCCCTCACCCTGCACCGGTTCAACAATGAAGGCTGCCACTTTATCCGGGTGTGCCTGCAGAACGGCCTCGAGAGCCTGGAGATCATTGAAGGATATTTTCATGAAACCCGGAGCCGGTGCCCGGAATGGAGTCTGGTAAGATCCCTTCCCGGTTGCAGATAAAGCCCCCAGGGTTTTCCCATGAAAACTGTTTTCTGTCGATATGATTAATTCCTTTCCGGTAGTAGAGCGGGCCAGTTTAATTGCGGCTTCCACCGCCTCAGTTCCGCTCTGGCAGAAGGTGCAATAGCTTAAATCTCCCGGGCTGCATTCTGCCAGCATATTAGCCAGTTTCAAGGCCTCCCCGGGAATAGAAGGCTGCACCAGGCTGGGCAGACTTCTCCTTCTAACCTCTTCCAGGCGATCCCAGATAAAATCAGGGTTATATCCAAAAGGCACCGCACCATACTGGGCAATAAAGTCCAGGTACTCCACGCCTTGTTCATCAATCAAATTACTCCCCCGGCCATAAACATAATTTTTATCCAGCCGGAAAGTCTCCAATACATCTTTCAGGGTAGGGTTAAGCAGATCCCTCCGTATTTCATGCAAAGATATTCCTCCTTTATGTGCACATGATTGTGCAATATACGCAACTATATACATTTTAAAGATATTATCCGCCCTGTCAAATGTAATTGTGTTTTTTTCCCTGGATATTACATAAATATTGTGCTGGCGGGCAATAGTATTATTAAATATTTCCGCCAGAGGAGGTTGGGTTATGGAAGAGGAACGCAGGTCAACAGAAGGTATAAGTCAGATGGATAGCCCCCAGGGATATGATATGGGCACCTTTCGTTTTCTTAAAGCTGGATGGTGGGTGTGGCATGTCATAGCTATTGTAGGAGTCTTTTATCTGGGATTTGTTTTTGGCGGTTCAATTTTTTAATCAAACCGGGGTCAGGCAGCATTGATTTATAATCAATCTAATATCATGCTGCCTGACCCCTATGTTTTACCAGCTTTCCCAGGATTCATCCAGTTCGTCGTACCAGCCGAACAGATGGCACTGGGCACAGTATACTTCCGATGTATCGTGGATGCTGTGGCATTCGTTGCAATTCTGTTCCCCGTTATGTGAATCATGAGGATTGGATTGCTCGAAATTGGTGGCTGCTTTTATTTCATCCCAGCTGCTGCCCTCTCCATCTTCCGCATGACAAGCCAAACACATGGCTCGATCTCCCGGAGGTCCTTCCAGGGGGAGAGTATAATTGCCGATAATGAAATTCATTCCTTCCATAGCCTTCTCCGGAATGGTCCGGTGATGACAATCAAGACATTCGATCTGAGCCTGAGCATGGGTGTTGTCCAGAAGCATCCCCGTATTCCAGGATTCATAATAAGGTTTGATTATATGGCAAAGTCCGCAGAAAGAAGGGTTTTCACTGGCTTTTAACATAGCGCCCGCGGCAACCGTTCCCAGCAAAACAAGCGCTCCCATTACTATCAGAACTGCCTTTTTATTAAGATACTTATCCCTGAAGCTTCTGCCCTCTTTATTATCGGTTTCCATAACAGCATCTCTCCTTATAAGTATTTCCTTGCTTAGTCAAATAACAGATTTTTTCCGACATTTGAACCTGCTTTATGTAGTAATTTTAACTTAAAGAAAAGATTTTGTCTTTGGATCATCCTACAGTAATTCCGCTTCCCTTCTAGAGATAATTACAGTTAACCAAGGTCAGGCAATGCCTATGACTTATGCAATATAAATCAATATGCATTGCCTGACCCCTTAATACAATTTGTTGATTCGAACTGCTTACCACTCCTGGGGCAGCTGCCGCAGCTGAGCCAGGTTAAAGACCGGGCCGTCCA
>CAZCTN010000016.1:0-14046 GCA_964501655.1 uncultured Syntrophomonas sp.
GAAAAGGCTTGGTGATATAGTCGTCCGCGCCCATGTTCAGCCCGGTAACAACACTCGCCTCATCGCCGGAAGCCGTCAGAAAGATAACAGGAATATCCCCTGTTTCTTTGATTTCCGTGCAAACCGTAAAGCCATTTCCGTCAGGCAAAGAAATATCAACAAGCGCCAAGTCAAAATTATTCCCGGCAAGGGCGGTAAGGGCTTCACCCCGCGTAGAGGCGTGGGTGACTGAAAAACCCTCCGAGCGGAGCAAAAGTATAAGGTTTTTAGCGATTGCCTTATCATCCTCAAGCAAAAATATCCGCGTCATTTATATTCACCATCCTTTACTTCACTGCTCCTGTATCGTCCGTCAGCTGGTTTTTCAGCGTCAACCGGAATAAGCCAGGTATTTCCCATTTTTTTAGCTCCCTGAATCCGACCGGCAGAGCAATGGTACACTACCATTCTGTCTGTGATTCCCCAATATTTCGCAGCTTCTTTTGTCGTTATATAATCCACGCATAACACCCCCATAGATCTATTATATTTCTTTTGACGGAAATATACAGGCTGAGGTATGATACAAAAGAATACGGCAACCAATTATCGATTTTGAAAGGTATGGCAAGATCAAGAGGAAACGCAGGAGCAATGTTGAAATTATATTTATGGAAAGGCGAGAAAGAAAGCAACACCTTATAGCGCAAAGGGTGAGAAACAGGATTAAGAATTTCGTTCACCCAACGTGGCGATATAATGTCAACTTGGGATTAACAGAAGGAAGTGAGAAAATGCAAATTGCACTGACCAAAAAATTAGCGGATGCGATAGGAGTAAATTCTACATCAACACACAAGGATGAGAATCCACTGTTTTCCTGGACCGCAAACTGGACTAAAGTATGGGATAATCGTCGAGCTGAGGATATGCTTGTTTTGGTGAACCACGCCACACGTTTTACTGTGGCAATTTACCAAGTTAAGCGGAAAGATATGAAAAATGTAGCGGAAATGATGAGGACGGCCATTTCAAACACGCTTCTTTTCATGAATCTAAACCCCGAACTTGTGGCGGAATATACCCGTTTGGCAGGGGAAGTAGAGTTTGTGCAAAACCGCAGCAGACAGACAGCTGCATGGGTAACAAGGGCGGGACTGGACAGTGCGTTCTATGTTGGAAGGGAATATAACGGCATCCCTAAAATGTTCAGTGATACGGTTGGAGTTCCTGCAAATTACCGACATGTGAATTATTCCGGTAAGAATAACGAGGGGTTTATACCTTACCTTGCAATGATTAACGCGCTATCTGACCTTACCGGAAAGCAAGCCTATAAATGCCGTGCCTTTGAATTGCTGGTAACACTTGATTTAAAAGTATACCAGGCAGTGCGGAGGATTATTGTGCCTGCGGAACTGGAATTTGTACGTTTACACAAAGTGCTGCAGTCGGTGTTTGACTGGCAGAACTACCATCTTTATGACTTTACCATCTTTGATAACAATAAGCCTCCTATACCGGTCGCCAGAATTGTTCCATTTGAGGATGACCTGGAGTACGATGAAGATGCAGTTTTAATGAAAGGGCATACATTGTCGGAGTTTTTGCCAGAGTACAAGCATATGCTCTATACCTATGATATGGGAGATAACTGGGAACATGAAATCCAGCTTATGCGTGTAATTGAGAATCACGACAAGGAATCGCCCTACTTGCTGGAAGCAAGTGGTCAAACACCGCCTGAGGATGTGGGCGGCGTAGGAGGATTCGTAAACTTCCGGGAAATTATGCTGAATCCTAGTCACCCAGAATACAGGGAAATGAAGGAATGGGCGAGGTTTTGGAAAACAGAGCTTAGTGATTGGGAAAGACGCCCAAGAGTGATACATTATTAAATTGAATATGACATCAATATTATTCTCCCAGTATTATGGCAGAAATTCAAGCGGAGGAACAGCTCCGTGAAGCATATTTTATATTGCCGATGATTCTGGTGATGTAGATATTGCACTTGGATATTTAGACAAGATCGAAAGAGCAATTAATCGTCTTCAGGAATATCCGGAGTCGGGTAGCGCTCCTCGATATTCGATTTTAAAAAAGCAAGAGTATAGAGTGGTGATTATCGAAAGACATCTTGTTTTTTATAAGATAAATGAAGCAGATAAGTTAGTAATTACATACGCCATTGTCGATGGAAGGAAAGAATATCGTAATTTGATATAATAGTTGAATTATTATACTTATACCTTCAATGATTCTGGATAGCTGGGGTGCGCATTGTGGCTCTGCTGCCCCGAATCATTCCTTAACGATCTGAATAACGAAAAACCAAAATGCGTTATACAACACCATATTCTGACCCATCACGCCTCATCGCCCCGCATTTTGTGCCGAAAAGCAAGGACTGCCAGGGCATAGAAGACCACCGCGTATCCCAATACAACTGCGAGGTGTGGCATTATTAGGATGAAATTGCCACTGATAGCTTCCTTAGCTGCTTCCACGCTATGATAGAAGGGCAATGCTCCTGCAATTTGCTTGAATGCCCCGCCGATTAGGTCAAGTGGAATCCAGACACCGGAAAACCAGCCTGCAATGTTAATGAGAAGCGCTCCGCAGATGCCGCCCACCGCTTTGTCGTTTAAAAAGCTGCCGCATAGCAACCCCAGTCCTACAAAAAGAATGGCGATGAGTAGCACGACCAAAACGGCAAGTAGTGTGTTGACAGACAAAGGCAAGCCGAGTAGAGCCGCTGCCCCAAAAGTGATACTCCCCTGTATCGCCGCCATGACAAGAATTGGCAAGGTGTACCCAAAAATGAAATCCAGTGCCGTCATGGGAGATGCGAACAAGCGCATCAAAAACGACGTAGTTCGGTCTTTTGCCAAAAGCATCCCGGAAAATAATGCAAAGAATGAGGTGCCGAAGGTGGCAATGCCTGGTGCGGTCTTCTCGATTGAGAACATCGTGTTATTTGCCTCGGCAGGAATCGCCGAATTGATAACAGAAAACAAGAATAGTAATACCAAAGGAAACCCCAGTCCGAAGAATAGATTGATTGGGTCACGCAGAATTTCCTTAGTATTACGCTTTGCAAACAGGAAAATCTTCATAGCACACCTCCAGAGAGGGTGATAAAGGCGTCCTCAAGGTTTGTTGTGCCAGTTTGCTCGGTTAACTCAGCCGATGTGCCAACCGCCGCCAGCCTACCTTTCGTCATCACACCGATACGATCAGACAGTGCCTCCACCTCTTCTAAATAATGAGTAGTGAGAATGATTGTTACTTGATTTTTTAGTTGCTTGATGGATGCCCACAGTTCACGGCGGGCAAGCACATCCAGCCCCAGCGTCGGCTCGTCAAGAAACAGAATTTGCGGGTTAGATATCAGTGCCATCGCTATAGAAAGCCGTCGCTGCATACCGCCCGATAGCGTTTTGGCTTTTTTACTAAGCACATTGTCCAAACCGAACCGTGATGAGGTCTCCATTGCACTTTTCCTTGAGGTTTCTATATTCTGTCCGTAAATCCCCGCAATAAGCTCTAAGTTCTCAAGTACGCTTAAATTAGGCGCAACCGCAGTTTCCTGTGGGGACACGTTGGTTTTTTGCTTTACGGCGTTAGGATTTTCCTTAATGCTGTCACCGAGCAACACTGCATCACCATCGGTGGGTTGGATGAGACACGAGAGCATTTTAATGGTAGTAGTTTTTCCAGCGCTATTCATACCCAAAAGGGCAAATAATTCACCTTTCTCAATAATCAGGTTCAAGTTGTCTACCGCTGTTAGTGCAGCATATTTTTTGGTTAGATTAGTGATGGTTATAGCACTCACTGATCATCCACCTCCGGGATAGTCTCTCCAAATATTGTCAAGCTGAATCCAGATCCTGGATCACAGAATATTATAACCCAATTTGACTTTAGTTATAATGAAGCAGGATACCTAATTGATGAATACTCCAATCTTTCCGATCTCACAGACACCTGGCAGAGCAGTGAAATAAACTGTACCAGCGAAAACCGTGTGGCCAGCTACAATGGACAGATAGTCAGCTAGGATGCCGACGGCAACATGACCTATGGACCTCTAAACGGGCAAATGACCTCCTACAGCTTCGATTCCCGCAACCACCTTAGCGCAGCAGGAAACAGCAGCTATACCCCCTTCCTTTACAACGGCCAGTACGGCGTTATGACCGATAGAAACGGCCTCATCTGCATGCAGGCCAGGTACTACAACCCAAACCCGGACGTGCATAGATTCGTTTCAACCGATATACTGGAAGGGGACATCAGTGACCCGCCGCGTTTGAACAGGTATGCGTATGGTTCAAATAATTCGGTAAATGGTATAGAGCTGACGGGGCATCAGGTTACAACGTATATGGTTGGTATCTTGATGGAGAAGAAGTATCAAAAACAGTGAGAGGAGGGTTTATATGAATAAGATAAAGCATGCGGGCAATTTGCACGATGAAAAATGGCATAGTATGGAAGAAGAAGCTATTTTACAAGAGTTGGCAAGCAACAGGGAAGGCCTTGGTTCGGCTGAAGCAGCCAAGCGGCTTTTGACTTACGGACCAAATGCTCTGCCGTTAAAAAAACCGCCTACAGTCTGGATGGTATTAGTGCATCAAATCAAGAATCCGCTGATCTTTATTTTGATTACGGCTGCAATAGCCTCCCTGGCAATAGGGGAAATTACGGATGCCTTCTTCATTTTGCTGGTTATTGGGTTGAATAGTGCATTGGGAGCATACCAAGAATATAATGCTGAAAAAAACGCAGCCAGTTTACAGAACCTGCTAAAAATCAAAGCCCGAGTTCGGCGTGAAGGCAAAGAAACGGAGCTCTTTTCCGAAGGACTTGTGCCTGGGGATATCGTGCTATTGGAATCAGGCTATAAAGTTCCGGCCGATATTCGCCTTCTTGATAGTCATAATTTATCATCGGATGAAAGTTTTTTAACCGGAGAATCTATAGCGGCTGTCAAAAAAATAGGAATACTGCCTTTATCCACCATTGTTAGTGAACGCAAAAACATGGCTTATGCCGGTTCCGGCATTGCATCCGGCCGTGGAACAGGTGTTGTTGTGGCTACCGGGATGAATACTGAAGTTGGCAAGATTGCGGGGAATGTCAATGAATCGGAAAGTGCCAAGCCACCTTTGGTTATGCGCATGGAGCGCTTTACCAAACAAATAAGTATTCTGGTAGTCTTCATTAGCTTATTATTAGCGATGATGATGGGTTTTCAGGGATATGATGCAGTTTCAATATTTTTCTTTGTTGTCGCCCTTGCCGTATCGGCAATACCGGAGGGGCTCCCGGTAGCACTTACTGTTGCATTGTCTGTTGCGGTATCCAGAATGTCCAAACGAAATGTTATTGTGAGAAGATTGCCTGCAGTGGAAAGTTTGGGCAGTTGCACCGTGATTGCCAGTGATAAAACGGGTACTTTAACCGTTAATCAGCAAACTGCCCGTCAGGTCTGGTTGGAAAGCGGACAGCTTTTTAATATTTCCGGCCAGGGGTATAACGGAGAGGGCGCGTTTACGGAATCAGCAGGCAAACCTCTTACGGATGAAATGAGAGCAGAGCTTCTGAAGTTAAGTGACTTGGTGGTTTTAGCCAATGAGGCTGCCCTTGTCCAAGAAAACGGAGAATGGATATATTACGGAGATGCAATGGATATTGCTTTTTTGGCTATGAGTTATAAATTAGGCAGAAGCCCTGAAGAGGTAAAGACGAGGAAGCAATTGGTTGGGATGATTCCTTATGAATCCGAAAGAAAATATTCAGCAGCTTTTTATATTTATGAGGGATTTACCTCTGTGGCGATAAAAGGAGCCGTAGAAAAAGTCCTGGATTATTGCAAAATTGCTGAAGATGGTAATAATCCGGGCAACTTCAAGCGGAAGCAAATTGAAATGCAGGCTGAAATGATGGCCAATCAGGGTTACCGAGTGCTTGCGGTGGCTGGTGGCATATGTTCAAATTTTCAGAATAAAGAAATTTATGAAGGTGAAGATTTACCAGACCTGATTTTCCATGGGCTGGTTGGATTTATTGATCCTTTGCGGCCGGAGGCAATTGAATCTGTTAATCGCTGCAAGAGTGCAGGGATAAAAGTAATTATGATTACAGGCGATCATCCCGGTACTGCTTTTGCTATCGCGAAAGAACTTGGCATATCGGATAGGGATGAGCAAGCTGTTACAGGATTACAATTAAGTGAATCCGGTTCACCAGATAGTCCGCTTTTTGGCAACCTGGTTTCTTCTTCTCATGTATTTGCCAGAGTATCTCCGTCTCAGAAGCTGGAAATCGTAGAATCTTTGATAAAACAGGGGGAATTCGTGGCGGTTACGGGGGATGGGGTGAACGATGCTCCTGCTTTGCGCCGCGCAAACATCGGTGTGGCTATGGGTTCCGGTACTGACGTAGCCAAAGAGATCAGTTCCATGATTGTTGCTGATGATAACTTTGCTTCCATCGTATCCGGTGTTGAAGAAGGAAGGTTTGCTTACGATAATGTACGCAAGGTGATTTATTTACTGATATCTACAGGGGCTGCTGAAGTTGTACTATTTATCGCTTCTGTAGTTGCAGGCCTGCCTTTGCCGCTTTTGGCGGTACAGTTGCTATGGCTGAATCTTGTAACCAACGGAATTCAGGATGTTGCCCTTGCCTTTGAAGGTGGGGAACCGGGAGCGATGCAACGAAAACCCAGAAAACCCCAAGAGAAAATATTTGATACCCAAATGATCGGTCAAACAATCATTGCCGGATTAACAATGGGTGGGATCGCTTTTGGCCTTTGGTTCTTCCTTGGGGAAATAAAAATGATGGATGAAGCCCATGCCCGCAGTATTGTTCTCTTGCTTATGGTTTTATTACAGAATGTACATGTATTTAATTGTCGTTCGGAATTGTCATCGGCGTTTAGGGTGCCGCTCAGTAGGAACTATCTTCTGATTTTAGGCGTGCTGTTAGCGCAGGGACTTCATGTTTTAAGTATGCATTTGCCCTTTATGCAGCATGTTTTGCGGGTAGAGCCCATTACCCCTTTTGAATGGCTGAGTGTATTAGCTTTTGCCCTGCCACTTCTTGTTGTGGTGGAGATTTACAAGATCATTAATCGAACAATCATCAAGAGAGACGCAGGTTGATGGAGATGCAAACAACTCGGGCTGTAAGATAATGATTGAGAAATGGTATCTGATTTTATGCCAGATTCAGGATCATATGTTGTGCATTGACTATATCGTTGTTTGCAGGCAGGATTATGGGTGGCTGGTGCGGTACTAGGATGTATATGAAACTATTAATGGGAAAGGAACGGGAAAAGGCAGCTTTGCCTTATAAAGCCGAATTACTATTTTTCAAAATTATCTGGGGGAGTATAAAGTGAAACTTAACCACAGAGCATTATTTTTTGTTATTGTTTTAATAATCATTTTATTAATGGTTTTGGGGAGCAAAATATTTGGAACCGGTTATACCTCTGCGATAACAGATAAAAATGGCAAAACAATACCGGGGAGTATAGCGTCATTGGAAAAAGTCAACCTTGGAGGAATGGAACAGAGCATCCTTTTTAGAGGATATAATAAGGACAATCCAATTTTACTATGGCTGCACGGCGGGCCAGCTTTCTCGCAAATGCCAATTGCACACCATTATGATGAAACGTATCACTCCATATTAGGAATTTACATGTAAAGAGTGTACTAACATAACAGGCAGTTATAAAATAGACATGTAAGAATACAACATGGCCCTTGCATTCAGGAGGAAAAGGGAGACCTTATGGCAATTATCTTAAAGAACCAAAAAGGAATGAACATCATTGGTCAGGGTGGCAAGATTATTCTATTTACTTTCCCGTCTTTTATTGCAGCGGTAATAGTTCATATTTACTTACCAGTATTTGCAGCCCTGCCTCATAGTATTAGCTTTATCAAGCCCATGGGATATATATTACTGCTTGTCGGCCTAATCCTTTGGGGGATGGCGCTAATCCAATTATTATCCGGCTTTTTCCAGGGCAAACTAATAACCACTGGCGCATACCGGGTGGTTCGTAATCCTCTATACTCAAGTGTGGCATTCTTTATTCTTCCCGCGGCAGCGCTGATAACACTAACCTGGGTCTATTTTATTACTTCGGTTTTTTTGTATACCGGTGTAATGATTTTCGTCCGAGAAGAGGAGAAGCAGCTCACGAAGGTCTTTGGCCAAGAGTATGCAGATTATAAGTCGACAGTCAGTCGAATGGTTCCATTCTTTAAACCCCACCAGGCAGGGCAGGATATTTTCCGGTGCAGGCCATAATATTATGCGGATATTAACAGCAAGCACTTTAATTAAGACTGTTCTATTATTGTTAATAATGCTGTCCATAACTGCAGTAAACATACTTATTCATGTAAGGCACCGCCCCGGGGTTCTCACCCTATGGCTGCATATATGGTCCGGCCCCATGCGGGCTCTACAACCGGGCCAGGATTTCCTTTAATCGAGCAATGGTATTGCTTCGGCTGCTGGCACGGCGGGATTCATTGCTTAGGATAAGATAAAGATAATCCCAAAAAGCAGAGATCATGTTATTCTGATTAATGGCAAAGACAACCGGGGGAAGAGAGTTTTTTACCACCAGCACGCCCACATCTTCGCGGACATAAACAATAATCCCTTCCAGGTTTTTGCTGTTGCTTAGGTATACCGAGTAGTTGTCATATGTCTCAAGAAGATGAATAACATTTTGCAGATGCCGGCGATACTCCTCGGCTGTATATGACAACTGGACGGGGCTTAGCAGGTCGGAAAAGTTAACCGCGGCTTCTCCGGCTATAATCCGGTCAAGATTGGGCAGAGTGAAGATTTCGGCGACTTGGTGTTCCTGTATATTGATCAAAAATGTATCTATTCTATTCTGCTGATAGGATAATAATTGCTTCCTGGTGCCATGGTCGGCTCGGTCCATTATGCTATTCAGCACGTCAGGCGGCAGGGTTAGATTACTCGGTCCATCAGCTTTGATAATAATGTTGGTTATTTCTGCTTCAAACTCCCTTAACAGGGATAAATAATCCCGGTTGTTGCCGGGAGTGGATATGCGCATAAGCGGACGGCATAGATGCAAAATACTGGTGTATTCTTCCATCAGCGCCTTGACCGTCTCCAGGTCGGTGAAAAGGAAATTGGCTTCCTTTCCGGTTGATCTGCCTACTGAGGAAGAAGCAACAGCCGCGGTTTCCGGGGCTATAAACAATGTGCGGCGGAATAATCCATCCCTGGTTTTAGGGTAATAATAGGGCTCTATGGCGCCAGTCATATATAACGGCACCCATTTTCTGATCCCGGCCGCCATTTCTTCAAAATGACGATTTATGGAGTGGATTATCTTTATTCGGTTGCCCTTCTGCAAAACCTGGGACAACATTGATGCCCATTTAGATGTAAACCCCGGATCGTCGGTCATCCACTCCAGGCCCTCATCACTGTAGAGAAGCAGTGTTTGGGGAGTGTCACTTTTTAATACCAGGGACAAAAAGCCCAGGACCGCACTTTTCTTTCCCTGTACCCCATAAAACACTTCGGTTTCAGATACTGTTATACAGTCGGTTTTGCCAAGGTCAATACTGGTGCCCGCTGAGTTTTTCCTGAATTGGAAACTGCTGATATCATCCAAAAATTCATCTATGGGGACAGATGGAAGGCCATGCTGGTTCAGCCACTGATAAATTATTACTTCCAATGGTTCAGTGGCAGAATACTTGGTTGCCGAATTGTCATTAATAGCTCCCAACAAAGCCGTTTTTTGATACTCAGCCCGGCAGCTGCGGGCAAAATATTCTGCCATAGATTGCAGATAAGTAACGTTCCGGGCCGGAGTACGAAGACCACGGCGCAGACGGCTGATAAAAGAAGCATCCAATGCAATATTGCGCGCCAGAATACTATTGGAAGTATTGGTTATGTTCATTAGCAGATCAAGTTTTTTAGCGAAGGTCATAAAGATCACCTCTTGAAAATTTTATCATAATAGAAAAGAATTTGTCATATCTTTGGCATCAATCGTGCCAAAAAAATGTCAATGCCAAAATTATGGAATGGTAATATTATCTTGCATAATTTGATAAAATCTATTTTGAGGTGATTCTGTTGACCTTTAAGATAAGGCTCAAAACTGGGTTTTTCAAAACTCAGCCTTATTATCTTACCATTGGCCAGGGGCAAATAATACTAACTCCCCAGGAGGATATGGAAAAAGGCAGGCTGATAATAAGCGAGGCTGACCTGCAGTCTGTTTGTATTACCAGACAGCAGTTATCTGCGGGTGAACTGGAGATTATAACCCGCTCCGGAGCATGCGTTGGCATTTTCTCTGATGAAACTGATCTGGAGGAGGTGTCCAGTGTCTTTAGCAGAGAATTCGGTCCAAAGCTTATTTTCCAGCAAGGATTGCATTAAGTATGCTGAGCAAGGTTCCCATATCTGATTTATTCTTTATTTGCCTTGGTCCGTTTATGGCTAGGCACTTCAGGGAAGATTTATAACCATTATTGCAGGTACTAATAAAATCATCGATTTAAGGAGGGATCAGCATATATATGAATACCATGGCACCTATGGAAATGCCTCGATGGAAAGTAGCACTTAACATGGTGATTAATCCCGGTGAGGTAGTTAAGAATCAGATGGCTCAAGTTCCCTGGCCATATTCCATACTGGTCTCGGGTCTGTCTTTTACTCTATTTTTTATGCAAACCGGCTTGGATATGTTTAAGACGGGTCAAATTGAGGTTTCAACCGTTATATTGATTACTCTCCTGGGGCTTTTCTACGGAACCGTTGGAGTTGCACTTATTGCCGTCTTAGCCTGGGCTTTATCCCAGGCCTCGGAGCGGAATTACACCATTGATTGGGCAATATCTTCATTTTCCCTGGGTTATTCGGCAACCCTGGTTTATGCCCTGCTGGGAGTAATCTTCTCCATTACCCTGGGGTGGAAAACAGCGGTGGCATTTGGGGTAACAGGCGTTCTGTGGGCATTAAGACCGTCATTGTTTACCATTCGACAGATGTCGGGTGACCGAATTGCCTTCAGTATTGCCCTGACCACTTTGTGTGGTGCCATCCTCCTATTCGGCTGGGCATTATTAGGCCGTTTCGGTTTTTAGAAAATATATATATAACAATTATCAGGAGGTAGGTAATATATGGAAAAGAATCTTGGCTATACCAGGCAGCCAGGACCGCAAAGTGTTAAGTTCTGGCCAATATACCTGTGCTTTATCATATTTGGCATATTAATTCCCTTTAGTAAAACAGAAATAATTCTAAGCACACTTATATTATCAATATTAATAGCCATGGCGATAGGGTTTCTGGCCGTAAATATGCTCATTGTATCGCTAAAAAGCGGAAATCAGACCCTGCAGGCAGAAAACAGTCAGTTTGCACGAGAGGCTGTAGGTACAGGTATGTTGTTCATGATTCCTTTTACGGTTCTGGCTGTGTTAGCCCAGTTACTCTTGGGCTGGAATGCGGTAATGCCCTTTGCTTCGGCTGCTATTATGACTGCAGCGGCCACGGCCGGGACTGAGGTTATGAAAAAAGGTGCCCCGGGGGTTAAGAATATCCTGATACCATCGTTGATTGCGTTCATATTTTCTACCAGTTGGATGATGCTGGTCGGGATACTGCCGTAGAAATGAAGGGGGTGAGAGGTTTGTCGATATCAAATTTAGCTGCCAGCCGAAAACGCATACGAAAACCCTTTATATCTATAATAGTGGTATCTGTAATAATAATCTTCTTATCAACCTGTATATCCGGTACTGCCCTGGCAGGTGAGGTTGGAGATGTAGTCAGCAAGGTGGTCAATAGCCACTATCAATCTCCGGAATTTGAATTTGGCGCCGAGGAGGTAACCGGATACGGTTTTAAAATGCATGCCGGATATGGTGGTTATGCTAATGGCTTTGGAGGAATATCGGTTTTAGGACCGGTGGAATCAGGGGATATGAATATATTATTGAACTATGTAGATAGTCAGGCCCAGCACACCAGCATACAGACTACCAAGATGAAGGGTTGTGAGGTGCGAGAATATACTATGCCAGATGGCAATGGAGTTGGAGTTATACTGCCGGATTATTTTATAACGGTTGAGACTTATCAGTCGGGGAATAGCAGCAGTACCGATTTTCAAAAAGCTAAAATCATAGCCCAGCAAGTGCTGGATGGTCTGGAAAGTAATGGTTTGCTCAGCCAGCCTGCGCCTGAAATCGATAAACCTGTCCCAGAAGAGCAGACAGATGCAGAAGCAGTCACGGGAAATGAATCCATGGTTAGCGGCATACCCCTGGGCGACCCGGTTGCGGTGTCCGATACCATGAATATTGCTGGGGTTTATAATGGGCCCACCGCTCCTACTGTTTTTAGTATTAGCAGTCCCCATCTTGTAACCTACATATGCACCTATCACTGGAATAATGCTCAGGGGGCCGCCCCTGGTACTATTGCATTACAGCATAGTGATGGGACAGTATATGGTCCCTGGCAGGTCAGCACTCGTCCAGGTCAAGGGGGGGTGCCAAATGCTTACTGGGAAGTGACCCCAAACGTTGTAATTCCGGCTGGGACGTATACAGTTATTGATTCGGACCCTGCAACATGGGCTCAAAATGGGGAATCCGGAGGACGTGGAATGGGTGAGGTTAGGGCTACTCCCTACTTTGAAATTACTGGTGGTTCAGCTGATAATATTCACGGAGGGGGAAAAACTTCACCCTGGGGAGGATATATTGAAAGCCCGGCCGGTGTTGGTTCAGTAGGGAATATACCCGGCCCTTCCAATACTACTGAAGCTATTGTAGGGGTTGCGGTACCCGGATTGATTGCTACTGCTCTGGGTGCACTGGCAGGATTAGGCGGCGGAGGCGGATTTACCCCTAGCGGCGGAACTCCTTTATCTCCCGGCGGCGGTTCGGTACCGGGTAACGGAGGACCTTACCCCGGAAGGCCTGCGCAGGAGGCTACCCAGCTAGGTCGCAAAAGGCGTGATGAAGTCTATGTATCTGGTCCGGAATCTGATCCGGGAATTATAATTGATACAGCCGAGATGGGAGAAGGAATAATAACTGTCCAGGAAATCATCATTGATACGGATGAGATGGGACAGGGATCCATTACTGTCCCTGGAAGGGATGGAATATTGATTGAACCCGCAGAAGAAGCGGGGATATTTGTCAAATCTGAAGCGGAAATGATAATAGAGACGGCAGATGAGGAGGCAATATTGGTCCAGACAGAGCCCGGCCTAATAATAGAAACAGCACAAGAGGAGGCCGGTGTAATAAGGCAAGGATCAGATGTATTAATAGATAATACCGATAGCGGTATTCTTATTGACACCAGCGCGCTGGAAGATGAAATCCCGGTTGGAACAGAGGGGCACAAATCCCCTGCAGATGCCTCCGACATTACTGGTGAAAATGTATACGATCAGGAAGGCTATGATCAAGCCGGCTTTGACGCGGAAGGTTTCGATAAAGCCGGATATGATGCCAATGGTTTTGACAAAGAGGGGTATAACCAGGCCGGTTATGACAGGGAAGGCTTTAACCGAGAGGGCTTTGACAAGGCCGGATACGACCGGGAGGGCTATGACAAATCCGGCTTTGACCCAGAAGGCTTTGATAAAGAAGGTTTCGATAAAGCCGGATATGATGCCAATGGTTTTGACAAAGAGGGGTATAACCAGGCCGGTTATGACAGGGAAGGCTTTAACCGAGAGGGCTTTGACAAGGCCGGATACGACCGGGAGGGCTATGACAAATCCGGCTTTGACCCAGAAGGCTTTGATAAAGAAGGTTTCGATAAAGCCGGATATGATGCCAATGGTTTTGACAAAGAGGGGTATAACCAGGCCGGTTATGACAGGGAAGGCTTTAACCGAGAGGGCTTTGACAAGGCCGGATACGACCGGGAGGGCTATGACAAATCCGGCTTTGACCCAGAAGGCTTTGATAAAGAAGGTTTCGA
>CAZCTN010000016.1:14146-50512 GCA_964501655.1 uncultured Syntrophomonas sp.
AGGGCTATGACAAATCCGGCTTTGACCCAGAAGGCTTTGATAAAGAAGGTTTCGACAAAGCCGGATATGATCGGGACGGTTATGGACGCAGCGGATATGATGCCGAAGGATATAATCGTGAAGGTTATGACGTAAATGGTTATGACCGCAAGGGATACAATCGCAGTGGTTATGATGCCCAAGGTTATAACAAGCAGGGATACGACCGGGAAGGCTTCGACAAGGACGGATGGGACCGGGATGGATATAATCGCCAGGGATTGGACCATAATGGATATGATCGGGAAGGCTTTGATAAAGACGGTTATGACCGAGAGGGCTACAATCGGGATGGTCATAACCGGGAAGGCCAATCAAAAGAAGGTTATGACGAATATGGATATGATAAAAAGGGCTTCAATAAAGACGGCTATGATCGGGATGGCTTTGACCGGGAAGGCTTTGATTACGAAGGCTATAACCGCAGTGGTTATGATCCCTGGGGATTCGACCGGCAGGGTTATGGAAAAGACGGTTACCACTGGAGCGGTTATAACGCGGATGGCTATAACCGGGATGGGCGGCATTGGAGTGAGAATCCTTTTGAAGGGGATGGCAATCCCTTTAATGTAGCTGTGCAGGATCCCTTTGGAGAAGGGGAAGTGATACCTTTTGGCACTAAATGGGTTCCGGTCAAGCCCAAATTAGGAGAGCCTTACCCGCGTACAGCAGAAAAATACGGGGCCAAACCATGGACAGATGAGATACCGAAGGGGGAGCCGGAGGTTCCATCCGGACCATCATCAAGTGCTTCCGGTGTTATAGGTCCGGAAGATCCCATGAATACCCTGGAAAAACATGATGTTGGAGGGGGAGATTCATCCCAGCCACCTGCTGACCAGTCAGTGAAGGCGGGTGATAATGATTCATTTACCTACACTGACCCCGAAACGGGTCAAACCAGCAGTTATGAATATGAAAAGGGATATACCGGCCCCCGGCACGGTGAGACTCAGGTGCTGGTAGGAAAAACTGATGGTCGGCCATATGAATTGGAGTTTGATGCGGTTAAAGGAAAATGGATCAATACCGAATCCGGTAACGAGTTTAACCCGGATGACTTTGAACGCTGGCAGAATGACCTGGCGGAGGACAAAAGGCGGATAGCTATTGATTTGGAGAAAATGGCTGAACGTCAGGATGCTACCAGCAAAGCAATTAAACAAAATATGGACGACTGGCAGAAGCTGGAACAAATGCAGAAAGCCGCTGATAAATATAATATCGGTCAGCCCGGCGGCCCGGGAGACGTTGATAAAGCTATTCAGAAGTTAAAAGATGACATGTTGGCCGGTAAAGAACTGGACCGGGAACAAGTTGATAAAATCAGGCGGGTAATCGACAATCGCATATTGGGTAAAACCGCTGCTGATACTGGTGAGCGATGGGAAGAGCTGCCCTGGTATAAGGATATCGGCTCCGCTCTGAAAGCTAATGCAGCCATGGCCAAGGAAGTTGTCACTGCTCAAAAAGAAGACGGGAGTATTTCCTGGCTGGGTCTTGCTGCTCGCACTATGATTATAGCGGCAAGCGGAGGTGCTGCTACCGTAAGTGGGGTAGTGATGGATGGAACCCTTACAGTAGCTGAAGCTATGCTTCGAATTCAGGAATCCATAGAAAAAGGAGAATCTGATTTTGTGGCGGTTTCAAAAGCACTCGGCATTACCATTTTAGGCGAAGAAATAGGCTGGCTGGCTGGAAAGGCCGGTGGGGCAATAATGGGAGAAATGCTGGAGAAATTCCCGGTATTTACCAACAAGGCTGCTGACTTTATTGAAACTGCGCTGCTGAAGATAATGAAAGCCGATCAAATTGCCAGCCGCAGTTTGGGGATGATAAGCAAGGAAAGCGCAGAGGAGATGTTGGGGCAGATAGAAAAACGATTAACGGATTTGGCCGGAGACGCCGCAGAAGAGTCCATGGAAAAAGTATTTAAGGGAGCTGGTCGGGGAGCAGCCGGATCTGTTGACGACATAGCCACTAGAGCCGGCAAATCGGTATCTGGAAGCACTGACGACCTGGGCAAAGGATCAGGCAAAACCGCTGGCAGCGGAGCCGACGACCTGGGCAAAGGATCAGGCAAGACCGCCGGCAGCAGTGCCGATGACCTGGGCAAAGGATCAGGCAAGACCGCCGGTAGCGGAGCCGACGACCTGGGCAAAGGATCAGGCAAGACATCTTCTGCCGGCCCGGATGTTGAAGGGACCGAAAAAACTCCCTTTGTCAGGAAGGAATCGGATGCCCCGGGAACAGGGAAAACTGCTTCAGGCAGCAGTGATAATATGCCTGATGGAACCCGGAAGACAACTGCTGATGAGGGAGTTCCCAAGAGTTCGGATAGCTCTGATAGAGTTGGTAAAACAACTCCCAGCAGCCCGGATGGTCCAGATGGGCCAAGAAAACCTGCTTCTGGCAGCGGCGGAGATGGACCCGACCCGGGTGGTAAAATTCCGGGGAAGGATGAAGGCCCGGTCAGCAGCAGCCTGCCGAAAGTAAATGACTATTACGGCCAGGCGGGCAAACAAGTCGAGGTAGATAATTATGCTCACATAAATATGGATATGGATAGAGTAAGGCAAACCATGGAGGCCAACAAACTAGTAGCAGGAGACAACGGAGCTGTATATGCTGCCCCGCCCAAAGCAGGGGTACCCGGATACGAGTATACTAATACTACAACTGTCCGCATTTCTAATCAGAATCTGGTTGATGTGAGAATTAGGACCGGGTCAGGGGGGCAGATGCAGTATGTAACCCCTAAAGGAGAGGTTATAGATCCTTCCTTACTGAAGGATAAAGTCCTCATGACTCCGAATTCGGAGGGAACGGGTGTGATATTAACATACTATGATCCACAGGGACAAGTTCGCAGTTATATACCGGCCAGGTTCCTGGAGCGCTGGTCCGATGCGGTCAATGGTTTTGCACCAATGGGATAAAGGAATTATGGCTGTTAGCAATCGAATGATATACTATAGTGATAAAATTGTATGAAAAGGACCAAATACAGATATGTTCACCAGAAGCGACTATTAATAATTAGCAAGACAAGCCAAGGAGGATCAAAATGAACAGTGAGCAATTGATAAAAGGTAATCCGGAAATATTTAAGCTGATGCCCGGTGATATTGACCATTTGTACCGGCGTTCGGGGCTGGGCGGGAACAATCTATCGCCTTTTCGTTATAATGCTGAGCAGGCTGCCATCAGCACTCCTTCCGAAGCCTTTAAAGCATTGGCTGAGAGCCCCAGCCTGGGACAGGTGGCCGAGAGGTTACTGGAACCGAATTTCAAAATCGAGTTCAATAGCGGCGGCGGTAGTATAGCCGAAGACAAATACTACGCATTGTTGGGTAGTGAAGATGAAAGGGTTTTGGCACAGTATATAAACTCTGAGGGAGAGATATTGCTCTTGTTGTTCCCGAATTGGAAAGCTTTCCTGGAATGGTGGACCGGGTCGTATGCCTCCCAGGGCATGGCAGGTTATAAACCGGTGTTTCCCAGTATCATGGAAATAGAGGTTCTGGTCTGTGCGGTCCACTGTATAGATATTTATCGTCGGGCTTATATGGAGAGCATGCTGGATTACCGCGGCGGGGTAGATTTGTCATTAAGCACCGGGGATTATGTAGAGCTTTTGAAACGTGCACTGGCCAGCGGAGATAAACGCTGGCTCTTGCCTACCATCTTTGAGCTTACTCCAGGGCTTAAAAACAGCAAAATCGCCTTAAAGCCAGAACATATCAAGGAGATAGAGGATATAGGTTTTGTTACCAGTAATGAAGGTGTTATAACCCTGGCTGAAAGATCCAGGATAATGGGCACAGAATTTATCAGTAGCTGGATGGGGTCGATAAGTTTGCAGGCCAGCACTCTGAGGGAGGGAGAAGAACGTATGCTTTCCCGGGCTTTCCTGGCAGTAACCGGATTTGCCAATCATCTGTTTTCTTTTGAAATTGCTCCTAATAGCGATACCCGTTTTAAGCATCAGGCCAGCACCCTGCCCGAACTTCAGCAGACACTGGTCAAATGGATGGAGGCATTGGAAAAAGCAGGTGCCAAATCAATTGCTCCCAGGGAACAGAATGAGACAAAGGCAGCGAAAGCAAAGTTCTGTGGTCAGTGCGGCAGCGAAATCAGGCCGGGCAAGAAATTCTGCGGTAATTGCGGGACGCCAATATGAAAAGTGGTGATGCATGGTGAATAATATGAAATTTTGTCCGAATTGCGGAGCCGAATTGGTAGCAGCGGATAGGTTTTGCGGTGACTGCGGTTTTGATATCACCTCTATGCCAGCTGCTGAAGCTGATTCCCAGACATCTGCCGGGCAAACAACTCAAAATCCGGTTGAAACTCCGACCGCTGTTAATCAGCAGCAACCTGCCCCGATCCGGCAGTACCCAACCTTAGAACCGGGTCAGGATTCCGTCCAGAGGTTTCCGTCCGGCCCGTCAGAAAAATTAGGCCGCAAGGGGAGCGGCAACCAAGGTGCTTTACTGATAATGCTTGTATTGCTGGCGGTTCTATTCCTGGGGGGAGGAGCACTTTACTGGTGGCTTGACCGGGGAAAGGAGCCGGAGGCCGAAACCTTTGCGCCTTCATCCTCCAATGGGACCCTAATGCCAACAGCTGACCAGGGTGCTGGGAACACTAATGCCGTTGGGCAGAAAGGTAATCTGGGAGATATTGATCTAACCCGGGCTTCCACCTATCTTTCAGATCCAGGCTTGAAATGCAGCTTTTATGTAAACTATCCGGATGGAACTACGGGAATAGTAGAACGCGTCAGCGGGCAGGCGGTTCCCAATGAAGCGGTAAGAGTGAGTGAAGTGGAAACCGGCGTAGATGGCGGAGAGGAGTTCGGTTATGGTTTTCATTATGTTGAGCGGGCGGATGGAACCTACTACATATTGGATCAAACCCCCTATGAGATTATGCCGGTCCTGAAGAATAATTTAAGCATCGGCCAGACCTGGAACTACCAGGATGAGTCCGGCCAGATTGTCTGGACAGTTGTAGATATGGGCGTTGATCTTGACCTGGGCTTTAAGGTTTTTGAAGATTGCCTGATGGTACGGGAAGATAATCATATGGCAGATTATTACTCAATGGTTTATTTTGCGCCGGGGTGTGGGAGCGTTTTAGTGATAAATCCCAGCGGAACCATTGAATATTACAGAATGACTGCCCTGGAACAGATAGATCGGGCTAAGGCGGCTCAGACAATAATAAAGTGGTGTCCTAATTATTACGATATTGGAGATGACCGAACTCAGACTTATTAAAGGGGGATTTTATCATGCCGGTTGCTTCAGGGGGGATGGAACTATGGAGGCGTATGGCCCTGCTGTTCAGCATATTAATTGGTCTAGCATTGTTTTTCTATGTGGCTCCCGCTATGCTTAGTTTAACTGCAGTAGACTGGGAACAGGAGCAGGCTGACGAACTGAAATCAATCAGCGGATATGTATCGGAAGAAAATCGGCGTTTAAATAAATTGCCCCGGTCAGATTATATAAATGAAAAAACCGGCGGGAAGGTGACGCCTCTGGATTCCGGGCAGTGGGGGGAGTTCTTGGACCAGGTAAAATTGGCTAGTATAGGTCAATACGGTATTTCGTCATATGGCAATAGGGTCAGTGATGAGGATAAAGATTCCTTCTGGAAGCCTGCCGGACCGGTTAAGGTCTTTTTTAAACCCAATGAAATTCCGTATACCCAGTGGGGGCTTATTCCAGAAGACGGAAATCAGGTCTATATCAGCATCAGCGAAAAAGGTGACGCCGGTTATTATCTGCTGGAATACCATAATTACATCATCAGCATATCAGCCATGTCCAAACCCTACCGGGTAGCTCCGGGATGGCTTTATAATCCATATCGCAATTTGGGGATCGGAATTATGTTTATAGGCCTGGGGATATATATATTCCTGCCGCGCCGTAAAAAGGAAGCCGGGGATATATCCTATTCTACCGGCAGCATGCTGGCCGGGGATCTGGTGGCATTAATACTATTGCTGCCTTTTTATGGACTGCCCTTTTTAATAAACGGGGGAACCACCCAGGCAGTGATGGGTATGTGGCCTATAACCCTGGTAATGTGGATTCTGGCCTTATTTGGCGTTAGCTTATTCTATTATAATGCCTGGAGTTCATCTTACCGCATAGAGCTTACCCCTGAAGCCTTATATCTGATTAGCTTTAAAGGTATAAGGGAATTTCGCTATAATGATATAGCAGCGGTAAACATGGTGTCCCTGCGGAATCCCGGCTGGTTCCGCAAACTATTCCTGGCCCTGGCCTTTTTGTCAATAATAGGAGGGCGTACCTCAACTCAACCCGCTGGCAGTGCGTTGCTATCGGCCACAGCATCTTACGGAGGGCTGGAAATATCCGGCCCCTGGGGTAAACCAGCTTATTTATGGTTTACCAATCAGAACGGCGGTATTATTATAAATAATTTCGAGGGGGTGCCGAAAGCTATTGAGGCAGCCGGAATCCGGATCAACCGTGATCCCCGGAAAATTGAGGGTTTTTCCATGTTTATGTAAGCAAATGCAAGGGGGCGTAAACATTAGTTGTCTAATATAATCGAAAAAAGGAGGAGCTAAAATGACAGGCGGATTGATTGCTATGGGGATTTTAGTGGTTGTGTTGGCTGTATTTCTAATCGGCATGTACAATGGTCTGGTACAATTGCGGCAAAGGGTTCAGAATGCCTGGTCCCAAGTAGATGTCCAGCTGAAGCGCCGCTACGACTTGATTCCCAACCTGGTGGCCGCGGTAAAAGGTTATGCCCAGCATGAACAGGCTACCCTGGAAAAGGTTACCCAGGCCAGAAATATGGCCCTGGCGGCTGGGAATGTAAGGGAGCAGGCCCAGGCGGAAAATATGCTCAGCGGAGCCTTGAAGTCATTGTTTGCGGTGGCGGAAGCTTACCCGGAATTGAAAGCCAACACTAATTTCCTGCAATTGCAGGCAGAACTCAGCGACACGGAAAGCAAGATTGCTTTTTCCCGTCAGTTCTATAATGACACGGTACAGAAATTCAACACTAAAATAGAACTGTTTCCCAATAATCTCTTTGCCGGTATGTTGGGTTTTCAGATGGTGGATTATTTTACCTTGCAGGGTGAAACTGAAGCCCGTCAAGCTGTGAAGGTAGAGTTTTAAAGGAGATTCCTGAATGAAAAGAAGTGCATTTTCCCTTAAATTTAGAATCCCTTGCTTGAGCATGCTTCTGGGCTGTTTATTGGCCTTTAGCTTAATGTCCGGCCTAGCCCTGGCTGATCGTTCCCTCAGCATGGAACAGGTACTGGTAGATGTACAGGCTTTACCGGATGCGTCCATGCAGGTAACAGAAAGAATTACCGTTGATTTTTCCGGGCAATGGAACGGGTTTTATGTAAAAATACCCCAAGGAAATACGCCCATCACGGAAGTGAAAGTAAGTGAAAACGGACAGCCCTATGAATTTAATCCCGGTACAGATTACGGACCACCCGGTACTTATCTGACCAGGAGCGAAGGCAATAACTTACTTGTCGATTGGAGTATATACGCTGAAAACCAGGTCCGCACATTTGATGTATCATACCGAGTCATAAACGCAGTAAGAATTCACAGTGATACGGCAGAATTGTACCGTAAATTTATCGGGGAAGCCAATGGCAACAAAATTGGCCGGGTTCAGGTGAATTTAAAGCTGCCGGCCGGGGCGGAACAATTTGCGCAGGGAGAAGATATTCGCATCTGGGGACACGGTCCTTTGAGCGGGGAAGTAAATTTTGCCGGGCCTGATTCCGTAGTCTGGTCAGTTAATAACCTGCCCGCCTATACATTTTTAGAGGGACGGGTAGCCATGCCGGCTTCCCTATTTACAGCAGCACCGGCTGAGGCTTATTCAGGACAAGCCGGTCTTGATTCTATCCTAGCCGAGGAAGAAGGCTGGGCCAGGGATGCCAACCAGCAGCGCTTGCTGGCCCGAGCAGAGTACGGAGTGGGAGCAGGGATAGTTTTGGGCGCTCTGCTTGGAGTAATATGGCTCTGGCTTAGACATGGGCGCAGGCATAAAGCCAGTTTTGAAGGCGACTACTATCGGGAACTGCCGGCTTCCTACAGTCCGGCTGAACTCAGCATATTATGGAACTTTCAGAAGATGGAAGCCCGGGATATTACTGCTACTATAATGGATCTGGCCCGGCGCAAATTTCTCTATCTGGAAGAGGATAGCATACAGGAAAGAAAATTGCTGGGTACCAAAACCGTTAGCACCTACCGGCTCAGTTTCATGCCGGCACCGGAACCGGCTGCCCTAAGGAAACCCGAGGAAGCAATACTGAAACCCCATGAGAAGCAGTTGATGGATTACCTTAAGAATGATATAGGCGGAGGCAATGCCTACATTTACTTGACTGATATAGAGAAATATGCCAAAAAATATGGGGAGTCATTTTATCAATTCTGGAAGCGGTGGACATCCGGGGTAAACGCCCGGGCAGCAGAATACCAATTTTTTGATGATCAAGGCAGAATGCACCTTATTACGGTACTGGGCGGAGTGGCTCTATTTTTCCTGGGCTGTCTGCTGGCAGCAAAGATAGGTGTCATAGGATATGCCCTAATAATTGCAGGTACCATATTCCTGGTAATACCCCGCTTTTTCAAGCGGCGATCAATCTCCGGGCAGGAAGATTATGTGCGCTGGCAGGCTTTCAAGAAATTCCTGCAGCATTTTTCCGAAATGCAGCGGCATGAAATTCCCAGCCTGATTATATGGGAACATTACCTGGTCTATGCGGTTAGCTTGGGAGTAGCGAAAGAAGTAATAAAACAGTTGGAAGTGGTATTTCCTAATATGCAGGATGGAGATTACAAATTCGGTTATGGCTGGATGAACTATGGGAGCTATAGCGGAATAAACACGTTAAATAATTCCTTTGAAGGTATCGGCAACTCCTTTGAACGCTCTCTGCAATCCGCTCAGAAGGCGGTAAGCAAATCATCATCCGGTTCCGGCGGAGGTGGTGGTTTCTCCGGTGGCGGAGGCGGCGGAGGCGGCGGTTCCAGCTACGGAGGACGCTAATAATAACAATATCCTTATGCAGGAGGAAGTTTATGCTTTGTCCCAAATGTGGAGCAGATTCCGCAAAAAATATTCGATTCTGTACAGATTGCGGCAGCCCTATGCCGCAATCAGCAGAAAATCCGGAGTTGGGAGCCAGGACTCTAATCGGTTATTCAACCCTGATCAATGATCCAGCTTTCGCCAGGTATATGCGCAATACCAAAGTGTGGTCATTAAGTTTTGCCTCCATACTGGCTGTAATAGCTATAGTTGCTTTTTATATATACGGCGAAAACAGTCCGGAAATGGATAATCCCGAAGCTCTTTATATAGGTCTGGCTATTGGCGGAATGTTTATGCTTATAGCCCTGTCCCAGATTGTAGGCAGAATTAGAAGCAAGACCTGGGACGGGGTAGTAGTTGATAAAAAAGTTGAGCACAAAAGGCGCAAACGACAGTCCGGGGATGATGCCTACTGGGTTAATTACCAACAGTATACGGTGTTTATTAAAAAAGACAACGGCAGGATGCACCAACTCAGCAGCGAAGATGACGATACGGTGTACAATTATTATAAGATTGGAGATAAGGTGCGTCATCACAAGGGTTTAAACTCTCTGGAGAAATATGATAAATCAGCAGACAGCATAATTTTCTGCAGCGCCTGCGCCAGTCTGAATAACATAGAAGACGGCAAATGCTTCCGCTGTTCATGTCCCTTGCTAAAATAAATAGGAGATAAATTATATTACTGTTGCTATAAATCCATTTGAAATCATGTACTCCGCTTTCTTTAAGGGGCAGGGTTTCTATACAAAAAAACAGACAGAAGATTATAAATACTACGAAATACTACTAATCGCAGCGGTGCAAGCAACTGCGGAGAAGCTTGATGGAATTCCATAAAAGCTTGACAGATTTAAGTTGAAAATGCTATATTTCATTAACAATTAAATAAGAACTACTAGACGGGGAGCTTGTGGAGCAGGCTGAGAGGAAGTAATCAAACTTCGACCCTTGAACCTGATGTGGATAATGCCAACGTAGGGAAATAGTGAGTCTATAAATTATTGCTAATTTATATGAATGCCTTCCCGGTTTAGTCCAGGAAGGCATTGTTTTTTGTCCAGGGGAAAGGAGAGTAAAATGTATACTACCCAAATGGAGGCGGCCAAAAAGGGAATGGTTACCAGGGAGATGGCGGCGGTAGCCGATTATGAACATATGCCGGTGGAAGAATTAATGGATTTGCTGGCCAAGGGTCAGGCAGTAATTCCAGCCAATAAGAATCATAAATGTCTTAACCCATATGGAATCGGGAATAGGTTAAAAACCAAAATCAACGTAAATCTGGGAACCTCCAAGGACTGCCTGGACCTGGAGGTTGAGACTGCCAAGGTGATGATGGCAGTTAAGATGGGGGCAGAATCCATTATGGACCTGAGTTCTTATGGCAATACCCGCAGCTTCAGGAAGAAGCTCATTGATGAATGCTCATCTATGATCGGCACGGTTCCCATTTACGATGCAGTATTATACTATCGTAAGACTCTGAAGTCTATTAGCTCCGAAGAATGGATTGATATAGTGAGAATGCATGCGGAAGATGGAGTGGACTTTATGACCATTCACTGCGGAATAAATCGAGCTACAGCCAAACGATTCCAGCAGTTCAAACGCCATACCAACATAGTTTCCCGGGGAGGGTCCCTGATATTTTCCTGGATGGAATTGACCGGGCAGGAAAATCCCTTTTATGAGCATTATGATGAAATTCTACAGATATGCCGCCGGTATGACGTAACTCTTAGCCTGGGAGATGCCTGCAGACCAGGATGCATTGAGGACGCGGGAGACATTGCCCAGATTGAGGAACTGGTGACCCTGGGGGAGCTGACCGTTCGTGCCTGGGAGCAAGATGTTCAGGTTATCGTTGAGGGTCCGGGCCATATGCCATTAAATCAAATTCAGGCGAACATGGAGATCCAGCAAAGCCTGTGCCGGGGCGCACCTTTTTATGTACTGGGCCCCCTGGTTACCGATGTGGCACCAGGTTATGATCATATAACGGCAGCCATTGGCGGTGCGGTGGCAGCCGCCTGTGGAGCATCATTCCTCTGCTATGTTACCCCTGCCGAGCATTTAAGACTCCCCAACCTTGAAGATGTGAAAGAAGGGATTATAGCTGCTAAAATCGCCGCCCATGCAGCGGATATTGCCAAAGGCATTCCCGGTGCCAGGGAATGGGATTTCATGATTAGTGAGGCTCGCAGGGAGCTGGATTGGGAGAAACAGTTCGATCTGGCCCTGGATGGAGAAAAAGCCAGAGGATACCGGGCTGATTCCGAACCGGAAGAGGCGGATAGCTGTACCATGTGCGGGAAAATGTGTGCGGTCCGAAATGTGGGCCGGATTCTCCGGGGTGAAGATCTTGATACTATGGATTGAAAGTAAGGGTTAAATTGTGAAAGGCAGGAATTCAAGTGTTTGGGTACATTATGGAAAATGTAAAAATTAAAACTCCCCTAGTACATTGTATCAGCAATTATGTTACAGTAAACGACTGTGCCAATATTATAATGGCTTGCGGGGGAGCGCCGATTATGGCGGACGATCAGAATGAGGTGGAAGAGATAAGCTCCATCTGTGATGCGCTGTATATCAATATCGGGACCCTCAATGAGAGAACCATTGCATCCATGCTGAAGGCCGGGAAAAAAGCTGCCCAGCTTAACCACCCGGTGGTTCTTGACCCGGTAGGAGCAGGAGCTTCATCGCTGCGCACCACAACCACCTTCAACCTGCTGGAGCAAGTTGACATATCGGTTATCAGAGGAAATGCATCCGAAATCAAGACCCTATCTTCCGGTATTGGAACCACCAAAGGAGTCGATGCGGATGTCAGTGATTCCATTACTGAAGAAAGGCTGGGGGATGCCATCCGTCTGGCTCAGCAATTGAGCAGGAAGAATGCTGCAGTTATTGCTATTACCGGAGCGATAGATATTGTAGCCGACAGTGATAAAGCCTACATAATACGCAATGGGCATCCACTGATGTCCAAAATAACCGGAACCGGTTGTATGCTGACGGCAGTGATTGCCGCATTCTGTGCCGCCAATAAAGAGCAGCTTACGGAAGCTGCTGCTGCCGCTGTTTGCGTTATGGGTCTTTGCGGCGAGTTGGCTCATGCCCGGGTACTGAAAAACGATGCCGGAATATCATCCTATTCCACTTATATCATCGATGAAATGAGTAAAATGAATGGGCAAACCCTGCAGGAGGGCATGAAGATTGAGGTTAAATAACTCTTCCATGCTCTTGTATGCAGTAACCCCACCGCAGCAGTCGGACGGTTATCCTCTGCTTTATCAGGTCGAGGAAGCCATTAAGGCTGGGGTGACCTGTCTGCAACTGCGAGAAAAAAATCTTGCTTATAATGAGCTGCTAAAACTGGGGCGAGAGATTAAAGGAATTACTGATCGCTATCAGATACCCTTTATAATCAATGACAAGGCTGAGCTTGCTATGGAATGCCATGCGGATGGTGTACATGTGGGACAGCAGGATATGGAAGCCGGTGAGGTCCGGCGCAAAATCGGAAAAGATAAAATACTGGGGGTATCTGTTCAAACGGTTCAGCAGGCTGTTCGGGCTGTGCAGAGCGGTGCTGATTACCTGGGTGTAGGAGGCGTATTTCCGAGCTCCACCAAAACCGATGCCCAAACGGTATCCCATGATACATTAAGGGCTATCTGCAATACAGTATCCATCCCGGTGATAGCCATAGGGGGAATTAATCAGAGAAATATACTGGCATTGGCGGGAAGCGGTATTGATGGGATTGCTGTGGTATCAGCGATATTTGCCTCAAAGAACATATACCCTGCTGTAAAAGAGATGTATGCATTGTCAGAGCTAGTGGTGACAGGGTGAACCTTGACCAAGTGGTATTCTGCCTGAGGCAACCTGATTGTAGGCATATACATTCATTTTTTCAGTAGGAGGGAAAAAGGCCAATGAAGACGATTCTCTCCATAGCCGGTTCGGATTGCAGCGGAGGCGCCGGTATACAGGCGGATATTAAGACTATAACCGCCCATAAGCAATATGCCATGAGTGTAATAACCGCCCTAACCGCCCAAAATACCACCGGGGTATGGGGCATTATGAGGGTGAATCCCCAATTCGTTAAGCAACAGCTGGAGTGTGTTTTTTCCGATATTCCACCCGATGCAGTCAAGATTGGCATGGTATTGAATACGGAAAATATCCGGGTGATTGCGGATAAATTAAAGGAATACCGGGCCAAAAATGTAGTTGTTGATCCGGTCATGATTTCCAGCAGCGGCAGAAGATTACTTGAGGATGAAGCCATAATGGCTTTGAGAACCTTATTAATGCCATTGGCAGACCTGATTACTCCCAACATACCAGAGGCCGAAGTATTGAGCGGCATTTCTGTTAACAATGAGAAAGATATGGGAATGGCTGCAGAGATCATTGCCAAGGCAGGAAACAATCATGTACTGATCAAAGGCGGGCATTTGCAATCCGCTGCCGATGATTTGCTGTACTCTGAAGGTGAATTACACTGGTACCGGTCCCAACGAGTGGATAATAACAACTCTCACGGCACCGGCTGCACACTTTCTTCTGCCATTGCCTGCAATCTGGCCGCTGGTTTTTCCCTGGAGCAGAGCATCCAAAAAGCTAAGGTCTATATTAACCAAGCACTGGGGAGCGGCTTGAACCTGGGCCAGGGCAGAGGCCCCCTCAACCATTGCTGCTGACTGGTGGATAAGGTTGCTGTCCCCTGCTCATCCAAGTGAAGGAGTCTGATTGACAACCCGCACGGGTCACAGCTTAAACAAGGGCCGCAAGGGCCCTGTTTAACTTAGAGGCTGTCTTTAACGCCTCGGCGGTCTTTGAATACCGCGTCTTTCCGCACATAGTCCGCATGAGGATTCTGAGTAGGAATGCCATCAAGGGCACTCGGGTCTGGCATCTGCTTGGCTGATTGCTTTGATTTCTTAATTAGTATCACCTCCCAAATGGCCTGTTATATTTTGTCCATATTCATTGTTTTATCATCGTCCATATATTTACATTGTGTCAGATAAGGTTGTGGGCAGATTACCCTAGGCCCGAAAAAACACTCCGGATTTCTATAAGATGCCCTAACGGATGATTAATCTTATCACCTGAAGAGTTATTTAATTGATAAACCTGCTCCTTCAGTGAGGAACTAACTAAGAAAACTACCACCATCTTCCTGCCTTATTAAATAAATTGTTGCTTAAGCAATGGCATCGCCTTATAATTTTGGTGTAGTGCTTTTTGATTTTATTACGAAGTACGGAATATTTTGCTGACTGGACCAACACTTCTATGGATCTGGTAGAACGGGAGGAAACAGAGAATGCCCATCACGGAAATATTGTCGCGTAATTCCCGGCTTTATGCTGGGGAAACTTGCCTTACCGAAATTAATATGGATCTCCAGGAAAGTCACAATGTAACCTGGCTTGAGTACGAACTGATTGAAAACAATCCGGCCGGGGAATACCGGCGAGAAATGACCTGGTGTGTTTTTGAAGAAAAAGCCAACCGCTTTGCCAATCTGCTGCTCAAGAGGGGAATTAATAAAGGTGATAAGGTAGCCCTTTTATTAATGAATTGCTTGGAGTGGCTGCCAATTTATTTTGGTATACTCAAGGCCGGAGCCATCGCTGTACCCCTCAATTTCCGCTATACAGCCGAGGAAATTAAATACTGTTTGGATTTGTCGGATAGCATTGCCCTGATATTTGGACCGGAATTTATTGACCGAATGGAGACGATATATCAGCAGATACCTGCAGTCAAGACACTTTTCTATGCCGGGGAAAACCGTCCCGAATTTGCTGAGAACTATGACCGGCTAACTGCCAATTGCTCCTCTGAATCACCGGGGATTGAACTGTCAGATGAAGATGAAGCGGCCATATATTTCTCCTCGGGAACTACCGGCTTCCCCAAAGCCATTTTGCATACCCACCAGAGCCTTATGGCTGCTGCCTATACGGAAAAAATGCACCATGGACAAAGTCGTGAAGATAATTTCTTATGCATCCCGCCGCTGTACCACACCGGGGCCAAAATGCACTGGTTCGGCAGTTTGCTGGCTGGAAGCAAAGCCGTGCTGTTGCGAGGAATCAGACCGGAATGGATACTCAAAACCGTATCGGAAGAAGCTATTACCATTGTATGGCTGCTGGTTCCCTGGGCCCAGGATATTCTTGACGCTATCGAAAGAGGAGATGTGAAGCTGGAAGACTATGATCTTGCCCGCTGGAGGTTGATGCATATCGGTGCCCAGCCGGTTCCGCCCAGCTTAATACGTCGCTGGAAACAGTACTTTCCGGATCATCTCTATGACACCAACTATGGCCTGAGCGAAGCTATCGGCCCCGGATGCGTCCATTTGGGTACTGAGAATATTCACAAAGTAGGGGCCATTGGCATACCCGGCTACAATTGGGAGGTCAGGGTTGCGGACCAGAATGGCTTCCCGGTCATTCAGGGACAGGTTGGAGAATTGCAGGTTCGGGGACCGGGGGTTATGAAATGCTATTATAACGATCCTGAAGCCACTGGGGCAGTCATAAAGGGTGATTGGCTATATACCGGAGATATGGCTCAGATGGATGAAGATGGCTTTATTTATCTAGTTGATCGGAAAAAGGATGTTATCATTAGCGGGGGAGAAAACATATATCCGGTACAAATTGAAGATTTTTTGCGTGCCCATAAACGAATCAAGGATGTTGCGGTTATCGGGCTGCCGGATAAGCGACTGGGTGAGATTACAGCTGCCATCATCGAGCTGAAACCCGGCTGCCAATGCAGCGAAGAAGATATAAGAGAATTTTGTGCTCCCATGCCCCGTTATAAACGTCCGAAAGCCATCATATTTGACGAAATCCCTCGTAATCCCACAGGAAAAATTGAAAAACCTCTTTTAAGAGAAAAATATGGAGCACTGAGTATAGTTGCCGTTCAGACCAGCAGTTAAGAGGCTTCGAACTAAAACAGATGATTGATTGATCACTGCATAATGGAATGACATGGCAAGCATCTTCTCTAGACGTATTTATAGTGGCTTGTCAATATTTAGAAAATCGGTTAAGATGCCAATATGTCAGTAAATAGCTAAATTTGGCGCCCTTTTTCACCGGAATTGTGGTCTAAAGAAGGAGGTAAACATGTCTGATCAATCAAGGGTTATAACCGGTTTTGACTGCGAGTTTCTAATAGGCGGAGATTATCTTACCCGAATTTTCGATGCGGCTTATAGATCAGGAAATTTCCTTAACCAGAATACGTTGAACAATCCTGTTATTGGAGTTATATTAGAGCAGTACGGGGTTGCTGTTGATTCATACACCATAAAAATCAAAGGAACCATCGCCAAACATTGTTTTGCCGCCATACCTGGCATTGATACCATCATTTCGGAAGATATCTACAACTACCTGGATAATAATAAATGGCTGTCCAACCATACCCTGGTAAGGGATTTCGACCCGGAAAACGAACAGCTTGCCGCCTATCTTAAGAGTAATTATAATGACGCTTCCACTCAAATTATAGAACATCTAAACAATGCCCTGTATACTACCGATCTGGATATTGAGGAGCCGTACCATACTGCTATATATGACGATAATCGGCCCCTTAAAACCCTTCTTGCTGATACCTTCATTTCTGTCTCAGAAGCCGATATTGACAAAATTGTGGGCTATTTGCAATCCAGCGGTCTTCTGGACAACTCCGGCATCTTGGCCTCGGAGTATAAGGAAATATCCGTGCCCATGTTCAACTGGCTGGATGGGAATATTCCCGAGCATCAGTACCTGATAATATATCTTTTGCGGGATTACTGCAGCTATGATCATCGTGGGCCTCTGAGGGATTACTTGCTTCAAGCCCTGGTTGTCCTGCCCGAGGCAGAATTGGAGCAGTTGATGGAATTTTGCCGGGCCAACAACTGGCTTACCGGCGGCGGAATGCTCTATCCGAAAGTCGATAAAATACTAGATAGGATTGAGCCCTGGCTGGATGAACATCTGCCCGAAATCAAAGAGCGAATACTGTCTCTACTCGGCAATCAGCCCGATATCAGGACTCATATTCCAATTAAATTGGAAGGCATGCATACATATGCCAATGGTGATTCCCGCTATATTGGCGAAGATTTTTACGAGATAGTTTTATTTATCCCTATGGAAATAAACTCCAAGGAAATAAAGCTGGGCGATCCCATTGTTCACCACCACAGCGCTGCGGTTTTGAACAGCTGGGGAAATATGGTGGAAAAAAAGAATTTAGGTTCTGCTTTAATCGACTTCATAAAAGCTGTACTCCCGGACAGGTTTAATATTAATCTGCTTCCCGCCGACAGTGTTAGGCATATTGAGTTCAAGAAGCTCAAGAGCAGTGATAATTACGCCCCGGCCTATGGAATTTACTGCAATCTGGGTTTGGATCTCAGATCTCTGCCATCTGGGTTTGCGGTCGAGTATTACAGCAAGCCCCAGAATTTGGTGGGGGAAAAGGTGGAAGTATCATCTGAGGGCCAGCTGTTGGTAAAAGACCAGAATGACCGAGAAATTGACCCTAAATATCTGCTTTATTCAATGAATGAACCTGATAAAAACAATGACACCATTTTATACCACAGCATAGGGAACGTAAGTTTACAATCAATTAAACTCGATGAGCAGGGGCATCTTGTAGTTGAGTATAAGAATGGACAGATTCCCACTCCGGATGAGATAGTTGAGATCGCCCAAAGAAACCTGCCCCGGGGAAACATTCACAAAGCCCAGAACTTTTTGAGAGCAGGAAATGATTTTGCCCTGGGTATTGGCCAGCCGGTTTTGCGCCGTTTTGAAAGATCCCAATGGAATTCCTTCTACAAAAAACTTCCCGAAGGTATACCCGCAATATTTGGAGAAGGGCACCGGCCAGTACTAGATGCCAATGAGAAACAGATAGGGAAATACACTGATTTCGATCTGAGCTGGCAAAAGGATGGAATAAAGTGCGTAATTGAGCTGGAATACTTTGTTGATTATTTTCCGGATGCCGATGTTTATTGCCGGGTCATGATCCGTCCGTCAATTAACGATTATAAACTGGTGGTGGATGCCGAAATAGAGAAGTTTAATGTGGATACCGGCATAGCCGGAGACATACTGGCTTTCATCATAGGAACCATTACTTTAGGACCTCTAGGTATGGTCGGCGGGGTAGTGGCCCTGGAGGTGGCTGAATACGCAATAGCAGAATCACAAAAACAGCAGCAGGAACAGTCAATAAAAAGCCAAACCGCCGGTCTGTTCAATATTATTCCCCGGGTCATGGAATTATTCACGTCTAAAGGCAGTGATGTCAACTATTATGTTGGGTACGGGCCGACACAACTGTATACCAGTATCCTCCTGGATGAGGAAGGCATGATTATGGCAGGAGCAGGAGGGGTAGGCACAGTTAATCATTCTCTTAACGTTTCATTAGTTGGCAGAACCAGGGATCCTGAATCATGGGAATTGGTAGATTTAGTTTACCGAGATGGGGCGGACAAGGAGTCGAGTATGCCCTGTTTCCACGCTAAATACCGGATAAGAGACGGTTCACTTCAGCGGGTGAACCTGGTTCCCCAGGCCCAGTACCGTAAAAATGGGAGGATTCATTCTTTGCGGTTCGATTCCGGGGTAGATCTTCAGATTTTTGAGATTATCCATATGATTCGAGATGGGATCATCTTTGTCCCAGGGGTCTTTATTCATGTCACTTCAACCGGCTACGAATATCTGCGAACCAGGCCGGACAGATTAAAGGATAACAACTTGAGCGAACTCCCGCAGTTTCAACCAGTTGACATCTAGCCTGCCAGGGAGATGGCTCTTGCGGTCAGGTGAAGGTGTGGAAGCCAGGGTTGACGCCAGAACCGTCCCCCTTGGCTGCCCGTTTCCTGTAACTTATAGACGTATGAGGTGCTTTACGGTATCCTTATTATTGTGATGAAAGTGCAATTCTAAAAATGCCAAAAACAACAGTCGCAAAATGTATTAAGGAGTGTATCTGCTTTGAGTGGGTTTTTCGGAGTTGTATCCAAGGAAGATTGTGTTACGGATGTATATTTTGGCACAGATTACCATTCTCACCTGGGGACCAGCAGAGGCGGGATGGCTATCTGGAATGGAAAAAGTTTTGACAGGAAAATTCATAACATTGAAACTACGCAGTTCAGAGCCAAATTTGAGTCAGAGCTTCCTAAAGCCAAAGGCAAGATGGGAATAGGCTGTATCAGCGATACGGAGCCTCAGCCTTTAACGGTACGTTCACATCTGGGTCAATACGCTATCAGCACGGTAGGAAGAATAAATAATTTATATGAAATAGTAGACCAGGAGCTAACTCATCGGCACATTCATTTTCTGGAGACCAGCAAGGGAACCATTAACTCCACCGAGTTGGTATCGGTAATCATCGATCAGGAGAATTCTTTCCTGGAAGGTCTTGTAAAAGCCCAGGAAATTATTGAGGGTTCCTGCTCTATCCTGCTATTAACCCCGCAGGGCATCTATGCCGCCCGGGATAAACTGGGCCGAACTCCATTGATAGTGGGCCGCAAGGAGGGTGCATACTGTGTGTCCTTTGAATCCTGCACCTTCGCTAACCTGGGATATGCCTTTGAATATGAACTTGGTCCGGGAGAGATTGTGTTTCTGACCCCGGATGGCATGGAGCAGGTTGCGCCTCCCAGGGATAAAATGAAAATATGTGCCTTTCTATGGGTCTATTACGGTTACCCTTCCTCTACCTATGAGGGCATGAACGTAGAAATTATGCGCTATAGGAACGGTGCGGCCATGGCCCAAAAAGATCAGGTGGATATTGATATGGTAGCCGGAATTCCTGATTCAGGGGTCGGACATGCCGTTGGTTATTCCAATCAGTCCAAAGTACCGTACGGCCGGCCCTTCATTAAGTACACGCCGACCTGGGCCAGGAGTTTTATGCCCCAGGATCAGCATGTCAGAAATTTAGTGGCACGGATGAAACTGATGCCCATCCCGGAGTTGGTTTCTGGACAACGGCTGCTATTTTGTGATGATTCTATTGTGCGCGGCACCCAGTTGAGAGAGACAGTTGACCTGCTGTACAAATGCAATGCCCGTGAAGTTCATATTAGATCTGCTTGTCCTCCGCTGGTATTTGGCTGCCGCTACTTGAATTTCTCCGCTTCCCGCTCCCAGATGGATTTGGTAGCCAGAAGGGCAATCATTGAGCTGGAAGGCAAGGAACCGGAAGCCTTTGAGGCGTACTGCGATCCGGACCATGAAAAATATGAGTGCATGGTTAATTGCATAAGGAAAAAGCTTAATTTTGATACCCTTAAGTACCAGAACATTCATGATATGCTTGATGCCATCGGTATTGACAAAGAAAAAATATGCACTTACTGCTGGGACGGAAAGCAATAGGGAACAGGGGGACGCACTTTTTGTTGCTCAGTCCGGAAATGCAGCAATCAAACCTTCCCGGCCTCTATCAGCACTTTGCTTCTCAGCATCAGGAATCCTTCAGCCACGATTAGCAGACCGGTTCCTATCAACAGCCATTCTATTTTTACAATATCCGCCAGGGGACCAAAGATCAGCATTCCCATCGGCATCATGGTACTGGATATCATAGTCAGTACGCCAAATATTCGCCCTAAATAATCAGACTCCACCCTCTCCTGCAATAAGACCGTTAAGGGGGTGTTGAAAATTGGCATTAATACACCGGCTATACCCATAAATATCAGATAAACAGAAAATATGGGAATTACGCCCAGAGCAATGGTGCATCCCCCGGTAATCAGGATGGAAAGAATCATGGAGTGAATTCTGTTTTTAAAACCACCCCAGGAAGCTACCAAAAGTCCACCCAGCATCATGCCCAGGGAAAAGGAGACCTCGATAGCGGTAAGACGCCAGACATCCGCGCCGAAGCTGCGGGTCACCTGCAGAGGGGTTAAAAAGGCCACCGGAGCCACTAAAATGAAATAGCAAGCGCAAAATAGAAAAAGCTTTTTAAGATAATCACCATGCCTGATATAGATGTAGCCGGCATACATGTCACGAAAGTAGCCTATATCCGACTTTTGCAAGGCTTTGGCATGAAGCGGCACTCTTAAAAACCCAATTAATATCATGACTGCCAGGGAAGCGGTTATTACATCGATAAAAAATATTATCTCTATACTGGCCAGAGTCAGCAGGGCAGCACTTAACATGGGAGAAACCAGCATGATCAGGGATTGTATGCTGGTATTGGCGCCATTTACCCGGGTGAGCTGATCCTGGGGAACCAGTTGGGGAATAAAGGCTCCGACCGCCGGCATTTGAACGGCTGTTCCCAGAGCCCTTACAGCCGACACAACAAAGAGCAGCCACAGCATATCGAAGCCTGATATAAACAAAATGGCCAGAATGAGGGTAGCTATTGCGATTCCTGAATCAGAGATAATAATAAGCAATTTGCGGCTATAGCGATCAACCCATACTCCGGCGAAGGGAGACAGGAAAAAAGTGGGCAGGAACCCGCAAATGATGGCTATGGTCATCATTATCCCCGATTGGGTGGTTAGAGTAATGTGCCAGAAAATGGCATACTGGACCAGAGACGAACCAAAAAGGGATATATTCTGGCTGAGCAAGAATAACATTATGTTCTTTTTCCAATTACTATTGATTGGTTCCGCTTCCGGCAAACCATTATCCCCCTTAAATAACTTATTATAGGATACCATAGATGAAGAACAGTCAAGGGACAGGTTCATCCTTAGGGTTTCCGGATCTTTTCACTTCCCACTGGGTTTAAATGGAAGTATGACACGCAGTTATGGAAAATGCAGGTGTTTGTCGGTCCCCGCTGGTAATTTATTTATTTCTGACTGCAGGCGGTTAGTGTGAACCTGAGAGACACTAATTGTAGGCAGTTTTTCTCTTGCGAATTATAGTTCATAGTCACTAGAACAATTTACTATAATTGGACCTAAACGGCAAGCAGGAATTAAATGCAAGGTACTGATCAATAATAGTTCTTTAGCATATTGATAACCCAAACAAAGACTGCTTGGGTGTAGAAAACCCAGGTGCAATTCGGAAGTGATTGGTTTATAGCAACGAGAGTAACGGGACAATTGCTGCATCCCTTTGGGTCATCGCTCTCCTGTTTATGTTTACAAAATATAAATAAAATGTAACAATAAGGGATAAAGATTAAAATATGACAGATAGTAAGCAGTCAGATACTTGAATCGGATGCGAGGTGGGCTGACATGGAAACCACACCTTGGTTAGTTATTATTATTCATTCATTCGCAGAAACCCTTATATTAGTCCATTTGGGTTTAGCTTTAACCGGTGTCAGGGTGACTTCGGGTAAAACCATTATCCTGATTGCCTTTTACTACGCCTTGATTAGCGGCATTATTCGAACATTTCCTCTTCCGCCGGGAATGAATGTACTGATTCAACTACCCCTTTTAACCATACTTCTTTTTTTAGCTGCCAGAGTCCACTTATGGCTTTCATGTATCAGTGTGACACTGGGTTTCTTATGCGTAAGCCTCACGGAATTCTTGTTTATAAATCTGATCACGGCCATTACTGATATTAGTATACAGGAGGCTTTCAGCCATGTTATTTACCAGGTACTATACCCTATCCCGGAATTCATTTTTATAATCCTGCTAATTGTATATTTAAAACGAAGAGAAATAAATATGCTCAATCTTCCGACTCTGGATGTGATCCAGATGAACCGTTACGCTAAGTCGCTGCTGATTTTATTACTGGCTGTATTGCTAATAGTACTTGCCTTCTATTACCAGTTATCTATGGAACTGGGCCATCTTTCCGTTGAAACCTTGCTGGCTTGGGTGTTTTTCGTAATCTTTACTGCTGTTATATTAGCCCTGGCCTTGAGCTGGAAGATGTATTCTTCTGCTCGACAGGAAAATATGTTGGAAATACAGCAGCTTCATATCAATAATCTGCAGGAAATGATGCAGATAATCAAGGCTCAGCGCCATGATTTTGTTAACCATCTGCAGGTGATTTACGGTCTTCTGAGCATGGATCATAATGATCAAGTTAAAACCTATATCAAAACTCTTTACCAGGATGTTCAGGCAACGAGTGATGTTTTGCAGCTGGCCTATCCGGAATTGAGCGCTCTTTTGATGGTAAAGAGCAGTCTGGCTGCAGCCAGAAATGCTACCCTGCAAATTGAACAGAAATCCGATCTTACTTCTCTCCAAGTGCCCTCGATGGAGTTGGTTACCGTGGTGGGAAACCTGCTCAACAATGCCATTGAAGCCGTTGAGGATTTGAACCCGGAGTTAAAAACAATCAAACTCAAAATATATGAAAGACCAAGTTTTTATGTTATACAAACTCATAATAACGGTTCAATTCCAGGGGAAATAAAAGACAGTATTTTCTTTTCCGGTGTTTCCAGCAAATCGGGAGAACGAGGAATAGGGCTGGCATCGGTCAAATACCAGGTGGAAAAATATAACGGGATGGTTCTGGTTAGCAGCACCGTGGAAAAGGGGACCAGATTCACCGTATGTTATCCAAGGAGGAAAGGGGCATGAGTATTCATGAACTCGCGGTTAGATTTGCCGCTTATCTGGCTCAGGAACTGGGCAGTGATTACCGTCAGGAGCAGCGTATGGCATATGGTCTGGAGATTCTTCTGGGAGAAGCAATTAAGATGACGGTTATTATTGTCCTTTCCTGGTTGCTGGGGATTCTGGCTGAGGTTCTTGCCGTTACGGTTACGGCCGGTATTCTGCGTCTTGCATCCGGGGGGGAACACTGCAGCGAATACTACCGCTGTCTGATTGGAGGAACCGCCTGGTTTCTTCTCCTGGGATGGGGAGTTCAATCTTTAAATGGGCTTTGGAGTACGGAGATGATAAACCTGAGTGCGGCCCTATTGTATCTGGTATCAGCCCTCATAATCATAAAATATGCCCCGGGTGAAACCGAGAATAAACCTATAAAAAGCCTGGAAGAACGATACAAATACCGGTTCTGGTCCCTGGTGACGGTGATAATCTATGCCACGATCATGCTTGTGCTGGCCATATTTGCCCACCCCCTTCTTCTAGCTATAGGGGTGGGAATGCTTGCCCAGGCTTATACCGTATCGCCGGCCGGATATAGTTTCATTCATTTTATTGATCGGGTATTGAACTTCAGTGAGGTGAAGACATGAGAGTTCTGATTGTTGATGATGAGCAGGTCACCGGCTATCTTCTGCAATCAATTATTGAGCAAGTGCCGGGAACAGAAACCGAGCTGGCCGCCTGCGGTGTGGAGGCCATGAGCAGGGCAGCGGAAAACCCTCCCCAAGCGGTTTTCCTGGATATTGACTTGCCTGATATAAACGGTATTGAACTGGCCAGGTACCTGGCCGGCAGGTACCTGGATTTGTCCATAGTTTTTGCTACCGCCTATCCTGATCATGCTCTGGAAGCTTTTGAATTCTATTCGGTTGATTATATACTCAAGCCCTTCAATGAAGAGAGAATAAAGAGAACGGTTAAGAAAATCATGGGAGAACGAAGAACGCCCCAGGCGAATATTGCCATTCCCATTAAAACCAGCAGCCAGCAGGTATTTCTTAAGCCGGCTGACATATTATATATAGAAAGCCGGCGCAGCAGGAGTATTATAAAGACGGTGGATGGTACCTATTCTGCTCGTGAGGGGATCAATGACCTGGAAATCCGGCTGCAACCCTATCATTTTTTTCGCTGCCACCGGAGTTATCTGGTCAACCTAAAGCAGGTCAAAGGAGTGGTGTCATCCGGTCGTACTTTTCAGGTCGTTTTACATTCAGATGACACCATCTTATTGAGCCGCAGACAGGAAAAATTGCTGAACTGGAAGCTAGAGAAACAGTAGGATGATAATATTACATATAATAACATTAACAAACGATATTCTGCGTTTGTTATTTTATTTTCTGATTATTATATTTTGTAACATAACCCATTCGTCATCCATATTGACCCATTCGTCACTTAAGTATTGAATTTCATCCCATCTCTGTTATATATATAACAGACTACCTCAATTTAATGAAAGGAGGTGGGAATATGTTGAAAACCAGAATACTAAGTGCCATGTCAGTATGTCTATTATTTGTAGCCAGTGCCGGGGTACAGCCCTGTTGCCTGTTTCACTGGTATCAGCCCAAACTGCCGGAGTAGGATTAAATTTGGTATTAAGTTGTAAAACATAAGCGCAATAGACCACTTTGATTGTCAACAATTTATAACCAGTGCAATACAGCAACCCTTCCTGGTTCAGACTGAATTACTAAACTTTATTTGAAAAAATAACCTATATCTCAATCCTCCAACCTATTGTAATAGGGCTAATCCTCCGGATTAGCCCTATTATCTTACGTCCAGCCTATAGCTGGCGTAATCCGTCCCTTCCCATCCCGCTGCGAGTTCCAGTACAAATCATCTCCCTTGCTTAAGGTGATACTGGGGGACAGCGAATATGAAAAATCACAGGTATCGGAATTCTAATCCGCCGGTTCCCTACTCCAGATAATCAACGTACCGGCAGATTTCTTCAACCACCTGATCTTTTCTCAGATTAAAATCCACTTTATTTTTCTCAAAAAGGTTATTCCCCTGGGTATCAATAGAGATTATCAAGGGTCCAAATTCTTTGACCCGCATCACCCACATGGCTTCCGGCATCCCCAGGTCAAGCCATTCCACCTGTTCCACTTCCTCCACACAATTAGCCGCCAGCACCGCGCAGCCTCCTGGAAATACCCCATGAACTGCTTTGTAATGCTGACAGCCGGCTGCCGTGTCAGGGCCCATTCCGCCTTTGCCTACAATTAATTTAACCCCGGTCTGGGCTATGAATTCCTTTTGATATTTTTCCATACGCATACTGGTGGTTGGGCCGATGGATATCACATCAAATTTACCCTTTTCGTTTTCCCTTTCCTGCATAATCGGTCCGGCATGAAAGATAGCTTTGCCGGCCAGGTCCACCGGCAGTTTTTTTCTTTGTTTTATCAAACGGTGATGCACATCATCTCGACTGGTTATCAGATAACCGGTCAAATAGACGATGTCGCCAATGGTGAGCGACTCAAGATCATCATCTTGGATAGGTGTCGTTAATATGGTTTTACTCATAATACCGCTCCTTTATGGGAAATTATCTCGTATTTCATGTTGGCGTCAATCCTGATAACAGATCTACGGTGAGCCCAGCAGCCGGTAGAAAGTCCAACGGCAATGGTCGCCGGATGGCGAGCCGCTTCTTCTATATGTACACCCATAACTGAAGTTTCACCCCTTAACCCTCCCGGCCCGATCCTGATCTCATTCATTCCGGCCTCTATTCTTTTCTCCAGTTCGGCCGCGCGAGTATTACTGTTGCGAGAACCAATGGGACGCAGTAAAGCCTTTTTGGATAATTTGGCTGCCACCTCCACCGAACCGGCTATACCAACACCAACCAGGAGCGGAGGACATGCATTGATGCCGTAGGAAGTAATCTGGTCAAAAACAAACTTGACCACTCCTTCGTATCCTTCCAGGGGCATAAGAACTTTAGCGGTTCCGGGGAGGCTGCAGCCCCCTCCGGCCATATATACGTATATTGTCACTTCATCACTGTCGGGCACTATCTCCCAGTCTATCCAGGGTATTCGCTTGCCTACATTATTGCCGGTATTCCTTTCATCAAAGACTTCTACCGCATTATGCCGCAGGGGACCGATAATCGTGGCTTTTTTCACTGCTTCCCGCAGGCAGTCCTCAATTTCGTCTATTAAAGGAAACCTGGTTCCCAGCTGGACAAAATACTGAATTACCCCCGTATCCTGACAGCATGGCCGGTTTAACTCGGCCGCCATGGATAAATCCTCAAACATGGCATCGTAAACAATCCGGGCCAGGACGTGGTTTTCCTGAGCTCCCAGTTCCCTTAATTTTAGGTAAACATCATCGGGAAGATGTATGCCGGTATAGGCAGTAAACCTGGCAATGATATCAATAAATTTATGCCGCATTTCTTCCTTATTCACTTTGCCTTCCTCCAATAAATATTACTTGACAGGGTACTTGTATAATATAGCGGCTCTATTTTATTACAAGAGCAATGATAGGTCAAATCATTTCCAAAAGCCTGACCTTTGATCATCGTTCCCGCGGCTGTCCTCCCGGTTGTCTACCCTCCTGGCGCGTCATACCTCCCATATCCCTGCCGGCACCCATGCGTCCCATTCCCCCGGTGACCGGGGAACCGTCGTCAGATATACTGGTAACCTTACCGGAGATGGTGATATCGGTTAGTTTCGTGGCTGCGGAAAGGGCGCCGCCTTGATACAACCCATCCCTCGCCTGGCTGCTGCAGCTTCCGCCGGAGTATAGAGCATATGTCTTACCCTCTGCTAAATCCGGGCTGCTGATAACGATTGACTGATAATCCTTGGAGGGGGCAAAACTAAGTATGGAATTACCCTGGTCATCCAGGAGGGCAGCCAGGGTTCCTGCCTTTTGAGCAGAGGAATAATAGATCATCAAGGAGTTTTGAGTTGAGCTTTCTCCGGGAGCCTGGGCCATACCGGAACTTCCTGCCGCTACCAGGATGCCGCCGGTTATTGAACAGCTAGTCTGGTAGTCCAGGGCGCCATTGCCGTTGTTGGTAGGGCCGTTCACCAGTACCGTGCCGCCTTCAAAGTACAAGGCTCCATTGGAGTCAATACCGTCCCCGGCCGCATCGATATACAGATAACCAGCGCTTATTTTAATAAAGTAAGATCCATCACTCCGGAAACTGTTTTCTCCGGCTCTTCCTCCCAGAGCAGATGCGTCATTGCCGCCGGCCGCGTTCAATCCATCGTCCCGGGCCTTGACATGGATGGTACCTCCGTTGATGGTAATTGAAGCGCTCTCCAGACCTTCATAGCATTGCTGAATTATAATGGAGCCGCCATCTATGGTAAGGCTGGAATCGGCATGTATGCCGTCATCTCCCGAGGAAATGGTGGTATCTCCTGCCGTTATAAAAATATCGCTGTTGGAGTGAACCGCATCATCTGAGGAATCTATATCTATAATCCCTCCGTTGATAATAATATTCCCAGCGGCTTTCAGCCCTTTAGCGGAGACCGTATCTTCGCTAGCTCCAGTCCCGGTTGTATCACGAGCCGGGGAGGGATCTTCCCATTTACCCCATCCAGGACGAATTTCCCCGCTGCTGTCAGTACTGGCATTAATACTTCCACCTCCGGTCCGAAGACTAAACTCACCATGGTTTATTTGCAATGTGGTTTGAGCCTGGATTCCGTCATTTCCTGCAATAATGTTAAGTACGCCTCCATCCAGGCATATCCATCCTTTGTTTGGATCTTCATCATTATTGGATTGGAGTCCGTCGCCACCCGCGTTGACATTAATTATACCGCCGTTTACAGCAATGGAGTCTCGCCCCTTTAACCCGTCATTTTGGGCGGCAACTTCTATGCTGCCCCCAGTAATAATCAGGTTGTCCTTGGTACCTATCCCATTATTATAATTTCCTTTAACTGTTAATGAACCTGACCCATTAATGGTGAGATCGTCCTGGCTAAAAACGGCTGCATTGGGGGCATCATCACCTTCAGGCAAGGTATAGGTATTGCCGTCCTCTATAGAATTGTGGCTGCCCTCGGGCAGGATAAGTATGGTCTTTTGGGATTGCCGGGAGTATATGGGCGCACTGCTGGAACAGGATAGCTGGACTCCATTCAATACCAGCCGGACCACATCTTCCTTACCAGTGAAAACCACGATTTGACCATTATCCAGAGCGCCGCTCAAAACATAGGTGCCGGCAGCCGTTATAGTAACGACAGAACCTGCAACCGACGCACCGCTTCCTCTGACATTGATGGAGTTCCCCTGCAGGGTGATTTGGGTTGAGCTTGCATTATCCCAGCTGCTGTCCATATCTTCACTGCTGTATTCGCAGGCAATTGCCGCTATTGCTGGTGACGATGTGACGGAGTAATCAGAGGATGATGGCGAAGTCTCCCCGTCCCTGCTGCATCCGGTAAGCCAGCATAAGCTCAGCAATATGCTCATAAATAAAGATAATAAACTAAGAGGTTTCCTGGTCATATTAATCTCCTTTCAAAATAATGCTGCTCCCAGCGAGCAATGAATTTTGCCTGGAGCGTATATACTTCAAGCCTTCCACGACTACCTCGCGGCAACAGATGAAGCTGGATCAGTTTAGAATGCTATAATAAGTTCCACCATATTCATATAACTCTTGCTCTGGCATGTTGTTATACTACCCAAATATTAGAACCAGCATAATAAGAATAAGACGGTCATTAGATTATAATTAGGAGAGACCTTCTCTCTAGCTATAATACCAGCAGAAACTTAAAATAATCTGAAATGCCAACACTGACAGTTTTTCAGACTGACGGAGAAATCCCATTTCCAGGTCCGGCCTGGCACCCCCGCTGGGAATTAGTTGGGCTGGAAATTATCCGGATTAATTATAGATGCCTTGACAGGCTGCCGGTATCACCTTATAATTTTAGTAAATTACTGCTTTACTAATAATTTTAATTCGTTTTATGAGGTGGATGTATGAAAATACCAGTTGCTTTAAAGCATAAACCGGTTATAGCGGTGGACAATTATGAGCAGGTGGACGGACGCCGTGCTTACAATTCCGATGCCAAAGGTTTGTCTCTGGGCCTGGCCCAGTGGAATGACCGGGGGAAACTTGAAATCTCCGCCAAGGTATGGAGGCATACCGGGGAGAAATGGTCCAGACAATCGGAAGAGCTGCCCCTTCATCGAGTACTTGATCTGGCCCTGCTCATATGCCGGAGCAGACAGCACTTTATGGATGCTTACCGCTATGAAAAACTCTATGATCCCAAGCAGACGACTATTGAAAAAATAGGTCTGCAGGGAGACGCCATGAGGATTGAAATATGCACGGATAATCCCATGATCGACGAAGATATAAAGCTCTTCAGGGATTGCATCAGCCAGGATGACGAGTTGATAAGCGAGAGATTAAGAACTCTGGCGGCCATGCTCAGAGATATGGGGTATTAGGTGCTCAGCCATGACAGGGGGACTGAGCTGGAGAAGCAGGTGGGAGATATCAGCTAATGAAGGGAGCAAAGGAGCGAGGCTAAAATGAGAATTTCCAGTGAAAAGAAAAAAGAACTTAAAAAGCAATACCAGCTTCTTAGACCGGATATGGGTCTAATCGCTGTAATCAATAAAAGCAGTTCCAAACATTATCTGGAGACCGCCAGGAATTTACCCGGCAATCTTAACAGTACGGTGTTCAGGCTCAAGACAGGGAAGCATCACAATCGTGAATTGCAGCAGGATTGGCAGTGGTTGGGCAGTGATGGGTTTGAGATCAAGGTCCTGGAAAAGCTGGACTATGATGACGATGAAAGCAAAACCGACTATGAAGATGATCTGCAGCTGTTGAAGATGATATGGATGGAAAAACTTACTGCTGGGGATATTCCGCTATATTAACTATCAAAGCAAGAGCATCAGGCTGTGCTGATAATGATAGAAGTTTATGATCTCAGGTGATTGCCAAAGTCCGTCAATGGAATTAAGACCAATGGCGTAACTTTGGTAATAACTGTTTTTTATTATCTCTCCCAATGATATATGATAAAAATGTGAAATATATCAATCGGAAAAGGAACTATGGTATTCATGAACGAAAACGAGTATGATATTGTTTCTCTTAAGGACCATTCCCTCCATAAGCTTTCTGAGCAGGATTCTACCGAAAAACATGCAGCACCCTTATCGAGCCCTAACCAAAGGAACTTCTATATTTTTGTCTTTGCATTTTTACTGGCAGCAGTTATGCTCTTATTCCCTCGAGCCAGTATACTGCAGCATTTTCAGCAATTGGAGCAGAACAGAATCGAACGCAATGCCAATATACTTAAATATGCCTTTCAGGCGGAGATGGGATCTCTGGATAAATTATGCCTTGACTGGGCTTGTTGGGATGACACTTACCAATTCGTGCAGGATTATAACCAGGATTATATTGCTCGTAATATCGTCTGGCCTGTTCTGAGCGAGCAGAGCGGGATTGACTTAATTTACTGCTTGGATTCCAGATGGAATCTCATCTGGGCCGGCCAGGTTGATAATCCATATGGAGATAATCCCCTTGCTTCTAAATCTGACCCGGAATTACTTCAGCGTTTTATTAGCTTAGGCCCCCCGCCTTATAATGGAATATTGGCCATGAATGGCTATGATCCGATATTTATAAGTGCCCAAGCTATCTATCCAAGTAACGCCTTCGGCGAAGCCAGAGGCACATTAATTATGGGCCGTAAACTGGATCAGGCTCTTATTAAACAATGGTCAGAGCAGATGCAAATGGACATCGATATCTATTCTGACGGTCTTGAGTCCTACACCGGCAGCAAAGAGGAACTGGTAGCGGTTCTGGCGGAAACTCCGCTTCTGCATAAGAACCTGGAGGAGAATTCCCACCGGGTATACTTTGCCATTAACAACCTGGGTGGTTCTCCTCTCCTGGCCTCGTTTGCCTGGCCAGAAGATATATTGGCTGAAGGTTATCAGATTGCCAATCTGGGCTATATGGTTGTACTGGCAGCCCTTTTGCTTATCGGATCTGCTTTGCTGGGCTCTGTTCATCTGTATAATCGGCAGGCAAGGATGAATCGCCGTCAGTTGGAAACTGAACTGGATACCCGCAGCCGGCAATTATACGAATCTGAGAAACAATACGAGCAACTGCTGAAACAGGCCGAAGATGGGATATATGTTTACGATTACCAGTGCAATCTGCTGGCTGTCAACAAAACCGGCCATGAACGCTTGGGTTATACAGCCGACGAACTCTTGGGCCTGGGTCTGATGGAAATGATTGATCCCGCATGGCAGAGCAACACCCGTCACAATCTGGAGTTGCTGCGTAAGGAAGGTAAAGTTAAATACGAGAGTTTAAATGTCAGAAAAGACGGCAGCCGGGTGCCGGTAGATATATCTTCCCAGACGGTGCAGTACAAAGGCCAGCCGGCCATACTTGCCATCGCCCGGGATATTAGCCAGCGCAAGCAGGCGGAAGAAGCCCTGAAAGCCAACGAAAGACTTTACCGCATCATTTTTGAAAACGCCCCGGTAGGTATAGTATATATTGACTCCGAAGGCAGAGTGGTGAGCTCCAATAATAAAATGGCCGAACACTTTGGCTGGCCCAGTCAGCAACGCTTGGGAAAGGTGCTCAATTCCAGTGTTATTGGGGAGCATTTGATGGGCCTGCTTAATAAAGCCCGGTCAGGTGAGACTCAGTTTTATGAGGGAGAATACCATTTGCCCGGAAGCAATACCACCTTGCAGCAAAAAGTATTCTTCCATCCAATTGATGGGGAGAAGGCTCCTTACGAAGTGATCTGTCTGTTCGAAGATATTTCCCAGCGCTGGGAGAATGAGATGCGATTGCAGCATCTCTATATGGCCATAGATCAGAGTCCAGTTTCAGTAATAATTACCGACCGCCAGGGCTTGATCAAATATGCCAGCAAGAACTATATGAAAGTGACGGGATACCCCCTGGAAGAGTTGATCGGAAAACATCCCGGTTTCCTGGCTGCTGATCCGGGTGAGCAGGCAAAATATCAGGAGATCAGGGCCTTTACCAGAGCCGGACGGGTATGGAGAGGAGAATATCATAACCGCCGGGAAAATGGTGAACCTTTATGGGAAAGCGCGGTTGTGGCTGCAGTTAAGGATAAGCATGGTGATATGGTGGATATCGTAGGTGTGCATGCGGATATTACCGAGCAAAAACTCAAGCAGGAAATCGATCAATTTATTTCCGGCCTGGATGTATTCAACAGCAACAATGACCAACTATTTAAACTCTGTTTGAATAAGGCCCTGCAAATATCCGGAAGCAAGTTGGGGGTGGTTATTGTTCCTGATGATTCGAAAGGCAGATTCCATCTTTTTTCCTCCCAATCCCCGGGGGGAAAGGAATATAGACTGGATAAAGGAGAGGCTCCGGAGATGTTCTCCTTTTTGCAGGGAATGGAACCCAAGTTAATGGAAAGGGATACTGCGCTGGTATTCAACCACAGCCGGGATCTGCGAGAATTTGGTTTTCCCGCCGGACATAGCCCGATTAAAAGAATGATGGCCCTGCCTATTGTATTAAGTGACGGGAAAACCAGAGTAGTGTCCATACTGGCCAACAAGGATAGGGATTATTCCGAAGTTGATGCCCTGGTTGCGTCATATTTTGCCCAAAAAGCCTGGTGGGCAGTTCAGAGTCGTCGAACCCAGCAGGCCCTCCAGGCGAGTCAGGAAAGGGCCCGGAAAATATTTGAGGTGGTTGAAACCGGGATAATACTTATAAATGCTGCCACCCGGGAAATAATTGACGCCAACCCGGCTGCTCTAAAGCTATATGGTGAAAGTTTTGCCCAGCTCCAGGGCCGGGATTGCAGGGATCTCTTTATATGCAGCGAACACAGTCTTTGCCCGTACCGGGATCACCAGGCGGAAAAAGAATCCTCTGAACAGATTTTAACCAGAGCCGACGGCAGCAGAATATCGGTGCTTAAAAAAGTAGCCCGGCTATCCTGGGGAGAAGACCAGTATTTGCTGGAGAGTTTTGTGGATCTCAGCGAACAGAAGCTTATGGAAGAGGAACTGCGACAGGCTATCGAAGCGGCTGAAAAAGCCTATATGGCCAAGAGCATGTTCCTGGCAAATATGAGTCATGAGATACGAACGCCTATGAACGTTATCATGGGTTATCTGCAGTTGATTACACGCGACTCGGATATTCCCGTCAGACACCTGGAAAACCTTAATTTTATCAGCCGCAGCGGACAGCATCTGCTCACAATTATCGACGGTATTTTGGAGATGGCCAGAATTGAGTCCGGGCAGTACAGTCTGGAAGAGCAATGTTGTAATTTCCAACTCTTGCTTGATGATGTGGAGAAGATGTTTTGTTTTCGCTGCCAGGAAAAAGGGCTGCATTTCCGGGTGGAAAGGTCGCCGGGCCTGGCTTCCACCCTGATTATGGATGGAGGGAGGGTGCGGCAGGTGCTCATTAACCTGCTGAGCAATGCGGTGAATTATACTCCCGCTGGCAGTGTTATCCTTCGGGTGATGCAGGCTGATGAGGATTTGCCCCCGGCTCGGGAGAATGCTTCCCCGGACGATAAATGGGTTAACATTATCATCGACGTGGAAGACAGCGGCTACGGTATTGCCCCTGACGAAGCCTCTGCCATCTTCAATACCTTTGAAAGAGGGAAGAAAATGGAGCGGGGGAGCGGCACCGGATTGGGACTTCCCATTGGCCGCGAATTCGCCATGCAGATGGGAGGAGATCTGCAGCTATTGCATAGTGAAATAGACCAGGGCAGTATATTCCGATTTAACTTTTTAGCCCGACATTGCAGAGATGTTCAGGGTAATGGCAACAAAAGTGCCTATGTTCATCAAGGCTCTGCAGCCATGGATACAAATTCCGAAATGGTATTGCCCCGGGTGGATTTGCAGGTGGAAGACTTGATGAAATTGCTAGCCAGTGTGGAAATGGGTGATACCAGGGAGATTAACCACCTGCTTCATGAACTGGCTTCCCAGAACCAGGATGACCTGGCTATATTGCAAAAAATGGCTGATGAGTATGACTATCAGGGATTGATCAAGTTTTTATTAAGGCTAATAAATGAACAGCAGGATCCAGAATGGGTTTGAAGCCCAAGGATAGAACCCTTAATTCATTAAATCACCGGCAAAGGGAGGAAGGCTGTAATGCAACATAATATGGATAAACCTGGTAATATTATGATTATTGATGATACTCCCGCTAACTTGAGACTGCTGGATACCATGCTGAGCAATGAAGGCTACCATATATATGCCTTTACTATGGTTGATATGGCTTATACAGCTGCCTGGAAGAATCCTCCCGACTTGATTCTCATGGATATTAATATGCCTGAAATTAATGGTTACCAAGCCTGTCACATATTTAAGAACAACCCGCAATTAAAGGATATCCCAATAATATTTATCAGTGCCCTGAATGATCCCGTCAATAAGGTAAGGGCTTTTAGAATGGGGGGAGTCGATTATATTAACAAACCCTTCCAGTTTGAAGAGGTTCTGGCCCGTATACAGACTCACTTGAAAATCTACCAGATGCAAAGCCAACTGTCTGAAGCCAATCATCGACTGGAAGAGCTGGTTTCAGAGCAGGTCCGTGAAATTGCCGATTCTCAAATGGCTACCATAATGGCCCTGGCCCGGCTGGCCCAATCCCGGGATGATAATACCGGCCGCCATCTGGAAAGGGTATATTCTTTTTCCCGGGTTTTGACTCAGCGCCTGCAGGCCACGGATTTGTATGCTGACCGATTGAATGACAGCACGGTGGAATGCATCCCCTATGCATGTTTCCTGCACGATATCGGTAAAGTTGCTATACCAGACAGTATATTGCTTAAACCGGGAAAACTGACCCCCCAGGAATTTGCGATAATGAAGACTCATGCCCAAATCGGGGCGGAAACCCTGCAAACAGTCTTCAATAGATACCCAGGGAACAAGCTTATCCAGATAGGGATCGCGGTAGCCAGATGGCATCATGAACGCTGGGACGGGTCCGGTTACCCGGATGGACTAGCCGGAGATGAAATACCCCTGGAAGCCCGTTTGATGAGCTTGGTTGATGTATACGATGCCCTGCGTTCCGAGCGTCCCTATAAAGGCAGTATATCCCATGAGGAAACACGAGCCATAATTCTGGCCTGCAGTGGCAGTCAACTGGATCCTGCTGTTGTGCAGGCATTTCTTGATGTGGAAGCAGAGTTTGCCCGGATATTTACCTGTTTAGGGGGTGAAGCAGATTAACCGGCATAAAAAGAATATCTTAACCGCTGCACCAATGATAGGGTTAATAACAGGCTTCTTAAATCACCTGCTGATCCCTGGGAACATGAAGGCTCCAAATACCGCTCCGGCAAGACAGTAAATAACGCCAGTCTGTCTGATCAATATCTCATTGCCACTTAGAAGCAAAATCAGCTGAAGGTCACGGTGCATTA
>CAZCTN010000016.1:50612-53084 GCA_964501655.1 uncultured Syntrophomonas sp.
ATCAATATCTCATTGCCACTTAGAAGCAAAATCAGCTGAAGGTCACGGTGCATTAGGGCCAGATTTCCTATGGTTATTGGAATAATGTTGTTGTATTATGAAAACATAAGACAATAGTAATAAATTGCATTTATGGGAGGTACAATTATGGAAGATGGTCTTGCTCCCCAAAATGAAGATAAATTACGGGCATTAAGAAATAACCTGGAGAAAATATCACTGCAATCTGACTTTCGCAAAAAGGTAATCGGTGGTTTGAGTGAAGAAGATGTAATAAAATATATAGACGGTTTGAGGCAGCAATCTCAACTGATAGAAGATGAATTGAACCATCATATTGAAGAATTGCAGACAGCCAGAGACAGGATGCGCAAGGAGTTGGAGGCTTTCAGGCTGGCAAGCCAGGAGGAGATAAGCCGGCTGGAGGAAGCAGCCGAAAAATCTGCTGCTGAAACATTGCGCTGCCGGAAGGAAATGGAGGAGCAGGCCTCCCTTTATAATGCTGAGATTGAGCGTCTGGAAATGGAGTATCAAGATGTGCAGGCGCAGTGTGCCCGTCTTGCCCAACAAGTCTCGCAGCTGGAAAACCAGGCTCACGAACTTGATTCCAAAGTTGTCGAGTGCTCCAGCGAAAACTCGGTCTATTTCCAACAGATTAGCAGTCTGGAACAGGAAATCCAGTTAAAGCAGGCTATGGTCAATGAACAACGTGAGTTATTGCAGGACTGGGAACGAAAATTCGAGTTTGAAAGGACCCGCAATGCAGCGGCCTCTAAAGAAATAAGCATGTATAAGCAGAAGCTGGGCGGTCTTGAGCAAGAGATGCAGGAACAGCAGAGCAAGTTGCTGGAACAGGCCGATTTGGCCAAAGAATATGCCCAGACCCAACAGGAACTGGAAGGCCGCCTGGAAGAAGAGCGGAGCCGGGTTTTGGCCCAGCAGCAGGTCATGGACCTGCAGAAGGTGAAAATACTAGAATTGGAAGATCAACTGCTGGAACAGATAGAGGCAGCGGAAGAATACAGCCGGTTTCAGCAGGAACTGGAATGCAGATTGGAAGAAGAACAAGGCCGGGTGATTGCCCAGCAGGATACAGCGAATATTCAGACGGCTAAAATAAGGGAACTGGAAGATAAGTTGCTGGAGCAGGAAAAACTGGCTGAAGAATACGCCCGATTACGTGAGGAGTTGGAATTCCGTTTGGAAGAAGAACGAAACCTGATGCTTGCCCGGCAGGGGATTATAGACACTCAGACTGTTGCGATAAAGGAACTGGAAGATGAGGTGCTGGAACAGAAGCAGTTAGCCCAGGGATACCTGGATGAAAGGAATAAACTGGAGGAAGAACTGAAGCTAGCTGGGCAAGGCACTGACAACAGATCATCCATGAATTTCAAGGGAGAAGTTGATGTGATCTACAAACAACTGGATAACATCAAGGTTCAAATAGAGATAAACGACAAACTGCAGCAGCAATTGGATCAAGAGCGGGAAAGGGCAGAAAGAGCGGAAAAAGATATGTCCCATTTTGCCGAATGGGTATATGGACTTAAAGATAAATTCCAGGCCAATCAACGGCAGCTGGAGTCTCAATTTGCCAAGATTGAAGAAAAGCACCGGGCTATCCAGACGGATATTAACGGGCTGCGCAGCAATATGGAGACTTTCGGGCTGGGAACCGGAACCGAGATCGACAATGTATGCGCAAGTGTTACTAATTCCAATCCGGTTCCGGAGAGCAAATGCGTCAAGATAGACAAATGGCGGGAAAAGACCGGTACTACCGGCAATTAGAAATATTGATCAAATACGCAGATCCCGTCTTTGCATACCCTGATAGGTGAGAAAGATAAAGATAATCATCAGGATCAATGAAAGCAGAAGGGATATCATGGAGTATTTGCCCTGTATTATTATTTCCTCAGCCGGGAAATATTTAAAAGGGGTAATATAGGCTAAGAAATCAATTTTATCGTATAAGTCTACCGCTACTGAAATGAAGAATACCATCAATAAAAATGCTGCCGAGCGACCGGCGGCTTTTTTGCTGTTCTCGCTGAGGGCGGCTATACAGGCGCCAATGGAGCCAAATAACAATTGCAGGATAAGCAGGGATAGCATGAGTTTGATGATCATATCTGTTATGGGCTGGCCGTGGTTGAAGCTTCTGACTAATATAACCGAGGCGGTCAGAATTACCAAATTTAACACCATTACATTAATCAGGACAGTAATCAATTTGCTGGTTATGATCCTGCTTCTTTTTGCCGGCTTGGCGTACAGGAAATCCCCGGTCCGGTCTCTTTCTTCACGACTGATTATTTCAGCTCCCAGCATTATAGCATGGAGCCCTCCCAACAGCATGAAATATAAATAGAACACGGCATAGAAACCGGCTATCGAGGATATATCCAATTCTCCCATACCCAGTATGGATTTCACCTCGGGCGGAAGGTTCTCGAACAGCTTATT
>CAZCTN010000016.1:53184-67678 GCA_964501655.1 uncultured Syntrophomonas sp.
TGCCATTCAATGATGCCCTGTTCTATTATCCGTGGGGTGCTGAAATAGGCAAAAGGCGAGATATACAATAGTTTTCCGTCTCCCAGGGCATCGTTCAGCATTTGCAGTATATAAAATATGAATACTATAGCCAGGGCAATAGGCAGGGGGCTTTTTATCTTATGGGCAATAACGGCGGTGAACGCACCCAGGGCAGCAAAAAACAATTGGCTCTGGATCAAACTCAAGTTGACCTGCAGAAACACTGACTTGTCAAAGGAACTGTCCTGATAGGCACCAACTATGAAGAAGGCTGCGGTCAGGAACAGAAGATTTTGAATAAGAATATTGGTCAGCAGAGAGGAGGTTTTGGCAGTTGCTACAGCTAAACGACTTACTGGCTTGGCCAGCAGAAAGTCAACTGATCCTGAACGGATTTCTTCTGATAACCCTGATAAGCCAGCTTTCATAGCATATACCGACCCTATCAGCAGTACATAAATGAAAATAAATCCATAAAAACCTAGTAATTCAGATAGATTCATAGTAGTAATCCCTAGTGCCCTTCTAATTTCCAGCGGGAAATTGTTAAGTAAGTTTTCCATGACCTGAGCCTGAGCAGCGATGGGCGGGTACATGAGCATGAAGAATAGGATAAAAAGAGTCATGGCTGCAGTCCAGTACAGCGCCGAAACAACAGAGATCTTGAATTCCTGGATAAATATATTCATTGCTCTCCCTCCGGTTCATAATAATGGAGGAAAACTTCCTCCAGGGAGGGTTCTTCTACGATAAGATTCTTGATCTGATGTTTATGTATCCGGTCAACTATCTGGTTTATTTCTCCCTGAAAAAGAAAAGTAAAGCTGCCGTCTTCGTATTTGAGGTTGGCTGTGCCTGGCAGATCAAAATAATTTTCATCAACCACCTCCGCCAACTCGATCACAAACCTTTTATAACTGGTACGGCCCAGGGTTCTCATGTCTTCAATTCCGATAATTATACCTTCTTTGATAATGGCCACCCGGGAGCACAATTTTTGCACTTCGGTCAAGATATGGGAAGAGAAGAGCACCGAGGCACCATGCTGGTTCTCGGATTTTATCAGCTGGAAAAATTTCTGCTGCATGAGGGGGTCCAGACCTCCGGTAGGCTCATCAAGTATGATAAGACGGGGCGAATGCAGTAAGCCCTGTACTATACCCACTTTCTTCCTGTTGCCATAGGAAAGGTCTTCAATTTTTCTTTTCAGATCCAGGTCCAGCATCTCGCTGAGTTCATAGATGCGCTGGTAGTCCGATGATGGATAGAAACTGGCTGAGTATTTGAGCAGATCGATTACTTTCATATTATCATAATAGAAAACTTCCGAGGGCAGGTAGCCAATATCCCTGCGAATAATCGGCCCCTTTTCTATGCAATCCTGTCCGAATATCCGGGCATTGCCTCCGCTGGGATATATCAGCCCCAGCAGGGCTCTGATGGTAGTTGACTTGCCAGCTCCGTTGGGCCCAATAAAGCCGTAGATTTCACCCTCCTCAACCTGAAAACTAACATCTACTATTCCCCGTGTCCGGCCATAGTATTTACTCAGATGATTCACCTCAATAACAGCCACAACCATCCTCCTTAACCAATATGCCACTCTTGTTAAGGTATAATGCTCCTAATGATCAGAAACTATTCCTTAATCCGTTCAGATAGTGTATTACTGCGGTCCCCAGGCTTCTCGCTACTTTCCCTTACTGTTCCCGGCAGGTATATTCTTTGTAAAAATGGGGAACTATTTAAGCTGTATCGACTTGACATCAAGTCCATTCTGAATTATATTAAACTTGCCTTGACCCAACCATTCTCCTTTATGGAGATGCGAGTGAGTAGAGGGTTACATTTCCAGAAAGGGGATATTAAGGAAAAATGGAAGACAGATATCTAATTTGTAAAGACTGCGGAGAAGAATTCCTTTTTTCGGCTTCCGAACAGGAATTTTATGCAGAAAAAGGTTTCGAAAACGAACCTGGCCGGTGCAGAAACTGCAGAAGAGCGCGGAAGCAAGCACGCAGCGGCAACGGAGGCGGAAGCGGACAGAGGTTCCGGGAAGACCGTCCCATGTTTCAGGCAATTTGCGCCGAGTGCGGTGAGGAGACCACAGTCCCCTTTGAACCGAGTGGAGATAGGCCCATTTACTGCAGGGATTGTTTCCGCAACAGGAGAAATAGATACTAGGCAAATAAAAGCGTTTTTTCCAGAGGCCAACATTAAACGGCCTCTTTTTTATTGCCCGGAAAACATAATAAACATAATATATATTATGTTAACCAATTAGAAAAGCCCTCTAATGAGAGGTTAATGAACTGGTCTAAAGCGGATAATTTTGTTAAAATGTTGACTGAATCATGCTGATGTAGATTTCAGTTAAATCAATTGATGGGAAAGGATAACAATGGAAGCTATAAAGGCCGATACAGGCAAATATCATATTATTACCTACGGATGTCAGATGAATGTTCGTGACTCGGAGACTTTGGCCGGTATGGTTGAGAGTATGGGCTACAGTCATACTCCGGAATTGGAGCAGGCTGATCTGGTGATTTTCAATACCTGCAGTGTAAGGCATTCGGCCGAAAACAAGGTATACGGCAAACTGGGAGAGGTAGCCCGCATCAAGGGCCGGAAGCCCGGAATGATAATAGCTCTGGGAGGCTGCATGGCTCAGTTGGCACCAGTGAGAAAGAGATTAAAAAAGCAGAAGGTGGATATTGTTTTCGGCACCCACAACTTGCAGGAGCTGCCTTTCTTAATCGAAAAGGTGAGAGAGTCCGGTCAGCCGATCTTTCAGGTTTATGAGCATGCCCCAGATAGCGAAGAGAAGCTTCCCAGCCTGCGGCAGGGTGATATAACAGCCTTCGTTAACATTATGTATGGCTGCAATAATTTCTGCAGTTACTGTATAGTTCCATATACCAGGGGGAGGGAGAGAAGCCGGCAGCCGCAGGATATTATGGCAGAGGCCGAGGAACTTGCTGGCCAGGGGTATAAAGAGATAACTTTGCTGGGGCAGAACGTAAATTCCTATGGAAAGGGTCTGGCCAAATCCGTCGATTTTGCCGACTTGCTCCATATGGTGAGCAAAATTGACGGCTTGGAGCGTATACGCTTCACCACATCGCACCCCCGGGATATGACCGATAAGTTAATTTATGCCATAGGAGCCGAACCGAAGGTGTGTGAGCATATTCATGTTGCCATGCAGTCAGGCAGCAACAAGATATTGGGCTTAATGAACCGGGGATATAGCAGAGAGCACTACCTGGAGAGAACCGGACGGATCAGAGAGCTTATCCCGGGGGCAGCAATTACCACGGATATTATTGTTGGATTTCCGGGAGAGAACGAATCTGATTTCCTGGACACCTTGGATATGGTGGCAAGGGTGCGTTTCGATGCGGCCTTTACTTTTATGTATTCAGTTCGTTCCGGTACCCGGGCAGCACTTATGGATGAGCAGATACCGCTGAATGTACGGCGGGAACGGTTGATGAGTCTTAACCAGGTACAATATGGGATTGCCCGGGAGATAAACCAGTCCTTGGCAGGGAGCACCCAGGAGGTTTTGGTGGATGGCTGGAGCAAGACAGATAAAGCTAAGCTAAGTTCCCGCACCAGAACCAATCGCATTGTGATATTTTCTGGACCGGAACACTTAATTGGACAGACAATTAATGTTAGAATAACAGAAGCAACTACTTTTTCATTGTTTGGAGAGCAGTTATAAAAATCGGAATGGAATAAGGGGGATAAAGGTTTGTCTAAAGAGGACATTATTAAGCTGGCATTTGATCTGGGAACATCCATCGGTGATTCAGATGAGATCATTCTTTTAAAGGAATTGCAGGATAGATTAAATGCAGATATTGAAGCATCTAATCTTATTATCAAGTATCAAGATGCCAAAATGAAATTGGAAAACAAGAAGAACGATGGTCTTATAAAAAGCAAAATAGAAGAAGACCATATAGCGGTACTGGAACAGCAGCTGGGCAGTAATTCCTTATTACAGGAAATGATGGCCGCCCAGGAACAGTTTGACAACCTGATGCAGGCAGTATACTATGCCATGAACCAGGCTATTGCCGGCAGTTGCAGCGGTTCCTGCTCTTCCTGCAGCAGCTGTTCTTAGGCAAACTCACCGCTATACATTTAACAAGACCTGGGGTACCGGGTCTTTCTTGTTAGTATTGATTAACAAATATATTTCTAGGGGGTTGCTGAACTGGCTGCTAAATATACGCCGATGATAGAACAGTATCTGCAGGTCAAGGAACAGCACCAGGATTGCATACTGTTTTTCCGCCTGGGAGACTTCTATGAGATGTTTTTTGAAGATGCTCGGATTGCTTCCCGGGAATTGGAGATAGTATTAACCGGAAGAGATGCAGGGCAGGAAGAAAAGGTACCCATGTGCGGGATACCTTATCATTCCGCCAATAACTATATTGCCCGGTTAATTAACCGCGGTTATCGTATCGCTATCTGTGAACAGGTTGAAGACCCGAAAACCGCCCGAGGTATTGTTAAACGGGAGGTTGTTCGCGTCATAACTCCCGGAACAGTAATGGATGATAATATTTTGGAAGAAAATCAGAATAATTACCTGGCCGCCATAGTTGCGGATGAGCAGGCCAATGGTTTCGCTTATATCGATATTTCTACCGGAGGCTTCTGGGTTACTGAAATTTCCGGAGAAGAAAAGGATCTGCAGCTGCAGAGTGAACTGTTGCGTTTATCCCCGGCTGAAGTTTTAATTAACAATGATTCTTCCCTGGAACTGGAGTGGCAAAAGCCGGCTTTTTTATCGGGCCACACAGCCATCAGCAAGATCCCCGGGGATGTGCTGGGGGATGAAGCAGCCCAGGCTCTGCTCACCGGACAGTTCGAGGTCCAGACTCTGGACAGTTTTGGATTAAAGGGCTATGCAACGGCAACTAAAGCAGCTGCAGCAATTATTGCATTTCTGAATAATACTCAGAAATGCCAGCTTAAACAGATTCAAAGTCTGAAGTTTTATAAACTGGGTGAATACCTGGAAATGGATTATTATACCCGCCGCAATCTGGAATTGACCATGAGTATGCGTGATAACAAGAGGGATGGCTCCCTGCTGGCGGTGTTGGATCGATGCTGCACCTCCATGGGAAAACGGCTGCTCAAGAAGTGGATTGAACAGCCCCTTAAGAAGAAATCGGCTATTACAAGAAGGCTGCAAGGGGTGGAAGTCCTGGTAAAGGACCTGGGATTGCGGGAAGAATTAAAACCACTGCTGAACCGGGTCTACGACTTGGAGCGAATTGCTGGCAAAATCGGGAGTGAAATAGCCAGCCCGAGAGATTTGCTGGCACTAAAAAACTCCCTGCAGGCTCTGACTGAACTGCCGGAAAGCATGAAGCAGGTCAAAAGCGAGTTGCTGCTGGAAATTGCGGGTATGGACAAGTTGCAGGATATACATGCATTAATAGATGACAGTATTGATGAAGAGGCTCCCCTGGGCTTAAAAGAAGGAAGGATTATCAAGGCCGGGTACAGCGCTGAAGTTGATGAACTGAGAATCATGTCGGAAAAGGGTGTTTCCTGGTTAATAGATTTTGAGAACAAGGAGAAAGAACGTACCGGGATAAAATATTTAAAAGTGGGGTATAACAAGGTTTTCGGCTATTATATCGAAGTCAGCAAGTCCAATATAAACCGGATTCCGGCAGACTATGTCCGTAAACAGACCCTGGTCAATACCGAAAGATTCATTTGTGAAGAGCTCAAGAATTACGAGGATCAAATTCTGGGAGCCCGGGAGAGGTTATATGCCCTGGAACACCAGGAATTTATACAGATAAGAAGCCGGCTTAATGCTGATATCAGCCGGATTCTGGAAACCGCCGGAAAAGCAGCCGTACTCGATGTTCTTTTTGGCCTGGCGGAAACTGCCTATATAAATGACTATGTCCTTCCTTTAATCAATGACAGTGAGTTGCTGGAGATCAAATCAGGACGTCATCCGGTGGTAGAAAGAAATCTGGATGAAAGCAGGTTTGTCCCTAATGATGCTCATATTGGCCGAGAGGGGAAGAGTTTCGCTATCATAACCGGTCCCAATATGGGAGGTAAAAGCACCTATATGCGGCAGATCGCTTTGCTGGTTTTAATGGCTCAAATGGGCAGTTTTGTGCCTGCTGCATCGGCCAGTATCGGTTTGGTGGACAGGATATTCACCCGGGTAGGAGCTTCGGACGACCTGGCCGCAGGTCAGAGTACCTTTATGGTGGAAATGGTTGAGGTAGCTAATATATTACATAATTCCAGCCGCAAGAGCCTGATAATATTGGATGAGATCGGCCGTGGAACCAGCACCTACGATGGCATGAGCATTGCTCGTTCAGTCAGTGAATTCATTCTGGAAAAGATTCGAGCCCGAACCCTGTTCGCAACCCATTACCATGAAATCACCGATCTCAGTGATAAGTATGAACAGGTAATCAATCTCTCGGTATCTGTGCACGAGAGTGATGATACGGTGATCTTTTTAAAAAAGGTACTGCCGGGGAAAGCCGATAAGAGTTACGGTATTCAAGTGGCTAAACTGGCTGGGCTGCCGTTGCCGGTAATCGAAAGGGCCCGGGAGATATTGCTGGGACTGGAAAAGACTGAAATAACAGGCGCCGGTATCGTTTCTCAGCCGTCGCTGTTTGCTCCCCAACATCCCGTACTAAGTGAGATGGAAGAAGTAGACGTCAACCAACTGACTCCTCTGGATGCTATAAACCTGCTGCATAGGTGGAAACAGCTTTTGGCCTGATACTGGTCCTTGCAGAGCACTTACGACGATTAAAGGCTGCCGATGAGGAATGATGAACAGGAGGTGGAATTCATTGTTAATTGGTATTGATGTAGGAGGTACTTATACCGATGGGGTACTATTCAGCCAGGGAGTAATACTTAAATCGGTAAAAAAGCCTACCGAAGAAGAGAACCTGAAGAACAGCCTGTTACAGGTATTGGATGAACTGCTCGCCGACCAGGATGCACCCAGGATCAAGAGGATTGTTCTGAGTACCACTCTGGTTACCAACCTGCTGGCTACCAGGAGGGGTGAAAAGACCGCCCTAGTACTATTGCCGGGGTACGGGCTGCCCCACGACTCATACGATATAAGCGGTGAGACCTTCTTTTTAAAAGGAGCGGTAGATTTCCGGGGACGGGAAATTGAAAAACTGGATGAGGATGAGATCAAGGCTCTGCTGAATTGGATAAAATCCTCTGGCATCAGCCGGGTGGCACTGGCATCCAAATTCGCCAATCGCAATAATGTCCATGAGCAAACCCTCCGCCAGATGATTACCAGGGAATGTGAAGCTGTCCACGTATCCATCAGCTCGGAGATTTCCGGAAAGCTGAATTTTCCCCGTCGGGCCGCCACTGCATATTTTACCGCCATGACTATCACTGCCTGGAACAGCTTTGCCGATGAAATCGAAGCCGCCCTGGGGGATAGGGGAATTACCGCTGAAGTACAGGTCCTGAAGGCAGATGGCGGAACCATGTCCCTGACCGCTTCCCGCAGCAAACCCTGTGAAACTGTTTTCTCCGGTCCAGCCGCCAGTACCATGGGCGGCTCAGCCCTGACCAGAGATGAGCTTAATTCCGTAGTGGTTGATGTAGGCGGAACAACTACTGATTTATCCCTTATTATTGCCGGTGAACCCCTTTATGCATCCCGGGGCGCGATGATAGACAATCACTTGACCCAGGTGAATTCATTTGCGGTCAGGTCAATACCCCTGGGAGGAGACAGTCTAATAACATCTGAAGGGGTACAGCCGTACCGGGAGGGTCCCGCAGCCTGTTTCGGAGGTGATAAACCCACCGTTACTGATGCCTTTAACATTCACTTGGATCTGCAGCTGGGAGATGTATCTGCATCCCAAAACAAATTGAATGAGATAGCCCAGCAGCTGCAGGCGGACGTCCGGGAGCTATCAGGCCGGATAACCGAACAGGTCAGCCAGCAGCTTTTTGCTGCAGTGAATGAGATGTTCCGGCAATGGGAAAATGAACCCGCCTATAAAGTCTGGGAAGTAATCAATCAGCGCAAGTTTCGCCTGGATCGGGTCATTGGTATTGGTGCAGCTGCCCCTGCAGTAGTTCCGGGTCTGGCCCGATTAATGCAGGCCGAGTCATTTATCCACCGGTATTCACCTGTGGCCAACGCTCTAGGGGCGGCAGTGGTAAGACCTACTCTGGCGGTAATATTGCACGCAGATACTCAAAGCAAGCAGTATAATCTGGACCCGGGCGGCATAAGCGGTGCACTGGATAAACCCCGGAATTTCCAACTGGCTGATGCCAAGGAAATAGCCCGAAAACATTTGCAAAAGTTGGGGACCGAATTAGGCCTGGAAGACTATGTTGATGATGCCGACTTCTTTTTGGAAGAACAGTTTAATATGATTCGAGGATGGGACCGAACCGGCAAGTTGTTCGAGGTGGGCCTGCAAATCTCTCCGGGCTTCATCAAAGAATTCAAGGGGGTGACCATATGAAACCAACTGGGATACTGTTTTTTCCCGCCTTCGACTGGGCTATTTCTCCCACTCATCCCGAAAGGGAAGAAAGGCTGCTTTATACCCGGGACCAGATCTTTGAGGAAGGCATCATGGATCTGCCCCAGATCAGAGAATATAAGCCTGGCCTGGCCAGTTTAAAAGATATTGCCCGGGTGCACTTCTGCATCCCGGATGTAGAGGCTCAGATCACCGAGGCTCACCTGGTGTCCTCGGGGTCTGCTCTGGTTATGGCTGACGCGGTCATGAAGGGGGAGGTTAAAAACGGCTTTGCCATCATTCGCCCCCCTGGACATCACTCCATGACCGTAGCTCACGGCAACCGGGGATTCTGCAACATAAATAACGAAGCCATAATGGTAGAGTATTTAAGGCAACAATACGGAATCAAGCGAGTAGCTATAGTAGATACCGATGTGCATCATGGAGATGGAACCCAGGAGATATTCTACCATGATCCGGAAGTACTGTTCATATCCTTCCACCAGGATGGAAGAACTCTATATCCTGGTTCCGGCTTTATGGAAGAAGCCGGAGGGCCCCTGGCTTATGGAACTACGATAAATATCCCGTTGCTGCCACGTACTACCGACAGCGGTATCCATTATGTGCTGGATAACCTGGTCATGCCCTTGCTGGAAGAGTTCAAACCTGACATAGTTATAAATTCTGCCGGACAGGACAATCACTACAGTGACCCCTTGGCCAACATGTCCTTTACCGCCCAGGGTTACGCCCGGCTCAACGAGACCCTGGCTCCTGATATTGCGGTCCTGGAAGGCGGTTACTCGGTAGAGTCAGCTCTGCCATATATTAATATGGGGATAATCATGGCCATGGCCGGTATCGATTATTCAAATCTGAGAGAGCCGGATTACAATCCCAGCCGTTTTAAAGAATCAAGCAGCAACATGGAACGAATATACCGGATCGTGGATACCCAACTCCAAACCTTTCGCCAGCGGGAGGAGGTAATTGAAAAGAATCGCCGTAGCCCGGAAATGTTTAGGACCTCCTATGAAAGCATATTTTATGATACCGACTATATAAATGAGAATCAAAGAAACGAGTTGCGTTTGTGCCCGGCCTGCGGAGGATTCAGAATTATCAACTCTTCCGCCCAGCATCCCAGTGGCAAGCAATATAACGTGGCTTGTATCCAATTGCCCATCTACGCTTGTGAAAACTGCCAGGATCAGGCACGAGAGGCTTATAAGACTATGCAAAGCAATCCTGCTTATAATCTGGTTTATTTGCAGGACAGGGTCAGAGACGAATATAAATCCATAATAACCAGAAGCGGGGAGGAAAGGATCCTATAATATGGCTATAAAGCTGCTGGATGATGATTTGATAAACAAGATCGCAGCCGGTGAGGTCATTGAGCGGCCAGCTTCGATCGTTAAAGAGCTGATTGAGAACTCCATCGATTCAGGGGCTGACCGGATAACGGTCAGGATCGGCAGTGGAGGACGGGAATTGATAGAAGTGGAAGATAACGGGCAGGGGATAAGCTTCAGCCAGGTTCCTCTGGCTTTTCTCCGTCATGCGACCAGTAAAATAAAGCAGGAAGAGGATCTGCTGCACATCTCTACCCTGGGTTTCAGGGGTGAGGCTCTGCCCAGTATTGCTTCGGTATCCCGAGTTGAACTCTACAGCCAGGCTCCTGGCGAACCCGGGGTTTATACCTGCCTGGAAGGCGGGCAGCAGTTGGTACATCAAATCCACCCTTCCCCTCCGGGAACTCGCATAGTAGTAAAAGACCTGTTTTACAACACCCCGGCCCGCAAGAAATTCCTGAAGAGTACGGTAACCGAAAGCAACCGTATTCATGAACTGCTCTGTCGCTATGCCCTGGTTCGGCCGAATATATCATTTTCCTTCAGCAGTGATAAAAAGACTTATTTTAAAACCCCGGGCAACAACTCTCTGCCGGATACGGTAAGAACCATATTTGGCAGTGATTTTGCAGAAGGATTAATGGAGATCTCCTATAGGGGGGGAGATTACCGGATTGGCGGGCTAATCTCGTCTCCGAAGGTGAAACGATCCAACCGCAGAAACCAGTTTGTATTCGTAAACCAGCGCCCAATAAAAAGCCCGGTCATATATCGAGCTATAGACCAGGCGTATCAAGGCCGTCTTTTGTCCCGCGAACATCCGGTGGTCATTCTATTTCTCGAATTGGAGCCATCCAGGGTTGATGTTAATGTGCATCCCCAAAAGAGTGAAGTCAGGTTCAGCGATGAACAAAGCATATTTCGGGTAGTTTTGGATGTTATTCGGGATAAGCTGGAGAAAAGCAGCTATGGAGTCAATATTAATTACTTGCAGTCACAGCGTCCCGGGATTATCGACCCGGCCGAGACTAAAACAACCGGGTATGATTACCTGTCAGAGCAGCCGGGAGTATTTACCGGCCAGCCGCTAGATAATACCGAATATACCAGAGCAGGGGAAGAAGCCGCCGGCTTCGATGCATTTGCTCATAACTCTCTATCTGGAGGTCCGGAACAAATTGTCCAGGAAGATAGGATAAACATAATCGGTCAGGTTTTTGATTCCTATATCCTGCTGCAAAAAGATGACTCCCTGTGGATAGCCGACCAGCATGCGGCCCACGAGAAAGTCATATTTGAGCAGCTGAGGGCGCAAAAATCACTGGAACAACCGGATACTGTTCAGGAATTATTATTGCCCCTTACCCTGGAGTTATCCAGTAAACAGATGGATATTCTGGAAACCAACCGTGAATCTCTATTCTCCATGGGCTTTGAGTTGCAAGCCATCGGACCCAATTCCATTGCTCTGCGCTCCGTTCCCTTGCCAGCGGCCGGGCGGGAAAAAGAGGTCCTTTACGAAATAATGGATGATCTGATGCTGAACCGGGAACTGCCGGACCTGCGCCGCAGGGTGATAACCATCATGTCCTGTAAGAAAGCTGTAAAAGCCGGAACTCGTTTAAGCATTGGAGAAATGGGAAAAATTATTGACAGCCTTCTGACCTTGGAAGATTACGCACACTGTCCTCATGGGCGACCTACCATAATCAGGTTGACTTATGATGATTTGGAGCGGATGTTTAAGAGGAGGTAAAATGAAAATCGTTGCCACTACCACCCAGGCCGGGAAGGAAATAGATTCAACTTATGCAGACTTTCTGGAGGACAGCGGGATAACCTTTGTTCCCCGGCAGAGAAGGAGCCTGGACCGCATCAGGGAGCAGGAACAGGCACGGGGGGTAATAGTATGGGAGCCATCCGGCCCGGTGCTTTATCTGGAGGGAAACAAATTCTTCTTTCATCCCAGCATGGCCAAAGTGAGGATTACTGCCTACCGGAAAAAGGGGCAGCCCGACCCCTTGATCGAGGCCTGCCAGATGCAGGAAGATGATTATTTCCTGGACTGCACCCTGGGTCTGGGCGCCGATGCCATTGTGGCATCCTTTTTTGCTACCCGGGGCCGGGTTGTTGGTCTGGAATCATCACTGCCTATAGGCCAGACCATAAAATGGGGAATGAAGCTCTATGAATCTGATCTGACTTGGCTGCAAGAGGCGATTAAGAGAATAGAGGTTATAAATTGCGACCATAATCAATACCTGGCGAATTCAAAGGACAACTCCTGGGATATTGTGTATTTTGATCCTATGTTTAGAAGCCCTCTGATGAAGAGTCAGGCCATATCACCTTTGCGGGGAGCAGCCGACTATCGTCCTCTGGAGCCGGAAGCCATCCGACAAGCTTGCCGGGTGGCCAGGCGAAAAGTGGTCATTAAAGAGAGAAGGGGCAGCAATGAATTCGCCAGACTCAATTGCAGCAAGGTGGTTGGAAGCAGGAACAATAACACCGCGTTCGGGATAATTGAAACGATGTAAGCATTTGCTTACTTGCATTAATATACGCTGGGATGATGACGAATGTACAAATTAGCTGCTATTGTGGGGCCTACGGCCTCCGGCAAATCCGCTCTGGCACTGAAAGTGGCTGCCAGGCTGGGCGGAGAAATAATAAACTGCGACTCCATGCAGGTTTACCGGGGCATGGATATAGGAACCGCCAAAGCCAGCCGGGCCGAACGCCGCCAGGTTCCTCATCACCTGATGGATATGGTGGACATTGCACAGGATTTCAATGTAGCCCGTTATCAGGACCTGGCTAAAGAGGTGATTGCCGATATCAACCAACGAGGCAAGTTGCCTTTGCTGGTGGGAGGCACCGGACTTTATTACCAGGCGGTGGTGGACAACTACCATTTCTTTCCCCTGGAATCTCAATCCTCGATACGCCACAAGTGGGATAAGGCAATAGAGGAATGCGGTATCGAACGTGTATTTAAGGAATTGCAGAAAATAGATCCGGAATATTCCGATGTGATCAGCGGCAACGATCGCAAGAGGATAGTTCGGGCTCTGGAAGTATATGAATTGACCGGAAAACCTTTTTCAACTTTCCAGCAGCATGATAAATACACCTATAATCTGGCAGCAGTGGGACTACTGCTGCCACGCCAGGGACTGTATCATCGCATCGATCAGCGGGTGGAGCAGATGATTGAACAGGGCCTGATCGAGGAAGTCCTCCAGTTGACGGAGCGGCCCGGCTATAGTGATGATCTGAACTCCATGCAGGCTTTGGGTTATAAACAGGTGACTGCCTATTTGCATGGATTTATTGACCAGGATGTTATGATAGACGAAATCAAAAGGGAAACCCGCCGCTTGGCCAAAAGGCAGATCACCTGGTTTAAGCGGGATCAGAGAATATTCTGGATTGAGGTGGGAGATGACATGGAAGAAGATATTATTTTGGAAAAAATCTGTACTTATATTGAAGGACGCCTGCACTCAGTGTAAAATTTAATATTAGAGATAGAAATAAGAATGGAGGTCCCGGACTTATGACCAAAAACCAGATTAACCTGCAGGATGCTTTTCTCAACCTGGTAAGAAAGGAGAAGACCCCGGTAACCATATTCCTTATAAACGGCTTTCAGATAAAGGGATTGGTAAAAGGCTTTGATAATTTTACAGTTATTGTGGAAATAGACGGCAAACAACAACTGGTTTACAAGCATGCTATATCTACCGTGGCTCCGGTGCGGCCTATCGGAATGATTAATTTAGATCCTAAAGCCGAAGACTAGTATGAACTGCTGATTATATTCCTTCTATTAACAGGCATCTTCTTTTAAAACCTCGTTTTCAGCGGGGTTTTATTAGCTCATATACTATCTGCCCCGTTGCTAATGCTGAAAAGGTGAATGGAATGCCCAGGCAGGAAACTCACTATAAGCATAGAGGATTCCAACCGGTAGGTTCAAGGATTATTAATTAATAAACCCTCCCTGGACTATGAAAAATATCACCACTACTAATAAATAGGCATATAATATCCCAGAACTGTTAGGAGTGGTGGTAAAGTGCAGATATCCATGAGGTTTTCAGAATCCTCATCCGACCATGGCTGTAAAGAACTGGCTCTGCCCGGAAACCTGAGTGAAAGTACTGCTTTTCAAGAACTGGAAAATTTGATAGGGTTGGATGAGGTCAAAAAAACCCTGGCGGAATTGACTGCCTATTCATTGGTACAGAAAAAAAGAGAGGCCCAGCAATTGAAGAACTTGCCGCTGGTTATGCATATGGTGTTTAAGGGCAACCCCGGAACCGGCAAGACCACGGTGGCCAGGCTGCTGGGAAAAGTATTGAATGACATGGGCATCCTGAGCAAGGGGCATCTGCTGGAGGTTGAGAGAGCCGACCTGGTTGGGGAGTATATAGGTCATACCGCTCAAAAGACCCGGGAGATGATAAAACAGTCCCTGGGCGGGATAATGTTCGTCGATGAAGCATATACTCTGTCACAGGGGGGGGAAAAAGATTTCGGCAAAGAGGCGGTGGCTAC
>CAZCTN010000017.1:0-35053 GCA_964501655.1 uncultured Syntrophomonas sp.
CTTCGGCTTCCCGCCGCGCAAGAGTTATCTTATCATCCACCGGACTAATTGTCAAGCTAGTAGGAAATATTTTTAATGCCATTTATAGCCAGATGATAGCCATAATTAATTCAAGTTCCATAGATATTCACCGGAAAAACAATATAATCTCCCTGAGACAGGCATAATCATACAGGTTGCTTATCCGAGCATTGCAGACTACTTATTTAGCAGAGGATACATCCACTCTGACTCTCCTAGAAAATTAACGTAGGTTTCCGGCACCTCTCCCACAATAATAGTTTCTGTCATGGGAATGACAGCCATTACTTCACATTCTCTTTCCAGGAATGGTACCGCCAAGGTGATGTTGCTCCGGACTTCAAAATATATCAGGTGCCGGGTCTGATTGATACCTGCCTGCTGAAATTCATTTATTACATTTACGTTAACCTGCCCGGCAGGAATGACGGTTACTTTTATCCTTGGTCCCCGGGCTGCAAGCAGATCTATACCTGATAATTGACCTAGGGGTATCTCTATGGTATTATCCTTCATCTGTCCCAGATAACGAGCTATTTCCATCATGGTACTATTCATAACACGATTCAGCATAATGGTATTGGGTTGAATCAACACTATCCTGCCCTGCCCGTCTTTATGAACTGTGACTATATCTTCATATTCAAGTTCGGATGCCACCTGGTCGTTGATTATCATATTTATGGTTTCCACCCCGGCGGCTTGAGCCTCTGCACCAGCTAAAGTCAACAGACTCCTCTTTATTCGCAGATCAGCCATAACCATAGAGGTAAGCAGGATAACTATTAAGATGATGCTCAGAATCGGCATTAACCTGAATCTGGGACCATACATGAAACCACCTCCGTACCTTATTAATATGAAAAGTAGTTTCATTTGGTTCACTATATTAATATAATATTAACTCAAGAGTTGTTTTGTTGGCATGAGATTGTAAACGTCCCTGGAAACCATACTAAGAAAAGCTGCGGTGGGTTCCAATTCCCTTCCTTGTCGCAGCGGTAAGGAAAATGAACTTCCTTATACTTTTGAACCAGCGGAACCAAATAGTGGTCCTTTAAGAGTGCTATGAAGTTTAATGAAAGAAGTGTTTTTATGGAGCAATGCCTGGGCAGTTATTTCCTGAAAAACGGTCAACCTCTATCTGCCGCCTGTTTTGAACAGCATCTGGGGGAGATATCTGATTCCCTATATGAAGTAATCCGAATCATCCGAGGTGTACCCTTGTTTTGGGAAAAGCATGTTGATCGATTCTATAATTCCGCTTCATTAGCGGGGATTGCCTTGACCCTATCCCGGCAAGATATAGCGGAAGGAATTCAAAGGCTGCTCCAATTCAACTCCACAAGCAGCGGCAATTATAAATTACTGATCAAATCCTTGCCGAACAACCATGATATCAGGAAGGATTGGTTTTTATACAGCATCCCTTATAGATATCCCGGCATACGGGATTACCAGCAGGGGGTGACAGCCATCCTGTTCAGGGCTGAACGAAAAAACCCCCGAATAAAAGCAGCCGATTTGGATTTGCGAGCTGCAATAGACCTGGAACTGAAAAAGCACGGGGCATATGAAGCTCTGCTGGTGGATGCCCACGGTTATGTAACCGAAGGCAGTCGTTCCAATGTACTCTGGGTAAGGGACGGAGCTATATACACTGCTTCATCAAATCGCATACTGCCTGGTGTTACCCGAGATGCGATTTTAAAATTATGTTCATCTATGGGCATACGGGTTATAGAACAGGAGATCTCCCTTGATCAGCTTATTTTAATGGAGGCGGTTTTTATCACCGGAACTTCTCCTAAAGTGTTGCCGATAAAACAGATCGACAATCTAGAGTTCGATTCTGCTTCGCATCCGGTGGTCATAAATATTATGGAGGGGTATAATAGAATGATCGATGACTACTGTGAGGATAACCCCTTTGAATAATATCTTGCTTAATAAAAAAGGAGTGATAAAGTGGACCATATAAGAGTACGCTTTGCTCCCAGTCCCACTGGAGCTTTACATATAGGCGGGGCACGCACTGCTCTTTTCAACTGGCTCTTTGCCCGCAAATACGGCGGGAGGCTGGTACTCCGCCTGGAGGACAGTGACGCCAGCAGATCTGACCAGGCTTCCGCCCAGGGCATAATAGAGGGCTTGAATTGGCTGGGATTGGATTGGGATGAGGGCCCCCAAATCGGAGGAGAATACGGTCCCTATCGCCAGAGTGAACGCCTGGATATCTACCATAAATGTCTGGACCAGTTATTAGCGCAGAACAAAGCTTATTACTGCTTCTGTTCTGCTGAACAGCTAGCTGAAGAAAGAGATACCGCCCGGCGAAATAAAATTGACTATAAATACCCAGGTCATTGCAGCAATATCAGTATAAGCGAAGCTGAAGAACGGATTCATAAGGGTGAACCAGCAGTAATTAGGTTCAGGTCGCCTGAGAACGGTGTGGTAGTGGTGCCGGATCTGATCAGGGGTGAGGTGGAATTCAACAACCAATTGCTGGATGATTTCATTCTGGCCAAGTCTGATGGCTGGCCTACCTACAATTTCGCCGTGGTGGCAGATGATCACTATATGCTGATATCCCACGTTATCAGAGCAGAGGAACACCTCTCCAACACCCCCAAACAGATTCTGCTTTATAGGGCACTGGGCTGGGAGATTCCTCATTTTGCCCATGTTTCCATGATATTGGCTCCAGATCGCAGCAAACTATCCAAGCGCCATGGCGCTACCTCGGTTCAGGAATTTCGCGGGCAAGGATATCTGCCGGAAGCATTGATCAATTATCTGGCCCTGCTGGGATGGTCGAGCGGAGCAGATCGAGATTTTTGGACAGTGGAGGATTTGCGGGAAAGCTTCGATCTGGCCGGGGTTTCTCGGTCCCCGGCCATATATGATATGGAAAAGCTGAGCTGGATGAATGGTCATTATTTAGCTGAAGCAAGCTCTGAACGAATAGCCAATCTGCTCCATGATGATGCTGTAAAACGAGGTTTCATAAGCGATGCTGATCCGGGAAAACTATTGAAGGTGGTATCACTCCTTAAAGGGCGGGTTAAGACAGTCCAGGCTATCCTGGACGAAGGAGCCTATTTTTTTCGGCCAATTTCCGCTTATGATGAAAAAGGCTGCCAGAAATATTTCCTGCCCAAAGATTCTCTGGTTCTCCTTAAAGAGGCCTTGATAATCTATAGAAAAAGCAGCTTCGAATCTATTGAAGGGCTGGAACTGGAGCTGCGACAGCGAGCTGAGGAGTTGAATATAAAGGCGGCCAAACTGATCCATCCCCTGCGGCTTGCCTTGTCCGGTCGCACTAATACCCCGGGAATATTCGAGCTAATGGAAGTTCTGGGAAAAGATGAGTGCATACAGCGTATCAGCAATGCTATACTATATGTGGAAAATTTATCGAAGTAAATTCCGTTAGGCCTTTGACAAGAGGCTCACCCTATATTATAATAGTTTTCGCACGGGTAATATACCCTTCGCTGCCGGTTGGTGTAAGTGGTAGCACGACTGACTCTGGATCAGTTCGCCAGGGTTCGAATCCTTGACCGGCAGCCATTTATATTTCTGGCCCCATCGTCTAGTGGCCTAGGATGCCGCCCTCTCACGGCGGAGACAGGGGTTCGACTCCCCTTGGGGCTACCATGTTAGAGCCAAGTAAAAGCCGGGAAATATCCCGGCTTTTTTCGCAGATTACATAGTATTAGTCTGCACAGGGAGGTTAATTATTGTCATCAGCTCCCCTTGTATTCAGATATTCTTTTGATCATCATCCAGAATAAATAGGCGGGAACTGCCTGGGCCAGTTTATCTGCAGTACTCCAATTTTCCGGATTATTCACCAGTCCTTTGGCGCTCAGATCCTGCAGAGCTTCCTGCCCCCCATCTATCATCCATTTTTCCAGGGTCATTTTAATCACATCCTTGTCTAATTTTGCGTTCAGTTCTGCCCAGGGAAACAAAGCACCCGGACAGGCGGTGGCCATAACATCTTGGTGGCCGATTATCGGTATTGACGGATATCTCTTCCATATGTCCAGTACCAGCTCCGGCAGGCTATCCATCTGCTTGCCGGTGGGCGGTTGCTGATCGAAATTCCCGATCAGGCAGATCCCGAGCCCATTGCTGTTGGCCTCATGATCAGCATCCTGATAGGCATGGGCGCCCATGGCCAATTCAGGCCGCCCCCGATAGATATCTCCGTCGGCATATATGACATAATGATAGCCGATTCCTATCCAATTCCTGGCCAGGTGCCAGCGATGAATATCCTGAATAGTAGTATCCAGGCTGCTGGCCGAATGATGTATTACTATTCTCTCGGTTCTTGGCCGGTTTTTAAAACTGCCATTAAATATAAGCTGATTCTCTATTATTTTCGCAGACATGCCATTCTCCTTCCTGCTGTTTTTCATTCCAGGATTTATTGAACAACCTTTCATCAGAATTCCTTTTTATCCAATATATGCTTAAATCAACAACAGTTGTGATAAGATATACTCTAATAAATACAGCGGCATATGGTATTGTCCCAAAATTATTATTGGGTGCTATAATAATAATTAGGAAGTTTTTGTCGAGGGATTCTATTATGGAGGTATATATGGAAATGACAGCTCCTCTGCATATTGGTCTCGATACCAGTGCAGCTCAGGCATCAGAATACCTGCTGCAACACCAGGTTAACGGGGTTAGAGTGATTGATGACAATATGAACGTGGCCGGCCTGATCAGCTGGACTCATCTGCTGAAAGTGTTGGCAGATGATCTGCCCCGAGATACACCGGTGAGCAAAATAATGTCCTATGACCGTGACAGTATTGCCATTCTGGATGAACTGCAGTCTATGGCCGGCAAGTATATTGAAGAGGGCGGAGAAGCTGACCGGGAAGAAAACCGGGCTTTATATAACCTGACTATGTCCTTTTTTGATATCCTGCAAAGAAAACAGCAGGAATGGGAGGTCTGTATCAACTCCATATATAATCCCCTGTTGGGTGTAGATACCGAAGAACGTATCACCATTTTCAATAAATCCCTGGAAGAGGTATCCGGGATCAGCGCTCAAGAGGCTTATGGCCGGCCTGTTAACGAGGTCTTTGATATGAGCAATCTGGGTACTATCCTAAAAAGCGGCCAGAAGCAATCACTTCATAAAATCATATATAAGGATAAGATTCTGTTGTCCAATCGGGCCCCAATTACCGTTGATGGCCAGATAACCGGTGCAGTAGCCTGCTTGCAGGATATTTCAGAGTTGGAAAACGTGGTACAAGAATTAGAAGTAACCAGGAAACTCAACCAGCAGTTGGATGCTATTTTCGAATCTTCTTATGATGGTTTATATATTACCGATGGGGAAGGCAATACCCTGCGGTTGAATAAGGCCTTTGAGCGCATTATGGGAGTATATGCTGAAGAGTGTGTGGGACGCAACATGGCGGAATTAGTAGAGGAAGGCTATTTCACTCGTTCAGGAACCCTGCTGGTATTGGAAAGAAGGCACTCGGTTACCATACCTTTACAATCCAAAACCGGCAAAAATGCACTGGTTACCAGTAACCCCATATTCGATGAAGACGGCAACATTATTCTGGTAGTTACCAATGTACGTGATTTAACCGACTTAATTGATCTGGAACGACAGCTGCAGGATGTAAAGGTCCTGAGAGAGCGGGAATTGGATGCCATAGTTGAGTCTTCCTTCGATGGACTATATATTACTGATGGACAGGGTAAAACTCTTCGGGTGAATAAGGGCTTTGAACGAATTACAGGCATAAATGCGAAAGAACTTACCGGTCGTTATATGTCAGACCTGGTTCAAGACGGGGTTTACTCAAGCTCCGGCAGCTTGCTGGCTATAGAAAAACGGGAAACCGTCACTGTTCAGCTTAAGGCTAGATCCAAAAAGGATATCCTGGTTACCAGCACTCCAATTTTTGATGATGAAGGCCAGGTTGTCATGGTAGTAACCAACGTCCGGGATATGTCAGAACTGATGGCCCTGGAACACCAGCTGGAACGAGTGGAAGGATTAAGACGAAAAGAACTGGACGCAATTTTTGACTCCTCTTATGATGGACTGTATATAACCGACGGGGAAGGCTATACCCTGCAGCTTAATAAGGCTTTTGAGCGCATTATGGGGGTTTCCGCGGAGGAGTGTGTGGGACGCAACATGGCTGATCTGGTCAGAGATGGAGTATTCACCCGGTCAGGAACCCTGCTGGCTATAAAAACCCGGCAGCCTGCTACTATCCCGCTGCAATCCATAACCGGCAAGAGCGCTCTGGTAACCAGCACTCCCATCTTTGACGAAGATGGCCATATTGTTCTGGTAGTTACCAATGTCCGAGATATCACCGAGCTCAATGATTTACAGGGCAAGGTGGAGCAGTTGGAGGGCTTGAGCCGAATGTATCAGGTACAGTTGAATCAATTGAAGAGCTCCAAAAGCTGTATACTGCACTCGGATAAAATGCGCAAATTGCTGAAAATGGTCAATCATGTTTCAACTGTTGACTCTACCGTTCTTATCCTGGGTGAATCGGGAGTGGGCAAGGAGGTCATCGCAGACACCCTGCATAACAGCAGCCCCAGGGTCAACAAGCCTTTCATAAAAGTAAACTGTGGTGCCATCCCGGCTAATCTTCTGGAATCGGAGCTATTTGGCTATGAGCCCGGCGCCTTTTCTGGAGCCAGCAAAACCGGCAAGGCGGGTATGTTCGAATTGGCTGATGGCGGCATCCTCTTCCTGGACGAGATTGCTGAAATGCCTTTGGATCTTCAAGTAAAACTCTTACGAGTGCTGCAGGATAATAAGATAATGAGAATCGGCGGAACCAAAGAGCTGGCAGTTGATGTCAGGATTATTGCCGGCACTAATCGAAATCTGCAGGATATGGTAGCCGAAAGCCAATTTCGCAAGGATTTATTTTACCGGCTTAATGTTGTTCCCATATTTGTTCCTCCTCTGCGGGAGCGCCGGGAAGATATCCCGGTTTTGGGCAGGCATTTTATTCAGATGTTCAATCGGCGCCACCGGATGAACAAAAGCCTTTCCGCTGATGTTCTGAAATACTTTATCTCCTATGATTGGCCGGGTAATGTAAGGGAGTTGGAAAATCTGATTGAGCGTCTGGTAGTTACTACCCAGCAGGATGTCATTGGCATGGATGACCTGTCGGCCTGGGTGGAGTTAGAGGCATCTGCCCGGCCCAAGACAGAGATCATACCACTGAACGCAGCTCTGGAGAATACTGAGCGCAGCCTGCTGCAGGAAGCTTTTTCAGTATATAACTCCACCTATGCTGTAGCACGAGTGCTGGGAGTAAGCCAGCCCACCATCGTTCGCAAGGCTGCCAAGTACGGTATTGTCAGAAGCAAGTAACCCTTAAATACGCCAATACAACCCAATCAAGAAGGCTCCACTATTTGGCCCCATATATTAACTCGAAAAGCTAACGGCAGGTGAAGCACCTGCCGTTAGCCATTATATTTGCCGAAGCAGACTATTTAATTTTGTTCGCTTTCCGCCAAATGTTCATGTTCTGAGCTTCCTTGATCAATTCATCTCTGAAGTCAGGATGAGCTATATTAATCAGTGCTTCAGCTCTCTGCCAGGTACTTTTACCTTTCATGTTGGCTATACCGTATTCGGTTACCAGCATATGAGTTGCTGTTCGGGGATCGGTCACAATGGCTCCGGGGCTTAGTATCGGCCGAATCCTTGATTTGACTTCCCCTTTGCTTTCAATGGTGGAAGGTAAACAAACAAAGCTCTGGCCACCCTTGGACTTATAAGCACCCTCAACAAAGTCCAATTGTCCGCCCGTGCCGCTTATGTGACGAGTACCAACACTTTCTGAACAAACCTGTCCGAATAAGTCTACCTCAATGCAGGCGTTTATTGACACGAAATTATCCAGTTGAGCTACCACATAGGGGTTGTTGGTATAATCAACCGCGTAGGAGGCCAATCCGGGATTATCGTCAATAAATTCGTACAATTCCTTGCTGCCCATGGCAAAGGAATAAACCTGTTTGTATTTATCGATATTTTTCTTGGCTCCGGTTATTTTACCAGCTTTGGTCATTTCCAAATAGGCATCTACGTACATTTCCGTGTGAACTCCTAGATCCTTTAGGTCCGAAGCCGCTACCATGGTTCCTACCGCATTTGGTATACCACCAATTCCCAGCTGTATACAGTTGCCATCATATAATTTTCCAATTATGTTCTGGGCGATTTTCACATCAGTGTCGCTGGGAGCTGCCGCACCTAGTACCAGCAGGTCAGGATTGCTTCCTTCAATGATATAGTTCACCTGAGTTACATGAACGCATTCCTGGTTGCCGCCCAGACAGCGGGGCATCTTTTCATTCACTTCTATTATAATACAATCAGTGTTTTCCATAGCTGCCCAGGTAGTAGCCGCGCTGGCACCAAAATTGAAATAACCATTTCGGTCCATAGGAGTGCACATAACCACGGTTACGTTGTTGGGTATGATATCTTTTCTAGTCATCATAGGGTTTTCATGAAATTTCATGGGAATGTAGTAAAGATTCTTGCCAATAAATTTCTTGTCATGGCCGGCTACATGCCAGCTGTTCCAGGTGAATATTTCTCCGCTGGGATCAGCTTCGGCAGTAAAATGCTGATAAGCTCCGATGTCACATTTGATGTTTACGTCATAAAGTTCTTCTTTTCTTTCGGCCAATGCTCTATCAAAATCATAAGAGCAGTTAACCCCAAACGCATATTCGACCCAATCGCCGGATTTTACTATTTTGGCGGCCTGCTCAGCGGTAACCAGTTTACTTTTATATTCTTCTAACCATCTCTGATACATGAAGTTGCCTCCTCCATTGTATTATATAAACAATAATGTTGACCATTTCCATTATCAGGTTATTACAGATATTGATTAAACTGCCCGGTTTTTATTCTCTATGATGTTCCCCTCAAATAGATAATATTTCCTTGGCTGAATATGGCTCGGCAAAAGTTCCTCGTTATTGCTACCCACGATCTTATCTACTTGAGATATGTGAATGGATTCCTGATCCTTGCAGCCTTCCAGGATACGCTCATTGATTTCCAAAATGACATACTCCGCCATCTCGTAATACTGCCGGAAATTATGCTTCTGGGATTTGCTGCAGCCAAACCAGAAGTGCCCGTTTTTATCCATAGGACTGACTGTTGCCATAAAAATATGTCCTGTACTGTTTCCGCCCTTGAGATATTTTCTGGTCAATGGCTTATCTGTATTGATTGTTCCTCCCTCATGCCGAACACTTTCACGAGCTCCAGGGCATATCCCCTCATAGAACTTAAAATGATTTCCGGAAATATCACTATCCATTGCATAATACCGGCAGGAGATATCATTGCATATTACTTTTACCTCCTGAAGCTCATTCTTGCGCGCAGCCAGGGCACGATCCAGCTCATTTACACTGCAAACTCCGAAAGCATAGATGACCCGATCACCAGATTTTATTACTTTTACCGCTTCCTCGGCAAAGGTAAATTTGCGGCTGTATTCATCTGCATACTTTAAGCTCATATCTCTAGTCTCCTCCATAATAACCGCCCGGTTAAGGTTTGATTATCTGAGAACGGAACCAGAACCGGTCCCGTTCTCTTAATGGCTATTTCAGTTTCTTCTATCCACGACCGAATATTTGATATTTTAGTCATTCGCTATTGTTACTTATCACCTATTGCCACTAGCTTCATTGTCTTACTGCACCCGGTGATGGTTTTCGGTATATTATGCTTTTTTACATAAACGCTTCTTCGGCCAGGTCAATACAGCTGGTGTCAGGATTCTCCATGGCTTTCAATACACCAAATACTTCTGGCACAACATTCATAACAAAGAATTTGGCGGTAGCAATTTTGCTCTTGTAGAAGTTGGCATCGAAATGATCTTCGCCTAATTCCGCCAGCTTCTGGGCAGCTATAACGGCTTGTTCGAGCAGGAACCTGCCGCCGAGAACCTTCGCAGCCGAATGCAGTATCCGGGTGGCGTAAAGCTGTTTAAGTTCAAAATGTTCCTTAATCCATGCTCCATTCAGATCCATCATGGTTTTGAAAGCGGCGAAAGCATCTGCCATCATGGCAAATTCTTTATCGAGTTCCGCAATCTTTTTGTTGTTAAGGAAGTCTTCGATCAGCGCCATCCATTTCTTGAACGGTTCGCCGCCCTTCATAGTATACTTACGGCCGGTTAAGTCTTGCCCGTGCATAAAGTTGGTGCCTTCCCAAATTGAGTATATCTTGCAGTCGCGGGCCAGGGAGGCCGGTGCATACTCTTCCATGAAGCCGTAGCCGCCGTGTACCTGCATCGCTTCTGAGGTCATAGCCCAAGCCATGTCAGATATAAATGCCTTGCAGATCGGGTTTTGAATCATGAAGAAGTCTTCAGCGAGATCTCTTTCTTCTTCAGTGGCAGCTTCCTTGCCCATATCAATATAGTAGTAGGAGGAGTAGACCATCGCCCGGCAGGCTTCCATGATGGACTTCTGCAGCATCAGCATGCGGCGGACGTCTTCATGCTCAATGATCCGAACACTTGGCCCTTTGGGATCGGTGGCCTTTTTACTCTGCACGCGGACTTTGGCATAATCCAGGGCTGCGTAGTAGGCTGCGCCGATAACGCCCTGAGAAAATAAGCCGGTGTTGATACGTTCTTCATTCATCATCTGGAACATCTGTGCCATTCCTTTGCCGCGGCCGTCCACCGGTCCGTCGCCGATCATCCAGCCATAACAATCGTCGTTTTCACCGAAGGCCAGGGAGCAAGTAGCAGAGCCGTGGATGCCCAGCTTGTGCTCGATGCCGGTGGTGGTTACGTCATTCCATTTGGTGATGTTGCCGTCATCATCAACCCAGAACTTGGGAACCATTAAGCAGTTAATGCCGGCGGTGCCGGGTTTTGCATCCGGAGCCTTGGCCAGTACCAGATGGATAAGGTTGCTTACACAGTCATTGTCTCCAGTGGTGATGAAGCACTTTTGGCCTTTGATCTTCCACAGTCCCGGAGTGTCGGTGGGGAAGCATTTGGTCTGAACAGCGCCCACGTCGGATCCTGCGCCGGGCTCGGTCAAACACATGGATCCGCCCCATTCGCCCGTGTACATCTTGGGCAGGTAGAGATCTTTAAATCTTTGGGCGGCATTATACTGGATGACAGTGGTAGCACCCTGGGTAAGAGACCACAGCATTACCATAGCCGGTGATGCACCGGACTGCATTTCCAAAATGGGAGCGTACCAGGCCAAGGGCATGCGGCCTTCTACTTCGCGATCACCGAACTGGGGTCCCAGACCGGCTTCGCAAACCGTATTGTAAACCGTCTTGAAGACATCTGGACTTTTTACGGCATTTTCGTTGCCTCCGACAAACTGGAAACCGACTTCATCAGATTCTTTGTTAGCCGGGCAAAGCACGTCGCGACAGATTTTAAAGTTGACATCCAGGAACCCGTCCAGATCGTCAACTCCGTAGTAGTCTTTGTAGCCATCGCAAGACAGGAGTCTTTCCATGTCAAGCCATTCCTTCATCTGGAACTTAATATCCCTCATTTGATATAAATAATTATCATGTGGCATACACAATTACCTCCTAGTTATTTAAATGATAATTCCAGCCCAATACCGGGCTGCTATAGCTTGACCTGTCATATCCAGGCGTTTAACCACAAGACGCCTTCTGAATAATCAAACTACAACAGCTCCAGTACCAACTGCACGCTTTTCTACTTGTTTACCACCTGGTTTAGAGCATTTCAAAGATAGTGGTACATCCCATACCGCCGCCTATACACAGAGTTGCCAGGCCGGTTTTGAGATTGCGTTTCTGCATTTCATAAAGCAGGGTTACCATGATCCGGGCTCCGGATGATCCAATGGGATGGCCTAGAGCTATGGCTCCGCCGTTTACGTTGACCTTTTCCATCTTGTCCGCCCATCCGCAGTCTCTGGCTACAGCTAGTGACTGAGAAGCAAAGGCTTCATTAGCTTCGATAAGATCGATATCATCTACAGTCATGCCCGCTTTGGCCAGGGCTTTTTTGGTAGCCGGAATTGGTCCTAATCCCATAACTGAAGGATCCACTCCGCCTGAAGCGTAGCTGACGATTTTAGCCATGGGTTTGATTCCCAGTTCATCAGCTTTTTCTTTGGACATTACGATCATAGCTGCAGCACCATCGTTTATTCCGGAGGCATTTCCGGCAGTAACGGTTCCGCCTTTTTTGAAAGCAGTACCAAGTTTAGCCATGGCTTCAGGAGCACTTAAACGGGGATGTTCATCGGTATCAAATACCTTGTCACCTTTTTTGCCTTTAATAACTACCGGTACGATTTCATCTTTGAATCTTCCAGAGGCAATAGCTTCGGCAGCCCGAACCTGACTGGTATATCCAAAAGCGTCCTGTTCTTCCCGGGTCAAACCATATTGCTCTGCTACATTTTCTGCGGTTATACCCATATGGTAGCCATTGAAGATTTCCCACAGTCCGTCATAAACCATACCATCTATGAGATCGCCTTTTACCATATTCATTCTGTATCCCCAGCGGGCATTAGGCAGATAATACGGGTGGGCACTCATGCATTCCATTCCACCCGCCATAACAATGTCAGCATCCCCGGCTTTAATAACCTGGGCTGCCAGCTGAACTGCTCTCATTCCGGAGGCACAGACTTTGTTGATGGTGAAGGCAGTAGTTTCAATGGGGATTCCTGCATGTATCATGGATTGGCGGGCAACGTTTTGTCCCTGTCCACCCTGTAATACACATCCGAATATTACTTCCTCTATCTGTTCCGGTTTAACTCCGGACCTTTTCATAGCTTCTTCCATTACGATTCTGCCCAGTTCCACGGTTTTAGTATCTTTCAACGTACCCCCAAAGGTTCCTAAAGGTGTACGACATGCTCCTACTACTACTACTTCTCTTGACATTTGTCTTCACACTCCCTCTAATTTAACTTAATCTTAATATTTGAAGAATCCTTCACCGGTTTTACGACCCAGTTTGTTGGCCCGAACCATCTTGACCAGCAGCGGGCAGGGCCGATACTTGGGATCGCCAAACTCTTTGTATAAGGTTTCCATAATCTTCAAGCATATGTCCAGTCCGATCATGTCAGCCAGTGCCAGCGGTCCCATGGGATGCCCGGCGCCAAACCTCATGGAAGTATCGATATCAGCAGCGTTGGCTACACCTTCCATCAAAGCATACATACCTTCATTCAGCATAGGAATAAGCAGGCGGTTGACAACAAAGCCCGGAGCTTCGTTGATTTCAACCGGAGCCTTACCCATTTTTTCAGATAATTCCTTGATGGTGTCGTAGGTAGCTTGGCTGGTGTTAGATCCCCGGATTATTTCAACCAGTTTCATTGCCGGTACCGGGTTGAAGAAGTGCATTCCGATTACCTTATCTGCTCTGCCGGTGGCGGCTGCAATTTCGGTAACACTCAAGGCCGAGGTGTTAGAGGCCAAGATGCATTCGGGTTTGCATATTGAATCCAGTTCCTTAAAGATGGTTTTCTTGATATCCATTACTTCCAGCGCGGCTTCTATTACCAGATCGCAATCAGCAGCTGCTGCCATATCCACTGTGCCGGAAATTCTGCCCATAATAGCGTCTTTGTCTTCTGCGCTCATTCTGCCTTTGTCAACACTCTTGCTCAAGGTTTTGTTGATCCCGGCTATGCCATTGTCTACAAATTCCTGCTTGATATCGCGTACGATAACTTCGAAGCCAGCTTGTGCAGCAGTCTGAACAATACCTGCTCCCATAGTACCCGCTCCAAGTACCATTATTTTCATGTAATTACCCCCTATAATTCCTAAATTCAGTCCAGTTCACAGGCATTTTATTTACCCGTAAAGCCAGCTTTCCGCTTTTCGATAAAAGCGGTCATTCCTTCCCGCTGATCAGCGGTTGCAAAACAGAGCCCAAATGCGTCTGCCTCTATGGTCATACCCCGGTTGATGTCGGTCTGCATACCTTCATTAGCGGCAGCTTTGCACAGCCTGACGGCCACCTGGCCCTTGCTCAGTATCCTTCCGGCAGCAGCTTTCACTACCTTCATCAGTTCTTCAGGAGCTTGCACGGAGTTTACCAGTCCTACCCTGCACGCTTCTTCGGCACCGATTACATCAGCCGTATACAATAACTGCTTGGCCATGCCAGCCCCAATCAAACGGGCAAGGCGCTGAGTACCTCCAAATCCGGGTATGATCCCCAGCCCTACCTCAGGTTGTCCGAACTTGGCATTGGCAGATGCGATGCGAAAATCGCAGCACATGGCTAGTTCGCATCCTCCTCCCAGAGCAAATCCATTAACCGCGGCAATAACTGGTTTTTCCATGGTCTCTATCATCATAAAGACCTGCTGACCCAGGGCAGCAAAACTACGAGCTTCCATAGCAGACAGGTTCTGCATAAAAGCTATGTCGGCCCCTGCCACAAAAGCCTTATCACCTGCTCCGGTGATTATCAACACATCAATGGCGTCATCCTCAGCGATTTTGCCTATAGCATCCTGCAGTTCCAGCAAAGTCTCCCGATTAAGTGCGTTAAGGGCTTTAGGCCGATTGATGTATAATGTTGCTATTTTATCTTCTTGTTCAAGCAACAAATTCTCGTAGGTCATAAAACCTCCCCCCTCTGTAGATATTAAACTCATCCGGTTCCGAACCGGCTCGTAATAAGTGGCTGCTGCCCCCCTTTCTGCAATATATATATTGAAATATAGAAGTATATGATTGGACTGATTTACCCGTGGTAGACCGAAACCTCTTTTTTTAACCAGGTGTGCTTTCACCTGGCCAAAAAAAGAGGGGGTCTACTGTTGTATAGCGAATAAAAGGGTGTGAGTGGTAAAGGGGTACTACCGCTATATAACAGTAGATAATAATATGAGAAAATGTGTTAATGGGATTATGATATAATAATGTTGCGTATCTGATGTTTTATAAAGCAATAAACGTGCCAACAAGACCAAGACGGGGGTTACTTCTCCCGACTCCCACTACACTGGCTTTTATCTCCTCAATATCCAATCAGCATTTCACCGCTAATCCATTATTGTATTGTTATGTGATTCATTGTTGTATTATTGTTCCGACTATATGCTGGGGTGTATCCTTATGAACCTCGAAGTTATCAGAGCAAAAGGTGATCTCAACCCCTCTTGCAAAACAATGCATTCCTGTATCATACTGTCGAAGATGCTCCCCTGAGCATAGTTTTTGTCTTCTGGAGGCATATTAGATAAACCGATCTGTAAATTCTATGTACAAATTGCTTTACGGTTATGGGCCTGAGAGTTACAATTATGTGGTGTTACAGTATGACAATTAACCGTTGTAAAACAGTTCTATTTGCCGCGATGGGGAGTGAAAAGGTGAGAACACTTGTAGCTACTATGATGTCCAATTCAAAAGGAAAGAATGTTTTTTGTTCAGCCAGCAAGGTAAGCGAGTATCAGATGAGGGTTATACGCAACACGGAATGGGCGGATCTGGAAGATATTGGCTTTACCTTTATCGACCTGGCTTCCCCGGAGTATCCTAATATAAGAGGAAAGGCAATTTTCTTTGAAGGCCATCTGGATGAAATGGGGCGGGCCTTAAAAAACATAGATAAATAAGTGCAAGGGAGACTTAGGGGTTGCGGCCGGTGGTCAGCAACCTCGTCTCCCTTTCAGCTACTCTATTTACTTATACTTTGAATGCGGATAAATTTCCTTTTACCTACCTGCACTACCATGCCGTCAGACACATGCAGATTCTCATCTTCATGTCTTTGGCCGTTTACCCTTACCGCGCCCTGCTTTAACATTCTGCGGCCATCACTGCTGGAGCTGGCCATGTTGTTATCCTGCAGGAATTTAGGCAGCCATATCTCCTTATCAGCCACGTCCACCTCAGGTATATCATCAGGAATATCTCCCTGCGAATAAACCAGCTTGAACCTGGCTTCAGCCTTTTCTGCTTCTTCAGCATCGTGGTACATAGAAATAAGTTCTTTTGCCAAGCTGATTTTGGCATCCCGGGGATTCAGCTCACCCCCGTCCATTTTTGCCTGCATGGCTTTGATTTCATTCATGGGCACCCGGGTAAGGAGTTCAAAATACCTGGATATCAACTCGTCGGTGATTGACATGGTTTTTCCAAACATTTCATAGGCATCTTCGTTGACCCCAATGTAATTGCCCAGACTTTTACTCATCTTCTGTACCCCGTCCAGACCCTCAAGTATGGGCATCATCAAGGCTATCTGAGGCTCATGGCCATATTCCCGCAGCAGGTGCCTGCCCACTAGAAGGTTGAACTTCTGATCCGTCCCGCCTAATTCAACATCGGCTTCCAGCACTACCGAATCATAACCCTGCATCAATGGGTAAAGAAATTCATGAACCCCTATGGGCAAACCTTCCTTATATCTCTTGTCAAAATCGTCCCTTTCAAGCATTCGGGCTACCGTATATCTTCCCGCCAGCCTCAGCACTGCCTCCAGATTCATATTCATCAGCCATTCGCTATTATAATGAACAATAGTCTTTTCCGGGTCCAGCACTTTGAAAATCTGTTCCTGGTAGGTAGCGGCATTTGCCCTGATCTCTTCTTCCGTAAGTTGTTTGCGGGTCTCTGATTTCCCGCTGGGGTCTCCGATGCGGCCGGTTGCATCACCGATGATCAGGTGCACCTCATGGCCCAGATCCTGGAACTGCCTCAGTTTGTTCAATACCACCGTATGCCCCAGGTGTATATCCGGCGCGGTTGGATCTAGTCCCAGCTTGGCCTTGAGGGGGCGGTTTTCCTTTATGGATTTATACAGCTTCTGTTTAAGCTCTTCCTCGGGCACGATTTCTGCAACACCCCGGCGGATGATTTCCAACTGTTCATCTACCTGCTGCTTAATTTTATCTTCCACAAAATAACCTCCTTACCAGAAAAAATCATAGCATAATATCCGAAGTATGTGCAATAATTAGACGAATATACACGTATTACCTGCAGGGTATTTAATGCCCTCCCGGGTTATGAGCAGGAAAAACATATGTTCCTGTCTAATCAATAAGTATACTAATTCCAGGAGGCCTTATATGAGTCAAAAAAAGAAAACTAAAAGGAAACCTAAGAATTGGAAATCAGTAGGAAAGAGTCTGTTGATATGGCTGCTCATTCTGGGTCTGGCCGGAACTGCCGGACTGGTAGGAATATTTGCGGTTGCCGCCCGAGATCTGCCCGATTGGGATCCTGATCTGTTGTCTGGTGCAAAAACTACATTTATTTATGATGATAAACAAGCATATGCTGCCGGCTTGCATGCCGGTGAAAACAGAACCGAAATAACTTTGGACCAGGTCCCGCAGGATTTGATCGATGCCTTTATAGCTACTGAAGACAGAAGCTTTTATTCCCATCACGGAGTTAATTATCGCGGTATCGCCCGTTCACTGGTAAGCAATGTCTCATCAGGAGACCTTAAGGGACAAGGAGCCAGCACTATAACCCAGCAGCTGGCCAGGAACGCCTTCCTCACCTTCGATAAGAAATGGGAGCGAAAATTAAAGGAAATATTATTGGCCTTTAAGATTGAGTCGGCCTATTCCAAGGACGAGATACTAAACATGTACTTGAACCTGATCAATTTTGGCTCTGGAGCTTATGGGGTACAGGCGGCAGCCGGAACCTATTTTGGCAAGGATGTGAGTGAACTGGACCTTGCTGAATGCACCATGCTGGCCGGAATCCCTAATGCTCCATCATTAAACCCGTTCCAGAATTATGAGTGGTCCAAGAAACGCCAAAAAGAAGTGCTGAATAATATGGTAGAAGCTGGTTATATTGATCAGGCTACCGCTGATCAGTCCTATCAGGAGGAATTAAAATTTAAAACCTCTGCTTCCACCCACACCCAGTATGGATATTTTATCGATGCGGTGTTTGATGAAGCAATTGAAATCCTGGCTTCCAAAGAAGTGTATAACGACCCGGAATATGCTCTATACAGAGCAGGTCTTAAAATCTATACCACTATGGATGCCGATATTCAAAATTATGCTGAAGAATATTTTGCTGATTCCTCCCATTTTCTGCAGCAAAAAAATGAACAGGGGGAAAATGTACAGGCGGCCATGGCCGTATTTGACCATCAAACCGGCGGAATAAAGGCTATAATGGGAGGCAGAAGCTATGAGCAAAAACGCGGTTTCAACCGGGCCACCAGTGCTTACCGGCAGCCCGGATCATCAATCAAGCCCCTGACAGTTTATTCTCCTGCTCTGGAAGCCGGATATATGCCCTTCTATCCCCTGGATGATTCACCCCTATCCTATAAAGTGGGCAACGGAGTATGGCAACCGAAAAACTATGACGGAACTTACCGGGGCATCATAAGCATGCGGACTGCAGTGCAATATTCGGTGAATACCTATGCTATTCAGCTGCTGGATCTAATCGGTATTCGGTACAGTTTCGATTATGGGCGCAGTCTGGGTTTGGAACTGCTGGATAGCCCGGGAACCAATGATTTGGGTCTGGCTCCCCTGGCCCTGGGCGGCTTAACTCGCGGAGCCACCCCGGTGCAAATGGCTGCTGCGTATGGAGCAATCGCCAACGGGGGAATATACCAGCAACCCCACTTTATTACTCGCATAGAAGATGATGATGGAAACGAGATCTATCGCTATCAGCCCCAATCTCATCGGGCTGTCAGCGAACAGACTTCCTGGTTGATGACCAGTATGCTGCGCACCGTAGTTGATTCCGGGACCGGAACCAACGCCCGGATTCCAGGGGTGGTTACGGCAGGTAAAACCGGAACTTCAGAAGAATACATGGATTCATGGTTCTGCGGTTTTTCCCCGGCTTATTCCATGGCGGTCTGGATGGGTTTCGACAAGGAATATACCATGCGCAACTATCCGCCCCAGTATCCATCCGAGACTGCCTATGGAGGCAATTGCCCGGCCCGGGCCTTTTCAGCCATACTGACTCGGGCCCACAAGGATTTTAAGCCTGCACCGCTGTCCCAGCCAGGGGGAATAGTCAGCGTGTCGGTCTGTTCTGTTTCCGGCAAACTGCAGAGCGAATCCTGTCCCGCGGATAAGATTATCACCGACTTTTGCCTTAAAGACAAAGTACCTGCCGAAACCTGTGATTTGCATCAATTGGTATCCATATGCAAAGAATCCGGAAAACTGGCCGGGCCATACTGCCCTGACGTTGAAATGAGGTCGGTAGTTGTGGGCACGGATGAAAAAAGCTCAACTCCTGACAAAATGCCTACGGAAACCTGTGATATCCATACCCAGCCTGTCTCAGGCTGGTTTACCCGGGAGGTATATGTTTGTCATGATCCCCGGCATGACGGCAAATTATACCAGGCCAATATAGCTGGCCCCCGGGAGACCGGCGGCTGTCCCGAAGAATATTTGGAGAAGATAACCCTGCAGCCCGGGCAAACATTACCGGACTGTCCTTTACCTGATCACCAGACCACCAGAAAAAAGGCCGGGGACGTCATCCAGGATATATTTGACGGTGACAGAAACCAAGATTAATTTAATTCCACCTTTCCTTGGGTTAACCCCGTACAGCGCAGGTGGATGTACAAATTTGTCCCGGCAGGTCGGAATAATAACAGACCGCGAGTTGCTTCAGGAAAGGGTAATTTTATCTTCCTGACAGTCTGACAGAGCAAGCAAAAAGGCTAAGAGCAAGGCAACTGGATAGACCCTTCAATCAACGTGCCACCTGTACGCCTCAATGAAGGGTTTTGAGAGTTAACCGAGCTGTTAGCCTTTTTTGATGGTCTAAGACCCGGGGGTTAGCCCGGGTCTTTACGAGGAGGAGGAAGTCGACAAATTAGTCTGGCGCATCTACTGCTGTATTTGTTGTAGTATTTATTATACTTATCGATCTCCCCTGCTAAGACCTTTAATTATTCCCAGCAATGTTTAATAAATCCAATGCACTCCGATTTTATTGGATTGTTCCCCTGGAAAAGTAAAAATTGCCGGGGGATGCTAAAAATACTGGCGAGAGTTTATTTGAATTCCACCACAGTAACCCCATGGCCTCCTTGTTCCGGCAGACCATCCCTAAACCCTTTGACCTGGGGATGAGCCTTGAGATACTTTCTGATGGCGGTCCGCAGCGCCCCGGTCCCTTTGCCATGAATGAGCCAGACTGATTCCAACCCTACCAGCAGTGCATCGGCCAGATATTTATCTATCAGCAGTACCGCGTCATCAACCAGCTGCCCCCTAACATCTATCTCCTTGGAGATACTGCGGGCTTTATCCAGGTAGCTCTCTCCCCTCCAGGGCTTGCCGTCCGGTATCGGGCTGTCCAGCTTGATCAGATTATCCGGCCGTACATTGAATTTCATGCTTCCCACCTGTACGCTCATTTCTCCCTGAGCACCATGAGAACCTAAGACATAGCCTTTTTGATTGATATTTTTGATAAGAACATAATCTCCTGCATCTATATTCCCGCCCTGGGTTTCTGAAACAATGGTATCCTGATTATGTTTCAGCGCTATTTTCTTAATCTTCATCCTTTTTTCTTCAACTTCATGCCATTTGGGAGGTTTATCCTGGTCCCTGAGCAATTCTTTAAATTCCTGCAGGGCTTGGGCTGCTTCCTGCTTAACCCGCCTGATCTCCAGGGTGCTTTCCTCCCGAGTTCGGGTAATTATCTCCTGCCGTTCCTGCTCCAGTTCTTTCCGGGCTGCATCCAGACGTTCCCGATCTTGCAGCAGATCTTCTTTGATTCGCTTAACCTCTTTGCTCTCCCGGTCCAGGGTATAATGACTCTCCTTCAACTGGCGGATCATGTTGCCTACTTCCATTTCCCGCTGTGGAACCAGTTCCCGGGCTTTCTGAACCAGATTCTTTTTCATGCCCAACCGGGTAGCTATCTCAAAAGCGTTACTCTGACCCGGCATGCCAGTGGTCAATATATAAGTCGGCTGCAGGCTGACAGGATCAAACTCTACGCAAGCATTCTCAACCCGCTGGGTCTGATAAGCATAGTTCTTCAATTCGCTCTGATGGGTGGTTACTACCACTTTGGCTCCTTTAAGGCGCAGTTCGTCCAATATTACATGTCCCAGGGCAGCTCCCTCAACCGGGTCAGTGCCTGCACCCAGTTCGTCCAGGAGTACCAATGATCTCCGATCAGCCCCATCCAGAATCCTGATGATATTGCTCATGTGGGAAGAGAAAGTGCTCAGGGATTGTTCAATACTCTGCTCATCTCCGATATCCGCATAGATAGAGTCGAATACCGCAATACGACTCTTTTCCCGGGCGGGAATATATAATCCGCTCATGGTCATAAGCACCAGAAGCCCTATGGTTTTAAGAGTAACTGTCTTCCCCCCGGTGTTCGGTCCGGTAATCACCAGAACATCAAAATCCTGGCCCAGCTCCACATCCACCGGAACTGCCGATTCACCCAACAGGGGATGTTTGCCCCGGTATATCTCCAAAATACCTCTCATGTTGGTTATGGGGCGATAAGCATTCATCTTGTAAGCCAGCCGGGCCCGGGCAAATATAAAATCCAGCAAGGCCAACAGATCCTGGTTTCTTTGCAGATCCCCGACTATAAATCCCAGCAGGTTGGAAAGGTTTCTCAATATCTGTTCGATTTCCCTCTTTTCCTCCATCTGCATCGAACGCAGGCGGTTGTTCAGTTCCACCACTGGCAGCGGTTCTATATACACGGTAGCTCCGCTGGCCGACTCATCATGAACGATACCTTTTACTACCCCTTTGTGTTCTTGTTTAACCGGCACCACATATCGGCCGTCCCGCTCGGTCACTAGGGCTTCCTGCAGCAGTTTCTGGTTATCCGCCGATCGGATGAAGTTCTGCAGGTATTCTCTGATCCTACTCCGGAAGGTGTTTATTTGATTCCTAATATTTTTCAATTCGGGCGAAGCATCGTCTCGTAATTGTCCATCTTCACCTACCGCCCGCTCTATCTTCTGTTCCAGTTCACGATCTTCCGTCAAGGAAGAGCAGAGGCTGTTCAGCAGGGGATATTTGTCCCCCTGTACATACTTCGTGGCCTTACGGGATGAATAAAGCAACAGGTATACCTGACGTAATTCATAAGCAGTCAATACTCCTCCGGCTCCGGCTTTCATCAGCACCTGATCGATAAGCTTCAAGCCGCTCAGAAAGGAAGGCTCTCCAAATCGCAGGGCTTCCATGGCTTCCCCGGTCTCATCCAGACGGTGGTTTATGATCTCAAAGCTATTGGAGGGATTCATGGCATAAGCCCTGGCCGCTCCGCCTTCAAATAGAGCCAGCCCAGCCAGCATATCTCTAATCCGAGGGTATTCCAATTTTTCCAGTATTTTTTCTTCTATCATGATTATCCACCTTAATTTTGGTTCTTAGCCGGTCTCATATCACTCCCCGGTAATAATGCCCCCGGGTTAATGGAGCTGCGGCTTTCCGCTCCAGTTCCTCCCGATACCAGGAGGGTGGTCTGCTGCTATCCGCCCCGATTTCCTCCAGGGCCTGACGGTACATTCCCAGCAGCTGTACCACCTCCTGCTCCTGTGCATGTCGGGCTTCTATCCTCAATCCGCCCACACCCAATCCGATGATTTTATCCAGATCATCTATCATGCATAAAGTCCGGGAATTGAACACATAAAAACGGCAGGAGGTATCGGTATCGACCGGGAAAATATAACCTTTATCATCCCTTATCCCATACCGATCTCTGCGGCACAGACCCGGGCACGATCCGCTCTCATCCCTCAGTATGCCCTGCAACATGCAATATTGGGAAGTCATCAGGATCACATCCCCATGCACCATAAGCTCAGCCTGCCTCAAGCTGCCCATGTTCTTCAAGCGATTGAAGTTTAGTTCGGGTGACAGGCATACCCGCTCTGCTCCCTGCTGCAGCATAAAACGCAGAGAATAAGGATTGAATATATTGAAGCTGTAATCTGCCCGTATTTTTATTTCCCGCTTCTGTGCCCAGTACAAGGACCCGATATTAGGTGTCATCAGGGTATCAAAGCCGGCTGCTTTCAGCCCTTCCCAGACCCTCAGTTCGCTTGGTTTCTGAATCCGGGGCAGAGCCGGTATAAACCGGCAGCCATGCCGGGCTGAATAATCCTTGATTGCCAGTAATTGATCAATGGATATCCTTTCTTTCTGCCCTATTCCGGCCAGGTCCAGGTAAAGGGTATCAACACCGCTTTTAGCCGCCGCATAAGCCTGATCCAGTCCACTGACCGCGATGGTAAGTTCCGGCTTTTCTGCCTGCTTCCCCGGCTTATCCAAAGTTAAAAAGCAAGCTTTTCGCTGCCGAAAGGAATCCCGAGCCTGGCTGGACGGTCTTTGAATATTGAGTCTTAACTCTTTTAATCGTTCCACCGCCCGGCGTCTGGTTTCGTTTATATCACTGAAGGGTATTATCAGATCGCCATCAATCTGGCATTCGAAGCTTCCCAGATAAAAAGGAGTATTCCCCAGGCGCTCAATCTTGGATCTGATAACTGCTTCTTCCAGGGGCTTGTTTTCAGCCACCCGGGCATTGACCTGCCCGTATTCAATTATCTGATGCCCTCTTTCGTCGTTCAGGATCAGCTGCAGCGGCTGCCCTGGGGTCAGGATTGCTTTTATATCCACCTGAACTTCAGCTGCTTCAGCGTTTTTTATACTGCCCATAGCCTCCGAGACCAGTTCCTGGTCATGAGTTTTAAATACCCTGTCATGGGGCGATACTATTCGATCCAGTTTAAACTCCGCTGTTTCTCCGGCTTCAGCAGATGCTGCCGGCAATCCGTTTACCTTCATGCCCTTAACAATAAAACTCGGATTTTTTCCCTTTTTAACCCATATTTCCAGTCCATCCCCCAAGCTTATCCGCTGGCTCAACCTGACTGAAGCGATCAGATCCTTATCCTGCGATATCACCCGACCCGTATATACTCCACGGTTGTTGGGACGTTTGCTGCTCAGATATTCATTGCGGTCAAAAACAAAATATCCGCTGGAAAAACTGCGATTAAATATCTGAAGCAGTCTTTCCCTCACTTGCCGGGCGGGCCGAAAAGCAGGTTCCACCTCCACAATATCCAGCACTTCTCGATAAGCCCGGGTTACCACCGCAGTATATTCCGCCCGTTTCATGCGGCCCTCGATCTTTAAGGAATTCACCCCGATATCTCGAAGTTCAGGCAGGTAATCGATCAGGCATAGATCAGAAGGGCTTAACAGGTACCGTCCTTTATCAGCTGTATTAATCGGCGCTTGGGTATCCAGGGAATAGAGATCATAGGGCAAACGACAGGGCTGGGCGCATCGGCCACGGTTGCCACTTCTCCCCCCTACCATACTGCTGAACAAGCACTGACCGGAATAAGAGAAGCACAAGGCTCCATGAACAAACACTTCTATCTCGGCTGCATGGACCTGGCTTTTTATCTTCTGTATCTCCGCCAGAGTCATTTCCCGGGCCAGCACCACTCTTTTAATCCCCTGTTTTTCCAGGAATTTGACTCCCTCGGCATTATGTATGGTCATCTGGGTGCTGGCATGCAGTCTCAGCTCGGGCAGAACCTGAGTCAGTGCCCTCATCAGCCCCACATCCTGTACAATAACCGCATCGACCCCCATCACATGCAGCTTCCAGGCATAGTCCAGACAGGCCCCGAATTCTTCATGGTCTATAAGGGTATTTATCGTGACATAGACTTTGCGGTTTTTACCATGGGCATACTCCACTGCTCTGGCTATTTCCTGGTCGCTGAAGTTTTCTGCTGATTGCCGGGCACTAAAATTCTTGCCGCCCAGATAGACGGCATCCGCTCCGTTCTCTATGGCTGCATATAAAGCCTCCCGGTTGCCGACGGGTGCCAGTAGTTCCATATATTAGTATTTCCTCCTTTGGATAGGGCCCATGCTTGCTGGCTGTCATTGGAATTTCAAAAAGCGAGGGCGGCAAAACTGTCAATCTCATCTGACCAGCCGGCCCGCTGCCATCCTGGCCTGCTGCGATGGGGTGGCTGAAACGGCAATAACTTACCTGAAGGTGGTCAGCGTTTCCATACCGTCCCGTTTAACTCGGATCAAGCCCGCAGCCGGTATGATCTCCAGTCCTCTTTTCTCCAGTTCGTCCAGGAACAGGTTCAGGCCCAGAGAATCACTGGCCATGTGTCCGGCTATAACCACATTGATATGGTTTTCCCGGGCTGCTTTACGATGATTATCTGCCATATGCATACCTATGATGGTTCCCACCCCGGCATTTGCTAATTTCTCATAGGCTTTGACTGATCCCGCCGTTCCCCCGGTCATTTTCAGAAATATCTTCCCTGCTCGTCTCTTCTTGTCTCCGGATACTATAGTGGGACCGGCCTTAAATTTCTTAGCCTGCCGGTATTCAGGTATACCCGTGAGTATATCCACAACATCACCCACCGTCCGGTAAGGAGTTTGAGCAAAGGTCATTTCCAGATAGTGGCTGACCAGATTATCTGCCGGTGAGTGCACGCACATAAAGGGAATATCCAGCAGCCTGGCTGCATCTATGGCCCGTTGGTGATTCAGGGGCATAAGATTTCTTTTAACTTCCGATATCCGGTCCTCCATGATTCCCTCTGCTATGTTTATAGGAACCCCTATTCCTTCCATCATGTCCGACTGGACCTGCATGACATTGTGTAAATCAGCCTGGGCCATGCCCTCCGGATGATGTGATACAACCAGGTCTATTTTTCTTCCTTTTTCCCTTAACCGGTCCGCCAGGATTATTTCCGCCGTCTCCATATCTATACCGCAGAACAGCGACTTGATCTGCTCATCTTCCTGTCCATGCAGTATGCGGGTATCGCTGTAAGGATTAACCAGAGTTTCGGGGTCAAAGAAACCTTTGTCCGCCTCACTCATTTGCTCGTATTCAGTTTTCTTCTCCTCCAGCAGGCGATTCACTTCATCACCCCGAGGATCGAATTTCTTGCCCATTTCAACTGCCAATGCATATATCTGTTTAAGTTTCATACTTCCCATCCCTCCTGATTATTCATGCCCTCCATGGTTTATCTATCTTCTTACTCCCAATTGATCCAGAACAAACGGTGTCACATCGGTAAGTGAAGCTATTTGGTCAAACCGAGTCTTTTTATAATGGTCATGGATCACTATAGTAGGTACCTTATTTAGTGTATGGCCTTTTTGGCTGATGTCCTCTAAATTCCCGTGGTCGCTGACAATTATCATCATAGTATCCTGCAAATCCAGGTCAGCAATACAATCAGCCATCATCCGATCCAGCATTTGATAAACTTCGATGGCCCCAGCCAGATCTCTGGCGTGACCAATCCTGTCACTAATGAAATACTCATAAAGAGTAAAATCATACTGCCGGGCCAGGGAGGCCAGGTTCTTTCCCGCCTGTTCCGGAGTTATTTCTTTTACCGGATATCCCCATTCCACCAATATCCGGTTGGTAAATTCCTGGTAAACCGCATTACTGCGGTTAAGATCTTCGATGCTGCGCAGGGGCTGCCCTGAACTAAGCGCTACCAGGGTAGAGGTGGAATGATGAGCCTTTCTCTGCTCAACCAGTTTGAAGTACTCACTCCGGTAGGCGTTGGCAAAAGTGACTTTTTGCCCCAGATCACTCAAGGTTTTCATAATGCTGTACTGCTGAATGATCTCTCTTAATCTCCGGGTGGGATAGGCATTAATATGACTGCCAAGCTCTTTGGCGGCGTTTATTCCTGTCCACAGAGTAGTTTGCCCGGTTGCACTCTGAGGAATCCCTGCCACTCCCAAACAGGCATCGGTTGGAATCATTACTGCCTGCTGGCTGTATACCACCGGGCTGTCCTTATATAGTACGTGCCCCCCCAGAAGGCCATCCAGAAAAGGAGTTGGAGCAAAAAAATATGGGTTCTCTTCTCCTCTGCTGCCCAACCCAAAGCCATCTATAAAAAACATCAATACTTTCATAAATCCATCGCCGCCAGTGATAATATTTTGCCATCAATATTATATCATAAAGAACCTTGCCTGGAATTGAACTGTGCTTCGATTCTCTCCATCTGATGACCAACCGCTTGCAGCCGTTCTTCGATGCGCAGCAGGCTTTCGGTGATGGAAAGGGGAGCCTCTTCGCTCCAGCTCTCTCGCTGCTCATTTTGAAAGAACTCCCCTCGCTTAATGGGCTGCATGGTTAAAACCTGGCTGCGATTCAGCGGTTTCAGCCCCAGATCACGCCTGCTGACCGGTTCATCTTCCTCCTTAAGCAATACGCTGAATCCTCCACAGGATTCCAGTATCCCCATATCCACCTCATCCAGATCTCGAATCCCCTGCTTGCGCAGCTCCTGCATCAGATCATCTATATTAAATTTCTCCCTCTTCATGTTTTCTTTAATAATCCGGCCTTGATTAATTAATACCACTGGTTTGCCGGTTATGACATTGGATAGGGATTGATTTTTCAGAGCCAGGTAGCCCATCAGGTATTCCAGCCCGGCCAGGGTAGCCAGGATCACCATGCCTTCCCAAAAAGGAATACTCTTATCCAGCGCCACCGAGACTACCGTGTGTCCAACCCCGGTCATAACCACAAAATCGAAAGGCCCCAGTTCCCCCAGGGCTCTTTTACCCAGGAACCTGATCATGATCAGAGCCATAAAATACATGACGGCAGCCTTCATAACAAAGCCGAACATTTATCCACTCCCTTTCTACCGTACCCTTAGCTAATGCCGCATCGATCCGCATCATCTCCTGTGCAAGTCAACATTTTAGTTTTGTACCTCTGCCACTCCCTTTATGCAGATATTAAACCGATCAAGCCGGCGAATTCTCTTCAGCTTAGGGGTATGAGGATACAGACCGGCCGCGGTAATAGCGAAAAAAACAAGCCCCGAAAAAGCTTGTTTTATTCCATATGCCTTTTTACTTACTATGCCCCTTATTCAGGCAGGCCGGCGGAGCTATCCACACCAACAGCACCCAGAGAGTTCTGACCTTCTTCTTGATTCTGATTGAATATAGCATCCATCTCATCCGCGATGCTTATAAAAGCGGCTAATATTTCTGGATCGAAATACTCGGGTTTGGTCCTTCCATCTCCCCGGGTGAGGATATTCATGGTCCTATGGTGAGAATAGCTGGTTTTATAGGGCCTCTTGCTGCGCAGGGCGTCATACTGGTCACATATGGCTACTATCCTGCCTTCTATTGGTATCTCATCTCCTTTTAAACCGTTAGGATATCCGGAACCATCCCATCTTTCATGGTGGGTCAGCGATATGGTCTCAATCATACGGATTTTATCGTATTTGGAATTGGCCAGGATGCTGGCCCCTATTACGGTATGACTTTTCATAATTTCGAATTCTTCAGCACTCAGGGGTTCCGGCTTAAGCAGGATGCTGTCCCAAATGCCTATTTTGCCGATATCGTGCAGCGGAGCAGCAAAGGCTATCGAATCCACAAAATCATGGGGCATTTTCAGTTCACGGGCCAGCCGCGGTGTGTATAATCCCAGCCGCTTATTGTGCATGCCAGTTTCAGAATCCCTTAACTCCGCTGCTGACGACAGCCGCAAAACCAGTTCACTGCTTAAGTCGTTAACAATGTTCAGTGCCTCGGATAATTCCCTGGTCCTTTGGGCCACTGTCTTCTCCAGAGTCGTTTTGTAGTCCTTTTCCAGCTTGTGAAACTGGCTTAAGCAAACCGCCCGGTACAGTATATTCAGGAATTGCTTGAGATCCAGGGGTTTGAGAATATAATAGTCAATGCCCAAATTGATCAGATCCAACAAGTAGTTAGCCTCATCATGAGCCGATATAACTACTATTACCTGTTGGGGATTTTCTCTTTTTATCTGCTGGGCCATTTTGACCCCGTTCATCACCGGCATATTGATATCAGTGATAACCATATCATAAGGCCGGATCTTATATTTTTCCAATCCGGTCAAGCCGTTTTCAGCCGTGCTGATCTCGGCAAAAAAACTGGATAGCAAACGAACGGTGTTATTCCTTAATTCAGCATCGTCTTCAACATAAAGGATGGATACTCCCCATGCTATTTCTTTAAACTCAGCGGGTTTAATCATGATTTGCCCCCCTTAACTGCGGCAGGCTGACAGAGAAACAAGCCCCTGCCGGAGTATTGGTTACCCTCAGCTTCCCTTCGCAGTGTTCCTCAATGATCAGCTTGGACATGTATAACCCCAATCCGGTACCTGTACTGGGTCCCTTGGTAGAGAGATAGGGGTCGAATATCATTGGCATTATATCTTCCGGTATTCCTCCGGCATTGTCCTCTATCTCCACCACCTGGTATTCTTGATTCTCATAACCTCTGATAATAATCTGGGGCAGCTTGACATTGTTATCTATAAATGCATCAGCAGCATTCTTGATGATATTCAAGAATACCTGCATTAATTCATTGGGATAGGTAAGGATCGGAACACTGAAGGAGTAATCTCTGAACAATACTACGCTCTTGTACTCCAAGGATTTGCCAATTATACCCAGGGTATTGCCGATAACGCTGTCGAGCAATACAGTATCCCGGGGATTATCGGGTTTAAAGAAATGCCGGAAGTCATTAATGGTATTAGAAAGATACTGGGAATGATTATTGATTTCCTCCAGCATCCCGGCAAACTGTTCTTCATCATACATATCCAGGTCTATATATACCTGCAGATTACCGGCTATGGTACTGATAGATGATAAGGGCTGCCGCCATTGATGGGCTATCATGCCGATCATCTCCCCCATTGCGGCCAGCTTGGAGTTCTGTATCAACATCTTTTCCTGCTGTTTGCGTTCATTGAACTCCGCCTGTAATTGCTTGTTCAGTTCAGCCAGTTCACCCACCATATTATTCAAGGTTTCCTGTTCTATAAGCAGCTCCTTCTCCTGATATACATGGCAATTCTTGTATTTGTTCAGACCATTATGCACGGCAATGGCCATATCCAAACAGGAGTTATAGCCACAGGCCGCACAGTTTCTGAAATCCTTTTCTTCATTTTTGTGCATTTTACGGTAAATCGCCTGCAGCTGATCCTGATTAGGAAGCTTAAGATTATTTAATAAGGATAAATCAACGTATTTATCATAGCTAAAATCAAACTGCTCCAGGGCCTGGTCCAAGAAATCCCGGAGTGCGCTCTCGGCTGCTTGATTCCTTGCTCCCTGCTCACAACGGCGGGCGATGGAGCTTTCTATCTCATCTATGGATTTATTCTGATTGATGCAACCGGCTCCCATATTGCATCCCCGCTCACAGTTCAAAATATCTACCAGCAGGGGCAGATCCGGATCCTGATTGCTTACCCCGCGATCCAGATCCGGCAGATATTTTTCATATATTATGGGTCCCTCTATTTTGGTAATCGCACTGGATGGCAAGTCGGGATACCTGTATAAATAGGTATTTTTCAATCCTCCGGCAGCGGAAAAACCCGCCGCAATTCCTGCTTGGATAGGATTATCGAATTCTCCCTCCTCCAAGCGCTCCATGTCAATATGGTATTGGGCAAATATTTTTTCCAGGGATTGATATATGACATTATACTGTACCATGGGACTATCTTGAAATTCACGGCGCTTGGCCAGGCAAGGAGAAATAAAGGCCATCTCACAGTCGGGATGAAGAGATCGCGCATAGACAGCGGCATTATATACCGGACTGCCAACCGGGGCCAGATAGGGCAACAGAGCAGGATGGTGCAGTTCTATATAGGTAACCACAGCCGGACAGGGCTGGGCAATAAGAGGAACCTTGGTTTTTCCTGTCTGTATAGCCTGATGATATGCGGCGGTAGTTATTTCGGCTCCCAGAGCCACATCATATACCGCTGCCATCCCCAGAGCTTTTAACGCAGTAATCAGTTTTCCCAGTTGGAAATTGCTTTGGGCAGAGGGTGCCACCAGAGCAACTATATTTTTCAAGGATAGGTTTTCACATAATTTATCGCTGTCATCTATGGGAAATCGCGCGCTCTTTTCCGCTATTCCCCCATGACTTTTTATACAGGCTTCGATACATCGTCCACAGCCAATACAAAGTTGGTTATTAAATTTTACTACCTCACTGCTACCATCACTGCATATCTTTACCGGACAGACAGCAATGCACTGATGACAGTTGATACAATTCTCAGCTTTTATGCCAATAACCTCTATTAAGTTTTTCATGTTGTTCCCGGAACCCATTAAGCAATTTCACATCTATTTCCCCTTAGCATGCCGGCATTCTCTGTCCGTTCTGTTTGCTCCTCCCGTTTTCCGTCCGGGGAGCAGCAAAGACAGGCGCTATACCAATTCGGTCCCACCCTTCTGCTCGCCAGGGAGGTCCCAATTGGCCCAGGGCAACGAAGCATTAGTCCTGTAAATTCCGGCTTCCTCCTTTCAAATATATCTTTCGCTCACACGTTAATAATCTTATTTCTCCCTTATTCCAGATATATCCTTTATTTTATGCAAAATAATTCTAAAGTCCTATATATTTCTAGATGAATTGGTATATAATAGGTCTTAGGTCATCTCGCTTTAACTATTTCCAGTTATTTTCAGAAAAGTAATTCTTTTTTGCTACGGTTTAGACCAAGTACGGTTTTCATAATTCGCTCAGGGAGTTTACTATGCTTAGATCAAAAAAACTTGAACTAATCAATATGTGCTGTTTGAAACCGGCGGAGTTTATAGAAGATGAGACTTTTACTACCCAGATCACTCTAATCAATCTGCAGCGCACCAGGGTAGTGGCAGTTTTGCTGATTTTTATCATGGGGATTATGATCCTCTTTGATATGGCCGCGGTAGGAGCCAATAACCAGGATGCTTATATACAATTAAGACCCGGGATAATTTCTCTGCGCCTTTTGTTCATTGCATTATCGATTTTTTATTTGACCGCGGTTCGGATTCCGGCAGAAGCAAGCTTGATAAGTAGAAAACATCATTATTATTCATTTTTTTTTATTATCACCAACCTGATACTCATTGCTGTTTTCACCGGTATAGTTCAGCTGCTGCGGGATGAAATCAGCAGCTATTTGATGGGTATATTCTTTGTCTGTTCCTTCGTTTATCTCCGCCCCCGGGAAAATACTCTGACATGTGGACTGGCCCTTTTTTGCATGGGTATCTGCACCTGGATCGTACAGGATAACAAGGGTATATTCCTGTACAATATGGCCAATGCCTCCCTAATGACCTTGCTGGCCTGGACGGTAGCCCGAGTGCTATATACCAACCGCATACAGGAGCACCGCAGTCAGCAGTTGATCAAAGAACAAGCTGCTCAGCTGGCTTGTTCCAACCGACATCTGGAACAGCTTTCTTACCGGGATGCTCTGACCGGTCTGGCCAATCGCCGGTGTTTTGAAGAATATCTTTATGATGAATGGTTCCGGGCTCAACGGAATGAGAATCCTATTTCTCTGATCCTGGTCGATATTGACAAATTCAAGGATCTAAATGATAATTATGGCCACCAGGCCGGGGATGGCTGCCTACAGCAGATCAGCCAGTGTCTTAGTTCGGCAGTCAGCACTCCAAATTCCCTGTTAGCCAGACTGGGCGGAGATGAGTACGCGGTGGTATTACCCAACACCGATTTATCAACCGCTCATTCTATTGCTCATGAAATGCTGGAAGCGGTAAGGTTCTTTCGCTTACCGGGCATAGAACAGAAGGTAACTATCAGCCTGGGGATCAGCAGCAGCAGCCCCTCCCATCAGCCGCAATCATTAGCGGAATTTTTCACCGAGGCCGATACAGCATTATACAGAGCCAAGAACATGGGACGCGACCAGGTAGCCGTTTAGGATAATGCCCCAACCCTGTTCATATTGTTACCTCAACATCAGCCCCTCTTCTGACTGGCAAGGAATGACTTCCCAGATTTATTGTCCCGGCTCCTGAACAGCTTTCCCCTCTTTTTATCGGCTATTGGTGCCATCTTCCTCCAGTTCCAGTAAGAAGGCACTCCCCAAGTCACCTTGACAAAACATTTCCAATAGATGTACCCTCATATTAATGGTAACTCTTCCCATTCAGGAAAATTACATATAAATTATTGCTTCTTATGAAGTGGCAAACCGTTGCAATGAGGCGGGGAATTAGAGCCCGCCTCCGGTTTTACCAATGCGGACCCGGCCGTTTAAAGAAGCAGTTTACATTTTTTCACTTGGTTATATTGAGACCATCTGGTATAAAGTGTCAACCGGGTGTAAGTATTCGCTCCTTTTGTTCGTATTATGTAAAGCCTGGAGTTATCCTATGGATCAGACCCTTCATAAGTCAAATGTGCTGCCTGGCCGCAGCCAATTGACTTATGAAGCTGGCATCTGGTTCCAACACATTATTTTTACTGGAGGTATTAATCATGAATGGCAGGTTCAAACGAAGTATTACCCTTCTAACCCTGGTGATGATGTTGACCCTCAGCTTTCCGCTGTCATTACTGGCGACTGATAATGAGGCAGTTTTAACCTCGATTTATCACTCATCAGCCATCGCAGCAGCTGATGTGACAGGTAGCAACTCAGCTACCTTTACCGTGCCCTATGCTTTCGGCTCAACTCTGGATCTGGCAAATGGTCTTGATATAAGCTATGACACTTCCCTTTATGCTTTTGCCAGTGCCGGCTTCTCTTCCGGTTCAATCGCTGCCGTTGACGGGGATGCCGTGGAAATGACCTTGACCTATCAAAAACAAGGTGAAGACACCAAAACCTCTTTATATTATATAAATGTAGTGAGGGCAGCCTTTAATGCTCCCACTTTCTCCGGCACCATATCCAAATCCTCCACCCTGGCCGGTCTGCCCGGCAGCATATCTTTTTCTGCCGCGGATTTCACCGCCCGGTACACCCAGAATGATGGCGGCGCTTTAAACTCTATTATAATAAATGGCAGCAATCCGACTTTCGGTTCACTCAAGCTGGGGGGCAGCAATTATTCCCTGGGGCAAAAGATAAGTGCGGCGAATCTAGGCACTTTATCCTTTGCAGCTTCCGATACCGGTAGTGTATCATACACTGTTAACGCCTTTGCAGCCGGTGATGATGATACCATGATCGGTTCCGTGGTGTTGAACATCTCGGTGGATCAGATCACCAGCATTGGCACAGTATCTTACTCTACCAATAAGAACACGGCGGTTAAGTTAAATGCCACCGACTTCAACACTGCATTAAACAATGCCACCGGCTACACTCTTTCCCATGTTAAATTCACTCTGCCCTCTGCCTCTTACGGGAAGCTGTATTACAACTACACCTCATCCACCAATTACGATTCCCTGGTCACTGCCGACACTGAGTACTATCGCAGTGCTTCTCCCCAACTCTCCAACGTCAGCTTTGTACCTTATACCGGTTACAGCGGCAGCGTGTCAATCAACTTCACTGCTTATACTGCCGATAATAAATCCTATACCGGCACCCTGAGTATTACCGTGGTGGATACCGGCGACAGCAATGTCAGCTATTCCACCAACAACGCTACCCCGGTGAAACTGGTGGCATCTGACTTCAATACCGCCTGCAAGAACGCTACCGGGAGCAACCTGGATTATATAAAGTTCACTTTACCCTCCTCTACTTACGGGGTACTCTATTACAATTACACTTCGTCTTCCCAATATGATTCCAAGGTCTCCGCCAGCAGCAAGTACTATAGAAGCGGTTCTCCATATATTGCCTATATCAGTTTTGTCCCCAATAGCAGTTACAGCGGTACAGTCTCCATTAACTATACCGGCTATGATGTTGACGGCAAGTCTTATTCGGGCAAGCTCAATATTACAGTAAGCAGCAGCGGCAGCAGCACGGTCAGCTACTCTACCGACAATGATACCCCGGTAAAACTGGTGGCATCTGATTTCAATACCGCCTGCAAGAATGCCACCGGGAGCAACCTGGATTATATCAAGT
>CAZCTN010000017.1:35153-45938 GCA_964501655.1 uncultured Syntrophomonas sp.
ACAGCACGGTCAGCTACTCTACCGACAACGATACTCCGGTGAAACTGGTGGCATCGGATTTCAATACCGCCTGCAAGAATGCCACCGGGAGCAACCTGGATTATATCAAGTTTACTCTGCCTTCATCTACTTACGGGATACTCTATTACAACTACACCTCCAGCTCCAAATATGATTCCAAGGTCTCCGCCAGCACCAAGTATTACCGGAGCAGTTCTCCCTATTTGTACAATATCAGCTTTGTACCTAAAACTTCCTACAGCGGTACCGTAACCATCAGCTATACCGGCTATGATGTAAACGGCGATTCCTATTCGGGCAAGCTGAAAATTACGGTTTCCGACCAAGGGGACAGCACGGTCAGCTACTCTACCGACAACGATACTCCGGTGAAACTGGTGGCATCTGATTTCAATACCGCCTGCAAGAACGCTACCGGGAGTACCTTGGATTACGTTAAATTCACCCTGCCTTCTTCTACTTATGGTGTACTCTATTATGATTACTCTTCTGCTTCCAAGTATGATTCCAAGGTATCGGCCAGCACCAAATACTACCGCAGTGATTCTCCTTATATCGCTTATATCAGCTTTGTCCCCAACAGCAGCTATACTGGTACCATAACTATCAACTTTACCGGCTATGATGTGGACGGCGATTCTTTTTCCGGCCAACTTAAGATTACGGTTACCGGCAACGGCAGTACTGAGCTCAGTTATTCCACCAATAATACTACCCCGCTGAAACTGGTGGCATCAGATTTCAACGACATCTGCCGCAATACTACCGGAAACACCCTGGACTATGTCAAGTTCAGCCTGCCTTCTTCTACTTACGGCAAACTGTATTACGATTATACTTCCGCTTCCAAATATGATTCCGCGGTTTCGGCCAGCACCAAATACTACCGAAATTCTTCCCCCTATATTTCATATATTAGCTTTGTGCCCAACAGCAATTATACCGGCACAGTAACTATCAACTATACCGGTTACAGCACTGAGGGAACATCCTACTCGGGCAAGCTGAAAATTACCGTGAATGATACCGGCATCAGTTCCAAGTATTTCAATGATGTGGGCAGTAATCTTTCCTGGGCAGTAGAGGCTATTGATTACCTGTATGAAGCAGGGGTGGTTACCGGCATAGGGAGTAACAGATATATGCCCAGTGCAAGTGTAACCAGGGGTGACTTTATGCTTATGCTCTACCGGGCACTGGATCTAAAAGCAACAGTTCAAGACAATTTTTCCGATGTACCCAAGGGAAGTTACTATTTCGATGCTATCGCTGCAGCCAAAGCCCTGGGTATTGCCCAAGGCGATGGGAAAAAATTCTATCCCAACTCAGCAATAAGCAGACAGGATGCCATGGTTCTGGTTGTCAGGTCCCTGGAGGTTGCCCGCATCAACATAGCTTCCGGTAGCAGCAGCGATTTGAGGGCTTTTACTGATCGGGGCATGGTTTCCGATTACGCCATTGAAGCAGTAGCGTCACTGGTCAAAGCCAAGATTATTCAGGGAGATGGCAGCAGTGTTCATCCCCTCAGCAACATAACCCGAGCTGAGATGGCAGTAATCCTGCAACGGGTCTTGAAGCTTTAATTGCTGGAATTGCGCCGGTTACCCAGCAAAGCAGTAATTTTCCTCTAGGAATAACCGCCCCGGCAGATTGTTTGACCATCTGCCGGGGCTTTCTTCTTATTTTTCTCTCTTAACTACTACCGGCGGATGAGGTGCTCGGCGAAGGTTGCGCCGATTCCGGGCATTCATTAGCAGCAGGATAAGGAATACCCCAGCAAAACCCAATCCCCAACCGGATTCTTCATACATCCGATTTACCCGCAAATAGGCCGATGTCAGCAGCGTAAAGCCAAAGGCTACTGACCAGGCTACTGCTCGGATACTTCGGGTGTTATCACTTATATGACTATGTAATTCGTGCATAGGTATCCTAATTGCAATGTCTCCTCTTTCGGTTTTCTGCAGCACTCGTTCAAAAAGAGGAGGCAGTTCTATGAGAGCTGACCCCCAGGCCTGAGCTTTCTCCTTCACTATCTGGAATAAACCTCCTCCATCTCCTAATAATTCATCAATATATGGTTTGCATACTGATAGGAAATTGATATCTGGATCGAGTCCTAAGCAAATGCCATACAGGGTTCCCAGCGCACGGCCGAGAAAAGTAAAGCTGGCTGGGATCTGAAAAGGCTGTTCATAGAGCAGCTGTTCCAAGTCCTGAAGAAAATTATGCAGATCCACACTAGACAAGTCCTGGCTATCTCCCAGGATATGTTCCAAAAATATTCCCACTGCGCGAGTCAATGTGTTTCTATCGGCTTGATAATGGACAAATCCCAATCTAATCAAATAATCAACTACTGTATTATAATCCCGTCTTACTAGAGCTTTAACCACATCAACCAAATCACTTCGCATTTCCATGGAAATGGACCCTACCATTCCGAAATCAACCATTATAAGCTTGCCATCCTCGGTTACAAACAGATTGCCGGGATGAGGATCAGCATGGTAAAATCCATCAATCAGAATCTGGCTTATATAAATACTTAAGAGGTGTGAGGCTAATTTATTACGGTCCACCCCTGTCTCCTCTATTTGCTGGTAATCAGTTATTTTGATTCCACGCATGTACTCCATGGTTAGAACTCTGCTTGTGGTATATTCCCATATTATTTGGGGTATAAGAAGTTCTTGATCATTACTGCAGTTTGCTGCTATAAGCTCAGCATTCCGTCCCTCATTAAGGTAGTCAAGTTCACCCCATAGTGTTTCTTCAAACTCCAGATAAATTGAATCCAAATCAATAAATCGTTCCCAATCGGTAAACAACTTGATCAATTTTATTACTTGCTTTATAGCGTTAAGGTCTATTCTTATAAGTTCTTCTATTCCTGGCCGCATTACCTTGACCGCTACTTCCTGTCCGCTCTTGAGCACCCCATAATGAACCTGTCCCAGAGATGCCGCTGCCACCGGCTTCAACTCGATATACTCATATATATCTCCCAGGGCAACCCCCAATTCCGAGCAAATCTCTGTTTCTATATCTTTAAAATCAACTGGCTTAACCTCGTCCTGCAGACCGGACAGTTCTTGAATAGAGGTCCGGGGAAGCATATCTACCCGAGTGCTCACGAACTGCCCCAGCTTTATTAATAAACCCCCTAATTCAACTGCCGTTTCTTTGAAAAGTTGGGCCTGGGTTATATACAATTCCTCTCTCTTGCTATGCAGCCATCCCGGCCGGTGCAGATATTTTTTGAATCTAAGGGAGTAAAATGCTATAGATATATGTATGAATAGGCCAATAACTTTGAAAAAACGGATAGCACCCAGCTTGTTCAGATTTGGCACAGCCATTCCCCTCCTTCTTCTATTAAGATCATCAGTCTATAGTATATACACAATTATATTTGCTATTTAATACAATAGCGGCAGGGCAATAGCCGGATATTTGCCGTTAAGATAATTATACTATTGATTGGCTATCCATTTCATTTCCATGCCAGATAAAGGAGAGTTACTTTTGAAGGGGCTTCTAACTTATGAGCAGATAATTTGCAAGGTTTTACCAGTTATCACGTAATACATTAAGGATTAATAAAATTTTAGGAGAGGATAATTATTATGAGTATTAATGAAGCCAAAAACCAATGGGTTTGGGTTGGTGTAGCTGCAGTTCTTGCGCTGGGGTTGATTATTGCTGCCTATATTGCCAGTAATACCATAGTTCAGTTAAAATCTGCAGCCAACACTATTACTGTTACTGGCTCAGCCAAACAGCAAATTAAATCAGATTTGGCAGTGTGGACCGGTTACTTTTCCACCCAGTCTAATCAACTGGAAACTGCCTATGGCCAGTTGCAGAGCAGCAGAGAAAAGGTGGCCGCCTATTTGATAGCTCAAGGTATTGAAGAAAAGGATATCATTTTTTCATCGATTAATGTTGACAGAAGAAATGTAATGCTGCCTAATGGAGTTTATTCCAATGAACTGGAAGGCTATACATTGAGCCAGCAGGTGGAATTACGTTCAAGTGATGTGGACAAAATTACTGATCTTTCTCGCGAAGCAACCGATTTAATAAATCAGGGTGTAGAAATACAATCCTACTCACCGCAATATTTTTATACCAAACTAGCAGATCTTAAAATTGAGATGCTGGCCCTGGCGACTCAGGATGCAGCTAAACGTGCAGAACAAATTGCAGAGAATGCCGGGAGCCGGGTTGGAAGTCTGCGCTATGCTCAAATGGGAGTCTTCCAAATTACTCCGCTATACTCCAATGATATTTCTGATTATGGTATTAATGACATATCATCTCTGGAGAAGGAAATCACGGCAGTAATAAACTGCCAGTTTGAAGTTATCAAGTAAACCGGGGAAAGAGGACCAGGCAGGTGCCGATCTGAATCCTTTGAATAGCTACTCATGAGATAAACACTATAGTTATTGGAAGCAGCTTCTGTACATTCGCAGTTAGCTGCTTTTTATTAAAAAGCAATGAAAAATTTAAGGCTAGGAACCAAAATATTGTATTACCTTTTCAATGTCCCAGGTATTAATGACATCTTCTCGGGTTAGCCAGGCTCTCCTGGCACATAAGACTCCATATTTAACCAGGTTCAGGTCTCTTTTATCATGGGCATCACTATTAATCGCAATCCTAATTCCCATCCGCGATGCTTGGGCAGCAATATCCTCATTCACATCAAGCCGGTCAGGATGAGCATTTATTTCCAGAGCGGTCTGGTGCTCCGCGGCCGCCGCCAGTATTCTGTCCACATCCAGTTCATAGGGCGGCCGCCGGTTCAAGAGTCTGCCGGTCAAATGACCGATAATATCTACATGCGGATTTTCTATGGCTTTGATTATCCGGGCGGTTTGCTGTTCAGAATCCAGATTAAAATGACTGTGAATGGAGGCAATCACCAGGTCCAGGCTCTGCAGGATATCATCGCTGTAGTCCAGGGTTCCGTCTTTAAGGATGTCTACTTCGCTTCCTTTGAGAATGAAAAGACCCTTCATCTTATGATTCAGAGCCTCGATCAGCTGTCCCTGTTCCATCAAGCGTTTTTCCGAAAGCCCGCCGCTGATATGCAAAGACTTGGAGTGGTCGGTAACCGCCAGATAGGAATACCCCATTTTATGAGCCATGGCTGCCATTTCCGGCAGGCTGTGTGCTCCATCACTCCAATCGGTATGAACATGCAGTTCGCCCTTGATATCAGACAATTTAACCAGTTCCGGCAAGTTAAATTCGCGGGCTTTCTGGATCTCACCCCGGTTTTCTCTCATCTCCGGAGGTATATACTGCATATTCAGTCGCCTGAAGACCTCTTCTTCCGAAGCCAATCCTCTCAGGCTTTGCCGATCCAGGTCTCTAAAAATTGTCTCCCGAAACTCCTTAGAGCCGGTAGTCCAAATCATATTATGGAAATAGTCTGCCGGTGCGGTCATAATCACTTCGAATTTCATGTTGTAATTAAGAATGCCTTGAATGCTATCCTTTTGCTCCCCGGTGATTTCCCGGGTATTGCGGTAAGACCTGACCTGCATTTTTACCCGTTGGAAATCTTTCGCAGCCACCAGTAAATCTATGTCTCCTACCAGGGGCTTGCCTCTGCGCACACTGCCTACCGGGCAGGCTGCAATTACTCCCTCCCCCTGCATAATATGCCGGGAAAATTCCTCCGCCATAGGTACAGCCAGTCCAAGGGTTATCTTCTCCATACTCTTTTGAAACAGATCTATGCCCTTGAGAATGTTGTATTCGGTCTTGGCTCCCATTCCGGGCAAAGTGCGGATTATTCCGGCCTCAGCCGCAGCGGCCAGAGTCTCCAGGTTATCTATGCCCAGTTTTTCGTGAATGCTTCTAATGGTTTTGTGTCCCAATCCCGGAATAGTCAGCATATCCAGCAGGCCCCCGGGAACTTCCTGTTTTAATTCTTCACAGTAATAACAGCTATCGGTTTCCAGCATCTCTTCTATCTGTCCACGAATGGTACTGCCTATACCCGGTATTTCACCCACCGCGTCCCGCGTATATAAAACTCTCAGGTCTTCATCCAGGTGATGTATGGTGTGGGCAGCCTTCCGATATGCCAGGATCCGATAGGGATTATCGTTTTTTAATTCCAGCATATCTGCAATTGATTCCAACATTCGTGCTATTTCACGATTAGTCATCTTAGCCCATCCTGTTTTTCTTGTCTTCTTCTATGGTTCTTATCAGCTGATCATAATCTTCCTGCAGTTTGTTTAGTTCATCAGCCAGGTTAAGGGCGGTCAACACCGCTACTCTCTGGTTAGATAGGTTAGGATTGCGTTGTTGGACCATTTTCATTCTTCTATCTACATAGGCAGCCAGCATCTGAATATAATCGGAATTCTCTTCTCCCTTGACAATATATTCTTCGTTATATATCTCTACTGTGACTCGGTTTATCTGTCCTTTTTGATCCTGCATTTAGCATGCCTCCTTTGGATGAACAATATAAATTACTTCTATTATTATACTGTTTTTTCCTGCCCGAAGGCATATGAAGCCAGAGGAGCTTCCTTATCACTTTCTTATTCCATTATCACTAATTCCATCTGCCTTCTGCCGATCAAACCAGAGGCCGGAGCGAGCAAACTGAGAAGACTGCGTAATGGCAGTCCGCAGGTAAATTTAAATAGGCTGACGTAAAGATGACCCATTAGCCTTTAAAACTGAGAAATGTTCCTGCAGAGTGGGTTGGCGGAGGGCCTTTGAGCAGGATAGAGATTCACTTTTTTTGACGGATGGAAGCCGGGATTATCTTGGCTTCTCCTATTGCCGGGCAATTCTATTAATATCGATTCGGCGCCCTTCTACCACATAAATAACCATTTCTGCGATATTGGTGGCGTGGTCGCCAATACGCTCCAAATGACCGGCTACCAGCAGTAGGGAGGCTGCCTGGGGAATGGTTTTGGGATCTTGCATCATATAAGACAGCAGTTCGCGAAATATCTGTTGATAGAGGTGATCGATTTCCTGCTCCATAGGTACAATGGCCATTGCCATCTCCACATCTTCAGTAATCAAAGCCTGCAGGGATTCTTCCAACATTATGCTCACTATATTAGCCATACGCGGGATGTCGATAAGGGGTTTGATATATTTCTCGGGATATAGTTCTAAACATACCTCGCTTATGGCCTCCGCGTGGTCGGCCATTCTCTCTATATCAACAATAATCCGCAGAACCGCAGCAATAAACCGCAAATCTCTGGCCATGGGCTGCTTCAACGCGATCAGCTTCAGACAGCTTTTTTCTATGTCCAACTCCATCTGATCAATCACATCATCTTTTTCTATTACTTCCCGGGCCAAATCAGCGTCTTTATCTACCAAAGCTCTGACTGCCTTGCTGATCTGTTCCTCCAGCAGCCTGCCCATCTTCAGGAGGTCATCTTTGAGCAGCTGAATTTCGTAAGCTAAGGAATCGTTATGCATTTTATCCTCCTTTATACCTTAACCAAATCTTCCGGTTATATAATCTTCGGTCCTTTTATCCCGGGGATTAACAAACAATTCATCTGTAGGGCTGAATTCGACCAGCTGTCCATTGAGAAAAAAGCCGGTATAATCGGATATCCGGGCCGCCTGCTGCATATTATGGGTTACAATCACAATAGTGTACTGTTTTTTTAATTCACCAATCAACTCTTCCAGCCTGGAGGTTGAAATCGGGTCCAGGGCGGAAGCCGGCTCATCCATCAGTATTACTTCCGGTTCCACCGCCAGCACCCGGGCAATGACCAATCTCTGCTGCTGACCTCCGGACAGACGAGCAGCAGGAGAGTTTAATCTATCCCTGACTTCATCCCACAAATTGGCGGCCTTGAGGCTCTTCTCCACCACTTCGCTTAATTGCTGGCGGTTCTTTACGCCATGGATTCTAGGTCCATAAGCCACATTTTCATATATCGACATGGGAAAAACCGAGGGTTTTTGAAATACCATCCCTATTTGCTTTCGTAATTCGACCACATCCCGCTCCCGATGGTAAATAGGCTGCTCATCCAGATAGATCTGGCCCCCGGTAAGAGTTCCCTCAATTAGTTCGTTCAAGCGGTTTATGCTGCGTAAAAAAGTGGATTTGCCGCAGCCCGACGGGCCTATTAGTGCAGTAACCCGGTTGGTCAGGATATCCATATCCACCTCATGCAAAGCTTTAAAATCCCGATAGAAAACCTGGAGTTGCTCAGCCCTGAGTTTTACATTTTTCATTAAATCACCTCATATCCGCCGGCCAGGGTTTGTCATCCTGCTCAGACTCAGATTAGCTAGATAGTTGATTACCATGATTAATACGATAATAAGAAAAGCGGTTCCGTATGCTCTCTCCATGGATATTCCTTCCATGGCCAGGACGTAAAGATGGACCGACATGGTGCGAGCAGGATCGAACAATCCTCCCGGCATCCCCAGAGCACTGCCGGCAGTTAATATCAAAGCCGCAGTTTCCCCAACCGCCCGGCCAATGGACAGTATTATTCCGGTAATTATGCCAGGGACTGCCGAAGGCAATACCACCCGGCGTACAGTTTGCCATTTACTGGCCCCCAAGGCCAGGCTGTTCTCACGGTATTGAATCGGAACCGACAAAATAGCTTCCTGGGAAGTTCGGGTGATGGTAGGCAGTATCATAATGGCCATAGTCAAGGAACCGGATATGATAGACCAGCCCAGATTCAAATAAATCACAAAGAACACAAACCCAAATAATCCGAAAACTATGGAAGGTATGCCGGCCAAGGTCTCAGCCGCCAGGTTTACCAATCCGGCAAAGCGGGAACTGCGCCGGGCATATTCCTCCAGATATATGGCACTGCCCACCCCCAGGGGAACCGCCAGACAAAGGGATACCAGAGTCAGGTATATAGTACTGACAATAGTAGTCGATATACCTCCTTCTTTTCCCGCCCGGCGAGGAGCCTCCATAATAAAGTCCAGGCTTACAACCGATAGGCCTTTAATTGCTATATAGGCGACAATAATAAATAGGATAGCAGCCACGGAAAGTCCGGAAAACCAGAGAAAACACCTTATCATCCTGTCATGCCCGCTGCTAGTCAGCATAGTTTTTCCCCGCCTTTATTGAAAAACTTACCACCAAATTCAATATCATAATGAATATGAACAGCATAGCTCCGGTGGCAAACAGGGCTGCCTGATGGTCTCCCGCTGCATAGCCCATTTCCAGGACAATATTGCTGGTCATGGTTCGAACCGGAGACAGGATGCTTGAAGGCAACATAGTAGAATTGCCGGTTACCATGACCACCGCCATGGTCTCTCCAATCGCTCGCCCCATACCCAGAATAACAGCGGTGATAATACCCGAACGGGCGGCCGGGAGAATAACTCCCCGTATGCTCTGCATATGAGTGGCCCCAAGGGCCAGTGATCCTTCTTTGTACTCACCGGGTACCGCCCTGATGGCATCCCGGGAAATGCTGATTATGGTTGGCAATATCATTATCCCCAATATTATTGCTCCCGCCAGAACGCTCATGCCGTTGCCTCCCAGATAATTGCGAATAAACGGCACAATTACAATTAAACCAAAGAAACCAAAAACCACGGAGGGAATACCGGCCAGCAGTTCAACCATCCTGCCCAGCATATTGCCAATTTTAGGCGGTGCTATTTCTGCCATAAAAATGGCGGTTAATATCCCCAGGGGCACCGACCAGATGAGGCTGGAGGCGGTTACCAGCAATGACCCGGCCAGCATGGCCCCTATCCCATAACTGCCATGGGATGGACTCCATTTCAGGTTAAATATAAAATCTGCCCAGCCGATTTTCCATATTAGCGGAATGCCCCGGGCAAAGATAAATATGCTTATCAAAACAATGGTCAGAATAGCAATAGCAGCACAGGCCTTTAATAATAATTCTATAAGGGATTCAGGAGTTACCCGAAAGAATAACCCGCTTACTTGCCGGGATTTATCTGCTGGTTTAGCTTCTGCTTGAGACCAACCGGCCCCCCAGGCATCCAGATTTGTTCTGGCCATTAATAGCTCCTCTCTCTTGTCGATCAGCTTTCTTTCTGAATATATCACGTTTTTGTAAATCCGCATGCCGGGATTCTTAAAGACCATGTACGGTCAATGTAAAATGAACGTAAAGAAAAGGCCCCGTACCTTTATGGTACGGGGCCTTTTCTAAATATGACACCGATTAACCAGGGATTTCAGATCAGGTCACCTGTTCATCTATGGTTTTTAATAATTGCTCGAATTCTTCCGCCTTGTCCTCAGCCAGCATACTTCTCAAATAAAGATTGAACGCTCTGCCGGTGGGGAGAAGGTCTTCGGCCAGTTTGCGGCCTTTAGAAGTCAAGTATATGTTCAAGCTTCTGCGATCAGTGGGATCCTCCTCCCTTGTAACCAATACTTCTTTGTATAAGCGGTCTATAACCCCGGTAACAGCCGAACTATCAAGCTGCACCCTGGCCGCTATGTCTTTGACATTACTTCCCTCATGATCCAGAAGATCATACAATACAAAGGACTGTGTTGCTGTAATTCCGTATTCAAGACATTTGCTGTTGTATTTGCGGCTGATTTTTCTGGATATCACGTTTAAACGAAAGCACCAAAATTCGGTAAAGTTTTCCATATCATCATCTCACCTTTAGTTAACGTTTCACTTAATTTAATACTAACTTAATTTAATACTAGTTCATTAAATATTATTTTGCTTATTTTGTCAACCTCGC
>CAZCTN010000017.1:46038-65083 GCA_964501655.1 uncultured Syntrophomonas sp.
ACTTAATTTAATACTAGTTCATTAAATATTATTTTGCTTATTTTGTCAACCTCGCGGTTAGTGAAGCCTTATTGCCGTTAACCGCAACTGCCTTGAAAACCACCCGGTTGATTTTTATTCAATGCCGGGTTCAGCCTATGATATTAGCAGTAAATTTCTATAATTAACTTAATTGCCGGTAATCCCCCCCCGAGCGGCAATCTGGTGCAGCGGGAACTTATCCGCTGCAGTTCTCGATGCGAACTTGGCAACGTATTGCAGGATTCTATTAACTTTGTATCTGCTTGAACCGGTATAAACAAAGTGAGAGACCTCCCTATGTTGAAAGGGATAGTCTCTCAGATCTATAGCTATACATCTTTATGGGCAAGGGCCCCTGGATTCGGGGTCAGAGCCTGCGGTCTTTGCCCCATACTTGAACCCGGGTAGATCGACCGGACTTTCGCTATGCAGCTTATTCCCCCGGCCATGCTTGCTTAAGGCTTGGCGGGCTTATCCTGCCCATACAGTGGTTTATGTGCTCTTTCTTCCTTACTTAACGCTGATGGCACCTTCTTCAACTATAAGCTGCTGTCCTTCGTCGCTGAGTACAAAATCAATGAATGCCTGAGCTAATCCGTCCGGGGCATTTTGGGTGATATAGTTAAATGGTCTGGATATCTTGTAAGTACCGGCTTGAATGTTTTCCACACTGGGTGTCACACCTTCAATGTCCAGAGCTTTAATTTCACTGTTGACCACGGCCAAAGATACATAACCTATGGCATTGGGGTCACCGGCCACCGTAGTCCGTATGGCTCCGTTGGAATTCTGTATAATAGCACTGGCGGCTATTTCTTCCTTGCCCATTACTACCGAAACAAAAGCGTCCCTGGTTCCTGAACCCTCTTCCCTGCTGACCACGGTTATCGGCCTGTCCTGTCCTCCTAACTCTTTCCAGTTTTTGATATTGCCTATATAAATGTTTTTAACATCTTCCATGGTAATATCTTTAATTGGGCTAGAAGGATGAACTACTATGGCTACTCCATCCATGGCTATCTGCGTTACTACCAGATCAGGATTTTCGGCCATTTCCTCATCTTTAATACCCCGGGATGCAGCGCCGATATCGGCCGCTCCGGAAACAGCTGCGGTCACTCCCTGGCTCGATCCGCCACCCTGTACATTGATTTCCACCTGAGGGTGGGCAGCCATGAATTCCTCGGCCAATACCTCACTAAAGGGCTGTACGGAAGTAGAACCGGCAATAATCAATTTGCCGCTTAGTTCCTGGTTAATTTGCTCCCCCGGCTGACGGTCATCATCCTGCTTGCTGCCGCATCCCGCTGCAGCCCATATCCCCAGCAGCATAACTCCCGCTATAAGAACACTTATAAACCTTCTCCACTTGAACATAGACTCTTTCCTCCTTAAATTGCGTTTTATTTAACTTTTTACTGCTCTAAATTTAACACTGCCATGTTAATTGCCATTCATGGCCTGGTAAAAACACCATGTTTATTCGGTTAAAAGTATGTAAACCCAATCATAGGAAGCTCTGGTGGGTAAAAGAGCCAGTCAGATGCATAGGCTGTTTAACCGCACAACACTAGGGTTAAACAGCCTATGCATCTGACTGGCTCTCTTCTGGTTTTCTTCTGAATGAAGCAGATTTCCCTGGCTACTATTTTTGTTTCTTGGGGATTAAAAAATAGAAGGTGGAACCCTGGCCAGGGGTGCTGTCAACTCCGGTATTACCATTGTGGTTCTCTACCAGATGTTTCACTATGGATAGACCCAGGCCGGTACCTCCTGTTTTACGTGATCGGGCTTTATCTACCCGGTAGAAACGTTCAAAGATCCGGGCTGCTTCTTTTTCCGGTATCCCTTCTCCCCGGTCGATAACCTCTACCCGCACCCTATCGCTCTCCTCCTTAAGGACTATAGTTATTGCTTCGCCTTCAGGGCTGTAGGTCAGGGCATTATCCAGAAGATTGAATAAGACCTGTACGATCAATTCCCGGTCGCATTCAACCAGCACTTGACCGGCCGGTTTGATGATATTAATTTCTGATGCACCGCTGTCCCTTTCAACTAATTCCACTGCGTCCTCGATTAAACGAACCATATCCACATTCCTGATATTCAGCCCGGATTTCCCAGATTCCAGACGTGACAGATCCAGCAAGCGATTGATCAGCCTGGTCAGTCTTACCGCTTCATGATAAATAATTTGGGAGAACTCCCTTACATTCGGGGAATTATGTTCGCTCTCGTTCATCAAGGTTTCTGCAAATCCGCTTATACTCGCTACCGGCGTCTTCAACTCGTGGGAAACATTAGCTACGAAATCCCTTCGCACTTGTTCCAATCGCTTTAATTCAGTTATATCATTTAATACTACCAGTACCCCGCCTAATTTTTGGGGTAGATCTTTGCAAAGGGGAAGAACATTGGCTTCAATTTGTTTTTGGGCCGGGGTATAGATCTGTATCTCCTTGCGCACCGGCTGCAGCATTCTTCTTACCTCGTCTATGGCCTGCAGCAGATCATAATTATTGATCACTTCAACATGCTTTTTCCCCTGGTACTGATTGCCCATAGCCAATAGTTTAGCGGCCTTCGGGTTAGCGTAGGTAATCCTCGCTTCCAGATCCACCATGATAATCCCATTTACGGTATTTTTTAGTACTAGCTCCATGCGATCATTGACAGCAGAAATCTCGGTCAGGGTTTTGTCCATCTCGCTGGCCATATTGTTAACCGCTGATGCCAACATACCCAGTTCATCATCCGACCAGTACGATATCCTCTTGTTCAAATCACCCCGGGCTATTTCCTCCACTGCTGAGGTCAATTCTCTTAAGGGCCGGGTTAAATTGGCTGCCAGATGAGTGCTTATTATCCCCGCAATAACTCCAATCAGCACAATGGCTAGCAGAATCAACAGCAAAACATGATAATGCACCGCCTCTACTTCTTCCAAAGAACGAGCTAATCGTACTACTCCCTGCATATCTGGAGTTGCAAAGGGCAGGGCCACATATACCATCTGCTGCCCCTCGGTGTCACTATAGCGGATGGATACTCCGGTCCCCCCCTGCAGGGCCTGGAATATTTCCGGACGGCTATTATGGGGACCCAGCTGACTCTCATCATACATGGAATCAGCCAGAACTTCTCCTTCCGTATCAACTATGGTTACCCGGGCATCGATGCTGTCAGCCACCATATGGCTTATATGATCCAAATAATCAATGCTTTGGGGGTCTATTCCCTGATTCTCCAGCATCGATACTGCCAGCCTGGTCTCACGTTCCAGGTGGTTCTGGGCGTTTTCCAGATAGTACTGGCGAAGGGTCACGCTCAAGATAGCTATAATAGCCAGGAGAATAAGCATTATCATCAACAGATAAGTTCTGGTTAGCTTCTTTCCGATGGATTTACTCATCCTTATCAGCCTCCAGCTTGTATCCTAATCCTCGCACAGTTTTTATATACCGGGGATTCTTGGAGTCCTGCTCTATCTTGTCCCTTAACTTGCTGATATGTACATCCAGCACCCTGGTATTAACACTTTCCGAGTAGTCCCATAACAATTCCAGCAGGTAATCTCTTTTCATCACCCGTCCCCGGTTGCGAATCAGTATATCCAGCAGTTCATATTCCTTCAAGGTGAGATCCAGTAACTGGCCGCGAAAATATATTTCATAGCTTTCGGGTTTAACCAGGAAGGGCCCGGCTTGCACGGAGTCGCTCCGGCTTTCTTCTGCTGCTTCTGCTCCCAGGTTGCGCCTTAAAACTGCTTTTACCCGGGCTACCAGTTCGCGAACACTGAAGGGTTTGGTCACATAATCATCTGCTCCCAGTTCCAATCCCAGGACGCGATCCAGTTCTTCATCACGGGCGGTAAGCATTATAATCGGGATGCGGCTTCCGCTGGTGCGGATCTCCTGGCATACTTCCAAGCCGCCTTTTTCCGGCAGCATCAAGTCCAGAATGAGCAGATCCGGGTTTTCCTTTTCTATCAAGCGGGCCACTTCACTGCCATCATAAGCGCAAACTGTGTTGAATCCCTCTTTGTTGAGATTATAGGTTATCAGCCTGACCAGTGATTCCTCATCATCAACCACCAGTATCTTTCTTTTCATTTTCTCACCTCGTAATCAGGTATGATACTTATGTTAAACCTAAATATCCTTAAGTTAAATACCTGTTACATTAAATTTACACCTTACCCGTCAATTCTTTACATGGGACACTCCTGCAAGCAGATACCCCAAGGCTGGGGACCCATTCCCTGGTCTGAGATCCTCATCCTGGCAGCCCGTTATCCGCAAAATGGACTAAACCCCCTAAGGTTTTCATCTTGATGTGTCCCCTTGCCCTAATGGTGGAACCAGCTCCCGCCTATAAATTCTCTTAGTATGGAGTTAGGCGGTATGGGTTCTGAGGAAACATCACGGAAGTAAGTGAGAAACTTGCTTAATCGCTGAGCCTCAATGTATTCTGGTTCGCCGGGACCAATATCCATCAACAGCGGAGCTGCATATTTCTTGATAACTGCCAGCTCATAAACCAGAGAGGAATTAAACATCACATCGGCATTTTCCTGAAAGGGAAAGATGTTTTTCAACTCTCCTCGTCTGACTGAAGGCCAGCGATTCAAGGTTTCTCTAGTTCCATGCCCTCGGGTGCGGGCATCCCTGATTATTCTGCGCAGCAAGCGGCAATCGGTAGTGGGAATCCTATTGGAATAATCAATGTTCAGCTGAGTAAGGGCGCTGATATAGATTTTAAATTTCTGTTCCCCAGGAATACTCCGGGTTAGTTGATCATTCAAACCATGTATGCCTTCCACTATGATCGGCTGCCCCAGGGGTATCTTGGTTGACACCCCGTTTTCTTCCGAGTAACCGGTCTTAAAGTTGAATATGGGTACCTGCACTTGTTCTCCTCTGATCAGTCTGATCAGATGATCATTGAACAGGTCCAGTTTCAGTGCTTCTATAGACTCAAAATCCAGCTCACCGTTTTCGTCCAGGGGGGTATCTTCCCGGTTAACAAAATAGTTGTCCATGGAAACCATAACCGGGTTCAGCCCATTGACTCGCAGCTGTATCATAAGTCTTTGCGCAAAGGTAGTTTTGCCGGAAGAAGATGGTCCGGCTATCAGAATCAGGCGGATCATACTATTTTGACCAATCATATCCGCAATAGAGGCGATTTTCTTCTCATGCAGAGCTTCATTAATCCTGATCAGATCGACTATATCATGGTTTTCAATAATATCATTCAAGGCTGCTACATGAGGCGTCCCCATCATTTGACCCCACTCTTTAGCTTCCGAATAGATGCTGAACAGCTTTCTTTGGTCGATAAATGGCTCGATAACCCTGGGATTATTTCTTTCCGGCGTTTGCAGGATCAATCCCGGAGGGTAGTTTATTACCCGAAAATTATCCAGCATGCCGGTATTGGGTACCATATGACCGTAAAAGTATTCATAATAGCCATCCAGTTCATACATGTGAACTACTTGCTTTTCCCTGAACTGCAGCAGCTTGATCTTATCCATCATGCCCTGCTTTTCATAAATATATGCAGCCTGTTCCCGCTGGACCACGGTCTTGTTGATAGGCATATCCAGAACTGCCAGTTCGCGCATGCGCTTCTGTATCCGGGCTATCTCCTGATCGTTAAGTATCTTGTCCAGCAATTCACAGTATAATCCATTGGACAGTGAATGCTTGATTACCATCTGGGTCTCCGGATAAAGTTCCCGGCAGGCTTTCAGCAGCAGGAAAACCACTCCCCGGCGATAAATCCGAAACCCTATCTCGGTGCTTAAATCCAACAATTTCACCTGACAGGGCCGGGTAAATACGTAATCCAAATCCTTTAGATCATTATTGACCGCCAGTGCTACCACCGGGTAGAGTAATTGCTCTTTAAGGCTATTAACCAGGTCAAGGGCAGTGCTGTTCATCTCTACCGCATAATAACCCATACCTTTTATATTTATCTGTAGTCTGTCATGTAAAACTTCCCCCATTTTCACAACCTCCTCAATACCCTTGTATATAACATTATATAATATAATCGAATTTTTCTTGTGACATTATTAATAGGCAGTTTCTAGGTGCCCCTGAGTTACTTTATTACTTCATCGGAGGGAAGCAATAGAAAAGAGGGCCTCTCGCCCTCTTTTACGGATGGAACCGCAGTCCCTCGCTCCGTGCTGCAATGGTTTCCTATACATAATATTCGACAATTCCTAAAGATATTCCTTTCGCCAATTACTGCCAGGAAGTTTAAGCATCGAATTCATCTTGATTTATTACTGGATAGCCGTCCCGGTTCTGGTCCGTAAAGTGCCACCATTCATAATAAATACTTCTAAAGCCATGCTTTTCCATCACCTTCTCCAATAGCCGGGCATTATCCATCTGCTCACTGCTTACATCGCTGTAATCCCGATCAGCCCGAGGGGTGAAATCATCAAAGGCGCTGGGCATCGACAATTCCCGGCCGTCCTGGTCCAGCAGGGTCACATCAACCGCCACTCCCCGGGAGTGATAGGAAAAACCTTCATAGGGATTAGCAACAAAACGCCGGTCCGGCATTATCTCCCATAATTTGAACTGAGCCGATGGAGGTCGATAGGCATCCCATAATTTCAAGCTCAAACCCCGGTCCTGAAAATCCTCCTGGGCCGCCCTGAGCTTTTCTGCCGTTCCCCTCCTTAAATAGGCTCTGTTGCTCTCATATACTGCCTCACCAAAGACATTATCCACGCTTGAGTATTTGAGTTCCACGGCTATTCCAGGTATGTATTCTTGTACGTCAATCATATCAAAACTGGAGCGATTGCCGTTAACCGCCAGGTCTGCCGACCACAGAGCAAGTATTAATATAGCGGCGGCAATGGTGATGACTGCCAGGAACTGAACCCTCCGGACGAGTTTTTTGTTGAATTGTACCATAATCAATTTCCTCATTCGGCGGTATTATATTATTTATTGTAGCCATAGCTCGAGCTATTATGTATGCCCATAAGTTAATCCATGAGCCTTAGAGGATGCTTAGAACGGCAGCGGTGAATACTTTGCTGAAGACACCCTCCCTCAAGCCAGCCTGAAATAGGTACAGAAAATCTTCTTCTCTCATATGGGGAGGAGCCGGGATCATCCTCCGTATTCCATTTAGATCCTTCTGCCCCATGGAAAAGCGCAGAGTAAATAAGTTAATACCCGGCAGAAATATTCTCTCAACACTAAGTATATGATCAGCATTATAGCATTCAGCCCGGGCATAAACATCACAGCCGGGAGATGTGTAAAGGGCTTTCACCGATTGCCTCCCGGGCTCGATGCTGCGGATTACGGTTTTTAACCCGGCCTGCAGAACCGCTGAGATAATCCGGTTTTCTATCCCCATTTTAATTAACTCATATATATCATCTTCAACTGCTTCCAGAGGTCTGGAGGTGGTCTGGAAAAACCCTTTGCTGTTCTTTTCCGCGTAAGACAGCCTTATCTCTTCCGGTTCCGTCTCGTTGGTGATGATCTTTTCTATAGCTACCCGCCCATGCCCTGATATATCCAATAAACTAGCCTCCTGCAGTACCAAACAGCCTTTTCCTGCTTCCCTTATCTTTCCCCCCTCCTTTCCGGCAGTTGCTTCATATTCCAGCCTCTTTGAATATTTATGTGTTTAATCTACTGCTTATTCATGTACCGCAAGGTCTTAGCACAAATAAAAATACCTCCGCCTATTCAGACAGGAGGTATAACTATTATCTTTGCTGAGTTCTTATCTTAACCGGGCCTGCAGCTCTTTATCCAGATTATTCAGAATAGTCTCTACCAGAACATTAATCTCCGCTTCTACCAGGGTGCGCTCCATGGATTGAAAAGTCAGCCGGAAAGCCGTACTCTTGTAACCTTGCGGCACCTGGTCACCGGTATAGATATCGAAAACCGTCACCTCCTGCAAAAGGCCGGAGGCAGAATCTTTTATAACCTGGATAGCCTGGGCAGCTTTAACCTCATTTTTCAGCAGTACGGCAATGTCCCGCTCCACTGCAGGATACTTGGCAATTTGTTCCATCATCACTTTCTTTTCCCTGAGCCTGAACAGGGTATCAACGTCCAGTTCAAAGACACAGGCCGAATCATTGATCTCAAAGTTTTCCAGAACCTGGGGATGCACCTCTCCTATGATGCCTATTTCCTGATCCCGGCAGAGAATCCGCGCGGCTCTTCCCGGATGATAACCTGCCGCCTGGTAAGCTTCAAAGCGGTAATCCCTGATTCCTGTTTCCCGGAACAGGATTTCAACTATACCTTTCAGGTAATAAAAGTCCATGGGAACCTGGTTCTTCAGCCAGTTCAATTCAACCCGCCCGGTCACTGCCGCTCCCAGTTTCAGTTTTTCATCCGGCAGCCGGTCATGGGAGGGATAATATACTGCTCCCATTTCAAAAAAGTTGAGATTCTGATTGCGCCGGGCCAGATTTTTGCTTATATTTTCCAGTAAACCGGGCATCAACAACGTACGCATAACACTCTGCTCTTCAGACAGGGGGTTGGCTACTTGTATAACCTGGCCCAGAGGGTGTCCGGCCGGGCACATAATACGATCATGAAACTGGGGACTGATAAAGCTGTAATTTATCACCTCGTAGCAATACGAAGCCATTATCTCCTTGATTTGATCCCGGAAACGCTGATATTCCGTCAGCCCTCCGGAATTTGCAGTCAGTGGCAGGGTATCGGGGATATTGCTGTAACCATAGAGCCGGGCCACCTCCTCGATCAAGTCTGCTTCCATGGTTATATCTGGCCGATAGGAGGGCACCTCGACTTCCAAGTAGTTCTTTTTATCCTTGATCTTGAACTGCAGGCGGCTGAGAATATCCTTTATTTCCCCGGAGCTTATTTCTGTTCCCAGCAGATAATTTACCCGGTCCGGTCTCAGGTTAACCTTCAAGGCCTCTTTTTGCCCCGGGTATACATCACATATACCTTTTACTGCCTCTCCCCCGGCGATTTCCTGTATAAGCCAGGCAGCCCGGTTAACCGCATATATAACCCCATTGGGGTCCACTCCTTTTTCAAAGCGAACCGACGAATCGCTCTTTAAACCTTGTTTCTTCGAAGTCCTTCGGATATTGGTGTTAAGGAAATTGGCTGACTCGATCAAAACCATCCGGGTATGATCTCTTATTTCGGTATTCAAACCGCCCATAATTCCAGCTAGGGCAACCGGTCTGATCCCATCAGTTATTACCAGACTGTCCAGGTCCAATTCCCTTTCCGTTCCATCCAGTGTGGTTAAATTCTCCTGATATTCTGCCCGGCGAACTAGTATCCTTTTCTCTTTGCTCAGCAAATCATAATCGAAGGCATGCAAAGGCTGGTTGGTTTCCAGCATCACATAGTTGGTCACATCTACAATATTGCTTATGGGACGAATGCCGGCACTCAAAAGAGCATTTTGCATCCATTCCGGTGATGGTTTCACTTCTACGTTTTTTACCACCCGGGCCGCATAGCGGGGACACAGATCAGGCGCGGCTATTTCAACTTTTATATAGTCATCGATATTCTCCCGGTTTTCCGCCAGATCTGCCGAGGGTATCCTCAGTTCCTTGCCGTTCAGGGCCGATACCTCCCGGGCCAGATTTATCAAGCCCAGGCAATCACCCCGGTTCGGGGTCAAATCCAGCTCCAGGATAGAATCGGAACCTGCTTCTTCAACCCCCTCGATGGCTATTCCGGCCATTGTCAGCCGATGAGCCAGTTCCTCCGGGGTCCAATCTATATCCACATATTTATTCAGCCAGTTAATTGATACTCCCATACTCCTACCTCCTAAAACTGCCTTAAGAATCTGCGGTCATTGTCAAAGAATAAACGCAGATCGTTAATGCCGTATTTGAGCATGGCAATCCTTTCAATACCCATGCCAAATGCAAATCCGGTTACTTTTTCCGGATCATAGCCGCCGTATTCCAGCACTCTGGGGTTTACCATTCCTGAACCTAAAATCTCCAGCCAGCCAGTCTGGGAACAAACTCTGCATCCTGCTCCCTTGCACATGACACAGGAAATATCCATCTCCGCACTGGGTTCCGTGAAGGGGAAATAGCTGGGCCTGAACCGCACCTTTAAATCCTCATCAAACATCTCCCGGGCAAATTTCATCAAGGTGCCCTTCAAATCGGCCAGAGTGATTCTGCTGTCCAGCACCAGGCCTTCAACCTGCTGGAACATGGGTGAATGGGTGGCATCATCATCCTTGCGATACACTTTGCCCGGGACAATTATTCTCACCGGCAGCCCGGGAGCCAGCTTTTCCATGGTGCGCACCTGAACCGGCGAGGTATGGGTGCGCAGGACTACATCTTCATTGATATAAAAAGTATCCTGCATATCCCGGGCGGGATGGTTTCGGGGCATATTAAGGGCTTCGAAGTTGTAATAATCCAGTTCTATCTCGGGCCCCTCCGCTACATTAAATCCCATGCCGATGAAAATATCCCTTATTTCTTCATAAATCCGGGTTAAAGGGTGCTTGCTGCCTCTCATTAACGGCAGCCCGGGCAAGGTAACATCGATTATCTCCGCTTCAAGCCGTTGCTGCAGTTCCAGCTGTTTCAACTCTTCAGTTTTCTTGCTGATCATATCTTCCAATTGGGTTTTAAACTGATTGGCCGCCTGACCCAGGGCAGCTTTTTCTTCCGGGCTCAATTCTTTCAGGGATCTGAGCAGCAAGGTAATTTCTCCCTTTCGGCCCAAGGTTCTAACTCTCAAATCGTTCAGTTTTTCGATACTGGCTGCCTCCTGCAGCATTGCCTCGGCCCGATCCTTGATTTCCTGTAATTTGCTCAACATGCTTCAACATCCTTCCTGGCAGAAAATAAAAAAAGCTTTGTCCCCAAGGGACGAAAGCCATGTTCCGTGGTACCACCCAAATTAATCAGGCTAGGCCTGATTCACTCATTACCTTTAACGGCGGCAACCGGTAAAACCTACTGCTGTTTCAATCCACTGCTCCCAGGTGAATTCTCCTGCGCAATCCCTGGCTGTACTTCCAGTCGCTGATACACCCTCCCTGATGGGATATTATGCCACAGTTTACTTGTCCTGTTCATAGCATTTAGTATATTACTATTGGGTAACTATCATTCTATACAATAGATAATAGGCGATGCATCCAGATGTTTCGAATAGCTGCCAGTAAAAATCCGCCTGAGCTATCATCATGGGTTCACCCTCCACTCTCATTGCCATGACTTCAGTCATTCCAGAAAATATCAGCACTGGTGATACAAGTTACCGCTTCCTCTTTGTTTACCTGCTTCATAAACAATTATACCACAGGCTACACCTGCATTTAAAGAATCAACCCGAGTATTTATTGGAATTTTAAAAGAGCTATCCGCGATATTAACTATTCGGCTGCTTACGCCCCGGGCTTCACTGCCAATAACTACAATAACCGAGCCGGATAAGTCCAGGTCTTTCAATTCAATATCACCTTGCAGGGAACTGGCCAGCAGTCTATATCCATGTTCCTTTATCCTGCTCAAATTCTCAGCCGATACATCAACTGATACCGGCAGGTTGAATACTGCCCCCATGGTGGATCTGACCACTTTGGGATTCAATGGGTCAACACACCCCGGGCTCAACATCACCCCATTCACTCCAAAAGCCCAGGCTGTACGGAGAATGGTACCCATATTGCCAGGATCGGCAATCCCATCCAGATACAGCCACAATCCTTTTTCCTGCAGCAACCCGTTTAAATCCCACTGTGGAATCCTGGCTACGGCCACTATGCCCTGAGGAGTCTGAGTGTCACATATATACCTGATCAAGGCCGAATCAACCTTTATCCACTCAACGCCCCGACTCTTCCTATATTCATCCAGGTAACGCTCTGCTCCCGCCTTGTCTACAAATACGCGAAGCAACTCCTGCTCCGCCTCTATGGCTTCAGAAAACATTATCCGGCCTTCTATGAGAAACATCTGTTCCCGATGCCGGTACTTCTGCTCCTTAAGACGGGCAGCATCACGAATTTTTTGATTATCCCTGGACTTTATTTCCTTCATCCTCTCAACCACCCTGGTTAAAATAAAAAGTATGGTGGTTACCATACTTTTTTTGCGAACTATTAATTATTTGCCGCGCTTTTGGCAAGTTCGGCCAGTTTGGTAAAGCCCTGCGGATCGCTGACAGCTAATTCGGCCAGCATTTTCCGGTTAATATCTACCCCGGCCACCTTCAATCCGTGTACCATCCTGCTGTAAGTAGTACCATTGTTCCTGGCCGCTGCGTTTATACGTGCTATCCATAGTTTGCGAAAGTCCCGCTTCTTCAGCTTCCGATGGATATAGGCATATTGACCGGATTTCATTACCTGCTGATTCGCCACCCGGTAAAGCTTGGATTTGGCCCCCCGGTAACCTTTGGCCATCTTTAAAATCTTTTTGTGTCTTCTATGTGAAGTCACGCCACGTTTAACCCTTGGCATCGTAACAACCTCCCACTATAATTTACTGAATCAAATTGGAAATGCGTTTGTTTTCCTGCTCGCTTACCAGGCCAGATTTACGCAGTTTTCTTTTTCTCTTGGGACTCTTTCCCCCTAAAAGATGGCTGGCATAAGCTTTGGCTCTTTTTATTTTACCACTGCCGGTTTTCTTAAATCTCTTGGCAGCCCCGCGATGGGTTTTCATTTTAGGCATCAGTTTCTTCCTCCTTTTTGCTCTTCTCGGGCTCCAGTCTGGGCACCAGTATAGATACCATATTTCTTCCCTCAATTTTTGGATGTTTTTCAACCGAGGAAATATCCGACAACTGTTCGGCCAGTTTTATGCATAGACGCTCGCCTAGTTCAGGATGAGTAATCTGCCGCCCCCGGAACATAATCGTTACTTTGACTTTATCCCCGGCGCCGAGAAACTTCCTGGCATTTTTTGCTTTCACCTGGAAATCGTGTTCCTCGATATTAGGACGCATCTTTACTTCTTTGACCGAAACAATCTTTTGCTTTTTACGGGATTCCTTTTCCCTTTTGCTTTGCTCAAATTTGAATTTCCCATAATCCATCAACCGGCAAACTGGCGGCTTGGCAGATGGAGCTATCTCCACCAGATCCAGCTGTTTTTGTTCGGACAATTCCAGCGCTTCACGAAACGGAACAATCCCCAACTGCTCGCCCGTTTCGCTGATTAGCCGGACTTCCCTTGCTCGAATTTCCTCGTTAACTCTCCAATCCTTGCTGATAAGAAGTTCACCTCCCGAAAAATATAAAAGCAGGCTGCAAAGCCTGCTTCCAAATCATTAACCATCGGCCAAAATCATATACTACCTGCCATACACCCTGGTCCGAGTTAAATCATTACCTGACAGCCTGCGCCGCAAGGTGAGAAGCCAAGCTCCTGCTTAGTACATTTAGGAGTATAGCACAAATAATGGGCAGATGCAATGCTATCTATTCAGCTTTTCCCGGATTTCTGCCAACAGCCGATCCCTAAAATCAGCCCTGCTGGCCGGCCCCAGGTCGCCTTCCCGACGATGCCGTACTGCTACCGTACCGGCTTCTACTTCTTTATCCCCTATGATAAGCAGATAAGGTATCTTCTGCATCTGTCCCTCTCTTATCTTATAGCCGGTTTTCTCGCTGCGCAGGTCGGCCTCAGCCCTGATTCCCTCGGCCTTCAGCTCTTCTGCCACCTGCATGGCATATTCATGATTGCGGTCAGTAATCGGCAGTACCCTTACTTGTACCGGTGCCAGCCAGGCCGGGAATGCTCCCGCGAAATGTTCAGTCAGTATACCGATAAAACGTTCAATACTGCCATAGATTACCCGGTGCACCATGACCGGCCGGTGCTTTTCCCCGTCTTCCCCTACATAAACCAAATCAAACTTCTCCGGCATCTGGAAATCCAGTTGGATCGTCCCGCACTGCCAGGTCCGATCCAGAGAATCCTGCAGATGGAAATCTATCTTGGGACCGTAAAAAGCTCCATCTCCCTCATTAATCCGGTACTTCATGCCCTTTTCTTCCAGAGCCTGCTGCAGGGCATTGGTGGCCACCTCCCACATTTCCTCAGAACCCATAGCCTTTTCCGGCCGGGTAGAAACCTCTACATGGTAAGGAAACCCAAATAAAGAGTAAAAACGATCCACCAGATCAATAACTCCTTTAATCTCATCAATTACCTGCTCCGGCAGCATAAAGATATGGGCATCATCCTGGGTAAAGGCTCTTACCCGCATTAGGCCGTGCAACACTCCTGACATCTCATGCCGGTGGACCAGGCCCATCTCGCCCATTCTCAGGGGCAGATCACGATAGCTGTGAATGCCCTGCTTGTAGACAAGCATCCCCCCGGGACAATTCATCGGTTTGACGGCATAATCGGCCTCATCTATCTTAGTAAAGTACATGTTTTCTTTATAGTGGTCCCAGTGTCCTGACTGCTCCCATAACTGGCGGTTAAGTATGATAGGAGTCCTGATTTCCTGGTAACCGGCCCGGGCATGCTCTTCCCGCCAGAACTTTTCCAGTTCATTGCGCAATATCATTCCCCGGGGCAGAAAAAACGGAAAACCCGGGCCTTCATCGAGAACCACAAATAAACCCAACTCCCGGCCCAAACGACGATGGTCTCGTCTTTTAGCCTCCTCCAGTTTATGCAGGTAGTCATCCAGCATGCTCTTTTTGGGGAAGGAAGTAGCATATATCCTTTGCAGCATCTGGTTAGCCTCACTGCCCCTCCAGTAAGCACCGGCCAGGCTCATCAGTTTTATCGCCTTCAGCCTGCCGGTAGAGGGTACATGAGGTCCGGCACATAAGTCAACAAACTCTCCCTGCTGGTAAAGACTTATAACCGCGTCTTCCGGCAGGTCCTGAATCAGTTCCACCTTATACGTTTCATTACGCTCCCGAAAGAACTCCATAGCCTCCTCCCGGCTGAGTTCTCTTCTCACTATGGGGTAATCGGCCTTGATTATCTGGTTCATCTCTTCTTCGATATCTTTGAAATCATCAGGGGTAAAGATATGTTCACTATCAAAATCATAATAAAAACCCTTGTCAATGGCCGGCCCTATAGCTAGCCGGGTTTCCGGCCACAGTCTCTGAACAGCCTGGGCCATAACATGAGACGAAGAATGCCGATAAACATCCATAGCTTCAGTTTCATTGAAGTCAAGCAGTTCCAACATGCCATCTTGGGTAATCTCAGTATTGAGATCCCTTAACTGCCCATTGAATTTAGCCACTACCGCATTTTGGGCCAGCTTTTTGCTGATATCTTCCGCCACCTGCAGCAGACTGATGCCCTTCGGGTACTCTCTCTGCCCGCCATCTTTTAATTTAATTGCCACCATCTCTTTTACCTCCTGAACACATCATAATCTTAAAGAGGAAATACCAGCAGAATAGTAATCTGGATGATTCCTATCATAAATCCCAGGACTCCCCCCAGTATCTCTATAAATCTTAACTCGGTGGATGAGACCTTTCTTACCATATCCTCCAACTGCTGAATATCCAGTTCATTTATCTTGTCTTCCACTATCTTCTTAATATGAATTTCTTCGTTTAAATAAGCCTGGCTGGCTCTCATCACCTGCCGGATAATCTCTTCTGCTTCCTGGCGCAGAACCCGGTCCACGCTGCTTCCTACCATGTTGGCTATTTTACCGGGAACAAAACCAGGAACAGCACTAGCTACCCTGGTTTTGATTATCTCCATTATCCGGTTAACCAGAGTTTCGCGAACCTCGGGGGTATCAATTCTGGAAAATATATCATCCAGGGACAAAAGCTGATTTTCTACAATGGCTCCAATACTGTCGGCAATATCCCCCCGGCGCTTGGGCAGCACTCCATACAATTCAAACAACCCGCAGTTTACCGGCTGTTTCGGCCAGAAAAGCAGTTTAATGGCTACCACATTGGTTACATAGCCAATAAAAGCACTGATGATTGGAACAGCTATTAATTGATACATTTTGATCCCCTATTTTTCTATTACGAAAAATATATCAAACTTTGACAATTACCGCAAATTCTTGTATCTGCTAACTGGGGACAAAAAGGAATCCCCCCTGACCGGCAGGGGGGCAGAGACTGATGGAGTGGGGGTTATTTGCCTTTACCGCCTGGCTCTATTTCGCACAGATAACGAGAACATTTTTTACAGCCGCGGCAGAACACAATCTTATCCTCAAATACCTTTTTTATAATCTCCATTGATTCATTGCGGGGAAGTTCCGCCGCATTGTGAATTATTATCTTCCGGGGAGCAATAGTAATCAAAATACTGACCAGCAGGTCATCCAGGCTGACGTCATCCAGCAGCAAATCGTCCAGGTAATGCTGCATGTACTGCTCCTCGATCTTGCAGCCGGTATGATCCCACAGATAAAACAGACCGTTATGGCCCAGCAAGAGATTTACCTCTTTTACCCGCGGAGCCTGAGTATCCACAAAATATCTTAACAGATTAACAAAATCATTATATTCTTTTTCATTTTTTAATTCTTCTGCCGCTACCTCCACGGCAAACTTAATCTCGGTAAGATAGTCACGCAGGCAGAAGTTGATAAATCCTTCCACCACCAGGAACTCACTCTGGTTGATATGCTCCAACAGGCGATGAGAAATCCGATTTTTTCGGCCGAAGTTCATCAGCATATTCATGCTTTCATTGTTATGACAACGGCTCAAGAAATCATCTGATTTGATATAGAGCGATTGTTTATCATCGGGACTGAATTTGCGGTATGTTTTGCTTATTTCCCTCCAAATCAGTCTTGATTCCCAGTCGTTGACTATATGCTCTGCTAATACCTCTGCCATCTGGTGCTTGAATATATAAATGATATCTTCGTTCCTAAAGGTAGAATCCTGCCCCTCACTTCCATGAAGGAAAAAAGATAAAAGCTTAACACCCGTCGGATATCCTGAGGAAGGCAGGAGATTGATCTCTATCTTTAATTCATATCCCCTCTGCTTGATCCATCTCAAACGATTATCCAACTCTTGTAGAAAACTATTGGTATTATGGGCCGTTGCTACCTTAAATTCGTAAATCATAATCCGGCCTCCATTGAAAAGTTAATATATTATATGTTTGCCGGAAAATCATTATTCAATCATACAAGCCTTGAAAATACTGCTATTTACGGCATTTTTTCAGTAAAAAAGCAGGCCTGCCTGGCCTGCCTGAATTACCGTTCAAGTATGTATTACTCTGCTTTGGATTTGCGGGGCTTTAATGCATCCTGGTGAATTTGATTTGATTGAGCAAGGATTGGATAAATGCCATAATAATCACACCCAAACCTATAAACCAAAGAGCAACCGATAAATAGGGATTGTATTTTACGATAGGGAGCAAGAATATTACAGCTATTGCCACCATTATTAAGAACCAACGCAGTTTGCTCGTCAACATCTGTACAAGTCCTCCTCGATTCAACAAATATGCTATATATATATTTTACTAAAAAATAAAACCAAAAAATATAATAGCACTCCTGGCAAAAAATTCAACAGAAATAATATTCCAGAATTAGTCGCTGTCAACCATTCTGGGAGTAGATATAGATCAAGGGGCATTTATGCAGAAGAGCACAGAGACCTTTCCGTATTTACAGCCTTATTCAAGAAATACCAAGGCCGTTTCCGGGTGAATACCGGAAGTCAGTCAAGTTCAGTCTTTAAATCCTAGTTTTTCTGCCATCATCTCATAAGTGGGGAGCTGCACACCATATTTTCTGCCTAGACGCACTACTTCAAAAACGAGGCCGTCCAGCTCAGAATCCTTCCCTTGTTTTAAATCCCTCTGCAGGGAAGCATTAGCCGCAGGAGACAGATTATCCAGGATTGCCAGGTTGGTTTTCACTATATCGACAGCAAGGTGGATGCCCATAGCCTCTGCCAATGCCTCGATCTCGTGCATAAGGGTAATAAATGTATCCCTTTCTTTTCCTTCCTGCTGAGCTGCTCCGGCATTGATATCGTAATATACCCCGCAGGCACCCATCGCGGACACAAAGGTAAATTTCTGCAGCGCATCTCGCCTGATATCATCTGATAGTACAGCGGTGATGGCGCTGTCTTGCAAATCAGCAGCTACCTGTTCCAGAACCGGGCGGTACTCCTCCGGCTTTCTGACTCCATATACCACCCGAAAAATATTCCCTTTTTGCAGGATAGTGCCGGGCTCTTTAATCTCAGCAGCTATGTAGATACATCCATCTGTAACCAGTAGATGGGGCAGCAGTTCCTGCATCCTGCCCCCGGTACCGTAGATGTTCAGTATAGGGATCACTACCGTATCTTTATGAGCCACTCTTTTAATAAAAGGAATGGTCTCCTCCAGGGAATAACCTTTCACACAGTTGAAAATTACATCCGGCTGTTCATGATAATGCTCCATATCCCAGGCCTGCATGGGATAAACGGTGTAATTGCCTTTTATTGTAGTCTCCATCTGCAAACCATTCTCCTGTATGGCCTTTAAATGCTGTCCACGGGCAATTACTGTTACATCTTTGCCCGCTTCGGTCATAAATGCCCCGATACTTCCACCGGTACCACCGGCTCCTATCACCAGGTATTTCATTGCCTTTCCTCCGTTATTTGTCATGATTCAACTTACTCCGCCGATATTGGCATTTTCTTTCTCATGCCTCTGAAAACCAATCTTCTCCTCATGTACTTCGCCGCCAATTTATTAATTCCTGTCCCAAGGCCAAAGTGAAGGTTCTGGTGGTGTGGTTTTAATTTTCCGTCCATGTTCCTCATATTCACATCTGCTTATCAATAAACGGCTATATTTTAGCGTGCTACGAAAAAGGACTGCCCGTAATATCTTATCAGAAAAACTTAAAAGTCCCGATATATCGGGACTTCAAGCTGTCTTATATGGTGGGCCGTATAAGATTCGAACTTATTGACCACCTGCCTGAATTCCCGTTATATTCGCTTTTTCATAGAACTGGTGCTCCATTTGATGTTC